>NZ_CAXQZB010000039.1:0-44689 GCF_964228225.1 Nocardioides sp.
AACGAGATCGGCCGCATCCAGCTCCGCACCACCGTCCCCCTCCTCACCGACCCCTACTCCCGCAACCGCACCACCGGCTCCTTCATCCTCATCGACGAAGCCACCGGCATCACCGTCGGCGCCGGCATGATCAACGCCTGAACCACCGCGGCACCACGAGGACGCCCGGCACCCCCCAGGGATGCCGGGCGTCGTCGTTCCAGGACAGCCCGGCCCACCACGACGCCGGCCCTGAGAGACTGGATCGCATGCACGTCAGGTGGGTCGGCCGCGGCGATCACGAGGGGTACGGGATCGCTGGTCGCGAGTACGTGCGACTGCTGGACTCCGCGGGCCACCGCGTGACCTGGGCCCCCCACCTGGACCGACCCGACGACTGGCGCTCGGTCATGCCGGGGCACGTCCCGACCGACGATCCGGTACTCCTCCGCGCACTCGCCACCCCCGACGACGGAGCCCGGGTGACGGTTCTCCACCTCTTCCCCGACCACCTCGCGCCCCTGATCGAGCAGGAGCGGCGCGCCGGGCGCCGCGTCGTCGGCTACGTCACCTGGGAGACCTCCCTCCTGCCGGACGGCTGGGCGGACATCCTCAACCGGCTCGACGCCGTCATGGTGCCCTGCACGTGGAACGCCGAGACGTTCACGGCGCAGGGCGTCCGCGTGCCGGTGCACGTGGTGCCGCACCTCCCGCCCTCGACGATCGCCTCACCGCAGGATCACGAGCGGCTGCGGCACCGGCTCCCTCGCGAGATCCGCGCCCGGATCGAGGCGGGCGCCGTCGTCCACTACTCGATCGGCACCTTCACCCGCCGCAAGGGCACCGACGCCGTGGTGCGCGCCTTCGCCCGCGCCTTCGCGGGGGACCGCGAGGCCCTGCTGCTGCTCAAGACCACTCCGACCGACGTCACGCGCTGGCGCTACGGGCTCCCGCTCGGGTGGTACCGCTGGCGACCGGCTCCGACCCGCCATCACCCGACCGCCCAGGCGAGCGTCGCGCGGCTCCTGCGGTCCCGACGTGCGCCGACCGTGCAGGTGATCGGAGCGACGGACCTGAGCGACGGTGAGATCGCCGCACTCCACGATCTCGGCGACGTCCACCTGGCGCTCCCCCGCAGCGAGGGCTGGGGACTCGGCGCCTTCGAGGCGGCCCTGCGGGGTCGTCCGCTCGTCATGACGGCGGCCTCGGGGCAGGTCGACTACCTCGACCCCGACCTCGCCTGGCGGGTGCGGAGCACTCCCGTCCGCGCCCACGAGCCCGGCTGGGCCATCCCCTACCGTGCCGGTGACCGGTGGGCCGAGCCCGATGTCGACCATGCCGCCGCGCTGCTCCGGGAGATCCACGCCGACCCCTCAGCGGCGCGGACCCGTGCCGAGACGCTCGCCGTACGGCTCCGGGAGCGGTTCGGGCCGGTCGCCGTGCAGGCCCGGCTCGAGGCCGCCCTGAGCGGGGACGACGATCCTCGGGGAGGACCCTCTTGAGCCCCGGCCACCGCCCCCGGGCGTTGCTGGTGACCGCCTTCGTCCCCCACCCCGCCGCCGGCGGCCCCCGGATGCGCGCATGGGACTGGGCCCGCGAACTGGCCGAGGACCACGAGGTCGTCGTCGGCATCGTCGGGGACGATCCCACCGACCGTCGTCCGATCGAGGCCATCGCCGACGTGGTGGAGCTGCCCACCCGCCAGGCCCGCCCCGGCGTGCGACGGCTCGCGCGCCTGCTGCCCGTCCTCGCCTGGTGGCGCCCGGAGTACACCGCCGCCTGGCATCTGCCCGACCCCGACCTGCGGCTCGCCGATGTGCCCGCCTCCCGTGTCGTGACGTTCCGGTCGCACGTCCACGAGGTGGCCCGGCACCTGGGGACGTCCGACTCGGTGCGCGAGCTCGACCTGGACGATCGCGAGTCGACGACGCTGCGCAGCGTGGCCGGGAGCCTGTGGCGGCTCGGGCGCTACCGCGAGGCGCTGGTCTGCGGGCTCACCGCGCTCCAGTACGTGGGCGTGGAACGACGGCTGCGAGGACACTACGACCGCCTCCACCTCGCCTCCGCGACCGACCGACCCCGGCTGCGCCCGCGGCGCGGCGGGGCGCGGCCGGTCGACGTCCGCCCGAACCGGATCGGACCCCTGACACCACGGCCGGCTCGCGCGGTCCCGGCGACACCGACGATCCTGTTCGTCGGCACGCTCGACTACCCCCCCAACGAGGAGGCGGTGCGCTGGTTGGTGGGGCCGATGCGCGCGGCGCTGCACCGCGCGGGCCTGCGCGGTCGGCTCGTGATCGCCGGTCTCGCGCCCCCGGCGGCGCTCCGGAGGCGGCTGGAGGTGCTGCCCGACGTCCGGCTGGTGGCCGACGCCCCCGAACTCGCGCCGCTGTACCGGGAGGCCGATGTCGTGATCATCCCGCTCCGGGCGGGCGGCGGGACGAAGATCAAGACCGTCGAGGCCCTCGGTCACGGCGTGCCGGTGCTCGGGTCGCCCGAGGCGTTCCGCGGGCTGCCCGCCACGGTGGCCGAGCACTGCGGACTGGTCAGGAGCACCACCGACGCTGTGACCGCCCTCCGCCGGCTGCAGGCGCAGGACGTGGGGGATCTGGAGCGTCGTGCCCGCATCGCCCGCGCTGCCCTGCAGCCGGCATGGCTGCGCCCCCCCGGGCGACGCCGAGCCCGAGGTACGACGTGACGGGTGAGCAGCAGGCGGGACCGACCGCCGCGCCGTTCACGGTGCGCGTCCTCGGACTCCGCCGGTCCTGGCGGGGCGCCGAGGTCTGCGCCCACCTGCAGCGAGCCGGTCTGCGGGTGAGCCGGGTCGAGGGTGTGGACCTGCTCGACCCCGCCGTCCGGTTCGACGGCCGACCACCGGCCGACTGGGTCGACGTCCGCGGCTGCCGGCTCGTGGTGCGACGGACCCTCACCGACGGCGAGGTGGGGTGTGCGCTGGCCCACCTGCGGGCCCAGCGCGAGGCGGCGGTTCGCGGGGAGGACTGGTCGGTGGTGCTGGAGGACGACGTGACGCCACCGCAGGTGGAGGACCTCACGACCCTCGTGGGGTGGTGCCGGACCAGGGTCCCCGACGACGAGCCGACGGTGGTGCTGCTCTACGCCCGGGGCGCGATCGTCGTCCCCGAGCCGGTGGCCGCCCTGGGTCACGCGACGGTGTGGGCCACCGTCGTGCCGCCGGACTGCGCGCTGGGCTACGTGCTCAACCGTGCGGCCGCGGAGCTCCTCGTCGGCGCGACGCTCCCCCTCATCGGGCCCTCGGACTGGCCCCCTCGGGTCGCGGGGAGGATGCGGTTCCTCGTGGCCGACCCGCCTCTCGTCCGACCGCGCGAAGTGGCCTCCACGATCGGCGATCGTCCCGGTGACAGCTGGCCGCGCTGGAGCCGCCCGCTGCGCAGGCTCCTGCTCGTGACCGGGCTGCTGTGGCCGTGGTATCGGCGCCGGATGTCGTTCACGGCCTACCGCACGCTGGAGTGGGACCGGACCGTCGTGCGGCGTCGGCTCGGTTCGGGCTGGTCGGCGACCTCGACCCGACCCACGACCTCGCCCCCTCCGCTCGTGCCGTGGCGACGGGGAGGCGGGCACCGGTCCTGACCCGACGGTCAGACCTGACGGGTCAGGCGGCCGGAGTCCAGCGACAGCACGGTGTCGGCCAGGTCGAGCATCCCGGGGCGGTGCGTGACGATCAGCACCGAGGTCGCGGGACAGGCCTCACGGATGCCGGCCAGGACCCGCCGTTCGGTCGTCTCGTCCAGCCCCGAGGTCGCCTCGTCGAGCAGCAGCAGATCGGGGCCGCGGTACAGCGCACGGGCCAGGGCGACGCGCTGGCGCTGCCCGCCGGAGAGCGAGGTCCCGTTCGGTCCGAGGCGAGTTCGCAGTCCCTCGGGCAGACGCGCGACGACATCGTCGAGGGCGACGACGGCGAGGACCTCGGCGAGTCGGGTCTCGTCGGGCTCCCCGGCACCGAACACCACGTTCTCGGCGAGCGAGCCGTCGAGGAGGGCCACCTGCTGCGGGACGTAGCAGATCACCGGCCCACCGGCCCCCGCGTCGGTCGGCCAGCACAGCTGCACGCGGCCGACGTCGGGGTGCCCGAGCCCGCACACGAGCTCGAGCAGGGTCGACTTGCCGGAGCCGGACGCACCGACGATGGCCACCCACGCGGGCAGCGGCATCCGCTGGTCCACCCCGTCGAGCAGCAGCGGTCCGTCCTCCCCGAAACGGAACGAGACGCCGTCGAGCACCAGCGCGGGGGCCTCCCCGGTCCGCACCGGGAGACGGACCTCGGGCTGCGCGAGGTCCGCGCGTGCGAACTCCGCGAGCACCAGCTCGACGTTGATGATCGCGCCCGAGAGCGAGGCTCGGGTGGACAACATCCCCACGAGCGCCGGCTGCAGGCTGCGCGCGACGACCGCCAGGAAGATCAGGGTGGGCAGCAGATCACCGAGGTCGCGCCCGACGAGCACCCATGCTGCGGCGAGCAGCAGCACGACGACGACGCCGAGGGCGTCGAACAGCAGCCGGGGAAGGTCGGGCAGGAAGGTGAGCCGCCGGTTCGCGCGCGCGAGGACGCCCAGATCACGATCGGCCCGGTCGATGAAGAGCCGCTCCTGCCCGTAGGAACGGATCTCCTTGAACGAGGTCAGCGACTCGGTGAGCACCATCGTCGAACTGCGGACGGCTTCCTCCCGCTCCTCCGAGGCCGATCGCATCCGGCGGTTCACCCAGGCGGTGAGTGCGCCTCCGGTCGCCGCCAGTCCGGCCAACCCGACCAGGACGAGCGGCTCGGCGGTGACCAGGACGACCACGGAGAGGAGCGCGACCGTGACGCTGGAGCTCACCAGCCCGATCCACAGGTTCGCCGAGTAGGCGGCGTCGGTGGCGGTCGTCAGCGCTCGCTGCAGGTAGTGGGACTGATTGTGCTGGAGGAACTGGCGCCACGGCAGGTGCAGGTAGACCTCCAGCAACCGCACCGTCGTGCGGCGTTGGGCGGCCTGGTGGAACCGGGTCAGGGTCCAGGAGGCGCGCGCGAGGACCGCGAGACGCCCGAGCACCACGGCCAGCCCTAGGGCCGCGGCGGTGAGGACGGCGGCGTCGCCGCTCGCACCGCCCAGGGCGGCGGGGCAGCGCCCTTCCACGCACCCGATGATGGGGACGGTCAGCGCCGCCATCAGCGCGCTGGCCGACGCGGCGGCGACCCCCCAGGCCAACGCGGCTCGGTAGAGGCGGCGCTCCGCGGGTGCGAGGAAGTAGCGCAGCAGCGCGCCCATCCGACGCGGCGAACCTGCCGACGTGTTCACGTCACTCCCGCTGCCACTCACGGACACGGGCCTCGCGCAGGTCCTCGTGGAGGAGGTGCTGCAGACGCCGACGCTCCTGCCGTTCGCGCGGCCGGTGGAACGTGAAGACGCCGAGGACCGCGCCCACGAGGATCCCCGCGGCCCGGGCGAGACGGTCGGCGACCAGCCACGGCCTCGGCCGACGCAGCAGCAGGGCACCGAGTGATTCGACGATCGCGTAACCCGTGGAGCCCGCGAGAGCGGACCGCGGATGCCTGCCCCACGCGGCTCCCGCTCCGATGGCGTACCGGAAGGTCCGTCGGACCGAGGCGCGATCGGTGCCCGCGACGCGTCGCGGATGCCCGAAGGAGAAGCCGGTGTCGTACCAGCCCGACCACCCCTGCTGCGCGCGGTCGAGTCGGACGAGCAGCTCATCGCCCTCCGCAGCGTGGAAGCGCGCACCGGGACCGAACCGCGGATCGAAACCGCCGACGGCCAGGAACTCCTCCCGCCGGACCACCGTCGTCGCCTCGATTGCGCACTCACGGATGTCCGCCACGGTCAGGCTCCGCGAGGTCGCCGCCCACCGCCGCATGTGGGGTTCACCGTGCTCGTCCCGGATCGGACCGGTCACCACCGTCGCCCCCACCTGCTCGGCGTACCCGATCGCAGCGAGCAGGCCGGGCAGGGTGTCGCTGCGAGCCCAGCAGTCGTCGTCGGGGAAGGCGATCCACCGCCCGCGCGCGAGCGCGGCGCCCAGGTTGCGAGCTCGGCTCGCATTGGCCCAGGGCACGCGCACGTGGAGCACCTCGATGCCGCCGGCGGCGAGGAGGCGGGTCACCCGGTCGTCGAGGTTCTGGTCGACGACGACGACCTGGATCGCGCTCGGGTCGAGGTGCGAGATCGATTCCAGCAGCCGCGCCAACAGGGACTCGCGACCGCGGGTGGCGACGACGAGCGAGGCCACGATCCCTCCACGCGGCACCCGCGACCCTCCTCGCCTGCGATCCCCTCCGGTTCTTGGAGTCTAGGCCCCCGGGCCAGGGCCAGGGCCGAGAGCGGGGCCGGGGCGCTGGTCGCGCCCCCGTGGTCGGTCGGGTGCCACGGTGCTCAGGACACCGCGATGCCCGACTCCTAGGATGGGCCGGTGACGATCCCTGCGCCGGCCAGCGTCGGTCGCGCCGACTGGCGTCCGGGCGCCATCGTGGGCCTGGGCTCGTTCGGTGTCCTCGGGGTGATCGTCCCGACGGTCGTCCTCGCCCAGGGCGTCGGCAGCGAGGCCTCGACCCTGCTGACCCTGGTGCTGGTGTGGGCGGCACTGCGCCTCTCGGTGCTCGCAGCACGCGGCACCGCGCAGCTCTACTGGCTCGCACTGCTGATGTTCGTCTACGTCTTCTTCGGGCTGGCCGGCAACCTCCAGGTGCGCACCCTGACCGAGCCGGACACCACGCCCGGCCTCGTCCCGGCCGCGGTGCTCACCGCCGCGCGGTTGATTGCGGTCAGCATCGTGTTCATCGAGCTGGGCCGTCGACTCGCCGCCGCCCGCTCGACCCGCCGCACCGGGGGCACCGCCGTGCGGGTCGCCGGGTCCTCCCGCATCCTCGACGGCGACCGGCTGCGCCGCGTCGTCCCGCTCGCGCTCGTGGGCTGTGTGCTCATCATCCTCAGAGTCGGGCCCTCGAACTACCTCGGATCGCGCGACCGCCTCTCCCTCGCCACCACGGCCGCGTGGGGGAACCCCACGATCGCGGCACTGGCGAACGGACTGGCGCTCGCCCTCCCGTTGGTCACCCTCCACGCGCTCGTGCGCCACCGCCGCGCGGTGCGGGCCGCAGGCGGGCAGGTGCCCTTCACCCCGCACCTGATCCTGACCGCCGCGCTGCTGGCGTTCATGGTCAACATCTCCAGCAGCGCCCGCATCTCCTTCGGCACGGTCGTGATCAGCACCATCGTCCTGCTCGGGGCCGCTGACACGCCGGCGCGGGTGCGCGCGTTCGTGCCCACCATCGTGGGGGCCTTCGTCCTGGTCTTCCCGCTGGCCGACGTGTTCCGGCGGGAGGCCACCGGACTGACCCTGCGCGCACCCGAGTTCGACTCCCTGCGCACCAGCGGCGACTTCGACTCCTTCGCCCAGCTCGCCAACACCATCACCTACGTGACCGCCCAGGGCGTCACGGCGGGCAACCAGCTGCTCGGCGTGGTGTTCTTCTGGGTGCCGCGGTCGGTCTGGGCGAGCAAGCCGGTGGACACCGGCGTGCTGGTCGGGGAGTTCCGCGGCTACCGCTTCACCAACCTCTCGGCGCCGGTCTGGGCCGAGGCGTACATCAACTTCGGCACCCTCGGGGTCTGCGCCGCGCTCCTGGCGCTGGGCTACGCCGTGCGCCGCGCCGACGACCGCTACATCGCGCTCGGCTCCTCGGCCGCGACCTTCACCTCGCTGCAGGGGGCGATCCTGCCGTTCTACGGGATCATCGTGCTGCGCGGGTCGCTGCTGCAGGCGGTCGGTGCCGCCGCGGCCCTGCTGGCGGTGATGACGTGGGTGACGGCGCGGCGCCCGGCTCCGGAGACCGACGGGACCTCGGTGCGGCGACGCCGCGAGGTCCGCCGCGGACCGACGGGGACGCGCTAGAGCAGGGCGTCACCGAAGGCGGTCGAGCCCGAGGGCAGCGGGACCGGGCGCGGCAGCCCGGCGGTGTCCTGCACCAGCCGGACCAGGCCCTCGGGGGTCAACTCGTCCCACCGCACGTGGTCGGGGACGCGCTCCGCGTCCTCCCGCAGCGTCGGGGACCCCGCCGCGAGCACCCGGGTCCCGAGCGCCGCCGCCCGCGCCGCGATCCCGCTGGGGCCCGCGTTGGAGTAGGCCACCACGACGGCGTCGACGAGGGCGATCGCGGCGTCGAGGCGCTCGGGGGAGGTGAACCCCGGCACGCTCCGCACCGCCACGCCGTGCCGGTCCAGGCGCGTCACCAGCCCCTCGAGCGTCCCGGCGTACTCGGGGCGGACCTGACCGAGCAGCACCAGACCGTGCCGGTCGGGATCCAGCGCACCGGCGGTGAGCGCGGCCACGACGGTCTCGAGGTTCTTGCGTCGGTCCAGGGCACCGAACACCCCGAGCCACCGCCGCTCCGCGTCGAGGGCGAGCTCCCCGGCCAGCTGCGCCCGGGTGTCGGGGTCGTCGTGGAGCACCACCGGGTCGGCGACCCGACCCGGCGCGGCCGGGGCGAGGAAGCTGGCGAGCACCACCACGCGATGGCCCCGGGCGCGCAGCACGCCGGCGAGCACCCGCTTGACCAGGAACCGCGCCCGGTCCCGGGGCCGGGCACCCTCGGGCCGGCCCCGCATCAGCAGCAGGCTCAGCCGATGACGACGCGCCAGCCGCCACAGGCCCCGACCGGAGAGATGGCGGTCGGCGTCGGGGATCACCACGAGCCGGTCCGCCCCGGCGTCCCCGGCGAGGAACGGCTCCTCGTCCAGGTGCCGCAGGTCGGACGCCGTGACGACGGTGACCCGGGGCTCGCCGGGCAGCCGGGCGAGGTCCCGCACCAGCGGACCGGCCTCCGGCAGCGTCGCCCACGCCGGGGGCAGCACCAGCACCGTCTCGTGGCCCCGGGCGAGGGACTCTTCCAGCAGCAGTCGCACGTAGGAGAGCCGGTGCCCCGTGCCCTCGAGCTCGACGACGACCCGACGGCTCATCGCACCGACCGACGGGCTTGCAGCCGGCGGACGGCCCGGGCGAACGTGTCGTAGGCCCACCGCCCCGGAGCGCGGGGACCGACGCCGAGCTCGCGGGCGAGCCGGCACCGCAGCGCGGCGTCGTCGAGGCCCGACCCGCCGGCGTGCCGGCCCGTTCCCGGCAGGATCCAGCGGGCGATCCGGGCGATGCCGCGGTCCTTCTCGGCGGGCAGGTGCCACACCACGACGTCGTCGGACACATGGTCGTGCGACCGGTAGCGGGGCGCGGTCCAGATGCGCTGCACGCGATCGGCGCAGTCACGGGTCGCGACGTCGCGCAGCGCGAAGGTCAGCAGGTGCTCCTCGGTGGACATCCGCGGCAGACGACCGGCGGCGGTGCGCGCGACCGAGTCCGCGTAGGCGAGCTCGACCCGCGGCCACCACTCCTGCAGCGAGGCCGGTGCGAACCCCAGGAACTCGCCCCCGACCTGGGCTACCGGGCCCTGAAAGCGGGGATCGAGCTCGGCGTGGATGAGTCCGGCCTGGCGCGGCGACAGTCCGTTGCTCGTGCGGTCGGGGATGAGCGGCAGCCGGTAGACCAGCACCTCCTGCTCGGCCTCGGCCAGGAGTCCCCCGAGGTCGCCGACGGCCAGGGCGTCCGGATCCAGCAGCAGGACCGCGCGGGCCGGGGAGCTGCGGTAGTGGTCCAGCGCGTCGAGGGTGTAGAGCGAGGCGTTCCAGGCCGGGGCGAACCGCGGCTGCGGACTGTGCGCGAAGGGCACCAGGACGATCTCGACCCCGAGGTCGGCGAAGACCTCCCGCCACGGGCTCGGCGGCTCGACGGTCGTGACGAGCTGGAGCCGGGCGGAGGAGAACCGCTGATGGGTGGTGAAGGCGACCGCGATCGAGCGGTAGTAGCTCGACGCCGTGTCGGCGCTGCGGCCCCGCAGGTTCAGCGCATCGCTGCGCGAGGCCGGGGTGAAGGCGATCGCCACGACCGGTGCGGTGGGGTCCGCCTCCCGACCGCTCCCACCCCGCACGGCGTGATCCTACCCGCGGCCGGGCCGCACCGACCCGGCCCGCCGACGCCGGTAGACCCCGGCGTAGACGCGCGGCGCCGCCCGCATCACGAGGGCACCGAGGGCGGCGACGGGCCGCCCCGACCGCAGGGTGGCGACGATCCGCCGCGGCGTGAGTGCGGCCCGCACCCACGCCCGGGCCTCCGCGGCCTCGGACGGCGGCAGGCTCGTGCCCCGGCGCGCGACGTCCTGGAACAGCGGCACGGCGACCTTGACCACGGCGAAGACCTCCACCGCCGGCGCCGGGCCGACCTCGCGGGCCAGGTCCAGACAGTCGGGCAGGTCGCGCCAGCGCATCCGGTCGCCGGTCAGCAGCGATCCGTCACGCACGCGGTAGGTGTAGACCGGGGTCGGCACCCGCACGACCCGTCCGGCGGCCGGGAGCAGCCGGAGCAGTCCCGCGAGGTCGGAGTGGCGCAGCAGGTCGGGGAACCCGGCGGCCACCACCAGGTCGCGGCGCAGCAGCTTGTTCCAGAGGTGCCCGCTCACCCGCCCCGCCACCAGGTCCTCGACCACCCGTGCGCCGCTCGCCTCGCCCGCGCCGCGCCCGTCCGCGACGACCTGCGCCCGCCCGACCCGCCCGTGGCGCACGAGGACCGCGTCGGCCATGACGACGTCGGCGTCGTGGGCGAGGGCGGCGTCGAGGAGGGTGGCAGCGCCGTCGGGACCCCAGTCGTCGTCGTCGTCCACGAACCAGAGGTAGCGACCGCGTGCCGCCCCCGCGCCCCGGTTGCGCGCGGCCGCCACCCCGACGCCGTCCCCGACGACCAGACGCACGCGCGAGCCGGCGGCCGCGGTCTCGCGGATCCAGGCGCGGAACGGCTCCGCCTCGGCGCCCTCCCGCGCCACCGGCGACCGGTCGTCGACCACGAGGAGCTCGACGTCGAGGCCGGAGGCGACCAGAGCGTGGCACCGCGCGATCAGCGACGCGGCGGCGTCGCCCACCAGATCACGGCTCGGCAGGACGACCGTCAGCAGCGGCGCCCCTCGATCCGTCATCGTGGCCGCAGCCTAGGCCACGCCGACCCCGCTCGTGCATGAGAAGGTGGCCCCGTGGCGTCCCCCGACAGACTCAAGCGCGCACTCATCACCGGCATCACCGGGCAGGACGGCTCCTACCTCGCCGAACTGCTGCTGGCCAAGGGCTACGAGGTGCACGGCCTGATCCGGCGCGCCTCGACGTTCAACACCCACCGCATCGACCACCTCTACGTCGACCCGCACGAGCCCGACGCGCGGCTGTTCCTGCACTACGGCGACCTCAGCGACGGCGCCCGGCTGGTCACGCTGCTCTCCGAGATCCGGCCCGACGAGGTCTACAACCTCGCGGCGCAGTCGCACGTGCGGGTCTCCTTCGACGAGCCCGAGCACACCGCCGACACCACCGGCACCGGCACCGTCCGGATGCTCGAGGCGGTGCGCCTGGCGGGCATCGACACCCGCTTCTACCAGGCGTCGTCCTCGGAGCTGTACGGCGCGATGCCGCCGCCCCAGAGCGAGACGACGCCGTTCCACCCCCGCTCGCCCTACGCGGCGGCGAAGCTCTACAGCTACTGGATCACTCGCAACTACCGCGAGGCCTACGGCATGTTCGCGGTGAACGGGATCCTGTTCAACCACGAGTCGCCGCGGCGCGGCGAGACCTTCGTGACCCGCAAGATCACCCGCGCGGTGGCCGCGATCGCCGCCGGGACGCAGCAGCACCTCTACATGGGCAACCTCGACGCCGTGCGCGACTGGGGCTACGCCGCGGAGTACGTCGAGGGCATGTGGCGGATGCTGCAGGCCGACGAGCCCGAGGACTTCGTGCTCGCCACCGGCCTGGGCATCACCGTGCGCGAGTTCCTCGAGATCAGCTTCGGCCACGCCGGCCTGGACTGGGAGGAGCACGTGCGCTTCGACGAGCGCTACCTGCGCCCCAGCGAGGTCGACGCGCTCATCGGCGACCCCAGCAAGGCCGCCGACAAGCTCGGCTGGACGGCCACCGTCGACGGCCGGGCCCTGGCGCGGCTGATGGTGGACGCCGACATCGCCGCCCTGGAGCACGCGGGCGGGGGCTGGATCGACCGGGTGCACCTCCCCTCCTGGGGCCGGCCGTGAGCGAGGACGCCGCCTTCGCGCCGCGTCCGCTGGACCGGGACGCGCCGTTCTACGTGGCCGGGCACCGGGGCCTGGTGGGCTCCGCGATCCGCCGCACCCTCGAGGCCTCCGGCTTCACCGACCTGCACGGCCACAGCAGCAGCGAGCTCGACCTCACCGACCGCGCGCGCGTCTTCGACGCCCTGGCCACGATCCGGCCGCGCTACCTCGTGCTCGCCGCCGCGAAGGTGGGCGGCATCCTCGCCAACGACACCTACCCCGCCGACTTCCTCTCGGTGAACCTGCAGATCCAGACCAACGTCATGGACGCGGCGCTGGAGCACGGCGTCGAGCGGCTGCTGTTCCTCGGCTCCTCCTGCATCTACCCGCGCCTGGCGCCGCAGCCGCTGAAGGAGGAGTACCTGCTCACCGGGCCGCTGGAGCCCACCAACGACGCCTACGCCATCGCCAAGATCGCCGGCATCCTGGGCGTCCAGGCGGTGCGGCGCCAGCACGGGCTGCCGTGGATCTCGGCGATGCCGACCAACCTCTACGGCCCCGGCGACAACTTCTCCCCCACCGGCTCCCACGTCCTGCCGGCGCTGCTGCGCCGCTACGACGAGGCCGTGGCCACCGGGGCGCGCGAGGTCGTGAACTGGGGCACCGGGTCGCCGCGTCGGGAGTTCCTCCACGTCGACGACATGGCCGCCGCCTGCCTGTTCCTCCTCGAGCACTACGACGGCCCGAGCCAGGTCAACGTCGGCACCGGGACCGACGTGACGATCAAGGAGATCGCCGAGACCATCGCCGAGCTGGTCGGCTTCACCGGGGAGACCCGCTGGGACACCACCAAGCCCGACGGCACCCCGCAGAAGCTGATGGACGTCTCGCTGCTGCGTCGCGCCGGGTGGGAGGCGCGGATCGGACTGCGGGAGGGCCTCGCCTCGACCCTGGCCTGGTACCGCGCCCACCACGAGGACCTGCGCACCTGACCGGTGACGGACCGCGAGCCTGGACATAAAGTGTCGAGGCGATGACGACCCCCTGCCCCACCGTCTGGATCTACCAGCCCTACGTGCCGGTCTACCGTCGTCCGTTCTTCGAGGGCCTGGCCCAGCACCTCCGGGCGCAGGGCGTGCGGTTGCGGGTCCGCTTCCCCGATCCCCCGCTCGCCCACAGCCGCGGCGACCGCGCGGCTCCGGCGTCCTGGTCCGAACCCGTCCCCGCGCGCCGCGTGCGGGTGGCGGGCCGCACGGTCCACCTGAGCTCGGCACGCGGGGTGAGGCCGGGCGACGCCGTGATCACCGGACTGCAGGCCACCTCACTCGACAGCTGGCGCGCCCTGACCCGACGCCGGGTCGCGCGCGGCCTGTGGGGCCACGTCGGGTCCTACGTCGCACGCCCCCACCCGACGGACCTCGCGCTCGAGCGCTGGATGATGCGCCGCGCCGACCGCGTCTTCGCCTACACCGAGGACGGCGCCGCGCTGGCCCGCCGTGCGGGGGCGCGTGCGATCACGACCGTCATGAACAGCGTCGACGTCTCCTACCTCGACGGCCCGCGAGCGGCGCTGCCCGCGGCGGCGGCGCTGGCCCATCAGGAGGGCCGGCCGCTCGTGGCGTTCCTCGGGGCCCTCGACGCCACCAAGCGCCTCGACCTCCTCGCCGCGGCGCTGGAGGTCCTGGCGTCGCAGGGCAGCGACCTGCACGTGCTGGTCGCGGGCGAGGGCCCCGACGGCGCCCGACTCCGGCCGGCGATCGCTCGGGGCCAGGTGTCCCTCCTCGGCTATGCCGAGGGACCGGTGAAGGCGGCCGTCGCCGACACCTGCGGCGCCCTGGTGGTGCCCGGGCGGATCGGCCTGGTCGCCGTCGAGGCCCTGGCGATGGGCCGCCCGATCGTGACGACGTCGACCGCGCGGCACGCCCCCGAGGCCGCCTACCTGACGCCGGGCGCGTCGCTGATCGCGGCCGACCCCGACCCGGCCTCGCTCGCCGCGGCGATGAGCGAGGCGTCCCGGCGGCCGCGGCAGCAGTGGGCCCACCCGGACCTGGCCGGGATGGTCGAGCGCATGGGCGAGGGCATCGTCGCGATGCTGGCCGACGCGGCCCGCTGATCCTCGGCGGGGCCGGACCCAGCCCGACGCAGCCCGCTCAGCCCACTCAGTCCGCTCGGCCCGCCGCGTCGCGCACGAGTCGGCGCCACCGCCACGCGAGGCCGAGACCGAAGCCGACCTGCGTCACGAGCACGGCACCCGCGGCCCACAGCGCGTCGGGGCGCAGCGCGATGAGCAGCAGCTCCAGGGCGATCACCGCCGCGAAGAGCCGCACCACGAAGCGCTCGTGCCGCCGTGCCTGCAGCGCCCCGGCGAGGAACTGGTTCAGCATCGCCGGGATCGAGGCGGCCGCCAGGACCTGCAGCACCGCGACCGAGTCGGCGTAGCCGTCCCCCAGCGCCGCCGGCACCAGCCAGGGGGCGCCGAGGATCAGGACGACCGCCACCGCGGCGGCGGCGAGCAGCAGGCCCGAGCGGCGGCGCACCAGACGCCACGCCTGCGCGTCGGACCCCTGGGCGGCGATGGAGGGGATCATCGACTGGGTGACCGAGCCGGCGAGAACCGCCATCGGCTGGATCCACCGGTTGACGGCGCCGTACGTGCCGGCCGCAGCGGCACCGCCGAGGCCTCCGAGCAGCGCGATGTCGTTGCCCTGCGCGAACCCGACCAGCGCCATCCCGCCGAAGGCGGTGGCGCCGCGCCACGGGTTGCGGACCGCGAGGTCGCGTCGTCCGTCCGCCGCGAGCGAGCGCAGGTGGAGCGCCGCCCCCACCGACACCTGGGAGGCGACGCCGGCCAGGACGAACGCGTGGGAGGCGACCAGGCCCACGGGCACCACCAGCACCAGGAACAGCGCGGCCGCCAGCACCCGCTCCGCCGCCTGGACCATCGCGAGGGCCGCCACCCGCGAGCGCCAGCGCAGCCGGATCACCGAGGACTGGTAGACGACGGTCGCGATCCCGAGCAGGCCGACGTACCAGAGCAGGTCGACCCCCCACCCGAGGCCCGCGAGGGCGGCGAGCACGCCGAGGGCACCCGCGACCGCGCACTTGCGCGTGGCCGAGGCGAGGGCGTGCGCCGGCGTCATCGTGCCCGCCGACACCTCGCGCACCCAGTACGCCGAGGTCCCGAAGTCCAGGAGCAGGGCCGCGCTGGCCGCCAGGGAGAGGGCGAGTGCGACGTGGCCGAACTCGGCCGGCTCGACCCGGCGCGCCGTGAGGGCCAGCAGCACCGCCGTCACCACCTGGGTGCCCAGCCCCGTGGCCGCGAGCAGGACGACGGCCGAGGAGCGGGGTCCGGTCAACGGCCGGGTCATCGGCTCGGTCATCGGGCCCCGGCCCTGCCGTCACCCACGGGGCTCCCCGGACCGGGTCGGGCTGAGGCTGCGCAGCGCGGTGTGCAGGGTGAGCACACGGGCGTCCACCCGGGCGCGTCGGCCCGCGGGCGCCACCGACGCCAGGCGCAGCATCCGCGCGAGGCCGGGGTGACCTCCGCTCTGGGCCCGGACGCTGAGCCCCCAGAACCGTTCAGCGGACACCAGGTCGGGATGGTGCTCGGCCATGAACGCGCGATCGCGGGAGACCGACGCCGAGGACCCGCCGGCCTCCAGGGTGAGCGACCCGTAGTGCGGGACCCGGTCCGGGACCATCCAGATGCTGCGGCCGCTGCGGTGGATGCGCGCGCCCAGCAGGACGTCGTTGAAGTTGCCCCCGGGCTGCTCCGGGATGCCGCCCAGCTCGCGCAGGTAGGCGGTCGGGAACATGTTCAGGTTCAGCGTCATCAGCGGCACCCGCACCGGGCGCGAGAGGAAGTGGCTGCGCGTCTCCTGCAGCGGCAGGTCGGAGGAGGTCAGGCGGGGGATGATGCAGCCGATCGTCTCGGCTCCCACGCGCTCCACGAGCCGGGCGGCCGAGCGCAGGGCCTGCGGGTGCGGATACACGTCCGAGGCCGCCAGGACGGTCCACGCGCCGGAGGCGGCCGCCAGCCCGCGGTTGTACCCCTCGGCGAAGGACAGCCGACGTCCGTCGTGGACGTAGGCGACCAGCTTCCCGCCCAACGTCTCGCCCAGCGTCTCGCGCAGGGTCTCGTCGGGCTCGGCGGACCCGTCGACCACCACCACCTGGTCCACGAGGTCGATCGCGGCGGCCAGCGAGGCGGCGAGGGCGGTGCTGTGGCGCAGATGTGCGGGCCCACCCGGCGGGGAGAAGTGGTTGATCACATAGCTGAACATCGGGGTCTCTCGTGGTCGCAGGACCCCACGTCGCGCCCTCGGAGCCCGAGGGTCCGCGCGGGTCCTGCGCGGCGGCCGGACGGTGCCGACTGTAACCGTCCGCGCGGGTCCGGTCGGCGGAACGGCCGGTCGGGGGTGTGTGAGTCTGAAGGTTGGGACAAGATCGCTGTCGTCCCTCTCCCCACGGTTCCCGCTGCGGCGCCGAACCGCTAGGAAGTCCTCGTGCACCTGTGGTGGCTCACCAACCTCGACGCCCCGTACCGGCGTCCGGTCTGGTCCGCACTCGCCGAGCGCATGCCCGTGTCCGTGGGGCTCACCGCGGACCGCCGGTCACCGGACGCGCAGGGCCGGGGCGAGGACTGGTTCGACCACCACGACGACCGCTACCGCAGCATCACGCTCCCCGTGCGGCGTCCTCGCGTGGGGCGACGGGAGGTCCCGGTCGCCTCGTCCGCCGCGCACCGGCTGCTCGACGACGCCACCCACGTCGTCGTCGGGGGGTGGGAGGCGCCGGTGTACTGGCAGCTCGCCCGACATGCCCGTCGGCGCGGCGCACGGGTGGTCGGGTTCTACGAGTCGACCGCCGACTCCCACACCTTCCGGCGCGGCCCGGTCGCCCTGGCGCGGGCGCGCTGGTTCCGCTCCCTCGGCGCCGTCGTGGTGCCGGGGGCGGCCGCCGCGGCGGCCGTGGGATCCTTCGGCGTGCCGACCGAGCGCATCCACGTCGGGTTCAACCCCGTCGACGTCGTCTCCATCGCCGACGCCGCCGCCAGGGCCCGCGCGAGTACCAGTCCCGGCGCGGGACCAGTCGCAGGCCACCGGTTCGTCTACGTCGGCCAGCTCATCCCCCGCAAGAACGTGGACACCCTCATCCGTGCCTTCGCGCGGATCGCGACGCCGCAGGACTCCCTCGCCGTCGTCGGCGACGGGAGTCAGCGCCGCAGGCTGGAGGCCCTGAGCACCGAGCTCGGGGCAGCAGTGACCTTCCACGGCCATCTGCCCGCCGACCAGGTCGCCGCTGCGATGGCCCCCCACCACACCCTCGTGCTCCCCTCCACCGAGGAGGTGTGGGGTCTGGTCGCGAACGAGGCGCTGGCCGCGGGCCTGCAGGTCGTGGTGAGCGAGCAGAGCGGGGTCGCCGCGTCGCTCGACGGCATGCCGGGCGTCCACCGCTGCCCGGTCCCCGACGAGGCGGGGCTGACGGCCGCCCTCACGAGCGCGCGGGCCGCCTGGGGCGGCTGGATCCAGGATCCGCCGATCCTGGCCCACACCCCGGAGCGGTTCGCGGAGCTGGTGTGGAGCGCCCTGGATGTCTGAGCCGGCCATCACGGGCGCCACGGGCGCCGCGGCCCAGGATCGGCTCACGATCACCCAGGTCCTGACGCTGATCGACGCGGCCGGGAGCTACGGGGGTCCGACCACCGTCGCGCTCGCCCAGTGCCGCGAGCTCGCCGCCCGCGGGCACCGGGTCCGGCTCGTGGCCGGATGGGACGGCCTCGCCGAGGTGCACCTGCCCGGCGTGGAGGTGCACCTGCACCGGGTGCGCCGGCTGCCGGGACTCGGGTTCGCGGGCCTGTGGTCGCCGGCGCTGTGGCGCACGGTGCGACGACTCGCCACGGACAGCGACGTCGTGCACCTGCACCTGGCCCGCGACCTCGTGCAGCTGCCGGCCGGGCTGCTGGCGCGCTCGCGCGCGCGGATCGTCGTGCAGCCGCACGGGATGGTGCGCAGCGACCCGCGACGCAGCACGCGCGCCCTCGACGCCCTCCTGACCCGGCCGCTGCTGGGCCGCACCACCGCCGGCCTGGCCCTCACCGAGGCCGAGGCGGCCGACCTCCCCCGCGTGGCGCACGGCCCGCTCACGATCCACCGGATCCGCAACGGCATCGCCCCGGACGAGGGCCGGGCGCGCCCCCCGGCCGAGGGCGAGGTGCCCGTGGTCGCCTTCGTGGCCCGCCTCCACGCGCGCAAGCGGCCCGTCGCCCTGGTGGAGGCCGCCGCCCTCGTCCTCGCCGCGGGCCATCGGCTGCGGGTCGACCTCCACGGCCCCGACGAGGGCGAGCTCGCCGCGGTGCGGGGAGCGATCGAGCGCCTCGACCTCGCCGAGCACGTCCACTACCGGGGGCCGGTGGCGCCCTCGCAGGTGCGCGGTGTCCTGCTGGCGTCCCACGCCTATGTCCTCCCCAGCCGCGCCGAGCCGTTCCCGATGTCGGTGCTGGAGGCGATGGCGGTCGGCCTGCCGACCGTGATCACCGACGACACCGGCATCAGCGCCGAGCTCGCCGCCGCCGGGGCGGCGATCGTCGTGGACGGCAGCCCGGCGTCCCTCGCGGATGCGCTCATCCTTCTGCTGTCCGACAAGGACCGTTGGTATCGTGTGCACGAACGAGGCCTCGACGTGATCACCTCCGGGTTCTCCCCGTCCGACGTCGCCACCACGCTCGAGAGCGTCTACTCCAGGAGTTCGCCCTGATCCACCTCCGCACGCGGTCGGCCCGGCCGGCGTCCCGCCGCGTGCCCGGCGGCGACGTCGGGGCGCCACGCGTGCATCGGAGAGACCGCTGAGCCTCCCCCACGTGCTCGTCCTCGGGCTCAACTACGCCCCGGAGACCACCGGCATCGCGCCCTACACCGCGCGCATGGCCGAGGGGCTGACCGCGCTGGCCGACGTCACCGTCCTCACCACGCCCCCGCACTACCCGCAGTGGCGCGTCGACCCGGACCACCGCGGGTGGACCACGCGGTCCCGGTCCGCCGGCGTCGACGTGACCCGCCTGCGCCACTACGTGCCCCACAACCCGCGCGGTGTCACGCGCATCCTCAGCGAGCTGTCGTTCACCGGACGGGTGCTGCCCCGGCTGCACCACCTGCCGCGCCCCGACGCCGTCGTCGTGGTCAGCCCCGGCCTGGTGCCGGCCGCCGCGGGCGTGCGGTGGGCGGTGCGGCGGGGGATCCCGGTGGGCGTCGTGGTGCAGGACATCTACTCCTTCGCCGTCGACACGGTCAGCGACGTCGGCCGCGGCGCCGGCTGGCTCAAGGGCCGCGTCCGACGCACCGAGGCCGCCATGATCGCGTCGGCGACCGGCGTGCTCACGATCCACGACCGGATGGCGGAGGCGCTGAGCCAGCTCGGACCGGTCCCGCGCGAGCGGATCACCGTGGTGCGCAACTGGACCCACGTCGACCCGCCGAGGGACCCCGCGGCCCTGCGGGCGGCGCTCGGCTGGCCGGAGGACCGCAGGGTCCTGCTGCACGCCGGCAACATGGGCGCCAAGCAGAACCTCGACGTCCTCGTCGAGGTCGCGCGGCTCGCCGAGCAGTGCGACCAGCCGCTGGACGTCGTGCTCATGGGCGACGGGGTCGAACGGCGGCGTCTGGAGCAGGCGGCCGCCGGCCTGGAGCGGATCAGCTTCCTCGACGGCGTGCCCGAGGCCGACTTCACCTCCGTGCTGGCGGCGGCCGACGTGCTGTGCGTGAGCGAGCGCCCCGGGCTGCAGGAGATGTGCGCGCCCTCCAAGCTCACGAGCTACCTCGTCTCGGGGCGTCCGGTGGTCGCCGCCACCGCCCCGGACAGCGCCGCGGCGGACGACCTGCGCGCCAGCGGCGCCGGGGTGGTCGTCACCCCCGACGACCCGATGGCGCTGCTGGAGGCGGCGCTGCGGCTCGCCGGCCCCGAGACCGACCTCGGCACCCGCGGACCCGCCTACGCCGCAGCCCACCTCGGCGAGCAGCAGGCGCTGGACGGCTACCGCTCCTGGGTGGAGTCGTTGCTCTCCGGCGACGGGAACCGCTGACCCAGCACCTGCGCGGGCGGGCTGCCCACGATCGTGTTCGGGGCGACGTCGCGGCTCACCACCGTGTTCGGCGCCACGAGCGCCGACCGCCCGATCCGCACCCCGCCGGTGACGACGCAGCGCGCGGTGACCCACACGCCGTCCTCGAGGTGGACCGGGGCGGTGATCAGCGCCATGTCGCGGCGGTGGGCGTGGGAGCCGGTGGTGACGAAGGTGCCCTGGCTGATCACGACGTCGGCGCCGACCACCAGCTCGTCCTGGTTGTGCAGCCAGACGTCCTCCCCGATCCAGCTGCGGTCACCGACCGTGAGCTTCCACGGGAACCGCACGCGCAGCCCGGGGCGCAGGATCACGCCCTCCCCGATGGTCGCGCCGAAGGCCCGCAGGGCGGCGGCCCGCAGCCGGGTCGAGACCTGGAAGGCGTTGGTGACCAGCAGCCGCTCGACCACGGCCCAGGCCAGGACCGTCCACACCGGCCGTCCCCAGGACGCGCGGGCGCCCGGAGCGCGGCTCAGGTCGATCACCGGCGGCCAGACCGGCGCTCCCTGCTCCCGCCCCTCGGCGCCCGACCCGCTCACGAGCAGCCCGGGGCCGTCTCGCGCTGCTCGCCGGGGATGATCGAGGGCGTCAGCCGCATCTCGGCCCCCGCGGTCTGGTCGGGCCCGGCGGTCATCTCCCAGGTCACGAGCGCGTCGTCGGCCCGGGCCACCTCGATCTGCACCTGCATCGCCGGACGGCCCTCGAGCACGATCGGCTCGGGCAGGGTGATGTCGCGGCCGTTGATCGTCAGGGACGTGAAGGTGCCGCCGGCGGGGGCGAACAGGAACACGTTCACCGTCTGCCGGCCGATCTCGGGGAAGTTCGTGCCGCCGCCGGTGATGTAGGGCGGCAGCGCTGCCGCGTCGACCGCCGAGATCGTCTGTCCCATCGCGAGCGAGGCCGAGAGCGCCAGCCGGCCGTCGCGGCACCCGACGGTCTCCAGCTCGCCGCGGTAGCGCAGGTAGTAGGACATCTTCGAGGCGGTGGCGTCGTTGAGGGCGACGTCGACGTAGGCGACGTCGTCGTCGCCGCGGTCCAGGGCGCCCTCCACCCGGGTGCCGGCCAGCACCTGCGCCAGCTCCGGATCGAACGGGGCCACCAGGAACCGGCCCTCCGAGCCCGCGCGCTCCAGGCCGGTGAGCAGCCGGTAAGGGGACTCGATGTCGCCGGTGACGGCGGTGAAGATCGACCGGGCGGCCAGCTGGAAGAACGCGTCCTGCTCGGCCGGGTCGGGCACCTTGACGTAGACCTCGTTGAGCAGCGAGCTCACCACGCCCTCGGCCGACAGCGTGAGGTCGCCGACCGGCACCGGCCCGGTGCCCTCGAGCAGGTAGGACAACCCCACCGTGTCGAGGGAGACGACGCCGTCGATCGGGGTGTCGGGGTAGGAACGGTCCCAGAAGGAGCGGAACACCTGGGCCGCCCGCGGGAAGTCCGGCGTGACGTTGGGGTTCTGGAAGAACTGGCCCATCTGGGCGTTGAACAGCGCCCGCTCCGCCGGGGTCAGGTCCGTCACCGGACCGTCGGTGCCGTACACCGGGAAGTCGGTGGCGGCGCCCTGCCGCTCGATCGTGAGGCGGCCGTCCACCGCGCTCACCAGCGCCCACGAGCCCGGCAGGCCGCCGGTGGCCCGGATCTCGGCGGTGTTCTGGAACACCAGGAGGTAGTCGCGAGGGCCGTCGGCGCCCAGCATCTCCGGCGCGATCGCCAGGCCGCGGGTGGCGGCGCGCAGGCCGTCGTCGAGGCCGCTGATCACGTCGACGTACTCCTGGTAGGGCTCGCGCAGCGCGCCCACGAAGCCGTCGGTGGGCTCGGCGTCGACCAGCGCCCGCGCGCGGTCGACGGCGTCGCTGGCCCGGGACACCGTGGGCGCCAGGCCCGCCAGCACGCGCAGGTCGACGCCGTCGCCGGTGGCGAGGCCGTCGAGCCGGTCGACCGCGTCCACCGCCGGGGTCAGCGCGTCGGCGGAGAGCACGTCGAGGGAGGCCGCCAGGGCCTCGACGCCGGCGAGGTCGTCGCCGTACCCGGGCAGGAGCTCCATCAGGCTCCACCACGGCCCGTCGGTGCGGTCGTGGGCCGAGGCCGCGGCGCTGCTCAGCTGCTCGACCGCCGCCTGGCGGGCCGCGGGGTCGCCCACCTCGACCGCCACCTGCAGGGCGTCGACGGCGTCGCGGGCCCGGCTGAGGTCGCGCTGGGTCTGGACCGCGAGGTAGACGCTCCACCCCAGGGCGAGGAGCAGGAGCAGCACGACGCCCCCGATGACGCGTCCGCGGGTGATCACCCGGCGATCCTCTCGCACGACCTCTCCTTCGCTGTACTCATCGGACATGCAGGAACCCCGACGCCGGCGGCGTCGGGGTTCCTGGCAGGCTCACGGCCGGACGGTGCCGGTGCGGACCGGCCGGCGCTCGCGTGGGGTCAGCGCACGCGCAGGCGCTTGGAGGCGCTGGAGGTGCGGAACGGCGCGTTCTTCTTCTTCACGTAGGTGCAGCGCACGGTGTAGTCGCCCTTGGCCAGCGGGCCGGTCGTGAACGACGCGGTGGGGGTGGCCTTGCGCTGGTCGACGATGATCTTGCCGCCGCCGGCCTTGCGGACGGTGAAGCGGAGCTGACCCTTCGGGGTGCGGCTGGAGGCGGCCGACACCTTGCAGGTGTAGCGGGCCGAGGCCTTCTTCGCCAGCGGCTTGCCGCTGATCGAGCTGGGGCCGGAGAGCGTGGTGGTGGTGGGCGCGCACGGGTTCGCGTAGCTGCCGCACGCCGCCGAGGCCGGGGCACCGCTGGTCGCGACCAGGCCCGTCGACAGCACGAACGCGGTGCCGAGAGCAGCGATCATCTTCTTCATCGGGGGGAACTCCTTGAAACAGGGTCGGCTTCGGCGGGGCGCGCCGGGGTTCGTGCCATTAGACCATGCCGATCCAGGATGCGCGGCCCCGAAGGCCAGGATGCGGGCAGGCCCCGGTTAACACTGTGTGACGTGGGGTGACGTGACGCGGCACCGCGACCCTGCGCGCGACACGGCGCGCGACACGGCGTCCGGCATCGTGACCCCTCCCACACCCACGCGGCCAGAGCCCTACGATCGAGCGCACCATGACCACCAGCACCGCCGGCGCCCCGGGCACCCGCGCCCTCATCACCGGCGTCGCCGGACAGGACGGCGTCTACCTCGCGCGCCGGCTCCTCGCCGCCGGCCACCACGTCGTCGGCACGGTCCGGCCCGGCACCGCCGGGTCGGCGATCGTGACCACCTACCTCGACGGCGTCGAGGTGCGCGAGGTCGACCAGCGCGACGGCGCCGCCATGGAGTCGGTCCTGGAGGCGGTGCGTCCCGACGTCGTGTACAACCTGGCGGGCTTCACCTCCGTCGGCGCGAGCTGGGCCCACGCCGAGCAGGTGGCCGAGGTCAACGGCATGGCGGTGCTGCGCCTGCTCGAGGCGCTGCTGCGCTACCGCGACCGGCACGGCGCCGCCCCCCGGTTCTTCCAGCCCTCCAGCTCGGAGATGTTCGGCACCTCCGACCAGATGCCGCAGACCGAGGGCACGCCGCACCACCCGCGCTCGCCCTACGCCGCGAGCAAGAGCTTCGCCCACCACCTCGCGATCAACTACCGCGAGTCCTACGGGCTGTTCACCTGCACCGGCATCCTCTACAACCACGAGTCCCCGCTGCGCGGCCCGGCGTTCGTGACGCGCAAGATCGCCCGGGGCGTGGCCGAGATCGCCGTCGGGCGCCGCCACGAGCTCACCCTGGGCAACCTCGACGTGCGCCGCGACTGGGGCTACGTCGACGACTACGCCCGCGCGATGCAGCTGATGTGCGAGCTCGAGGACCCCCACGACTTCATCGTCGCCACCGGGGAGTCGCGCGGCCTGCGGGAGGTCGTGGAGATCGCGTTCGCCGCCGCCGACCTCGGCCCCAGCGAGCGGTTCGTGCGCCAGGACCCCGCGCTGATGCGTCCCGCCGACGTGCTCGACCTCTACGGCGACCCCACCAAGGCGCGCGAGCACCTCGGCTGGGAGCCCACCATCTCCCTCGAGGCGCTCGTGGAGCACCTGGTGCTCACCGACATCCGACGCCTGGAGACGGGCGTCGAGGAGCACCCCGACTACCTGGCGCCCTCCCCGGCACCGCGCCCCTGACGCCCTGATCCCGAACCGGGGGACGGCTCAGGCCGAGGTGACCACCGGCGGCCGGGCGCCCAGCAGGGTGCGCGCCTGGGCGGGGTCGAGCACCGTGCGCTGGGCCAGCTCGGCCATCGCCACGGCCCGGGTGACCAGCTCGGCGTTGTGGCGCACCGGGACGCCGCGGCGCAGCGTCAGCACGTCCTCCATCCCGACCCGCAGGTGGCCGCCCTTGGCGAGGGCCGCCAGTGCGACGGTCAGCGTGCTGCGGCCGATGCCGGTGGCCGACCACGAGGTGACGGCGTCGGGCAGGGCGGCGACGGCGGCGACCAGCGCGTCGGCCGTGCCCGGCATGCCGCCCGGCACGCCCATCACGAGGTCGCAGTGCACCGCACCGCCGGCGGGGAGTCCGTGGCGGTCCAGCAGCCGGTGGAGTGCGGCGACCTGGCCGAGGTCGAAGAGCTCGAACTCCGGCACGATCCCGCGCTCCTGGGCGCCCTGGTAGAGCTCCTGCACGAACCCCCAGGGGTTGAGGAACACGTCGTCGCCGAAGTTGGTGGAGCCCAGCGTGATGCTGCACGAGTCGGGCTCGGCCTCCAGCACCCGCAGCCGGTGCTCCAGCGGGTCGTGCACCGAGCCGCCGGTGGAGAGCTGCACGACCAGGTCGGTGGCCTCGCGCAGCGCCGCCACGGTCTCGCGCAGCCGGTCGAGGTCGAGGCTGGGACGGTGCTCGTCGTCGCGGATGTGCACGTGGATCATCGCCGCGCCGGCCGCGCGGCAGGCGACGGCGGTCTCGACGAGCTCGGCCAGGGTGGTGGGCAGCGCGGGGCAGTCGGCCTTGGTGGTCTCGGCCCCGGTGGGGGCCACGGTGACCAGCAGGCCGTCGGCGGGCACGGTGTCGTGGGTGGACATGGGCCCATTCTCACCCGCCTCCCGCGCGGGCGTGACCCGGGTCACGCCCGCCGGGTCGGCTGCGGCACGCTGGGCGCATGCGAGCCGTGGTGCAGCGGGTGCTCTCCGCCGAGGTGCGGGTGGACGACGACGTCGTGGGGTCGATCGGGGAGCCGGGGCTGCTGGTCTACCTCGGCGTCACCCACACCGACACCGACGCCGAGGCGGACTGGATGGCGCGCAAGCTGGTCGACGTCCGGCTGCTGCGCGAGGAGCGGTCCTGCGCCGAGGCCGGCGCACCGCTGCTCGTCGTCAGCCAGTTCACGCTGTACGGCGACGCCCGCAAGGGCCGGCGCCCCACCTGGGCCGCCGCCGCTCCCGGCCCGGTGAGCGAGCCGCTGTACGACCGGGTGTGTGCGCAGCTGGAGGCCGCCGGCGCCACCGTGGCACGCGGCCGGTTCGGCGCCGACATGGCCGTGAGCAGCGTCAACGACGGTCCCGTGACCCTGATCCTGGAGCGCTGAGACTGCCGGACCGGGCTCGCCCCCTGCCCCGGACGCGACTCGGCCCCGGTCCGCCTCGGCGATGGAGCCGACGGCGGCGTGCACGACCTTGTCGACCGGCTCGGCCTTCGGGGCCAGCGTGCGCAGGGTCCACTGGCCCTCGCCGGCGAAGAACCGGAAGTGGCCGGTGGCCGAGGTCGGCACCTCGGCGGTGAACTCGCCGGTGCGGTCGAGCAGGCGCACGTAGGCGTTGCCCACGGGCTCGCCGGAGCGCAGCACCTGGCCCTGGATGATGGCCTCCTTGGCGGTGTTGACGCCGTCGAGGGACAGCCCGCCCTCAGTCGCGCCGCACATCAGGCCTCGCCCGCCTCGTCGCCCAGGACCACCGGGACGCCGACGAGGGAGCCGTACTCGGTCCAGGAGCCGTCGTAGTTCTTGACGTTCTCCTGGCCCAGCAGCTCCTTGAGCACGAACCAGGTGTGCGAGGAGCGCTCGCCGATGCGGCAGTAGGCGATGGTGTCCTTGCTCCAGTCGACGCCGGCCTCGGTGTAGATCTGGCGCAGGTCGTCGTCGGACTTGAAGGTGCCGTCGTCGTTGGCGGCCTTGCTCCACGGAACGTTGGCGGCGGTGGGGATGTGGCCGGCGCGCTGGGCCTGCTCCTGCGGGAGGTGGGCCGGGGCCATGAGGCGACCGGCGTACTCGTCAGGGCTGCGGACGTCGACGAGGTTCTGGGTGCCGATCGCGGCCACGACCTCGTCGCGGAAGGCGCGGATGGAGGCGTCCTGCTCCTGGGCGGTGTAGGAGGTGGCGGCACGCTCGGTGACGTCGGCGGTGAGCTCGCGGGAGTCCAGCTCCCACTTCTTGCGTCCGCCGTCGAGCAGCTTGACGTCGGTGTGGCCGTAGAGCTTGAAGTACCAGTAGGCGTAGGCGGCGAACCAGTTGTTGTTGCCGCCGTAGAGCACGACGGTGTCGTCGTTGCTCACGCCCTTGCTCGAGAGCAGCGCCTCGAACTGGGCCTTGTTCACGAAGTCGCGGCGGACCTGGTCCTGCAGCTCGGTGGTCCAGTCGAGCTTGATGGCACCCCGGATGTGGCCCTTGTCGTAGGCCGAGGTGTCCTCGTCGACCTCCACGAGGACGATGCCGGGGGTGTCGAGGTTGTCCTCGACCCACTGGGCCGAGACGAGGGTGTTCTCACGGGACATGACGGGTGGTGCCTTTCGTAGTGCGGGTGGGAGTTGACGCGGAGGGGCCGGTGCGGGGACCGGCGGGTGGGACGCCGCTCAGGCGGCGCGGGTGGTGAGCCGCTTGCCCAGCAGGTACATCTCGCAGCCGAGGCAGAACCGGAACACGGCGTTGAGCAGGGCGGCCACGAGGGCCATGCCGACGGCGATCAGGCCGAGGGTGTCGACCCCGGCGAGGAAGCCCACCAGCCCGACGAGCGCGAACCCGAGGCCGACGGCCTGGGCGAACCGCGGCGGGGCCGGGTCCTCCAGCTCGGTCGGAGGCGCGAGGCGGGGCCGGACGGCGGCGCGGAACACCCAGGCGAGCGGGGTGCGGGCCACGCCGGCGATCGCGCCCCAGGCGAACAGCACGGCCTGCAGGCCGAGCAGTGCGACGGCGGCCGGGTGCGGCGCCGCGACCAGGATCACGGCGAGCACGACGGCGGTGACCGAGGCGTTGAACTGCGGCCCGCGGGGGTCGATCCCGGCCGGAGCGCCGGTCGAGGGCGAGGTGGAACGGGCGGCCGCGGTGGACTGCGACATGAGGACTCCTGGGGACGGGACGGGTGCGGGCGGGCTCCACATTACTGGAGCAACTCGATCGACTTAACCCTCGAACCCCGATTCAGGGGTGGGCGTCGATCAGCCGCACCGACACAGCGCCGAGCGCGTGCGGCAGTGGTCCACCGCGCGGCGCTTGGTCAGCAGGGTCGTCACCATGTCCTCCACGGTAGGGGGCCCCGACCCCGGATCGGAAACCGAGTTCCCAGATGATGAGATGGCATTTCGAATGATGAGATGCGCGAAGGGAAAGCCCAGGTCAGAGCGCTGCGAGGGCGGCGATCACGTCCGGCTTGCGCGCCGCACCGGCCGCTCGACCGACCTCGCGGCCCGCGGCGTCGAGCACGAGGGTGGTGGGCGTGCGGCGCACGTCGAGGCGCCGGACGAGGTCGAGGTGCTCCTCGGCGTCGACCTCGACGTGGGCGACACCCGGGGTGGAGGCGGCGACGTCGGCGAGCACCACCCGGGTGCTGCGGCACGGCGCGCAGAAGGCCGAGGAGAACTGCAGCAGCGTCGCCCGCTCCCCCAGCTGTCCGCTCCAGGGCGTGCCGGCGAGCACCCCGCCGTCGGTGGACCCGGGCGCGGCGTCCGCCTCCTCGGTGGCCGCAGAGGAGGTCGACGCGCCCGCCGGGACCGCGGTGGCGCGCGCCGGACGGATGCGACCGTCGACCCGGCGCCGGTACAGCCCGAAGCCCAGGGCCAGCACGACCGCCACGATCAGGATCCACTCACCGGTGCTCACGACGGTCCAACCTCCCTCACGACGCCCCCATTCCCCGACGGCGGGGTCGCACCGTCAGCCGCCGGCGAAGGGCGGGAGGAACTCCACGGTGTCGCCGGGCGCGACGGGATGCGCGGCGGGATCCTTGCCCGCCGGCTGCTCGCCCACCAGCACGGAGCACACGCCGAGCACGCGGGCCAGGTCGGCCCCGGGGTGCGCCGCCACCGCGAGGTCGCGGATCGCCCCCACCGTGGTGGGCCCCCCGACGGGCAGCAGATCCTCGGCCACACCGGCGGCCGCACGGGCCCCGGCCCAGTAGCGCACGCGCACGTGCTGCTCATCACTCATGTCCGCTCCTGCCGAACCCTGTCCCGTTTCCCCCACGTTTCGCTATTCTTCCCTGCACATCAACCGGCCGGAGCCCGACGACGTGTTTCGGTCTCACCCCCGTCATGGGAGGAGACCTTCATGAGCGCCCTGCTGCTCCTGACCAGCGCCCTGCAGCCCTCCGCCGAGGTCATCCCGGCCCTCTCGCTGCTCGGCCACAGCGTCAAGATCCTGCCCGCCGAGGGCAGTGCCCTGCTCGAGGCCCCCGACTCCGACGTCATCCTCATCGACGGCCGCCAGGACCTCGCCGGCGCCCGCGACCTGAGCCGGCTCATCCGCACCACCGGCAGCGACGTCCCGGTGATGCTCGTGGTCACCGAGGGCGGGCTGTCCGTCGTCAGCCACGACTGGGGCATGGACGACGTCCTGCTGCACACCTGCGGCCCGGCCGAGCTGGAGGCCCGCCTGCGCCTGGCCGTCGGCCGCGCCACCGCCGTGCGCGACGCCGCCGACCCCGACGCCCACGACATCCGCTCCGGCGAGGTCGTGGTGGACGACGCCACCTACACCGCCAAGATCGGCAGCCGCCCGCTCGACCTCACGTTCAAGGAGTTCGAGCTGCTCAAGTTCCTGGCCCAGCACCCCGGCCGGGTGTTCAGCCGCCAGCAGCTGCTGCAGGAGGTGTGGGGCTACGACTACTTCGGCGGCACCCGCACCGTCGACGTGCACGTGCGCCGCCTGCGGGCCAAGCTCGGCCCCGAGCACGAGACCCTCATCGGCACCGTGCGCAACGTCGGCTACCGGTTCGTGCTGCCCGCCCGCGAGAAGGAGACCGCCGCCGACGCCGCCCGCGTGGGCGTCGACGCCTGACCCCCTGCTCCCCACCGACCCCGCCTCACGGCGTCTCGTGACGGCGCCGGGGCGCCTCCTCGACGAACGTGGGTGGCCCGGTCGCCGTGCCGACCACCGCGGGGCGCGACGGTCGTCGAGGAGCGAGCGCCAGCGAGCGTCACGAGACGCCCGCACCCGACTCACCACGTCTCGTGACGGCGCCAGGGCGCCTCCTCGACGAACGAGGACAGCCACGGTCGTGATCAGTCGGCGTCGAGGGCGATCAGGAGGCGGGCGGTGAGCTGATCGGCGCCGGCGGGGGAGGGCCGACCGTCGGCGGCGCGCAACTCGGGGGTGGCGGCGAGGTCGGTGACGTCGACGACCCGACCCCCGACCTCGGCGCAGCTGCGGTCGATCGCTCGGAGCAGGGCCGGGGCGGCGGGGTCCGTGCGCCACGGCCCGACACACACCAGGTCGGCGTCGGGCAGGGTGCGGCGCACCTCCTCCACCAGCCCCTGGAAGCGCGGGGCGAACGTCGCGACGTCGGCGGAGTCGGTGCCGAACAGCAGCACGACCGCCTCGGCGTCGGGGGTGGCGCGGATGATCGAGCGCAGCCCGTTGGCCGCTCGCAGCGACCCGTCGAAGCGGACCGGGTCCCTCGCGAGGTCCGTGCTCACCGGGCCCACGACGTCGCGCACCGGGTCCTCGACCCCGACGCCCTGGAGCGAGTCCCCGAGCCAGAGGATCCGCGCCTGCTCGGCGACCGGGGTCGGGACGGGGGACTCGACGATCCCCTCGCTCGTCGAGGCGCCACCGCCGGGCGGGGTGGCCCCGGTCCGGTCCAGCGCGAGCACCCACACGGCCACGACCGCGAGGGCCAGCAGCACGAGCACGGCATCGACCCACCGCAGCGGGCCGCCGCGGTCGGTCCCGGTCACGCGCCTGCGCACGGGCTACTCCCCGGACCCGTGGGCGCGGCCGGCGACGGGATCGATCCCCATGCGCAGCAGCAGCCGGGCGGCGATCTGGGCGTGCCCGGTGTCGTTGGGGGCCCGGGGACCGGCGGGGGCCAGCGTGCCGACGGCGTCGAGGGCGCGGCGCCGGGCGGGCCCGCGGGAGTCGTCGCGATCGAAGAGCGTGGCCACCGGCACCGGCACGCCGTCGAACTGCTCGCAGACCCGGGTGATCCAGCGGTCGTAGGGCGCCGCCTTCGCCTCGGTGCGCCAGGCGCCCACGCACATCAGGATCGCCCGCGGGGCGCGCTCCTCCAGCACCACCGCCAGCCGCTCGAGCCGGCGCCCGAACACCGCGGGCGGGCTGGAGGTGTCGTAGCCGAAGGACAGCACGATCACGTCGGGGTCCGGGGCGTCGCGCACGGCGCGCATCAGCCCGCGCCGATCGGTGAGCGGCAGCGCGGCGCCGGCGGTGGTCCAGCCGGCCCGGCGCTGCATGGCCCGGGCCACGAGGGTCACGAAGCGGTGCTCGACGTCGCTCGCGCCCGCCCCGCTCACGAGGGAGTCGCCGAACCACCACGAGTCCAGGTCGCCCTCCGGCAGGGTCACGCGCGCCTCGGGAAGAGGGGCCTCGGAGGCCTCGCCCGCGGGCGACTCCGAGACGGCGGTGGTGCCGGGCGTCCCCCGGTCGCGCCCGATCAGGCCGAGGCCGACCCCGACGCCGCCACCCGCCACCGCGGCCACGACGACGGCGGCCGCCCACGTGCGCCAGCCACGCGGCCACCGGCCCGTCGGCTCGGCACGACGACGCCCGCTCACGGCTCCCTGCTCAGCAGCAGGCAGGCGAGCAGCCCCAGCCCCCAGATGATGAGCACGGGGAGGTCGCCGCGGTTGATCCCGTGGGTGTCGGTGATCCGCAGCAGGGTGGGACCGGTGCCCGGGCGTTCGTGGCCGGCCAGGCAGATGAAGGCCAGCATCGACAGGCAGCCCGCACCGAACCCGGCGAGCACCCGCCGCTGGGTCATGCGCGGGGCGGGCGGAAGTGCCGCCCCACCTCGGGATCGACCACGACCTCCTGGGCGGCGGCGATGCCGTCCACGAGCAGCGACGCCTCCACCGGGGTGCTGCGCTTGAGCAGCGCCAGCGCGATCGGCCCGAGCTCGTGGTGGCGCGCGGAGGTGCCGACGGTGCCGACCTGCTTCTCCCCCGCGAGCACCGGCGACCCGACCACGGGCAGGCGGTTCTCGGAGCCGTCGAGGTGCAGCAGCGTGAGCCGACGCGGCGGGCGCCCGAGATTGTGCACGCGTGCGACGGTCTCCTGACCCCGGTAGCAGCCCTTGTCGAGGTGGACCGCCGTCTCGAGCCAGCCCATCTCGTTGGGGATCGTGCGGTGGTCGGTGTCGAGGCCGAAGCGGGGTTCGCCGCGCGCGATGCGCAGCGCCTCGAAGGCCCACAGCCCGCAGGCCGGCCCGGCCGCCTCGGCGAAGACCGTGAGCTGTTCGCGCGGGACCAGCCGGTAGCCGCGGCCCGGCTGCTCGCCGCCGCCGCGCCACACCAGGGCGTGCTCGGTGGTGACGTCGGTGAGCGTGACCTCGGTCCAGAACTTCATCCGCTCCAGGAAGCCGAGCAGGTCGGCGGCCCGGCCCGGCTCGGTCCAGGCGAGCAGGGCGGCGCCGTCGTCGACGGCCCGGAACTCGTGCTCGACGTGCCCCTGGGGGCTGAGGACCAGGGCCTGGGTGACCACGCCGGGAGCGAGGTCGAGCAGGTGCTGGGTGGTGAGGGAGTGCAGCCACGTGAGCCGCTCGGGGCCCTCGATGCGCAGCACGTCGTGGTGGGAGAGGTCCACGAACCCCTCGCCCGACTCCAGGGTGCGCTGCTCGCCGTTGAAGGAGCCGTAGTGCGCGGCCACGGGGGCGTCGACGCCGTCGCCGGCCACGGCGCCCGGCAGGGCGAGCAGCGGCGAGACGGGCGTCTCAGGACGGGTCGTCGATGCGGTCATCGGTGCATTCCTCCCGACAGGTGCCGAAGACGGCGAGGTGGCCGGCGTCGACGTCGAAGCCGTACTGCTCGCCGAGGGTGGTGCGCAGGCCGTCCAGCAGGGCGACGTCGAGGGACTCCACGCGCTTGCAGCGGCGGCACACCAGGTGGAAGTGCTCGTGGTCGTCGACCGCGTGGTAGGTCGGGGACCGGTCGGACAGGTGCGCGTGACGCACGAGCCCGAGCTCCTCGAGCACCTCCAGGGTGCGGTAGACGGTGGAGAGGTTGACGGCGTCGGCGCTGCGGCGCACGTGGGCGTGCACCTGGTCGGGCGTGGCGTGGCGCAGTTCCTCCACCGCGCGCAGCACGAGCTCGCGCTGGGGGGTGAGGCGCAGGCCGCGCTCGCGCAGCCGGGCACGCCACTGCGGCAGCGCGTCGCTGCCGTGGTGGTGTCCGGTCACGCCCGTCATGCCGCGTCGTCCGTTCCTGCTCGTCTGGTGGGTCCTGCTGGGTCCTGCTGGGTCCTCAGCCGCGGCGCTGCAGCCGGGCCCACAGGTGCGGCTGGAGCTCCTGGCCCAGCGCCGCCATGTCGTAGGCGTAGAGGAGCTCGCCCTCGACGTTGCCGTACATGCGCTGGCCGCCGGTGACCTCCTTGGCGGTCTCGGTGTAGCCGACGCCGGCGGTGTGGAGCTCGATCTTGCCGTCGGCCGCCTGGCCGTACCAGATCTCCGAGAGCCCGGTGTTGTGGGCGAGCACCAGCTCCAGGCGACCCTCGGGCAGGCAGCGCAGGAAGCCGGTCTCCTGGTGGGCCTCGCGCACCTTCGCGCCGTCGTCGTCGATCAGCCAGGTGCGGGAGAAGTAGTGCAGGAACGGGCGGCCGTCCTGCTGGAACACGATCTCCTCGCCGTACTGGAACGGCTCGATCGTGGGGTAGTCGCCGCGGCCGTTGCCCGCCCAGGTGCCCAGCAGCCACGCGACCGGGCCGCACTGGGGGTGGAGGTTCTCGGGGATCTGGAACACCCCTCCAGCCTACGGCTCCGGGCCACCGGCGGCCCCGACGCGCCTGAGGGGCGGGCGGTGCCGACCGGGGCCCTAGGGTGGGTGAGGTGGCCCGTCCCCTGCTGCTCAAGCTCACCGCCGGCGCCGAGGCCCCCGAGCGGGCCAACCAGGCCCTCACCGTGGCGGCCGCCGCCGTGCTGTCCGGCGCCTCCACCGAGCTGTGGCTCACCGGCGACGCCGTGTGGTTCGCCGTCGCGGGCCGGGTGCCGGGCCTCGCGCTCGCCGGCGCCACCCCCGCCGCCGACCTGGTCGCCACGGTGCTGGCCGGCGGCGCGATCCGCGTCTGCAGCCAGTGCGCGGGACGACGCGGGCTCACCGAGGCCGACCTGCTTCCGGGCGCCCGCATCGCCGGTGCCGCCAGCTTCGTGGAGGCGGCGCTGCGCGACGACGTGCAGGCGCTGGTGTACTGACATGGGCCACCTCGGGATCCGGCGGCTGCGGGCGGGCGACCCCGACGCCCACGCCGCGGTCGACGCCGTCCGCGCCGCCTGCGTGGCGGCCGGGGAGGACGACCCGCTGGACGAGGCCACCGACCTCGCCTGGCGCCACGGCGGCCTCGAGGCCGCCGACGTGCACCTGGCCTCGCTCACCGCCGACACCTCCGGCGGGCCCGGCGGCTTCGCGCTGGTGAGCGGCGACGAGGTCGTGGTGGCGGTGGCGCCGGCCGTGCGCGGGGCGGGACTCGGCACCGCGCGCGCGGCACTGGCGGCCCCCGAGGCCGGACCGGGCGCCGGCGCCTGGTCGCACGGGCACCACCCGGCCGCGGCGCGGCTGGCCGCGCGGGTGGGCTGGCGGCCGGTGCGCTCGCTGTGGGTCATGCGGCGCGCGCTGGACGGGGGGCCGGACGGGGGGCCGGACGCCCTGCCGCCGCTGCCCGCCCGCGACGACGTCGTGCTGGCACGGCTGGCCGACCACGACGACGCGCCCGACCTGCTCGAGCAGGACGTCGCCGAGGTGCTGGCCGTCAACGCCCGCGCGTTCGCCCACCACCCCGAGCAGGGCGACCTCGACCGGGCGGGCTTCGACGAGCGTCGCGCCGAGCCGTGGTTCGACCCGGCCGACCTGCTGCTCGTGCGGCGCCGAGCCGCGACGGGCCGCGGCGAGCTGCTCGCCTTCCACTGGACCAAGCGGCACGACGAGGACCACGGCGAGGTGTACGTGGTGGGGGTGGACCCCTCGGCCCAGGGGCTGGGGCTGGGCCGGTTCGCGACCCTCGCGGGCCTGCACCACCTGCGCGCGCGGGGCGTGCGCCGCGTGCACCTGTACGTCGAGGCCGACAACGCGGCGGCACTGCACACCTACACCCGCCTGGGGTTCGCCCACGCCGACGCCGACACCCACACGCGGTTCGCGCCCCGAGCAACGCACACCGGCGCGGAGGCGGGTCGGTAGCATCCGGCCCATGACCGCAGGCCCGGACGACGCCGACTCCTCGGGCCCGCGCCGACCCTGGCGCCGCCCGCGGGCCGCCGGACCCGTCGGCCGCGAGCAGGACGCCACGCCCGCCGACGGCGCGTCCGTCGCGCCGGAGCCGACCGCGGGGACGCCCGCCGACGACGACCGACCGGCTCGGCCCGAGGTGGCCGAGGTGCTGGAGCTGCTGGCGAACTACACCCGCCCCGCCGGCACCGAGCCGACCCCGCGGCCCGCCGCCGCCGAGGACCCCACCCGGCTGCCGCCCGAGGTCGTGCAGGAGGCCCAGCGCGCGGCACGGGCCGCGCTGGCCCGGGCCCAGGCCGCCGACACCGTGGCCGCCGAACAGGCCGCCCTCGCGCGCCGGGTGCAGGAGGAGCGCGACGCCGCCCTGGCTCGGATCGCCGCCCTGGAGGCCCAGCTCGCCGGATCCCCGGCGCCGCTCACCGACGAGCCCGTGATCGAGCCGGCCGAGCCCGCCGAGGAGCCGGTGGCCGAGGAGCCGGTACTCGAGGAGCCGGTGGCCGAGGAGCCGGCGGTCGAGGAGCCGCTCGCCGACGAGCCGCTCGCCGAGGACCCCACCGCCGAGGTCGAGGACGCCGGAGCAGCCGAGGTCGAGGACGCCGGCGCAGCCGAGCCCGTGGCCGAGCCGGCCCCCGAGCCCGAGGCGGCACCCGAGCCCGAACCGGCACCCGAGCCCGCACCGACCCCCGAGCCCGAGCCGGAGTTCCCCCGCCCCACCACCGTCGCCGAGATCCTGGCGGCGGCGGCCGTGGAGATGCCGGAGGTGCTGGCCGAGCCGCTGCCGCTGGCCGATCCCCCGGCGGAGCGCGGGGCGGTGGCGGAGTCCGACGACGCGGAGCCCGAGCCCGAGCCCGAACCGCTCCCGGCGGTGGCGCACCGCGGCGCGCCTGCGGCGGAGCCTCCCGCCGAGGCGGAACCGGCCGCCGATGCCGACTCCCTGCCCGCCCCGGAGCACGTGCCCGACTCCGAGCCCGAGCCAGAGCCCGACTCCGGGCCGGACGGCGTCGCCCCGTCGACGCCCGCGACCGACGTCGTCTACCGCTCCCTGCGCCGCGGCAGCACCGGGCTGGTCGGGGCGGGCCTCGCCGTGGCGTGTCTGCTCGCGGTGCTCGGCATCGCGATCGCCGGACGCTTCTCCGAGTGGGCCACCGCCTGCGTGGTGCTGGCCGGCGTCGGAGTGCTGAGCGGCCTGTTCGCCTACCGCCGCATCGGACACGCCAGCGAGGTCACCATCGATGCCGACGGCGTGCTGCGGGCGGTGATCGGCGAGGAGACGTGGGAGCTCCCGCTGGAGCGGGCGGCGATCGAGATCACCGGCGAGCTCGGCGACCCGGCCTGGCGCTGCGACGTGCACGTGCCGGGGCGGGCACCGCTCACCCTCACGACGGGCGAGGTCGTGCCCCGCGACCTCCTGCCCTACCTGCGCCCCTACCTCCCCTGAGCCGGCGCGGCACCGGCCCGACCGGCCCACGGGGCCGGTCAGCGCTGGTCAGGTCAGGTCGTCGGTGTCCTGCGGCGCGGAGTGCTCGGGGTACTCGCGCTCCAGCTCCTCGTCGGTGAGCAGCACGCGCCGGCAGAAGTCCTCGCCGAACGGCGTGAGGTGGATCGAGCGCCGCACGACCTTGGGGAACTTCACCGAGTGCATGGCCTCCAGCACGTCGGGCTGGGCCTCCACGACCTGGTACTCCAGGGGGTCGCGCAGCGCCTCGCGGGAGAACCAGATCAGCCCGAGCCGGAAGAGGTTGTTGAGGTAGGCCGGCACCTGGTCGACGTACCGACAGCCCGCGCGGGGGCCGATCATCGTCAGCCCGGGCGCCACCAGGGTGGAGCTGACCAGCCCGATCGGGCCACCGGTGCGCACGTCGACCGTCGGCTGGGGGCCCGAGCGCACCAGCAGCATCAGGATGCGGGCCTCGTCGGGGGCGAGCTCGTCGAGGATCCGCTCGTAGGCGGGGTGACCCTGCTCGGTGCTCCACACGTCGCGCGAGCGGTTGAGCAGGTCCTGCCCGCGGTCGCGCAGCGTCGGCTCCTGCGGACCCGAGGACCGGGCGGTCAGCCGCGCGGCCGGGGCGTAGGACTCCACCACGTGGTCCAGGTCGACGGCGGCGCCCAGCGCCTCGCCCGCCGACATCAGCGCCTGGCCCACCGGGGTGCCGGCCGAGACCGAGCGCGCCAGCGAGCCCACGACGGCCAGGCCCCGGCCGGCGTCGCGCGCGAGCGCGACGGCCTCCTGCTGGCTGGTGAGGGCGCGGCTGACCCGCCAGGCGGTGCGGGCCGAGGTGCGCACCGACCAGCCGGTGGTGTGCCAGGCCGCCGACGCCGCCACCCGGGCCAGCCCCGGCAGCGACTCCACGACATCCGGGGCCGCGACCTCGGCCCGACGACGCGCGCGCGCCGGCAGGCGCACCCCCGGCTGGATGGTGGGCTGCTTGTCGGCCGCGGGGGCCGGGTCGTGCTCGCTCATCAGCCCCCCTGCGTGCCGAAGATCGCCAGGTGGAGGAAGCCGCCGGCGGCTCCCATGATCGCGCCGTGGGCGTAGAGCATCCACTCGTCCTCCTTGATGGCCGAGCGCATCATGTCCACGAAGTCACGGGGTGGGAGCTCCTTGGTGCGGGTGGCGATGAGGACGCGGATCTTCTCGGCCTGCCGGGCGCTGAACTCGGCGTCCTTGAACGGCGTCAGGGTGCGGCCGACCGCCTCCTGGGCCACCGACTCGCGGATGTTGTCGAACCGCTCGCCGCCCATGACGACCTTGATGGCGGCACGGGCGGGCCCCGCGGCCTGGTCGATGGCGGGGCGCAGCGCGGCGGCGAGCATCTGGCGGGTGCGGTCGCCGCGCGGCCCGTCGAGCAGGAAGTCGCCGATGCGCTCGAGGGTGATGACGTCGTCGGCGATGATCTGGGCGTAGACCTCCGCAGCCTCGCTCTGGCGCTGCAGGAACAGTCCGTGCCAGGTGATGCCGAAGATCTTCTTGGGCTCCGGCGGCTCGAAGATCAGCCACATGCCCAGGGCGTTGGTGATCCAGCCGACCACGACGCCGAGCAGGGGCAGCAGCCACCACGTGTGGGCGATGGAGTCGATCACGGCCACCGGGATGCCGAGCAGGAACCCGAAGATGAAGCCGAAGCGGACCATGAGGTCCAGCTCCTTCTGACCGAAGTCGCGGAAGATGCGCACGACCAGCGCGGGGTTCTTCCGGAAGTGGTCGATGACCATGATCTTGGGGTCGAGCAGCTGGTCGATGTGCACGCCGATCTCGGTGGTGACCCGGCCGACGACGTTGGGCACCTGGGCCTGGACCCGCGTGTAGACGCCCTGCTTGACCGCCGGCGGGAGGTCGCGCCACAGCCGGGGGTGCTCGGCCTGCATGACCTGGTCGACCAGCTCGGGGATCTCGGGGCGGAAGACCCGCACGATGTGCTCGGCGATCTGGTCCGGCTCGAGCTGCTGGTAGAACTCCGCGGGCGTGCCGAGCTTCGCGATGGCCTTGTCGACCGCGATGCTCCCCATCTTCGCGGCCCGCGCGGGCACGATGCCCTGCCAGCCGATGCCGCCCTGCAGGACGCCCGGCACCTCCTGGGCCTTGCGGGGCAGGATGGTGGCGAGCTCGCGCATGCCGGGCACCGTGATGCCCTTGAACTGCACGGGGGCGAAGAGCATCACCAGGCCCGACCAGTTGATGGCCCAGCCGATGACGCCGGTGAACACGGGGATGCTGAGGAAGGCGAACCAGTCCAGCTCCTCGTACCAGTGGGTCAACCACTCGGTGAACCACTCCACGCGCATCAGCCTTTCCGTCGTGGCCGCTGTGTGCCCGAGCCGCCGAGCCGAAGGATAGTGCCCCCGATCACACCATGCCCGGCCCCGCACCCTGCTCGGACGTCCACGGGCCCGACGCCCCGCCCCCGCGTCGTTACACTCCCGGGGTGGTCCCGGAGGAGCAGCGCCCGTCCCCCGACCCCGCCCCGACCCCGATCGCGACCCCGACCCCGACAGGTGTGGTCGCCCGGGTCCTGCCGCCGCTGGTGCGCGTCGCGCTGATCGGCGTGGTCGGCGCCGCGGTGGCCGCGGGGTTCCTCGGCCGGCTGCTGACCCCCGACGACGCCCCCTACCTGCTGGTCACGCGCGAGGTCGACGACCACCCCCTCGCGGCCACCGCGATCGTCGCGCTCAGCCTCGCCGCGGTGGCGGTCCTGCTGCGGGCCGCCGAGCGGCTCGTGTCCGGCTGGCGCGACGGCGCCCGGGCGACGGCCGCGATCACCCCCCGCGGCCGCCGCTGGCGACGTCGCACCGACCACGTCTACGCCCGGTGGGGCCGGCTGGCCGTGGTGCTCGTCCTGATGTGGCTGCCGTGGTACCTCACCTCGTTCCCCGGCCAGCCCAGCCCCGACGCGGCGAACATGATCACCGAGTTCCTCGACACCCGCGCCGACTTCGCCGACACCCCGCCGCTGGCCCCGGCCGACCTCACCTCGCCGCTGGAGGACTACCCCACCTCCGACTACCTGCTCACCGACAGCGACCGGCTGTGGTCCAACCACCACCCGTTCTTCCTGATGCTCACCTACGGCGGCATCAGCGCCGCGAGCGTCGCGCTCTTCGACAGCCTCGTGCCCGGGCTCGTGCTCATCTCCGGGCTCTCCGCGGCCCTCACCGTGGTGGCGTTCGCGCGCGCGCTGTGGCTGCTCGGGCGCCGTGTCCGCGGGTGGCGGGTGCGGCTGCTGGCCCTGGTCGGCCTCGGCGTCACCCCGCTCATCCCGCTGTGGAGCATGGCCGAGCACAAGAACCAGCTCTTCTGCGCCGCCTTCGTGTGGTGGCTCGCGCTCACCGCCCAGCTGCTCGACCGCGCCGACCGGACGGCCCCCACGGGGCCGACCGCCGGCGCCCGCGCGCCGATCGCGCCCGGTCGCGGCTGGTACCTGGAGACCACCGCGGCCTCGCTGATCATGGCGATCAGCGTGCAGTTCGGCTGGATCGTGCTCGCCGCGCAGTCGGTGGCGCTGCTGGTCGTCCTGCGCCGCCGGGCCACCCCCGTGCTCGCGATGGCCCTGCCCGCCCTGGCCGTCATGGGCAGCATCAGCGCGCTCGGCACCGCCGGCGTCGTCGTGCCCTCGGACCCGATCGAGACCAAGGGCCTGCAGCTGCAGACCATGGCCCTGCTGCTGCGGGAGCACCCCGAGGACGCCTTCACCGCCGCCGAGCGCGCCGACCTCGAGCGGCTCTTCGACCTCGACGTCGCCGCGGCGGTCTTCGACCCCGACAACGCCGACCCGATCAAGTCCACCGGACCACTGGACAAGAAGAGCGCCAGCTTCCGCTACCGCACCGTGCGGGCCGAGGACTGGGAACCGTTCGACGGCATCATCCTGGCCGCCGCCGCGCGTCATCCCGGCACCGCACTGGACGCGCTGTTCCTGAAGTCCTACCGCTACCTCGACCCGTTCGACCGGGGCACCGACTTCTACCCGCCCTGGAACCCCGACTACGACCGCACCGTGAGCGGCCACCGGGCCGCGCCGATGCCGCTCAACGACGTCAGCCGGGGAGCGGTCCGCGCCGTCGCGAACGGCTGCCACAGCGTCGCGGTGTGCCGTCCCCTCGTCTCACCCGGGCCGCCGACGCTGCTCGTGGTGCTGCTGCTCGGCGCCGGCGTCGTCGTGCGACGTCGTCGCGCCTGGCTGTGGGCGCTGCCCTTCGCGCTGCAGCTCGGCATCGCCGGCGTCTCCCCGCTCAGCGCCGGCGGGCGCTACGTGCTCGCGGCCGTCTACGGCGCGACGATCGTGGTGCTGCTGCTCGCCGCCCCCGACCGGCCCGACGCGCAGGAGCCGGACGGGCCCGAGGAGCCACACGCGGAGCCCGACCGGGCGCCCGTCGTGAAGAGGGCTCAGGCGGCCTCGGTGCGGGCGCGGGAGAACACCCAGCGGTAGCCGAGGAAGTTGGTCACCATGCCCACCGCCATCGCCGCGACCTTCGCCGCCGGGGGCACCAGGTCGGTGCTCAGGTCGGACACCACGGCCTCCCGCAGCGCCTCGAGCACCGGCGTCGCACCGAGGATCACCAGCGACTGCACCACCAGCGCGGAGGTGAGGGTGACGGCGACGAAACCGACGTAGCTGCCCGCGCCGGCGTCGTCGGAGCGGAACACCCAGCCGCGGTTGAGGAAGAAGCTCACCGTCATCACCACCGCGGTGGAGACGACGTTGGCCAGGAGCGCCGGCAGGTCGGCCCCCACGGCCAGTGCCGTGAAGAGCGCCAGGTCCAGGCCGGTGTTGGCCAGGCCGACGACGACGTAGCGCCGCGCCGCGCTCCCGGTGCCGGGGCCCGTGCCGGGGTCGGGTCCCGTCACCGCAGCGGGTGCCCGGAGGCGTCGAACTGCAGGTAGAACAGGCGGCGGGTCTCCTGGCGGCCCCGCATGACGGCGTTCATCACCATGCCGATGCCCACCACCAGTGCCCCGAGGACGACGAGCGAGGAGGCCAGGATCGCGGTCGGGAACCGCTCCACGACGCCGGTGCGCAGGTAGTCGCCGACCACCGGCAGGCCGAGCACGAGCCCGACCAGGGTGCTGACCAGTCCGGCGAGGCCGCACACCAGCAGCGGGCGCTCGTGCAGCAGCAGGTGGGCCAGCAGGTAGAGGATCTTGAAGCCGTCGCGGAAGGTGTGGAGCTTGGACTCCGAGCCCTCGGGGCGGTCCTTGAACCCCACCGGCACCTCGGCCTGGGGCACCCGCAGCGCCGCGGCGTGGATGGTCAGCTCGGTCTCGATCTCGAACTCCTCGCTGTTGGCGGGGAAGGAGCGCACGTAGCGCCGCGAGAACGCCCGGAAGCCCGAGAGCATGTCGGTGACCGGCTCCCCGAACAGCACGGTGGTGAGCCGGTTGAAGGCCTTGTTGCCGAGCGCGTGGCCCGGGCGGTAGCTGCCGTCCTCGCTGGAGTCGACCCGCACCCCCACCACGTGGTCGAGCGGTCCGGCCAGCAGGGTCTCGATGAGCAGCGGCGCGGCCGCGGCGTCGTAGGTGTCGTCGCCGTCGATCATGAGGTACACGTCGGCCTCGACGTCGGCGAAGGCCCGCCGCACGACGTTGCCCTTGCCCTTGCGCCGCTCGTGACGCACGATCGCCCCCGCCTGTGCGGCCAGCTCGGCGGTGCGGTCGGTGGAGTTGTTGTCGTAGACGTAGATCTCGGCGTCCGGCAGGGCCGTGCGCAGGTCGGTGACGACGGTCGCGACCGTGAGCTCCTCGTTGTGGCACGGCACGATGACCGCCACCCGCGGCGCCTGGCTCACGTGACTCACTGGGCCCTCCTCGCCGTCCCACCCCGGCGGCGGAACCGCAGCACTGTAGCGAGCAGCACCCGAGGCCCCCGATTCCGTGACGGCGTGAGGCTGGTCTCGGAGCGACAGTTTGCTCGGCTGGCCGAGGAAACCGTCGCTCATCGCCCCGATCGCGGTCGTGAAGCGACAGTTTGCTCGGCTGACCGAGGAAACCGTCGCAGCCAGACCCGTGGGGCGCGGGGCGGGGTCAGCGGCCCCGGCGCCAGACGACGATCGCCTGACCGGGGGCAGGGGCGCCGGCGGGGGGCTGGCGGAGCACGGGGAGTCGGTCGGGGGGCGGGGCGGCCGCACGGGCGGCGTGGCGCAGGGCCTCGCGGGTGGCGTCGAGCTCGTCCTGCAGCTCGGCGTTGCGCGCGCTGAGGGCCTCGACGCGGTTCTCGAGCTCGAGGATGCGACGCACCCCCTCGATGCCGATGCCCGCCGCGGTGAGGTCGGCGATCTGGCGCAGTCGCTCGAGGTCGCGCAGGGAGTAGCGGCGTCCGCCGCCGCCGGTGCGGCCGGGAGTGACCAGCCCGAGCCGCTCGTAGGTGCGCAGCGTCTGGGGGTGCAGACCAGTGAGCTCGGCCGCCACGCTGATGACGTAGACGGCGGCGTCGGGCGCGGGGTTGGCGCCGTAGCCGTACCCCCCGAGACCGCCCGTCCCGCTCATCGCGCCTCCTCGAACAGTCCCGCCCGCAACGGCTTGCCCGCCGTCGCCTCGCGGTAGGCCTCGACGGCGGCCCGGGCGGCGGCGTCGAGGACGGCCGGCACCTGCACCTCCACCGTGGCGAGGAGGTCGCCGCGGGTGCCGTCGGACTTCGTGGCGCCCCGGCCCCGCACCCGGAAGGTGCGCCCGGTCGGGGTGCCGGCGGGCAGGCGCAGCGTGACCGGGGTGCCGCCCAGGTTCGGGACCTTGATCTCGGCGCCGAGGGCGGCCTCGTCGAAGGACACCGGCACGGTGAGGGTGAGGTGGTCGCCCTGGCGGCCGAACACACGGTGCGGGGTGACCTTCACGGTGACGAACAGGTCGCCGGCCGGTCCGCCCTGCTCCCCCGGGCCACCCTTGCCGCGCAGCCGGATGCGCTGACCGTCCTTGACGCCGGCGGGGATGCGGGCCTGGATGGTGCGCGCGGCCGAGCCCTGCCCAGTGCCGCGGCAGGTGGGACACGGCTCGTCGTAGACCAGCTGCCGGCCCGCGCACGCCGGACAGGTCTCGTTCATCGAGAACGCGCCCCCCGTGCCCGCCACGATGTAGCCGGCGCCGTCGCAGCTGCTGCACACCCGCGGCGTGGTGCCGGGCTTGCCGCCGGTGCCGGAGCACGCCGTGCAGGCGGCGTCGGAGCGCAGCCGCAGCGAGATCGTGACCCCCTCCAGCGACTCGGTGAAACCGATCGTCGCGGTGGTCTCGACGTCGGCGCCCTTGCGCGGACGCCGGCCGGCGCGCTGCCGGCCACCGCCGAAGAGGTCGCCGAACATGTCGCCGAAACCGCCCGCGCGATCGCCGAGCAGATCCTCGAGGTTCACCCCGCCGCCGCTGGTGAACCCGCCGTTGAAGCCGCCGGCGTAACCGCCCCGACCGCCCGAGCCGTACACCCGGCGCATCTCGTCGTAACGGGTGCGCTTGTCGGGGTCGCCGACGACGTCGTAGGCCTCGGCCACCGCCTTGAAGGTGTCGAGCTTGGCGGTGTCGCCGGGGTTGGCGTCGGGGTGGTTCTCCCGGGCCAGCTTCTTGTACGCCTTCTTGATGTCGGCGGCGGAGGCGTCCTTGCCCACGCCGAGGACGGCGTAGAAGTCCTTGGTCGCCCAGTCGGCGCGGATGCCGTCGTCGGCCATGGGGGTCCTCCTCCCGCGAGCGGATGGGTTGGAGCGGAACGGTGGGGGTCCGGTGGGGGCGGTGGTGCTGCTCGGCACCGATCGTGCCCCGGATCGTGCGGGGCCGGGTGCCGAACGGGTCGGGACGGGCCGTGCGGCCCGTCCCGACCCGCCTGGTCAGGCTGGTCGTGCGGGGTCAGGCGGGGGGATCGACCACCAGCACCTGGGCGGCGCGCACGACGCGCTCCCCGATGCGGTAGCCGGCCTTGGCGATGATCCGGCAGGTGGTGACGCTGACCTCGGCGTCCTCGCCCGCGTGCCCGATGGCCTCGTGCAGGGTCGGGTCGAACGGGTCGCCGGGGGCGCCGAACCGCAGCAGGCCGGAGTTGGCCACGGTGCGCTCGAGCAGCTCGGCCACGCTCTTGAAGCCGGGGTCGAGCTCGCCGTGCTCCCGCGCCCGGTCGATGGTGTCGAGCACCTCCACGATCGGGGCCAGGGCGCCGTAGGTGGCGTTCTCCTTCACCAGGTCGCGGTCGCGGTCCACACGCTTGCGGTAGTTGACGTACTCCGCCTGCACGCGCTGGAGGTCGGCGGTGCGCTCGGCGAGCTGACGCCGCAGGTCGGCGACCTCGTCCACGGCCCCCGCCTCCGCCCCCGCCTCCGGGGCGCCGTCCTCGGGCACCTCGGGCGCCGCGGCCGCGGCCCCGTCGACCGGCGGTGCGACGACGTCGTCGCCGGGGGCGACG
>NZ_CAXQZB010000040.1:0-49816 GCF_964228225.1 Nocardioides sp.
TGGGTCGACTGGTGGAACCACCGACGCCTGCACTCCAGCATCGGCCAGATCCCACCCGCCGAGCACGAGCACGACTACTACGCTGCCCTCAACCGAGAGCCGCACCCCGTATAGAAGCGGCAGAGAACCCGTGACGGTTCATGGAAGCGTGACGCTTCGCCGAGGGTAGGTGGCGAGGTGGCTGCTGAGTTCCGTTGCGACGCTCTCGGGCAGGGGGACGGTGCGGGTCTTATCGCCCTTGGGCAGGCCAAAGACGAGACGGTTTCCTCCGAACACCTTGACTTGTCGCCTGACCTCGACGACACCGCGGAGGAAGTCGATGTCCTCGACCGCGAGCCCGAATACCTCGCCTTGGCGTAGTCCCAGCCCAGAACCTAGCGTGACTGCGATCCTGTATTGGGGCGGGAGTGCGTCGTGCATGGAGGAGACCCATTCGGACGGCCAAGGCACCACCTTGCGGCGCGACGTTGCGGGCCTTGTCACTGAACTGGCCTTGCACGGATTCTTGGCGATCATGTCGTCGTCGACCGCAGCCGAGAAGATGGCAGATACGTTCGAGAAGATGACGCGCCGGTAGGTCTCGGCCATCTCCATCGATCGCAGGAGTTTCTGAATCGTGGACGGCTTGATCTGTCGCAGTTCGAGGTGTCCCAGCGTCGGGAACACGTGGAGCCTGAGTCGCAATTCAGTCGCCTCGTAGGTCAGTGGACTGAAGGTCCGGCTGTCGAGCCATTCCTCGGCGTAGGCCCGAAACGAGATCCTGCCGGCGTCGACATCGAGGTAGGTTCCACGGAGCTTGTCCGCCTCAACCGTGTTGCGGAATGCGACCGCCTCGGCTTTGCGTCTGAAGGTCTTGCGGCGCTGCCGCCCCTCCGGATCTCGATAGTTCACAACGTAGCGAGGGCTGCCGTCGTCGGATGGTCTCCCAGAGCTAATGCTTGCCATGGCAGCCCTCGGCAGCGTCGGACCGGGTGACCAAACATGCTGATGAGCATCTGCTCGCTGGTGGCGATGGAGTCGATTCCGGGTCAGGCTGATGGCCTGTCGGGATCACTGATTCTCCTCGAGTCGCACCGTCCAATTGATCACGGTTGCTGCCCGCCAGCGCAGGTGCTTGCCGACACGGAAGCCGGCCGGGCCGTAACCTGTCGTCCGCCAGGAGTAGATGGTCTGCTTTGTCACGCCAAGGTAGGAAGCGACATCGTCGATGTCCCACAGCTCTTGGGCCTCGACCAGCCTGGGTGCCCGGCTTCCGCGGTCTCCGCGCCGCCGCGGCCCAAAGATTCCCGGTTCCATAGCCGGCACGTTCGAGTTCGTTGCCATCATCCAGCCCCTCCTCGCGGCGTTGACGGACAGTTGGTCTACGGGCACCTATGTCCGACGGCGGCACGGGAGCGATCACGTCGGCGGAAACGATGTGGCAGCAAGATGACTCGGGCATTGCGGCGGTGGTTGCCCAACTGTGCGATGCCAGGCTGCTGGCTCGGGCAACCGACCCGGGCCGCGACCTACCCGAAGAGTCCCCTGAGGACCGTGTGGCAGGAGATGGCGCTACCCAAATTTGTACCGGATTTGTAACAGACGAGCGGCTACCAACAGCAAACGCCGCCGAACGACCAAAAGGTCGCTCGGCGGCGTTTGTGCAGGTCAGCGGCTGTTCTTTGCGGTCGTTCGGCGTTGCTGAAGGACCGGAGCCGGCGGCCCGGTTAGATGTCGTAGTACAGCTCGAACTCGTGCGGGTGCGGGCGCAGCTGCACGGGCGCGATCTCGTGGGTGCGCTTGTAGTCCACCCAGGTCTCGATCAGGTCGGGGGTGAACACGTCACCGGCGGTGAGGAACTCGTGGTCGGCCTCGAGGGCGTCGAGCACGGCACCGAGCGACGTCGGCACCTGGGCGATCTCGGCCATCTCGTCCGGCGGGAGCTCGTAGATGTCCTTGTCCACCGGGGCGGCGGGCTCGACCTTGTTCTTCACACCGTCCAGACCGGCCAGCATCAGCGCGGCGAAGGCCAGGTAGGGGTTGGCCGACGGGTCGGGGAAGCGGGTCTCGATGCGCTTGGCCTTGGGGTTGGAGCCGGTGATCGGGATCCGGACCGAGGCGGAGCGGTTGCGCGAGGAGTACACCAGCGAGATCGGGGCCTCGAAGCCCGGCACCAGGCGGTGGTAGGAGTTCACCGTCGGGTTGGTGAACGCCAGCAGCGCGGGGGCGTGCTTGAGGATGCCGCCGATGTACCAGCGCGCCATGTCGGACAGGCCGCCGTAGCCGGTCTCGTCGAAGAACAGCGGCGAGCCGTCCTTCCACAGCGACTGGTGCACGTGCATGCCGGAGCCGGTGTCGCCGAAGATCGGCTTGGGCATGAAGGTGACCGACTTGCCGTTGGCCCACGCCGTGTTCTTGATGATGTACTTGAACTTCATGACATCGTCGGCGGCCTTGAGCAGGGTGTCGAACTTGTAGTTGATCTCGGCCTGGCCGGCGGTGCCCACCTCGTGGTGCGCGCGCTCGACCTGCAGGCCCACGCCCTCGAGGTTCTTGACCATCTCGTCGCGCAGGTCGGTGTAGTGGTCGTAGGGCGCGACGGGGAAGTAGCCGCCCTTGAGGCGGGTCTTGTAGCCGAGGTTGTCGCCCTCCTTGCCGGAGTTCCACCAGCCCTCGATCGAGTCGATGTGGTAGTAGCTCTCGTTCACACCGGTCGAGTAGCGCACCTGGTCGAAGATGTAGAACTCGGCCTCGGGGGCGAAGAACGCGGTGTCGGCGATGCCGGTCGTGCCGAGGTAGGCCAGCGCCTTGCGCGCGCTGTTGCGCGGGTCGCGGCTGTAGGGCTCACCCGTGATCGGGTCGTGGATGAAGAAGTTCACGACCAGCGTCTTCGCGGTGCGGAACGGGTCGATGAACGCCGTCGTCGGGTCCGGGAACAGCGCCATGTCGGACTCGTTGATGGCCTGGAAGCCGCGGATCGAGGACCCGTCGAACCCGAGGCCGTCGTCGAAGACCGACTGGTCGAAGGACGACACGGGAACCGTGAAGTGCTGCATGATGCCCGGCAGGTCGCAGAACCGGACGTCGACCATCTCGACGCCCTCGTCCTTGATGAACGCGAGCAGTTCATCGCTGGTCTGGAACATTCGTCCTCCTTGGCCGCAGCGCGGCCTGTGACAGAACTCGACAGTGAGGTGGCTCACGCTGGGCAGCGATGAGCCCTTCCCGCAAACTAGGAGCGGGCCGTTACTCGACCGTATCGGGTTTGTTTCGCCCATGTAACGCCTTGTCCGTCCGGCGGTTGCCTCACCCGCTCCGAGGAGGCGCCGCCCTCTAGGCTCGAGGACGTGAACACGACGCCCTCGTCCCGCGCTGCCAGCGGGTCCGACGCCGGCCTGCCGACCGCCTCCTGGGCCCGCCGGTTCCTCGCCCTGGCCCTGGACTGGGTGGCCTCCACCCTCGTCGTGCTCGCGATCATCGGCCCCGACCGCTACTACGACCCCGGCAGCCCCGCGGGCTTCCTCACCCTCGGGGTGTACGTGCTGGAGTCCTCGCTACTCACCTGGCTCAACGGCGGGTCGTTCGGCAAGCTCGCCACCGGCCTGCGGGTGGTGCCCGCCGACGGGCGCTTCCGGGCCTTCAACCCGCTCAGCCTCGTGCTGCGCCAGGTGATGGTGGCCCTGGTGGTCCCGCCGCTGGTCTTCCGGCCCGACGGCCGCGGGCTGCACGACGTGCTCGTGGGCACCGCCACGGTGAAGCGCTCGATCTTCGACGCGATGCTCGCCAAGGCACGCGGCGGTCGCTGAGGAAAACGCACCCGCGCCCCGGCCGCCGGGGCGGCGCGGGGCGCGGGGGAGGAACGGGGTGCGGGCTCAGCGGCCGCGCATGTTCTGGCGCATGCCCTTCATCGAGGTCGGCACGGGGCCCTTGGGCAGCGGCACCTTGGGGCGCTGGGCGTCGAGCGCACGCAGCCGGTTGAGCACGTCGGTGATCTCGGCCGGCTTGACCTGACGCTTCATCTTGCGCAGGTGCTTGGTGAGCCGCGCCAGCGGCACCTGACCCTCGTCGTTGCCCACGACGATCTCGTGCACCGGCAGGTCGGCTAGCACGCGCTGGTGGCGCTTGCGCTCGCTGGTGAGCAGCGGCCGCACGCGGTTCGGGTTGCCCTCGGCGACCAGCACCACTCCGGGCGGGCCGACGACGCGGTGCACCAGGTCCTGCTGCTTGGTGAAGGCCACGACCTCCTCCACCCGCCAGCCGCGGCGCAGCGTCGTCAGGGCACGGGCGCCGGCGCCGAGCTGGCCGTCCATGCGCTGGTAGGCCGCGCGCTCGGCACGACGGCTGAAGACGACGAGGGTGCCGAGCATGCCGAAGATCAGCCCGCCGAGCGCGGACAGGATCCAGTTGAAGACCCCCTGGCCCGAGGGCGGCAGCCAGTAGAACAGCGCGAACCCGAGGCCGCCGAAGACCACCGCGGAACCGAGCAGCCACCACGGCAGGGCGGGGTCGCCCTGGGTGGACAGCTTGTAGGTCTCGATGATCTGACGACGCCGACTCATGGTGGTCGGGTCGAGGGGGGCACCGGCGGTGGTGCCGGACTTCTTCTCCTTGGCCATCGGGCGCAGGCTGCCTTTGCTGGTCGGCGGGTCGGGGCGGAGCCGGGGGAGGCGGCTCAGGCGCGGACGCCGTCGCGGGCGTCCATCGCCTGACGGTACAGGCGCCCGGCCCGGTACGACGAACGCACCAGCGGTCCTGAGAGCACCCCGGAGAACCCGATCTCCTCGGCCTCGGCGGCGAGCTCGACGAACTCCTCGGGCTTGACCCACCGCTCGACGGGGTGGTGGCGCACGGTCGGGCGCAGGTACTGGGTGATGGTGATCAGCTCGCAGCCGGCGTCGTGGAGGTCGACCAGCGCCTGGCTGACCTCCTCGCGCGTCTCGCCCATGCCGAGGATGAGGTTGGACTTGGTGACCAGACCGGCGGCCCGGGCCTGCGTGAGGACGTCGAGGGAGCGCTCGTAGCGGAACGCCGGGCGGATGCGCTTGAAGATCCGCGGAACCGTCTCGACGTTGTGCGCCAGCACCTCGGGACGGGAGTCGAAGACCTCGGCCAGCAGGTCGGGCCGCCCGTTGAAGTCGGGGATCAGGTTCTCCACACCCGTGCCGGGGTTCAGCTCGTGGATGGCGCGCACGGTCTCGGCGTACAGCCAGGCGCCGCCGTCCTCGAGGTCGTCGCGCGCGACGCCGGTGATCGTGGCGTAGCGCAGCTCCATCTGCTGCACCGACTCCGCAACCCGCCGCGGCTCGTCGCGGTCCAGCGGCTGGGGCTTGCCGGTGTCGATCTGGCAGAAGTCGCAGCGTCGGGTGCACTGGTCGCCGCCGATGAGGAAGGTCGCCTCCCGGTCCTCCCAGCACTCGAAGATGTTGGGGCAGCCCGCTTCCTGGCACACGGTGTGCAGGCCCTCGGACTTCACCAGCTTCTGCAGCGCCTGGTACTCCGGCCCCATCCGGGCGCGGGTCTTGATCCACTCCGGCTTGCGCTCGATCGGGGTCTCGGCGTTGCGGACCTCCAACCGCAGCAGCTTGCGACCGTCAGGGCTCGGCATCGACGTCACCCCCTCAGCCTACGCCGCACGCCCAGCGCCCCGGACATCGCCGGGACGCCGGGCGACGGCGTCGTGGAGGGGACCGTCAGGGCAGGTCGCGACGGCGGAACGAGACCGCCGAGGCGGCGCCGAGCAGGCCCAGCACGAGCCCGTAATAGCGCACGCCGTCGCCGAGCTCGAGGGTGCGCTCGGTGCTGCAGTCCAGGCCCGCGGGGGTGCTGGCGCCGGAGTAGCAGGCGTCGGGGGCGTTGACGTAGTAGCTGGTGCCGTCGCTCACGATCGCGGCGGCGTTGTAGGCCGGGCTCCATGGGCCGGGGTCGTCGGGACCGACGGTGTTGAGCAGCGTCTCGCCGATCAGGGCGATGCCGAAGATCAGCCCCAGGCTGAAGACCGTCGAGCGCGAGAGCATCGTCAGCGCGTACCCGCCGAACGCGGCCGCCCCGGCGAACAGGGCCACCCGCACGTCGAAGGCCACGAGATCGCCCAGCAGCCCCGCGCGGGTCGCCGGGAAGTCGCGCCCGGTGACGGCGGCGTACATCAGCGTCGTGTAGGCCGCCGCTCCCAGCACCGAGACCACCGCGCCGGTGAGGGCCACCGCGATCGCCTTGGCCGACCACACCAGTCCGCGTCGGGCACGCACCAGCACCTGGTTGCTCATCGAGCCGGTGTTCCAGTCGTGTCCGGCGAAGGTGGTGCCGACCAGGAACGCCCACGCCACGAGCACGACGGCGACCAGCAGGCCCGAGCCCTCCTCGATCTCGCGGTCCGGGCGCAGGATGTTGACCTCGTAGTAGTAGTCCTCGGGGTCCTCGGAGAGGTAGTTCAGGCCGGTGTACTCCCGGCACAGCTCCTCGGTCTGCGCCGGGTCGGCCGCCTCGATGCCGTACCGGTCGGGCTTGGCCACGCAGCGCTCGTAGTCGCGCTGCGTCACCCGCACGCTCTGGGCCTGCTGCTTCGCCGCCTGCGCCTGGTCCTCGGCGGTGGGGGCTGAGGTCGAGAAGACCATCAACAGCGCCACCACGGTCGGGATGACCAGGGCGCTCACCAGCAGGACCAGGATCGCCCGGCGCCAGCGCAGCCGGGTCAGCTCGACCAGGATCTGGCGGATCATGCCGCACCGCCCGTCGTCGCGCCGGTGTGGCCCAGCGCCTCACCCTCGGTGAGCTCGAGGAAGACCGACTCCAGGTCGCGCCGCTGGGGCACCAGCTCGCTCACCCACAGCCCCGCACCGCCGAGGGTGCGGGAGATCCGGGCGCCGTCGGGGTCCTCCACGACCAGCGCGTCGCCGTCGATGCGGGCGCTCACACCGGCGGCGGCGAGCACCTGGAACGCCGTCGCCGGGTCGCCGTCCACGCGCACGCGGTGGCCGGCGTCCTGCCCGCCGATGAGGTCGGACACCGAGCCGGAGGCCAGCATCCGGCCCCGGCCGATGATCGTGGCGGAGTCGCACACCTGCTGCACCTCGGCGAGGATGTGCGAGCTCAGCAGCACCGTGACGCCGCTGGCGCCGAGGTCGCGGATCGTGTCGCGGATCTCCCGGATGCCGGCGGGGTCGAGGCCGTTGGTGGGCTCGTCCAGGATCAGCAGCGCGGGGTCGCGCAGCAGGGTCGCCGCGATCGCCAGGCGCTGCTTCATGCCCAGGGAGTAGGACTTGTACCGGTCCTTGTCGCGACCGACCAGCCCCACGGTCTCCAGCGCGGCGTCCACCCGGGCAGCGGGTGCACCGCCGGCCATCGCCAGCAGGCGCAGGTTCTGGCGGCCGGTGAAGTTGGGGGAGAACTTCGGCGACTCCACGACCGCGCCCACCCGGGGCAGGACGTCGGGCAGCGCCTGGGGCACCGCCTGGCCGAAGAGCCGCATCTCGCCGCGGGTGGCGCGCGCCAGCCCCAGCAGCATGCGGATCGTGGTGGTCTTGCCCGAGCCGTTGGGACCGAGGAAGCCGTGGACACCGCCTGCGGGCACCGCGAGGTCGAGGTCGGCCACGGCTACCCGTGTGCCGCGTCGACTGCGGAACTCCTTGTGCAGGCCCCGAGTTTCGATGACGTAGTCGCTCACCCCTGCATCCGACCACGCCCACCGCGACGCGGGCCCGCTCGGCGTCGGCGTGTCCGATGCTGCTCGCGAGCTCCGGGGAGTCAGGCGCCGGGCGTGAGGACCTGCACGCGGGGGCCGGCGGTGCGGCCTGGCTCGGGGCGGGGCTCGTAGTCGGGGGTGGGGGTGTAGGGCTCCCAGGCGAGGTAGCGCGCCAGCGCCTGCTCCAGCACCGGCACGACCTCGACGACGCCGACGTCGCGCCCCAGCTCCGCCGAGAGGGAGGTGACGCCGGCGTCGGCGATCCCGCAGGGCACGAACCGGTCGTACCAGCCGAGGTCGACGTCGCAGTTGAGGGCGAAGCCGTGCATCGCCACCCCCCGGCTGACCCGGATGCCGATCGCGGCGATCTTGCGCTCGGGGCGCCCGCGTCCCGGGTCGGCCTGCAGCCACACCCCCGACCGGCCGGGCACGCGTGCGGTGGTGACGCCGAAGTCGGCGCAGACCTCGATCAGCGCCTCCTCCAGACGGCGTACGTAGTCGACGACGAGCACGTGCTGGGGCAGCCGCACGATCGGGTAGCCCACCAGCTGGCCGGGGCCGTGGAAGGTGATCTTGCCGCCGCGGTCGACGTCGATCACCGGGGCGCCGCCGGTGTCGAGGGGACGCTCGTGGGCGTCGGTGCGCTTGCCCGCGGTGAACACCGGCGGGTGCTCCAGCAGGAGCACGGTGTCGGGCCGTTCGCCGGCCACCACCGCGGCGTGCACCTCGCGCTGCAGCTCCCAGGCCGCGAGGTACTCCACGGCGTCGGCGCCGAACCCGGCGATCTCCACGGCCGGTCCCGGCACCTGCTGAGCTGCACTCACACCTCCGACGGTACTCCCGTCATCTCGGTGTCGGGCGTTCAGGAGGCGAGCGCCTCGCCCACGAACCGCAGGTCGGCGGGCAGCTGCCCGAAGGTGAAGCCGAGGGTGTGGCCGCCGACGCCGACGTGGAGGTCCAGCGGCGCGCCCGGCGGGAAGCCGCGCACGTAGCGCAGGGTGGCGGGGAAGAAGCGGTCGAAGGTGCCGATGCTGACCCGGGTGGGCAGGTCGGCCAGCTCGGCCTGGCGTCCCATCACCGAGTAGCGCTCGTACTCCGCGGCGTCGGCGAACCCGTCGGGGTGCGCGGCGGCAGGATCGAGGTAGAGCCCGGGGCTGCCCGCGGCGATCCCGGCCACCCGGTCGGGTCCGAGCAGCCCGCCCAGGTGCAGCGCGCCGTAGCCGCCCATCGACCAGCCCAGCAGGGCGCACCGGCGTCGTCGTCCGCGGGCGCCGAGCGCCACGTGGTCGTGGTCGGCCAGTCGGGGCAGCAGTTCGTCGGTCACCAGCGCGCCGGGGTCAACGCCGTCGGGCCGGGTGTGCCAGAACCCGTTGCCGCCGCTGATCGCCGCGATCGCGAAGGGCGGCACGCCGTCGGACACCGCCGCGGCCAGCCAGCGCGCCAGGTGCACCGGCTCGCCCGCCAACGACGCCGCGGTGCCGCCGTGGCCGTGCAGCGCCACCGCCACCGGAACCCTCCCGCGCACTCCGGGCGGGCGCATCAGGCACCACCGCACCCGCGCCCCGCGCATCGCGGCGGAGGTGAACTCGTGACGCTCCACCGGACCGACCGACACGTCGGGCACCCGCGCGAGCGTGGAGGTGGACGTCGGCTGCCAGGGGCCGCCGTCGGTCTCACCGCCGGTACGGCCGGCCGGGTCGGCGGCGCGGTTGCATGCCGACGTCGTGGCGACGGCGAGGGCGCCCAGCAGGGCGCGACGACGCAGCGCGGGGGGCGGGCCGATCACGGGCCTAGCCTCCCACGCGGTGGCTAAGGACTCAGCCGGCCAGGCCGGTGCGCAGCAGGCTCGCGACGTCGGGGTCGGCGAAGGTGAAGCCCGCCTCGAGCAGCACGCTCGGGTGGGCGCGCACGGAGCCCAGCAGCTCCGGGCCCATCGCGCCGGCGGCGGGCCGCACGACGGCGGCGGGCGCGGGCAGGAACGCCTTGCGGTGCAGTGCGGCGGCCAGCGCCCGGGTGAACTCGGCGTTGGTGGGCGCCTCGGGGAGTGCGATGTTGACCGGCCCGCTCACCGTGTCGTGCTCGGCGAGGAAGATCGTGGCGCCCACCCAGTCGCGCAGCGTGGACATCGGCATGTACTGCCGGCCGCTGCCGATCCGTCCGCCCAGGCCGGCCTTGAAGAGCAGCCGCAGCTGCTGCAGCGGGGCGTGGCGACGGTCCATGACCGGTGAGGTGCGCAGCACGCACACGCGGGCCCCGGCGGCACGCGCCGGATCGGCGGCGGCCTCCCAGTCGCGCGTCACCCGGGTCAGCAGGGCGTCGCCGCGCGACTCCGAGGCCTCGGTCACCACCGCGTCGCCGTGATCGCCGTAGTAGGAGATGCCGTTGCCGGCCAGGAACGCTGGACGCCGCTGCGAGCCCGCGATCGCGACGGCCAGGGCGTGGGTGGTGCGCACCCGGCTCTCGAGCAGCTCACGCGCCCACTTCTTGGAGTGGGGGTTGCCGACCGTCGGCGCGCCGGCGAGGTTCACCACGACGTCGGCGTCCTCGATCACCGCGGCGTCGAGCCGCCCGTCGGTGCCGGCGTAGGGGTCCCACTGCGACTCCCCGGACCCGGCGGGGTCGCGACGCACCAGCCGGGTGACCCGGTGACCCCGCGACCCCAGCTCGGCCACCAGGGCCTGTCCGAGGAACCCCGAGGCTCCGGCGACGACGACGTGCAGCTGCTCCATGCCCCCACCCTCCCAGGATCACGGTCACCCCTGTGGTCACCGTTTCCCGTCGTCACAAGCATTCGGCAGGTGAAATCGCTGATTCCACCTGCCGAATGCTTGTGACGACGTCCCCCCGGCGACCCACGCAGGGCCGCCGGGGGAGGAGGGTCAGAGGTCGAAGACCCCGGCCTCCAGGCGCTTCTTGACGTCGGAGAGGAACCGGCCGGCGTCGGCGCCGTCGACCAGCTGGTGGTCGTAGGTGAGCGCGAGGTAGACCATGTGGCGCACCGCGATCGTCTCGCCCAGGTTGGGGTCGTCGATCACGACGGCGCGCTTGACCACCGAGCCGGGGCCGAGGATGGCGACCTGCGGCTTGTTGATGATCGGGGTGTCCCACAGGGCGCCCACGCTGCCGAGGTTGGTGATCGTGAAGGTGCCGCCGGACAGCTCGTCGGGGCCGATCTTGTTGGTGCGGGTGCGCTCGGCGACGTCGGCGATCTTCTTGGCCAGACCGGCGATCGAGAGGTCGCCGGCGTCCTTGATCACCGGGGTGATGAGGCCCTTCTCGGTGTCGACCGCGATCGAGAGGTTCTCGTGGTCGTAGTAGGTGACCTCGCCCTTCTCGGTGTCGATGGCGGCGTTGAGCTTGGGGTGCACCTTGAGGGCGTCGATCGCGGCCTTGGCGAAGAACGGGAGGTAGCTGAGCTTCACGCCCTCGCGCGCGGCGAAGTCGGCCTTGTTCGCCTCGCGCAGGCGGGCGATGTTGGTGACGTCGACCTCGACCACCTGCGTGAGCTGGGCGGAGGTGTCGAGGGACTCGATCATCCGCTCGGCGATGATCTTGCGCAGCCGGCTGAGCTTCTCGGTGGTCCCGCGCAGCGGCGACGGGGTGGCCGCGGGGGCGCTCGGCGCCGCGGGTGCGGCAGCGGCGGCCGGGACGGCGGGAGCCGGGGCGGCGGCCTTCTGCGCCGCGGCGGCGTCGAGCACGTCCTGCTTGCGGATGCGACCCCCCACGCCGGACCCGGTGACCTGGGCGAGGTCGACGCCGTGCTGGGCGGCGAGCTTGCGCACCAGGGGGGTGACGTAGTTCGGGCCGTCGCCGGAGGCCGTGTTGGCGACGGCGGCCAGCGCGGCCGGCTCCGGAGCGGCCGGCGCCGCGGGTGCCGCCGAAGCCGCGGGCGCCGCCGGAGCCGCGGGCGCCGCCGGAGCGGGCTCGGGGGCGGGGGTCGGCTCGGGCGCGGGAGCGGGCTCGGGGGCCGGCGTCGGCTCCGGGGCGGGCGCGGGCTCCGGGGCGGGGGCCGGTGCAGCCGCCGCGGCCGAGGCGTCGCCGATGACGGCGAGCTCGGCGCCCACCTCCACCGTCTCGTCCTCGGCGACCTTGATCTCCAGCAGGGTGCCGGCCACGGGCGAGGGGATCTCGGTGTCGACCTTGTCAGTGGAGACCTCGAGCAGCGCCTCGTCGACGGCGACGGCGTCGCCGACCTGCTTGAGCCAGCGGGTGACGGTGCCCTCGGTGACGGACTCACCCAGCGCCGGCAGGGTGACGGCGGTGCCCGACGCGGCCGCGGGAGCGGCGGCGGGCGCCGCAGCCGGGGCCTCGGCCGCCGGAGCGGCGGGCGCCTCGGCGACCGGTGCCGGCTCGGGCTCGGGGGTGGGCTCGGGGGCGGCCGCGGGGGCCGGCGCGGCGGGCTCGCCACCGCCGGCGGGGGCCTCGCCGGCCTCGCCGATCAGCGCGAGCACGGCGCCGACCTCGACCGTGTCGTCCTCGGCGTCGCGGATCTCGAGCAGGGTGCCGCCGACGGGGGAGGGGATCTCGGTGTCGACCTTGTCGGTGGAGACCTCGAGCAGCGCCTCGTCGACCGCCACCGTGTCACCGACCTGCTTGAGCCAGCGGGTGACGGTGCCTTCGGTGACGGACTCGCCGAGTGCCGGCAGGGTGACTTCGGTGGCCATGGGATCGCGTGTCCTTCGATGTGTGGGTCGGTGCTGGTGCTGGTGGATCAGGGTGCTGCGGGGTCGTGCGGGTCAACCGTGGGTGTGGAGCGGGGAGCCGGCCAGGGCCAGGCAGGCCTCGCCGAGGGCCTCGTCGAGGGTGGGGTGGGCGTGCACCAGGGGTGCGACGTCCTCGGGGTGGGCCTCCCAGCCGACCATCAACTGGGCCTCGCCCACCAGATCGCCGACGCGATCTCCCACGAGGTGGACACCCAGCAGCGGCCCGTCGACGCGGCGCACGAGCTTGACGAAGCCCTGGGTGCCGAGGATCTGGGCCTTGCCGTTGCCGGCGAGGTCGTAGGTGAGGGACCGGACGGCGTCGGCGCCGTGCGCCTGCACGGCCTCGGTCTCGGTGAGCCCGACGGAGGCCACCTCGGGTCGGCTGTAGGTCACGCGCGGGACCGCGGCGGGGTCGACCGGGGCGGGGGAGAGGCCGGCGATGTCCTCGGCCACGAACATGCCCTGCGCGAAGCCGCGGTGGGCCAGCTGGGGGCCGGCGGTGAGGTCGCCGACGGCGTAGACGCCGTCGACGCCGGTGCGGCACCGCTCGTCGGTGACCACGAGACCGCGCTCGACGCGCACCCCGATCGCCTCGAACCCGAGGTCGTCGACCCGGGCCACCCGGCCGACGGCGACGAGGAGCAGGTCGGCGCGCAGCGTGTCTCCGCCCTCGAGGGCGACGGTGACGGGCCCGGCGGTGCCCTCCTCGACCTTCACCCCGGTGACGGGGGAGCCGGTGCGCACGGTGATGCCGCGCTTGCGGAAGCCGCGCTGCAGGGCGGCGGAAGCGGCCTCGTCCTCACCGGCGACGAGCCGGGGGAGTGCCTCGACCAGGGTGACCTCGGCGCCGAGGCTGCGCCAGATGCTGGCGAACTCGCAGCCGATGACGCCGCCGCCCAGCACCACGACCGAGGCCGGCACGCGGTCGAGCCGCAGCGCCTCCTCGGAGGTCACGACGCGGCGCCCGTCGATCGGGACGGCGGGCAGGGTGCGGGGCATCGACCCGGTGGCGAGCACGAGGTGACGTCCGGTGTGCACGGTGGCGACGCCGGCGGCGTCGGTGACGGTGACCTCCCGGGGACCGGTCACGCGCCCCTCACCCGCGACGACGGTGATGCCGCGGCTGCCCACCAGGCCGGTGAGGCCCTTGAACAGCCGGGACACGACCTGGTCGCGGTAGGCGTTCACGGCGGGCATGTCGATGCCCTCCAGGCTGGCCCGCACGCCGACGTGGGCCGCGTCGCGCACGTGGTCGGCGACCTCGGCGGCGTGCAGCAGCGCCTTGGTGGGGATGCAGCCCTGGTGCAGGCAGGTGCCGCCGAGCCGGTCGCGCTCGACGAGGGTGACGCGGAGGCCGAGCTGCGCGGCGCGCAGCGCGGTGGCGTAGCCGCCGGAGCCCGCGCCCAGCACGAGCACGTCGACGTCGGTCACCCTGTCCCCTTCCGGTCCCCAGCGGTCCCCTTCCAGGACCTGCCCCCGTGGTGCGTCCTGCGATCTGCGGGAGGTCGGTCCCATCCTTGCACTACCGCCGGGCCGCCTCGCAACGGCACCGCTACGGGCCGGTAGCCCCGTCCACCGCGCCCCGGGACGGGCCCGGCCTCACGGTCCGGTCGTGGCCCCGTCGTGGCGTCCGCGGCGGCGGCCTGGGTTCTTTGGCAGACTGGGGGTATGGCGTTCCTCGACCGGTTCAAGCGACGCGGCCCCGCGATGAGCGGCCCCGTGCGCGACGGGCTGCGCACCGGCTCCACCCGGGTGCGTGCCTCCGACAAGGTCGACCTCGCCCATCTGCAGGAGTTCGTCGAGACCCGCACCGGCGTGGAGGGCTTCGTCGAGCCCCGCACCGCCGTCAGCGAGGTCACCCTGCTGCTGGTGGCCCACGACGGCGAGTGGACGCGTCGGCGCGTGCCGTCGGTGAAGTGGGCCCACGACTTCGCCAACAACCACCGGGTGCCGTCCTACGACGCCGCCGTGGTCGGCATCCCGCAGCGCATGCGCGACTACAACAGCCGCATCAAGCGACAGCAGCGCGAGCAGGGCCGCTGAGCGGCTGAGCCCGAGCGCTCAGGCCCCGTCGGACCCGTCGGCCATCAGTCGGGCCAGCTCCACCAGCGTGCTGACCGTGACGCCGGTGCCGCCCGCGGTCCAGTGGCCGGTGGGTGCGGAGACGAACGACGGGCCCGCGATGTCGAGGTGGGCCCACGGACGACCGCCGGTGAACTCGCGCAGGAACGCGGCGGCGAACAGCCCGCCGCCCCAGCGGATCCAGTCGTGCTGGGAGAGGTCGGCCACCGTGCTGCTGCGGATGCGCTCGCTCATCACCGGCGGGATCGGCATCGGCCAGTGCTCCTCGCCGGCGACCTCCCCGGCGCGTCGCACGAGGTCGACCGCGTCGTCGGTGCCGAGCAGGCCGCTGAGCCGGTCGCCCAGCGCCATCACCATGTGACCGGTGAGGGTGGCGACGTCGACGATGAGGTCGGGCTCGGCCTCGGCCGCCATCACCAGGGCGTCACCGAGCACCATGCGGCCCTCGGCGTCGGTGTTGGCGAGCTCGACGGTGGTGCCGCCGTACATCGTGACGACGTCGCCCGGCCGCGACGCGCGCCCGCTGACCATGTTCTCGGCCAGGGCCGCCCAGGTGCTGACCCGTACCGGGAGCCCGAGCTCGGCGATGGCGAGGGTCGCGTGCACGACCGCGGCGGCGCCGGCCATGTCGGACTTCATCGTGGTCATGCTGCCGCCGGGCTTGATCGACAGACCGCCGGAGTCGAAGGTGATGCCCTTCCCGACCAGCGCGAGGTGGGCCACGGCGCCCGGCGGGGCGTACTCGAGGGTGACCAGGCGCGGCGGGGCGGCCGAGGAACGCCCGACCGACAGGATGCCGCCGCAGCCGAGGGCGGCGAGCTGCTCCTCGTCGTGCACCGTCACCGTGATCGGGGCCGCGTCCCGGCCGCGCTCGGCCAGCACCTGCTCGACCCGCTCGGCGAACAGCGGCGGGGTGAGGTCGTTGGGCGGGGTGTTCACCCAGTCCCGGGTGCGGGCGGTCGCGGTGGCGATCGTCTGCGCCTCGGCGAAGGCCTGCTTGGCCTCGGCCTGGCGTGCGGCCGGGCTCAGCACCGCGACCTCGGCGGGCGCGGTGCTGCGGGTGCTGCTCTTGTAGGCGGTGAAGGTGTAGCCGCCGAGCAGGAACCCCTCGGTCACGGCGCGCACGCGCTCCGGGGTGTCGGCGGGCAGCGCCAGCGCCACGGACGCGGCGTTGCTGACCGCCCGGGCGGCCGCACCGGCGGCGCGGCGCAGCGCGACCACGGAGTCGTCCTTGCCGAGGCCCACCAGGTGGAGCACGGGGCTGCCGAGCGTGCCCTGCGTGGGCACCTTCACGATCTCACCGGCCGCGCCGGTGACCCCGAGGGTGCCGAGCAGGGAGGTGAGCTTGCGGCCGTACGCCGCCGCGACGTCCTCCGCGCCCTCGGCCAGGCTCGGCCGGCCGCCGGACCCCTCGCCGGGCCGGACGCCGACCACGACGGCGTCGGCCTTGGTGCGGGCGGGGCTGGCGCTGCGCAGCGCGTACGACGTCACCCGAGCAGGATAGGCGCCGGGGCCGTCGGCGCGGTCCGCACCCGGGTGGGGCGCGGTGAGGTGTGCCGGGCGCTAGGTTCGGTCCATGACGCTGCTGCGCTCGCCCCTGCATGACCGTCACGCGGCGCTGGGCGCCAAGTTCGCCGAGTTCGGCGGCTGGGAGATGCCGCTGGAGTACGCCGGCGGCGGGGTGCTGAAGGAGCACGCCGCGGTGCGCGAGGGCGTGGGTGTCTTCGACGTCAGCCACCTCGGCAAGGCCACCGTCACCGGACCCGGGGCCCGCGCGTTCGTCAACGCCACGCTCACCAACGACCTCGACCGCATCGGCCCCGGTCAGGCGCAGTACACGCTGTGCTGCGACGACGCCTCCGGCGGGGTCGTCGACGACCTCATCGCCTACCTGCGCGCCGACGACGACGTCCTGCTGGTGCCCACCGCCGCCAACACCCCCGAGGTCGTGCGGCGGCTGCAGGCCCAGGCGCCGGCCGGGGTGGAGGTCACCGACCGGCACCGCGACCTCGTGGTGCTGGCCGTGCAGGGGCCCGACAGCGACGACCTGCTCGACCGCCTCGGCCTGCCGACCGGGCACTCCTACATGCGCTTCGAGACCGCCGAGTTCGCCGGCCGGCCGATCACCGTGTGCCGCACCGGCTACACCGGCGAGCGCGGCTACGAGCTGATCGGCCCCCACGAGGTGGCCCCCGCGCTGTGGGACGCGCTGCTGGAGGCCGGGGCCGAGTTCGGGGTGCGGGCCTGCGGCCTGGGGGCCCGCGACACCCTGCGCACCGAGATGGGCTACCCCCTGCACGGCCACGAGCTGTCGCTGGACATCACCCCGCTGCAGGGCCGCGCCGGCTGGGCGGTCGGCTGGGACAAGCCCGCGTTCTGGGGCCGGGAGGTGCTGCTCGCCGAACGCGCCGCGGGGCCGCGGCGTCGGATCTACGCGCTGGAGGCCGTGGGCCGGGCGATCCCGCGCCCGGGCATGAGCGTGAGCCTCACCCCCGACGTCCTGCTCGGCGAGGTCACCTCCGGCACGTTCTCCCCGACGCTGCGGCGCGGGATCGCGCTCGCCCTGCTCTCCACCGTCGTGGCCCCCGACGCCGTGGTGGGCGTCGACGTCCGCGGGCGTCGCGAGGAGTTCCGGCTGCGGCCGCTGCCGTTCGTGGAGACCTCGGTGCGCTCCGACGACTGACCTCACCCGCCCGACCCCACCCGCCCGGTCGCCGGGGCGACCACCCGGTCGGTGCGACCGGGTGTCGGCGCGGGGCGGCAGACTGGTGCCATGAGCCTGCCCGATCAGCCCTCGGTGTTCCGTCGTCCCAACGCCTCCGAGCGACCGTGGTCCTGGCGGCTGCTCGACGCCGACGCCGCCGAGGTCACGCTCGAGGGCGGCGAGCTCGCCGACCAGCGGTTCCTGTCCCAGGGCGACGCGGAGTCGTGGATCGGCGAGGTCTGGCCCGCGCTGTTGGCCGAGGGCGTCGAGCAGGTCGTGCTCCTCGAGGTCGACCGCGAGGTCTACGGCCCCATGAGCCTGCGGGCATGAGCCGGCCCGGGCAGGACCTCCCGGGCTGGACCTACCGCTGCGTGGACGTGTTCAGCGACGGTGGCCTGTCCGGCAACCCCGTGGCGGTCGTCCACGACGCCGAGGACCTCGACGACGCCACGATGGCGCGGTTCGCCCACTGGACGAACCTGTCCGAGACCACCTTCCTGCTGCCGCCCACGCCCGAGGGGGCCGCGGCCGGCGCCGACTACCGGCTGCGGATCTTCGCCCCCGGCGGCGAGCTGCCCTTCGCCGGCCACCCCACGCTCGGCAGCGCGCACGCCTGGCGCGAGGCCGGGGGAGTGCCCCGGGTCCCGGGGCGGCTGGTCCAGGAGTGCGGCGTCGGGCTGGTCACGGTGCGCGAGACGGGCACCGGCGGCCGGCTGGCCTTCGCCGCCCCCGACCTGCTGCGCTCCGGGCCCCCGACGCCGGCCGAGCTCGCCGCCGCCACGGCCGCCCTGGGCCTGGATCCCGACGCCGTCGTCGAGGCCTCGTGGATCGACAACGGCCCCGGGTGGCTGGGCCTGCTGCTCGCCGACGCCGCCACGGTGCTCGGGCTGCGTCCCGACTTCGCCGCGTTCGGCGACCTCAAGCTCGGCGTCGTCGGTCCCTACGGCGCGGCCGGGGCGGGCGAGGCCGACGTCGAGGTGCGGGCGTTCTGCCCGCAGTACGGCGTGCCGGAGGACCCGGTCACCGGGAGCCTGAACGCCGGACTGGGGCAGTGGCTGGCCGGCCGGGTGCTGCCGGCCGACTACGTCGCGGCCCAGGGCACCGTGCTGGGCCGGGCCGGGCGCGTGCACGTGTCGCGCCAGGGCGATCAGGTGTGGGTGGCCGGCGACACCTGGACCACGCTGCGCGGGGTGCTCCGCCTGCCGTCCTGACCCGGTCTAGGCTGCTCGCGTGCAGGCCTACCACGAACTGCTGCAGCGGATCCTCGACGACGGCGTCGTCAAGGGCGATCGCACCGGCACCGGCACCCGCAGCGTGTTCGGCCACCAGATGCGCTTCGACCTCGAAGCCGGGTTCCCGCTGGTCACCACCAAGAAGGTGCACACCCGCTCGGTCTTCGCCGAGCTGCTGTGGTTCCTGCGCGGCGACACCAACGTCGCCTGGCTGCAGGAGCGCGGCGTCACGATCTGGGACGAGTGGGCCGACGAGCGCGGCGACCTCGGTCCCGTCTACGGCCACCAGTGGCGGTCCTGGCCCACCCCCGACGGGCGTCACGTCGACCAGCTCGCCGACGTCGTCGCCCAGCTGCGCACCGACCCCGACTCCCGGCGACACGTCGTGTCGGCGTGGAACGTGGCCGACCTGCCGCAGATGGCGCTGGCGCCGTGCCACACCCTGTTCCAGTTCTACGTCGCCCCGGCCGACGACGGCGGCCCCGCGCGGCTGTCGCTGCAGCTCTACCAGCGCTCGGCCGACGTGTTCCTGGGCGTGCCCTTCAACATCGCCAGCTACGCGCTGCTGACCCACATGGTCGCCCAGGTCGTCGGGCTGCGCGTGGGCGACTTCGTGCACACCCTCGGCGACGCCCACCTCTACCTCAACCACCTCGACCAGGCCCGCCTCCAGCTCACCCGCGACCACCGGCCGCTGCCGCGCCTCGTGCTCGACCCCCGGGTGACCGAGCTCGACGCCTTCGACCTCGAGCACATCGCCGTCGAGGGGTACGACCCCCACCCCGCCATCGCCGCCCCGATCGCGGTCTGAGCGCGGTGAGTCTCCCCGCGGACCCCGGGAACACGCCGGCGGAGCCCGGGCCGGTCGTGCTGATCGCGGCGGTGGCCCGCAACGGGGTGATCGGCGCCGACGGCGGCATCCCCTGGCACCTGCCCGCCGACTTCGCCCACTTCCGCGCCACCACGCTGGGCCACACCCTGCTGATGGGGCGCGCCACCTACGACTCCATCGGCCGGCCGCTGCCGGGGCGCCGCACCGTGGTGCTCACCCGCGACACGACCTGGGACCCCGGACACCCCGAGGTCGTCGTGGCCGGGTCCGTCGAGGAGGGCCTGGCCGCGGCCCGTGCCGCGGGCGGCACCGTGTTCGTGGCCGGCGGTGCGACGGTCTACGAGGCGTTGCTGCCCCACGCCGAGGAGCAGGTGGTCTCGGAGGTCGCCCTCACCCCCGACGGCGACACCCACTACCCCCGCATCGACCCCCGGGAGTGGGTCGAGGTCGAGCGCACGGCCCACGACGGCTTCGACGTCGTGCGCTGGCGCCGGCGGCCCGGACCCGTCTGACCCGCCGGACCCGGGCAGATCCGGGCAGATCCGGGCAGATCCGGGGCAGGTGCGGGACCGGGGCCGGGGACGCGTAGGGTGGGAGGCCGATTGTCAGACAACAGCCGAGTTCGCGGCGTGGCTCCCGGAGCGTGACGCCGCCCGCCGAGGAGGTCCGGGCCCCATGGGAGTGCTGTCGCGTCGTCGTCTCGCCGGGGCGGCCTCGGTCCCCCCGCACGTGGTGGGCTCGGCGGTACGCCGCGGGCGCCGTCTGCTGGTCGACCTGGTCGTGGCCCGACCGCCGCACCCCGGGGCCGAGGCGTCGGAGTCCGGCGACCCCCTCGGGCCGTTGGAGGTCGTGGTGCGGGTGGCCGGGGCGGCCGCCGCCGACCCGGAGCACCCGCGGGCCGCGGGCTGGACCCCCGCCGAGCGGGTCGAGTGCGAGGGCGACGACGACGCCCGGGTGCTGGTGTTCCGCTTCACCGCTCAGGGCACGCTGCCCCCCGCGGCGTCGCGTCCGCTGGTGTTCGAGGCCGACCTGAGCCCGACCGACGGGCTGACCCTCGAGGTCGACGTGCCGGCGCCGACGGCGGTGCCGCTGGTGCTCGCCGTCGGCTGAGCCGTCCGCCCCGGTCCGGCGCCGGGGGTGTCGGTGGCGCGTGGCAGGCTGGCGGACATGAGCGAGACGTCCGGCCCGACCGAGCTGCGCATCTTCACCGAGCCCCAGCAGGGCGCGGTCTACGACGACCTGCTGGCCGTCGCCCTGCGGGCCGAGGCGCTCGGGTTCGGCGCCTTCTTCCGCTCCGACCACTACCTCGGCATGGGCACCCCGGGGCTGCCCGGCCCCTCCGACGCCTGGATCACCCTGGCCGGCCTGGCCCGGGAGACCTCGACGATCCGTCTGGGCACGATGATGACCAGCGCGACCTTCCGCCACCCCGGGCCGCTGGCGATCAGCGTCGCCAACGTCGACCAGATGAGCGGGGGACGCATCGAGCTCGGCATCGGCGCCGGCTGGTTCGAGGCCGAGCACACCAAGTACGCCATCCCGTTCCCGAGCACCCGCGAGCGCTTCGACCGCTTCGAGGAGCAGCTGGCGATCATCACCGGGCTGTGGGCCACCGAGGGCGGCTTCGACTTCGAGGGCGCCCACTACCGCGTCACCGACAGCCCGGGGCTGCCCAAGCCGGTGCAGGACCCGCCGCCGGTGCTCATCGGCGGCATGGGTCCCACCCGCACCCCCGCCCTGGCCGCCCGCTACGCCGACGAGTTCAACCTGCCCTTCGTCGACGCCGAGGCCGGTGCGGCGCAGTTCGCCCGGGTGCGTGCGGCGTGCGAGCGGCTGGGCCGCGACCCTGAGGACCTCACCTACTCCGCGGCGCTGGTGGTCTGCGTCGGGCGCGACGAGGCCGAGATCGCCCGCCGGGCCGCGGCGATCGGCCGGGAGGTGGGGGACTTGCGGACGAACGGCGTCGCCGGCACGCCGGCCGAGGCGATCGAGCGGATCGCCGACTTCGCCGCGATCGGGGCGCGGCGGATCTACCTGCAGGTGCTGGACCTGCGCGACCTCGAGCACCTCGACCTCATCGCCGCCGAGGTGATGCCGCACGTGTGAGCGGCGGGTCCCGACACCCTCACCCGGTCGGTGAAGCGATAGCCTGAGCCCCATGAGCACCGCGCCCGCCGCTCCGTTCGGCACCATGTTGACGGCGATGGCGACCGCGTTCACCCCCGACGGCGCGCTCGACCTGGAGGGCACCCAGCGCATCGCCCGCCATCTGGTGGCCACCGGCCACGACGGCCTGGTCGTCTCCGGCACCACGGGGGAGTCCGCCACGACCTCCAAGGAGGAGGACGGCGAGGTCCTCGCCGCGGTCCGCGACGCCGTCGGGCCCGACGTCCACCTCGTGGCCGGGGTCGGCACCAACGACACCAGCACCTCGGTCTGGCTCGCCCAGCAGGCCCGCAAGCAGGGGGCCGACGCGGTCCTGCTCGTGACGCCCTACTACAACAAGCCCGGCCAGCGCGGCATCGTGCAGCACTTCCGGCAGGTCGTGGAGGCCGCCGAGTTGCCGGTCATGCTCTACGACGTGCCCGGCCGCACCGGCAGCGCCATCGAGCTGGCCTCGTACGAGGAGATGATCGGCTGGGAGCCGGTCGTCGCCGTCAAGGACGCCCTGGGCGACATGCCGCGCGCGGCCCGCCTGGTGCAGCTGGGCTACTCCGTCTACAGCGGCGACGACGTCAACACCCTGGCGTTCCTCGCCCACGGCGCCTGCGGGCTCGTCTCGGTCGTCGGCCACGCCGCCGGCCGCGAGCTGTCCGCGATGATCCGCACCTTCCAGTCCGGCGACCACGCCGGTGCGCTGGAGATCTACCACCGCCTCGCGCCGGCGTTCGCCGCCGTCATGGGCGTGCCGAACTACGGCGCCACCACCGCCAAGGGCTGCCTGCAGCTGCTCGGCGTGCTCGAGCACCGCACGGTCCGTTCGCCGCTGGTGCCCCTCGACGACGACGAGTACGCGGCGCTGCGCGCCGGGCTCGCCGCCGCCGGCCTGCTCTGACCCCGTCGCGGCGCGCCGCGGCACCCACTCCCGCCAACCGTCCGACCCCTGCGTGGTCGGCGGCGCGAGCCGACAAGGAGACCTGTGAGCCACCCGCACCCCGAGCTGAGCACCCCGCCCCCGCTGCCCGACGGCGGCCTGCGCGTCATCCCGCTGGGTGGGCTCGGCGAGGTCGGGCGCAACATGACCGTCTTCGAGCACGCCGGCAAGCTGCTCATCGTCGACGCCGGGGTGCTGTTCCCCGAGGAGAACCACCCGGGCGTGGACCTGATCCTCCCCGACTTCGCCCCCATCCGGGACCGCCTCGACGACATCGTGGCGATCGTGCTCACCCACGGCCACGAGGACCACATCGGGGCCGTCCCCTACCTGTTGCGCGAGCGTCAGGACATCCCGCTGGTCGGGTCCGCGCTCACCCTGGCGCTGCTGCGCAGCAAGCTGCAGGAGCACCGCCTGCGCGAGACCGTGCACTACCCGGTCAAGGAGGGCGAGCGGCTCCCGATGGGGCCCTTCGAGCTGGAGTTCATCGCGGTCAACCACTCCATCCCCGACGCCCTCGCGGTGGCGATCCGCACCGAGGCGGGGCTGGTCCTGCACACCGGCGACTTCAAGATGGACCAGTTGCCGCTGGACGGCCGGATCACCGACCTGCGCGCCTTCGCCCGGCTCGGCGAGGAGGGGGTGGACCTGTTCCTCACCGACTCCACCAACGCCGAGACCCCCGGGTTCACCGCCGCGGAGAAATCGATCACCCCGGTGATCGACCGGGTCTTCCGCGAGTCCAGCCAGCGGATCATCGTGGCCTGCTTCGCCTCCCACGTGCACCGCGTGCAGCAGGTGCTCGACGCCGCCGTCGCCCACGACCGCAAGGTGGCCTACGTCGGGCGCTCGATGGTGCGCAACATGGCGATCGCCCGCGACCTGGGCTACCTCACGGTGCCTGACGGCGTGCTGGTGGACGCCAAGGAGCTGGCCGACCTGGCCCCCGAGCGCCAGGTGCTGATCTCCACCGGCAGCCAGGGCGAGCCGATGAGCGCGCTGAGCCGGATCGCCCACCGCAGCCACCACTTCGTGCACCTGGAGGAGGGCGACACCGTGCTGCTCGCCTCCAGCCTCATCCCGGGCAACGAGAACGCCGTCTACCGGGTCATCAACGGCCTGTCGCGCTGGGGGGCGCGCGTGGTGCACAAGGGCAACGCCCTGGTGCACGTCAGCGGCCACGCCAGCGCCGGTGAGCTGCTGTACTGCTACAACATCGTCAAGCCGCGCAACGTGCTGCCGGTCCACGGCGAGATCCGCCACATGCTCGCCAACGCCGAGCTCGCCCGCGCCACCGGCGTCGAGAACGTCGTCGTGGCCGAGGACGGCATGGTCATCGACCTGGTCGACGGCAAGGCCGGCATCGTCGGCAAGGTCGAGGCCGGCTACGTCTTCGTCGACGGCACCTCGGTGGGCGGTGTCACGGAGGCCGAGCTGAAGGACCGTCGGATCCTCGGCGAGGAGGGCTTCATCTCGATCATCGTCGTGGTCGACTCCGTCACCGGGAAGGTCTCCGGCGGTCCCGAGATCCACGCGCGCGGCCACGCCTGGGAGCAGGGCGCCTTCGACGCCATCCGCCAGCCCATCGTGCAGGCCGTCGACGCCGCCATCGCCGAGGGCACCACCGACTCCTACCAGCTGCAGCAGGTGGTGCGCCGCGTCGTCGGGCGCTGGGTGAGCAACACCCACCGCCGCCGTCCGATGATCCTGCCGGTCGTCGTCGAGGCCTGACCCCCGCTCCCTCCTCAGGCGGCTCCCGGGGGTTCGTCGTACCGACCGTCCCTGCGGTTTCCCGGCCTGGAAACAGCAGGACCGGTTGGTACGACGTCGGCCCGGCCCGGCGTCTGCAGCCGGACGACGTCGTCGAGCAGGTCCAGGGCCTCCTCGGTGTGGGTGATCCACACCAGGCTGCGGGTGCCGCGTGCGTCGAGGACGTCGTGGGCCAGGACCCGTGCGGTGACGTGGTCGAGGTGGGCGGTCGGCTCGTCGAGCACCCAGACGTCGGGATCGGCCAGCAGCAGCCGGGCGAGCCCGATCCGCGCGCGCTCCCCGCCCGAGACCCCGACCCCGCCGTCGCCGATGCGGGTCTGCAGCCCCGCGGGGAGCCCGGCCAGCCAGTCGCCCAGCCGGGCCGCCTCGAGCGCGGCGCGCACCTGGGCGTCGTCGGCCCCAGGACGGGCCAGGCGCACGTTCTCGACCACGGTGGAGGAGAAGAGCCACGGGTCGTCGCCGAGCCAGCCGATGCGACGCCGCACGTCCTCGCCGCGCAGCGCGGGGATCCCGGTGCCGCCGAGCCGTGCGTCGCCCGCCTCGGGCAGCAGGAACCGCGCGAGCACGGCGGCGAGGGTGGACTTGCCCGAGCCCGAGGGGCCCGCCACGGCCAGCGCTGCTCCCTCCGGCAGCACCAGCCGTGGCAGATCGAGGGCCGTCGCGGTGGGCCCCGCGGCCGGCCAGCCGGCCCGCAGCCCGGTGACGACGACGTCGTGGCCGGGCGGCGGCGGCGCGGGACGCCGCGGGTCGGCCGCGGCCGGCGCGACGTCGGCCAGGGCGTCGAGTCGGGCCAGCGCGGCCCCGGCCCCGACGCCGGCGGAGGCGGCGGCGCCCAACGGGAGCACGACCTCCAGCAAGGCCACCGGCACGAGCACCAGCAGCGCCGCCACGGGGCCGGGGGTGGGGGCGACGAGCGCGGCCACGGCCGCCACGGTCGCCGCGGTGACGAGCAGGGGCCACGCCTGCGCCGCCCCGGCCCACCGCGCGGCCGCCACGCGACGCCGCGACGCCCCGCGGTCGGTGGCGGCCACGGCGGCCAGAGCCGGCTCCAGGGCGTCCCAGTCGCGCAGCGGGTCGACCTGGTCGAGCAGCGCCGTCACCCGCGTGGCGAGCACCCCGCGCGCGGCGACGGCGGCGCCGAGATGACGCTGGGCGCCGAGCCGCGCCACCGCGGTGGCACCCGCAGCCGCGACCACCGACCCGAGTCCGATCGCGACCGCGGAGGCGGGGGAGAGCAGGGCCCCGACGGCGATCGTCAGCAGCGTCGTCCCTGCCCAGGTCCAGCGCGGCACGCGCACCCGCACGGTGAGGTCGACGACGGCGTCGACGTCGTCCACGACGGCGGCCAGCAGGTCGCCGCGACGCCCGAGCCGGCCCGGCACCAGCGGCACGAGGTCGTCCCACACCTTCACCCGGCGCCGGGCGAGCGCACGCAGCGCGGCGTCGTGGGTGAGCAGCCGCTCGGCGTAGCGCAGGACTGGGCGCCCGAGGCCGAATGCCCGCACCCCGACGATCGCGACCATCAGGGTGAGCACCGGCGGGTGGTCGGCGGCGCGGGCGATGAGCCAGCCGGCCGTGGCGGTGAGCGCGACGCCGCAGCCCGAGGCGCCGATGCCGGCGAGGGTGCCGACCAGGAGCCGTCGCCGCTCGGCGTGCTCGCCCCCGGTCGGCTCCGGCGCGGGGGCGGCAGGTGCGTCGGCGCGTGGTGCGTCCGCACGGTCGCCCGAGGCCGCGAGCTGGGTCGGCCTCGGGCGCGGCAGGGGGAGAGGCGCCGGGGCCGGCAGCGTCACGACGGTGGTGGCGGCGGCCAGCACGGCGGGTCGGTGCGACACGACGACGACGGTGCGGCGCTGCGCCAGCTCGCGCAGGACGTCGACCACGAGGGCCTCGGTGGCCGGGTCCAGGTGCGCGGTGGGTTCGTCGGCCAGGACCACCGGGCGGTCCGAGACCAGGACCCGCGCCAGGGCGAGCCGGGCCCGTTGGCCGGCTGACCAGCCGGCGCCGTCCTCGGCCAGCCGGTGGTCCAGGTCCGTCGGCAGGCCGACCCGGGTCAGGGTGCGGCGCAGCACGGCGTCCTCCTCCGGGCCGCCGGTGGTCGCGCCGGGGCGCAGGGCGGCGCGCACGGTGCCCTCGGGCACCCACGGCCGCTGGTCCAGCGCCGCGATCTGGCGGCGCCACCACACGGGGTCGATGTCGGTGAGCGGCACGCCGTCCACCTCCACCGCGCCCGCCGACGGCACCAGGCGTCCGGCGAGCGCCGCCAGGAGCGTGGACTTGCCCGCGCCCGAGGGGCCCACCACGACGGTGAGCCCGCGGGCCGGGACGTCGGCGTCGAGGCCGACGACGGCCGGGGTCGCGCGACCGGGCCAGCCCAGCGCCACCCCGCGCACGCGCAGGCCGTCGCGCGGTCCGGTCCGCTCGCAGGGCCGGCGCTGACCGTGCGTGCGCACCGCGGTGCGGTCCTGCAGGTCCTGCCAGGCCGCGAGGGTGGCGGCGCCCTCGGCGGCGGCGTGGAACTCCGCGCCCACCCGCCGCCAGGGCCAGTAGGCCTCCGGCGCGAGCAGCAGCACGACGAGCGCGGTGTCGAGGTCGAGGTGGCCGGCGGCGAGCCGGAGGCCGACGACCACGGCCACCAGTGCCACCGAGAGGGTCGCGACGAGCTCGAGCACCAGCGAGGAGGCGAAGGCCAGTCGCAGCACCGGCAGCTGCGCGCGGCGCGCCTGCTCGCTGACCGCGGCGATGCGGTCGTGCTGGGCGCGGGCCCGGCCGTGGGCCACGAGCGTCGGCAGCCCGCGCAGCAGGTCGACGAAGTGGCCCGCCAGCACGCTCAGGCTGCGCCACTGCCGGTCCACGCGGTCGCGGGTGGCGAGCCCGATCAGGGCGGCGAAGAGCGGCACGAGCGGCAGCGTGGCCGCCACGACGCCGGCCGCGAGGAGGTCGGCGCGGGCGAGGGCGGCGAGGGTCAGCAGCGGCAGCACGAGCGCGAGCACCAGGGCGGGCAGGTAGCGCACCAGGTACGGCTCGAGCGCGCTCACGCCGCGGGTGGCCAGCGCGGCGAGCTCGCCCAGTCGGTGGCGGGGGTGCGGCACGGCGTCCCCGTGGTCGTGGTCGCCGGTGTCGGACTCGGTGTCGGACTCGGTGTCGCCGAGCCGGGCGGCGGCGCGGAGGGTGTCCTGGCGCAGTTGGGCGCCGATGCGGCCCGCCGCCCGGGTGGTGGCGGTCTCGGCGACCATCCCGGCCGCGCCCCGGCCCAGCAGGACCGCGGCCAGCGCCAGCGCCGCGCCGTGCCACGGACCGCCCGTGATCACCGCGACCAGCAGCGCCGCGAGGGCGACGGCCTGCGCCACGATGAGTCCCGCGAGCACGGTCTGGGCGAGGGCGGCGACGCCGAGGGCGCGGGCTCCCGGGCGCAGCAGCGGCAGGACCCGGGGGTCCAGCGGCTTCATGCCACGCCCTCCCGCTCGGGATCGGCGGACGTGGTCGACGCACCCGGCAGGTGCTGCACGCCGATGCGGCGGCGGAACACCCAGTAGGTCCAGGCCTGGTAGCCCACCACGACCGGCGTCATCGCCGCGGCCACCCAGGTCATGAGCGTGAGGGTGTACGGCGTCGCGGCGGCGTTGGTGGTGGTGAGGCTGTGGGCGGCGACGTCGGCGGGCATCACCTGGGGGAACAGGGCGAGGAACAGGCCGGCCACCGCCAGGGCGATCGCGGCGAAGGTCCCGAGGAAGGCCCGGCCCTCGTGGTCGGTGGCGGCCGCGACCAGTCCCGCCACCAGTGCCAGTGCCGCGCCGACGAAGGCCACGGCCGAGGCCGGCGTGCCGGTGATGGCCTGGGTCCAGACCAGGAACGCCACCGCCGCGAGCGCCGTGACCAGCCCGACCTCGACCGCCAGCGCGGAGGCGCGACTGCGCACGGGGCCGAGGGTCTTCAGGGCCAGGAACATCGCGCCGTGGGTGGTGAACAGGCCCAGGGTCACCAGTCCGCCGAGCAGGGCGTAGGGGTGGAGCAGGGTGAGCAGGGAGCCGGTGAACTCGTGGTCGGCGTCGAGCGGCACGCCGTGCAGGAGCGCCCCGAACGCGACCCCCCACAGCACCGCCGGCGTCCAGGAGCCTACGATCACCGCACGGTCCCAGCGGGCGCGCCAGGCGGCGTCGTCGCGGTGGTGGCGGTACTCGAAGGCCAGGCCGCGCACGATCATGGCCAGCAGGATGAGCAGCAGCGGCAGGTAGAAGCCGCTGAACAGCGTGGCGTACCACTCGGGGAAGGCGGCGAAGGTCGCGCCGCCGGCCACGAGGAGCCAGACCTCGTTGCCGTCCCAGACCGGGCCGACGGTGTTGAGCAGGACCCGGCGCTCGGCCTCGTCGCGCGCGAGCACGGGCAGCAGGATCCCGACTCCGAAGTCGAATCCCTCCAGGCAGAAGAAGCCGATCCACAAGACGGCGATGAGGCTGAACCAGACGGTGGTGAGTTCCATGGCGTGCTCCGGGCGCAGGGTCGGTGGGGTGGCGGGTGCGGGTCAGTAGGCGAAGGTCAGTGGGACGTCGTCGTCCTGGGGCCCGCGCAGGGTCGGCGCAGGCGGTTCGACGTAGGCCGGGGCGCCCGTGCGGATCGTGTGCAGCAGCAGCCGGACCTCGATCACCGCGAGCACGGCGTAGACGAGGGTGAGCGCGGCGAGCCCGAGGGCCGCCTCGGTCACCGAGACGCCCGGCGAGACGGCGTGGTCGACGGTCATCAGGCCGAACACGGCCCAGGGCTGGCGCCCCATCTCGGTGAAGATCCAGCCGAAGGAGTTGCCCGCGACGGCGAGCAGGGGCAGCCCCACCAGGAGGCGGCCGAACCAGCGCGAGGTCGGCATGCGGTCGCGCCGGGTGAGCAGCAGCACCAGGCCGGCGCCCGCGGAGGCGGCCATGCCGAGCCCGATCATGAGCCGGAAGGACCAGTAGGTCACCGGGATGGTGGGCGCGTAGTCGCCGGCGCGGTAGTAGGCGGTGCCCGGGTCGCTGCCGTAGGTCGCGCGGTACTGCGCGCGCAGGTCGTCGATGCCGGCGATGGCACCGTCGGTGGATCCGGTGCCGAGGTAGGACAGCAGGCACGGCACGGTCACCGAGAACTTCTCGCTGCGCCCGTCGGGGGTGCCGAGGGTGAGGATCGAGAAGGGCGCGCAGGAGTCGGCGGAGTCGTAGAGGCCCTCGGCGGCGGCCATCTTCATGGGCTGCACCTCGGTCATCACCTTGCCCTGGAGGTCGCCGGTGACCGCCACGGCCAGCCCGGCCACCAGGGCGACGCCGGCGCCGAGCCGGATCGCGCGCCGGTACATCCCGCGGTCGGCCTCGCCGACCGGACGCCCGTCGGCGTCACGCCGCCAGGCCAGCCACCCTGCGACGGCGACGAGGAACGCCGCCGCGGTGAGGTAGGAGGCGGCGATGACGTGGGGGAAGGTGACGAGCTGGACCTTGTTGGTCATCACCGCGGCGATGTCGGTGAGCTCCGCGCGGCCGGTGTCGGGGTTGAAGCGGTAGCCCACGGGGTGCTGCATCCAGGAGTTGGCGGCGAGGATGAACCAGCTCGAGGCCAGGGTGCCCAGGTGCACGATCCAGATCGTGGCCAGGTGGAGGCCGCGGGGGAGCCGGTCCCAGCCGAAGATCCACAGGCCGAGGAACGTGGACTCCAGGAAGAAGGCGACCAAGCCCTCCATCGCCAGCGGGGCCCCGAAGACGTCGCCCACGAAGCGGGAGTAGTCGCTCCAGTTCATGCCGAACTGGAACTCCTGCACGATGCCGGTCACGACGCCGATGGCGAAGTTGATGAGCATCAGGGTGCCGAAGAGCCGGGTCAGGCGCAGGTAGTCGGGGTGGCGGGTGCGCAGCCAGCGGGTCTGCAGGACCGCGACCAGGGCGGTGAGGCCGATCGAGAGCGGCACGAAGACGAAGTGGTAGACGGTGGTGATCCCGAACTGCCACCGCGCGAGGTCGACGACGTCCATGAGGTCCTCCCATGCGTAGTACTACTGCTTTGCGTACTACAGACCGTAGTAACTACGACCGACTGTAGTACGCGGTTCGCCGTAGGTACAATCACCTCGTGCCCTTCTCGCAACTCGGCGACCTCGAGCGCTCCGTCATGGAGCGGCTCTGGCTCGCGCCCGAGACCTACGCCACCGTGCGGGAGGTCCATGCCGACCTCGCCGCCGAGCGCGACCTCGCCTACACGACCGTCATGACCGTGCTCGACCGGCTCGAGCGCAAGGGCCTGGTGGTGCGCGAGCGCGACGGCCGGGCCTACCGCTACCGGCCCCGGGGCAGTCGGGCCGCGATGACCGCCGAGATCCTGCACGAGACCCGGGCCGACTTCACCGGCCACGACCGGGCCACCGCGCTGGTCGCCTTCGTCGAGGGCGCCTCGCCCGAGGACGCCACCGCCCTGCGCGCGGCGCTGGCCGCCCTCGAGGACTGAGCGCCGCCCCATGGATCGGCCGTGATCGCGCCGTCGGTGCTGGGGCTGCTGGCCCTGGTGCTCGCCGGCCCGGTGCCGGTGCTGCTGCTGCGCCTGCCGGCGCTGCGTTCCACCCCGCGCGCCGCGGTCGTGCTGTGGCAGAGCGTGGCGCTCGCGGCGGTGCTCGCCGCGCTCGGCGCCGGCGTGCTGCTGGCCACCGACCGCGGGTGGCGGCATCGCGACGAGCTCGACGCCCTGCTCGTCGCCGGCGTCGCCCTGGTGGTCGTGCTCGTGGTGGCCGCGCGGCTGCTGGTGCACGGCCACCGGATCGGCACCCGGCTGCGGCTCCTGCGACGTCGTCACCGCGCGCAGCTCGACGTCGTCGGCACCCGCTCAGCGCCGGGCGTGCGCCTGCTCGACCACGACGTCCCCCTGGCCTACTGCGTGCCGGGCGACCGCCCGGGCCAGTCCCGCGTCGTCCTCACCGCCGGTGTGCTCGCCCGACTCGGCGCCGACGAGGTCGACGCCGTCCTGGCCCACGAGCGGGCCCACCTGCGGGCCCGCCACGACCTCGTGCTGGAGGCGTTCTCGGTGCTGCACGCCGCCTTCCCGCGCGGGGTGCGCAGCGCGGCGGCGCTCAGCGAGGTCCGGCTGCTCGTGGAGGTCCTGGCCGACCGGGCCGCGGTGCGCGGCCGTGGCCGGGAGGGGCGCCGCGACCTCGGCCGCGCGCTGGTCGGCCTCGCCCAGGCGCGCGCCGACGACGCCGGCCCGCCCGGTGTGTCGGGCCATCCGCCCGGTGTGCTGCTCGGCGCCGCCGACGTCGACCTCGTCGTGCGGGTGCGGCTGCTCGCCGACGAGCGGCCCCACCGGCTTCAGGCCGCGCTCGCGCTCCTCGCCGCCGCGGCCCTGCTCCTGCTCCCCACCCTCGCCGTCGTCCTGCCCTGGGCGCGGGACCTGGCCTAGGGCGGCTCCGGGGGTTCGTCGCACCAACCGTCTGTGCTGTTCTCGGGCCGAGAAACAGCACAGACGGTTGGTACGACGACCACCGCGGCGACCACGAGGGGCGGTGAGAGGCGTGACAGATGGTGAAGACACGCATTCCTGTGGTCCCTGTGGCTGGTGTGAAAGTGGCCTAGGTTTGGTGTCATGGCGACCCGTACGTCTTCCCCGACGGGTTCGCGAGGCACCTCCACCTCCACCTCAACCGGTCGAGGAGGCGGTTCCCGCGCCCCCAGTCGCGCTCGGAAGTCCACCAGCACCCGCAAGCCCCGCGCGAGCACCAGCACGCGCAAGCCCGCGTCCGGCAAGGCCAGCTCGGCACGCAAGGGCAGCGCCGCCGGCAAGGGCCGCAAGCCCGCCGCGCGGCCGGCACCGCGCGCGGTGCGCAGCGGGCGGGGACCGGTCGCCACCGTCTTCCTCGCCCTCGCCCGTGGTCTCGCCGCGTGCTGGCTCGCCCTGGCCCACGGCCTCGGCGCGATCGCGCGCGGCATCGGCCGCAGCGCCCGCGACCTCGAGCCCGAGCACCGCCGCGACGGCGTCGGCCTGACCCTGGTGGCGCTGGCCTGCGTGGTCGCGGCCGCCGTGTGGTTCGAGGTGCCCGGCGGTCTCATGGACGGCGTGCGGGTGGCCGTGGTCGGCACGGTCGGCAAGATCGGGTGGCTGGTGCCGCTGGCGATCGTGTGGTCGGGCTGGCGCCTCCTGCGCGACCCCGTCGGTCAGGGACCGGCCGGACGGCAGGCGGTCGGCTGGGCCGCCCTCGGTCTGGGCGTGCAGGGCATCGTGCACCTCGCCGGCGGCAACCCCCAGCCCGTGTCGGGCGACACCTCCTCGCTGCGCGAGGCCGGGGGAGCGGTGGGCTACGTCGTCTCCTCGCTGATGCTGGACCTGCTGCGGTCCTCCGCGCTCGTGGTCTGCGTGCTGGCGCTGGTGAGCGTCTTCGGGGTGCTCGTGATCACCGCGACCCCGCTGTACCGGGTGCCCGAGCGGCTCGCGCACCTCGCCGACCTGCTCGTCGGCCACCGCAGCTCCTGGGACCAGCACGACGACGTCCGCGCCGACGACGACCTCGAGCTGCCCGAGCACGCCGTGCCCTACGACAGCCCCGTGGTGGAGACCCGCGAGACCCGGCGGCGTCGGGTGCGCGGGCTGGACGAGCTGCCCGCCAGCGACCCCTTCGACCCCTCCGACCCCGGCCCGGCGGCGGAGGGCGCGGCGGGCCCTGACGCCCTCGACGTCGCCCTGGGCCTGGACGACGCCCCGGCGTCCGCCCTGCCCGACCCCGGCCCCGCGACCGCGGCCTGGAGCCCGCCGGTGGACGACGACGAGCCGACCCCGGCCCGCGACGCCCACGCCGACCTGCTGCCCCCGGCGCACACCCCGGTGGAGCCGCGCATGGAGCAGCTCGCGCTCTCCGGCGACATCGTCTACTCGCTGCCGACCCACGAGATCCTCAAGGAGGGCTCGCCGCACAAGGCGCGCAGCAAGGCCAGCGACGAGATCGTCGGCCGCCTCACCCAGGTGCTCGACGAGTTCAACATCGACGCGCAGGTGACCGGCTACACCCGCGGCCCGACCGTCACCCGCTACGAGGTGGAGCTCGGCCCGGCGGTGAAGGTCGAGAAGATCACCGGCATCCAGAAGAACATCTCCTACGCCGTGGCCTCGGCCGACGTGCGGATCCTCAGCCCGATCCCCGGCAAGTCCGCGGTGGGGGTGGAGATCCCGAACCTCGACAAGGAGATCGTCTCCCTCGGCGACGTGCTGCGCTCGCGCGTGGCCCGCAGCGACCACCACCCGATGGTGGCCGGCCTCGGCAAGGACGTCGAGGGCGGGTTCGTGGTGGCCAACCTCGCCAAGATGCCCCACCTGCTGGTGGCCGGCGCGACCGGCTCGGGCAAGTCGAGCTTCATCAACTCGATGATCACCTCGGTGCTCATGCGCGCCACGCCGGACGAGGTGCGGATGATCATGGTCGACCCCACGCGGGTCGAGCTCAACGCCTACGAGGGCGTGCCGCACCTGATCACCCCGATCATCACCAACCCCAAGAAGGCCGCCGAGGCCCTCGCGTGGGTCGTGCGCGAGATGGACCTGCGCTACGACGACCTGGCCAACTTCGGGTTCCGCCACGTCGACGACTTCAACAAGGCGGTGCGGGCCGGCAAGGTGGAGGTGCCGCTGGGCAGCGAGCGCGTGCTCACCCCCTACCCCTACCTGCTCGTCATCGTCGACGAGCTCGCCGACCTCATGATGGTCGCCCCGCGCGACGTCGAGGACGCCGTCGTGCGCATCACCCAGCTGGCCCGCGCGGCGGGCATCCACCTGGTGCTCGCCACCCAGCGCCCCTCGGTGGACGTCGTCACCGGTCTGATCAAGGCCAACGTGCCGAGCCGGCTCGCCTTCGCCACCTCCTCCCTCGCCGACAGCCGTGTCATCCTCGACCAGCCGGGTGCGGAGAAGCTGGTCGGTCAGGGTGACGGTCTGTTCCTGCCGATGGGTTCCTCCAAGCCCATCCGCGTGCAGGGCTCGTGGGTCACCGAGGCCGAGATCGCGGCGGTGGTCGCGCACTGCAAGGAGCAGCTGCAGCCCACCTACCGCGACGACGTCACCGCGCCGGCGCAGAGCAAGCGCGAGCTCGACGACGACATCGGCGACGACATGGACCTGGTGATCCAGGCCATCGAGCTGGTCGTCTCCACCCAGTTCGGCTCGACCTCGATGCTGCAGCGCAAGCTGCGGGTCGGGTTCGCCAAGGCCGGGCGCCTGATGGACATCCTCGAGTCCCGCGGCGTCGTCGGTCCCTCCGAGGGCTCCAAGGCCCGCGACGTGCTGATCAAGCCCGACGAGCTCGACGCCGTCATCTTCACCATCCAGGGGGAGCAGTGAGCCTCGACCAGCGTGGACCCGCCACCGACCACGGTCCGATCGAGCCGGCTGCCGACCGGCCCACACCGTCCGCGGAGGACGTCGTGGAGGTGCACCGCGACGGCCTGGTCTCCGCCCTCCTCGGCGGTCTCGCCCTGCTCCTGGCCGGTGCGTACGCCTGGCGCATCGCGAGCGGTGGGTCGGCGGCGTGGGACGTCGCGGCCCTGCTCGGCCTCATCGGCCTGGTGGTGTGGCAGCTCGTGACCCTGCTGGACGCGCGGGTGCCGCTGATGGTGCTCGACGACCGCGGCGTGCGCGCCCGGCGCGGGCGCACCTGGACCGGCGTCGCGTGGCCCGAGGTCACCGGCGTCGAGCACCAGCCGCGGGCCTCGCTGCTGCGCGACGGCGCGCTCACCATCCGCCGCAGCGACGGCGACCCGATCGGGGTGCGGCTCTCCCTCGGCACCCGCCTGGTCGGTGCGGACTGGCACGAGCTCACCGAGGCGCTGGAGGACCTCAGCGCCGGCTTCACCGCCGTCGCCGTCGTGGACCCGCCACGCTGGGTCGAGACCGTCGAGCCCGGGCCCGACGAGGAGCCGCTGATCCAGACCCGCGACCTGCGGCCGGAGGTCGACGCACCGGCCGGCGCGCTGGTCGAGCAGCCGGTCGAGCAGCCGGTCGAGCAGCCCGACGAGCAGCCGTCGGCGGGGATCGCCGGGGTGACCGAGCCCGTCGACGTCGTCGAGACGGCCGCACCCGACGAGGACGACGAGGACGACGAGGATCAGGGCGCCGCACCGACGCGCGCGCTGAGCCTGGGCCGTCGTGGCGACGTCGTGCTGCCGCCGCGTCCGCGGTGGCGTCGCGTCGAGGAGGAGGTCGCTCCCGACGCCGTGACCCCGGTGGACGGCGCGCCGGTCGTGGATGCCGAGCCGGACGCGACCGCGGTGGTGCGGGTCAGCGACCCCGTGATCGGGCCCGATCTGGCCGCCGCGCGCACCGGGCTGCGGCTCAGCGTGGAGCAGGTGGCCGAGCGCACCCGCATCCGGACCCACATCATCGAGGCCATCGAGGTCGACGACTTCGCCGCCTGCGGGGGCGACTTCTACGCCCGCGGTCACCTGCGCACCCTCGCGCGGGTGCTCGGGGTGGACGCCGCCCCGCTGCTGGCCCGCTACGACGACCGCTACGCCGACGCACCCCTGGACCCGCGCTGCGTGTTCGAGGCCGAGTTGTCCACCGGCACCGGGGCGCTGCGCGGTACCCGCGGTGGCGTGAACTGGTCGGTGCTCGTGGCCGCCGTGATGGCCGGGGTGCTGGTGTGGTCGGTGGCACGTCTGGTGACCGGTGCCCCGGAGCCGGCGGCCAGCCGGGTCGTGCTCAACGGCTCCCCGGGCCAGAAGGGGGCGCTCAGCAGCGCGACCACCGGGAACGTCGTCACGGTCGAGGTCACCGCCGCCACCGGCGGGGCGCGGGTCGAGATCCGCGACGCCCGCGGCCGGGTGGTGTTCAACGAGGACCTCGCCTTCATGCAGACCGCGCGCGTGGACGCGCTCGCCCCGGTGCGGATCCGCTCCACCGACGGCGGCCTGAGCGTCACCGTCGGCGACACCGACCACGGCGCCCTCGGTGCCACCGGACGCCAGGCGGAGCGCACCTTCGCGGGCTGAGGCCGCCCACGGCCGGGGCGACACAGCGCTGCTCGGGTGCGCCGGAGCCAGGTGGTCCGGCGCACCCGTCGTCGTCCCTGCACCGTCCCTGCACCGGCCGTGCGCCGGGTGCCGCGGCGACCGCGCCGGTGGTGACGCGTGGCGGAGGCCACCACGCCGCCCGCGTCGCGCGTTGCGTCCGGAGCGCCGCCGCGCGGCATACTCGACCCGACATGAGTTCACATCCCAGCCCCGACCGGCCCGACGCGCCCCTCACCGTCGCGATGCTCACCCTCGGGTGCGCACGCAACGAGGTCGACTCCGAGGAGCTGGCCGGCCGCCTCGCTGCCGACGGGTTCCGCCTCGTCGACGACCCCGACCAGGCCGACACCGTGGTGGTCAACACCTGCGGCTTCGTCGAGCAGGCCAAGAAGGACTCCGTCGACGCGCTGCTCGAGGCCGCCGACCTCAAGGACCACGGCCGCACGCGCGCCGTCGTCGCGGTGGGGTGTCTGGCCGAGCGCTACGGCAAGGACCTCGCGGAGTCGCTGCCCGAGGCCGACGCCGTGCTCGGGTTCGACGACTACGAGGACATCGCCGGGCGGCTGCGCTCGATCCTGGCGGGCGAGACGCACCACCCCCACACACCGCAGGACCGGCGCCGCCTGCTGCCGATCACGCCGGCCGAGCGTGCCGCGCCCGCGGTCGCGCCCCGCACCCGGCTCGAGTCCGGTCCGACGGCGCCGCTGAAGCTGGCCAGCGGCTGCGACCGCCGCTGCACCTTCTGCGCGATCCCCAGCTTCCGTGGCGCGTTCGTGAGCCGGCGTCCCTCCGACGTCGTCGCCGAGGCGCGGTGGCTGGCGGGCGAGGGCGTGCGCGAACTGTTCCTGGTCTCGGAGAACTCCACCTCCTATGGCAAGGACCTCGGCGACATCCGGCTGCTGGAGACGCTGCTGCCCGAGCTGGCGGGCATCGACGGCGTGGAGCGGGTGCGGGTGTCCTACCTGCAGCCCGCCGAGGTGCGGCCCGGGCTGCTCGAGGCGATCGCCGGCACACCCGGCGTCGTGCCGTACTTCGACCTGTCCTTCCAGCACGCCAGCGCCGCGGTGCTGCGGCGGATGCGGCGCTTCGGCGACCCCGAGAACTTCCTGGCGCTGCTCGACCGGGTCCGCGCGCTCGCGCCGGAGGCCGGCGTGCGCTCGAACGTCATCGTCGGGTTCCCGGGGGAGACCGAGGAGGACCTGCAGACGCTGTGCGACTTCCTCGTCGCGGCCCGGATGGACGTCACCGGCGTGTTCGGGTACTCCGACGAGGACGGCACCGAGGCGGCCGGCTTCACCGACAAGCTCGATCCCGACGAGGTCTGGGCGCGCACCCAGCAGGTGCAGCAGCTGGTCGAGGAGCTCAACGCCCAGCGGGCCGAGGAGCGGATCGGCGAGGTCGTGGAGGTGCTCGTGGAGTCCCTCGACACCGACAGTGACACCGACGGCGGCGACGACGGCGCCACCGCGGAGGGCCGGACCGGCTTCCAGGGCCCCGAGGTCGACGGCACCACCCGCCTGCTCGGCACCGGTCACCGCATCGGTGACCTCGTCACCGCCACCGTGGTCGCCACCGACGGCGTCGACCTCGTGGCCCGCCCCACCGGAGTCGCCCGATGACCGAGACCTCGACCGCCCCGAGCAACTGGAACCTGCCCAACGCGCTCACCACGCTGCGGATCCTGCTGGTCCCGGTGTACGGCTGGGCGCTGCTGGCCCACGACCACGACTCGGTCATGTGGCGCACGATCGCCTGGGGGATCTTCTTCGTGGCGATGGCCACCGACAAGATCGACGGCGACCTCGCCCGCGCGCGCAACCTCGAGACGAACTTCGGCAAGATCGCCGACCCCATCGCCGACAAGGCACTGACCGGCACTGCGCTCGTCGCGCTCTCGATCATCGGCGACGTGTGGTGGGCCGTGACGATCCTGGTGCTGCTGCGCGAGTGGTCGATCACCCTGCTGCGGCTCTCGGTCGCCAAGACCGTCGTGATCGCCGCGAAGGCCAGCGGCAAGTGGAAGACGACCTTCCAGGGGCTCGCGCTGGGTATGCTCACCCTGCCCGGCAAGCAGGTCGACGGCTGGCTCGACGTGCCGGGGCAGATCTGGTTCTACGCCGCGCAGGGACTGCTCGCCGTCGCCGTCGTGATGACCGCCTACTCCGGCTACGAGTTCTTCCGCGACTTCGCCCGCCAGCGCCGCGAGGCCGCGCCCGCCACGGTCTGAGCAGCGCCTGTTCGCTGAGGGCTGACGGCCCGGCGCCCCGGTCGTCCCGCGGGGTGAGGCTGTCGGCGCGCGGGCACGCCACGATCGGGCGTGTCATCGGCTGGGTTCCCCCCGGGAAGACACAGCCCTCCGGTAGCGTTGCGTTCACTGTCAGGAAAGGGAGGCCGCTCATGGTGCTGTTTCGTCGATCGCTCGGCGACGTCCTGCGTGAGCGTCGTCTCGAGCGCGGGCTCACGTTGCGTGAGGTCTCGGCCGAGGCCCGGGTGAGCCTGGGCTACATCTCCGAGATCGAGCGCGGACAGAAGGAGGCCTCCTCCGAGCTGCTCGCCTCGCTGTGCGGCGCCCTCGAGCTCCCGCTCTCCCAGGTCCTGCGCGAGGTCTCCGACGCGGTCGCGCTCGAGGAGGCCGCCGCCGCCGGCGCCACCCCGATCCCCGTGCCCGCGCCGCGCCCCGACGTCGTCGCCTCCGCCGCCTGACCCTGCCCCCCTGTCGGACCCCGCCGGAAATCCGGCGCCGAGGGCGCGAGCGCGAGCGCGACGCCGGCGGACCGGGTGGTGGGCGCCTCAGCCGCGGAGGCGCAGGCCCTGGGGGCCGGCGATGAAGCCGGCGTCCTCCAGCGCCTGCCGCAGCGGGCTGCCGCCTCGCCCGAGCAGGGCCTCGCCGTCGGCCTTCTCGACCGTGAGCCGGCCCAGGGCGCCCGAGCGCACCCGCTCGGCGAGGGCCGCGGCCGCGGGGTGCAGGACCTCGGGCTCCTCGCTCCAGGTGAGCAGGGTGCGGCCGCCGCGCTCGACGTAGAGCGCCAGGGCGCCGTCGACGAGCACGACGAGCGCGCCCGCCTTGCGCCCGGGCCGGTGACCGCCGTCGGACTCGGGCCAGGGCAGGGCCGCGCCGTAGGGGTTCGCGGGGTCGGTGGCGGCGAGGGCCAGCGCGACCGGGGCGGCGTCGGCCGGCACCTCGGCGAGGCTGCGCAACCGGTCGACGGCGCCGCTGGTGCCGAACTGCGCGGCGCCGAGGCCCTCGACGAAGTAGCCGCGGCGGCAGCGACCGGAGTCCTCGAAGGCGCTGAGCACCTTGTAGACCGCGGCGAACCCGCCGCTGACCCGCTCGCTCACCGCACTGCCGCGCAGCACCACGCCGTGGCGCTCCAGCAGGCCCTCGGCGGCGGCGTGGGCCCGGCGGGTGGCGTCGGTCTCGATCTCGGGCAGCAGCGACCAGCGCCCGGCGGTCTCGGGAGGGCCGCTGCGGATCATCCGGCCGCCGGCGCCGGCCCGCGGGATGCGACCGGGGCGGGGCGGGGGGCGCCGGGACTTGTGGGTGGTGCGGCCGCCCCGCAGCAGGGCCCGCAGCGGGGTGAGGGTGTCGTTGCCGACCAGCCCGGCCCAGACGAGGTCCCAGAGGGCCGCGGCGAGGTCGGCGTCGGTCAGCGAGGCGCGGCCGACTTCGCGCCGCACCGTCTCGGCGATCTGGTGGAAGAACCAGGCGCCACCGCCGTCGAGGGCGGCCAGCAGGGCGTCGGTGAGCTCACCGGCCGGCGGCGCCTCCGGCTCGGGGAGGGTGAGGTGGGCCTGGTCGGCCAGGTGCAGCGACACCCAGCCGTCGGTGCCCGGCAGGCTGCCGTGGCCCGCCCACAGCACCTCCCCGGAGGCGGTGAGCTCGTCGAGCAGGGAGGGCTCGTAGTCGCGCACCCGGGAGGCCAGCACCAGCGGTTCGAGTGCGCTCGCGGGCACCGGCGCCCCGGCGAGCTGCTCCACGGCGGTCAGGACGCCGTCGACGCCGCGCAGGCCCCGACCGGTGACGTGCTGCCAGGCCGCGAGGAACCGTCCGAGCGCCCGCGGCTCGACCGGCTCGATCTCCTGCCGCAGCCGGGCCAGGGAGCGTCGGCGCAGGCGTCGCAGGACCTCGGCGTCGCACCACTCGCTGCCCGATCCGCCCGGCCGGAACTCGCCCTCGAGCACGCGGCCCTGGGCGGCGAGGCGCTGCAGGGTGTGGCGCACCACCGCGACGCCGAGCCCGAACCGGGCGGCGACGTCGTCGGTGCGGAACGGGCCGTGGGTGCGGGCGTAGCGGGCGAGCAGGTCGCCCAGGGGGTCCTCCACGGGCTCCGCGAACGCGTCGGGCGTGCCGGGCGGCACCGGCACGCCGACGCCGTCGCGCAGCCGGGCGACGTCCTCGATCGCGACCCAGCGCGGCTCGCCCGCGATGCGCACCTCCACGGCGCGGCGCGCGGCGCCCAGGGAGCCGAGCCATGTCGTGGCCCGGGCCAGGGTGTCGGCCCCGGTGTCGCCCCCGGCATCGCCCCCGGCATCGCTGTCGGCCGGGACGCACCGCTGCGCGACCTCGGCCGCCGAGAGCGGTCCGAGCAGGCGCAGGAGGTCGGCCACGCCCTCGGCGTCGCGGGCCCGCCGGTCGGGGGCGAGCCGTTGGAGCTCGGCCTCGACCTCGGCCAGTACCTCGGGGTCGAGCAGCTCGCGCAGCTCGGCGCGGCCGAGCAGCTCGGCCAGCAGCGACTGGTCCAGGCTCAGGGCCGCTGCGCGCCGCTCGGCCAGCGGGGAGTCGCCCTCGTAGACGAACTGGGCGACGTAGCCGAACAGCAGGGTGCGCGCGAACGGCGAGGGCGTGGTGGTGGCGATGTCGGCGACCGTGACCTCGCGGCGGTCCAGCCGCTTCATGAGGTCGGTGAGCGCCGGCAGGTCGTAGACGTCCTGCAGGCACTCGCGCACGGCCTCCAGCACGATCGGGAAGGTGGGGTAGCGCGAGGCGACCTCCAGCAGCGCGGCGGCGCGTTGCCGCTGCTGCCACAGCGGCGAGCGGCGTCCGGGGTCGCGTCGCGGCAGCAGCAGCGCCCGCGCCGCGCACTCGCGGAACCGCGCGGCGAACAGTGCCGAGCCGCCGACCTCGGTGGTGACCAGCGCCTCGATCTCCTCGGCGTCGAAGACGACGATCTCGGCGGTGGGCGGCTCACCGTCGGTGTCGGGCAGCCGGATCACGATGCCGTCGTCGCTGGCCATCGCCTGCCCGTCGATGCCGTAGCGCTCGCGCAGCCGGGCGTTGATCGCCAGCGCCCACGGGGCGTGCACGGGCGTGCCGTAGGGGGAGTGCAGCACGAGCCGCCAGTCGCCCAGCTCGTCGCGGAACCGCTCGAGCAGCAGGGTGGTGTCGCTGGGCAGCAGCCGGGTGGCCTCGGCCTGGTCGGTGAGGTAGGTGACGAGGTTGTCGGCGGCGTAGGCGTCCAGACCGGTCTCCTCGGCGCGGGCGCGGGCGGCGTCGGGGGCCAAGGAACCCAGCTCCCGCACGAAGGCACCGATGGCGGCCCCGAGCTCGGCGGGTCGGCCGAGCGTGTCGCCCTTCCAGAACGGCAGCCGCCCGGGCAGACCGGGCGCGGGGGTCACGAGCACGCGGTCGTGGGTGATGTCCTCGATGCGCCAGCTCGTGGCCCCCAGGGCGAAGACGTCGCCCACCCGCGACTCGTAGACCATCTCCTCGTCGAGCTCGCCCACGCGCTTGCCCGGCCCCTCCGCCCCGGCGAGGAAGACCCCGAACAGGCCCCGGTCGGGGATGGTGCCGCCGCTGGTGACGGCGAGCCGCTGCGCGCCCGGACGCCCCGTGAGGGTGCCGGCGACGCGGTCCCACACCAGCCGGGGCCGCAGCTCGCTGAACTCCTCGCTCGGGTAGCGCCCGCTGAGCAGGTCGAGCACGGCCTCGAAGGCCGAGCGCGGCAGGTGGGTGTAGGGCGCCGCGCGCCGCACCTCGGCGAACAGCTCCTCGACGTCGACCGGTTCGAGCGCGCAGGCCGCCACGATCTGCTGGGCCAGCACGTCGAGGGGGTTCTGCGGCACGCGCAGCGCCTCGATGCCGCCCTCGCGCATCCGCTGCACGGCGACCGCGGTCTGGGGGAGGTCGCCGCGGTGCTTGGGGAACAGCACGCCGCGGGAGACCTCGCCGACCTGGTGTCCGGCGCGCCCGACCCGCTGCAGCGCGCTGGCCACCGAGGGCGGCGACTCGATCTGCACCACGAGGTCGACCGCACCCATGTCGATGCCCAGCTCGAGGCTGCTGGTGGCCACCACCGCGGGCAGCCGGCCCCGTTTGAGGTCGTCCTCGATGAGCGCCCGCTGCTCCTTGCTGACCGACCCGTGGTGGGCCTTGGCGATCACCGGCGCCCCGACGACGACGCCCGCGGCGGTGCCGCTGGCCCCCGGCGCCGCCGCCGGCACGGCGACCGGCCCCGCGGCGTCCACCTCCCCGGCGTCGACACCGGCCCGCTCGGCGGCGATCTCGTTGAGCCGCGCGGTGAGCCGCTCGGCGAGGCGGCGGGAGTTGGCGAACACGATCGTGGAGCGGTGCTGCTCGATGAGGTCGACCACGCGCGACTCGACGTAGGGCCACAGGCTGCGGCCCCGGCCGTCCTCGGAGCTCGGCCCGGCGAGGGCGCCGAGTTCGGCGGCCCAGGCCGGTTGCTCGACCACCGGCGCCGGGGCCCGTTCGGGGGCGCCGGGCGGGGCGGCGTCGGGGTCGGTCATGTCGGCCACGGGCACGACCACCCGCAGGTCCCACTCCTTGTGGGCCGGCGGCGCGACGATCTCCACCGGCGCGGCCCCGCCGAGGAAGCGGGCCACCTCCTCCAGGGGGCGGACCGTGGCCGAGAGCCCGATCCGCTGGGCCGGGCGTTCGAGCAGGCCGTCGAGCCGCTCGAGCGAGAGCGCGAGGTGGGCGCCGCGCTTGGAGCCCGCCACGGCGTGCACCTCGTCGAGGATCACCGTCTCGATTCCTCGCAGGTTCTCCCGGGCGCGGGAGGTGAGCATCAGGTACAGCGACTCGGGGGTGGTGATGAGGATGTCGGGCGGCCGGGACGCGAGGCTGCGCCGCTCCTGGGCGGGGGTGTCGCCCGAGCGCACCCCGACGGTGACGTCGCCGACCTCGACGCCGAGACGCGCCGCGGTGTGGCGGATGCCGGTGAGCGGGGCCCGCAGGTTGCGCTCGACGTCGACGCCCAGCGCCTTGAGCGGGCTGAGGTACAGCACGCGGGTGCGGTGCTCCTTGGCCTCGGGCGGGCTCGTGGTGAGGAGCCGGTCGAGGGACCACAGGAAGGCGCTGAGGGTCGTGCCCGAGCCCGTGGGCGCCACGACGAGCGCGTGGCGGCCCGCGCTGATCGCGCGCCAGGCCTCCGCCTGCACCGGGGTCGGGGCGGCGAAGGCCGCGCGGAACCAGGTGCGGGTCGGCTCGCTGAACTCCTCGAGGGCCGCCGGGGTCACGCCCGACAGTCTGGCCGAGGCCACCGACACCCGGGCGGGTGGGCGCGGCGGGCCGGGCGCGGGAGGGCCCGCTCAGTCCTCGCCGGGGGTGCGCAGCATCGGGGGCGAGATCAGCCGCGCCGGGCCGCGCCGGTACAGCCGGGCGGGCCGGCCGCTGTCGCCGCCGTGGTCGTCGGTGGCGACGACGAACCCCTCGGTGCCCAGCACCTTGCGCCGGAAGTTGCCGAGATCCGGCGGCGCACCCCACACCGCGGCGTAGACGCGGCGCAGGTCTCCCAGGGTGAACGGCTCGGTGACGAACTCCAGGGCGAGGGTCGTGTACTCGAGCTTGGCCCGCACGCGCTCCAGGGCATCGGTGAGGATCTCGGCGTGGTCGAAGGCGAGCACCGGGGCCGCCGCGGCGGGTGCCGGATCGAGGATCTCCTCGACCGGCCACCACCGCGCCTCCGCGGCGTCGGAGCCCGCGGTCGGGTCGGGCAGGTCCGGTGCCAGCACGACGTGGGCCACCGAGACCACGCGGTCGCGGGGATCGCGGTCGGGGGCGCTGTAGGTGCGCAGCTGCTCGAGATGACCGCTGCCAGGCACCTGCCCCATCCCGGTCTCCTCGGCGAGCTCGCGCCAGGCCGCGGTCTCGGCGTCCTCGGTCGGCCCAACGAACCCGCCGGGCAGCGCCCAGGCACCCTCGAAGGGCGGCACGCCGCGCCGCACGAGCAGCACGTGCAACCGGTCGGCGCGCAGGGTGAGGACCGCGAGGTCGACGGCGAGCGCCACGGAGGGGACGAGGGGCGCGGCGCTCACACCGACGCCCCCGCCTCGGCCATCTCCCGCACCGCCCGGTCGCCGGTCTCGGGGGCCACCGCGGCGTGCAGCCCCGGCAGCAGCCGCACCTCCAGTCCGTGCCCCCGGGCGTCGAGCACGCTGGCCCGCACGCAGTAGTCGGTGGCGATGCCGACGACGTCGAGGGCGGTGACGCCGAGCCCGTCGAGCACGTGCGCCAGGGACCGGCCGTCCTCGGTGACGCCCTCGAAGGCGCTGTAGGCCGCTACGCCCATGCCCTTGCGCACGTGGTGGGTGATCGCGGTGGTGTCGAGCCCGGGGGCGTACTCGGCGCCCTCGGCCCCTGAGACGCAGTGCACCGGCCAGGTGGCGACGTAGTCGGGCTCGGCGCCCGGGGCGGCGAAGTGGCCGTCGTTGGTGCCCTCGGCGTGGTGCCAGTCGCGCGAGGCGACGACGGCGGCGTACTGCTCGGCGTGGGAGCGCAGGTGGGCGGTGATGCCCTCGGCGACGGCGCGGCCCCCGGCGACGGCCAGCGAGCCGCCCTCCACGAAGTCGTTCTGCACGTCGACGATCAGCAGGGCGCGGGTCATGGGTGTCCTCCTCGGTGCGTGGCGGTCAGGAACGGGTTGCCCCCGGTGATGGCGGTGGCCTCGGGGGGCAGGGTGGCCAGCGCGGCGCGGCAGCGATCGCGGACCTCGGGCAGGGTCGGGGTGTGCACGACCTCCCCGGCCCGCACGACGGGCACGCGGACCGGCTCGCCGTCGGGAGTGGCCGCGGGGTCGCCGGTGACGAACCACTCCTCCACGAGCACGCCGTCGTCGTGGCGGCGGTAGGGCGTCTTCGCGCCGCCGACCGAGGCCTTGTCGGCCGAGCGCTTGGCGACCGGCCGCAGCGGGCCGCCGGGGGCGTCGCCCACGGCCACCAGCTTGTAGACCATGCTCGCGGTGGGGTGGCCCGAGCCGGTGGCGACGCGGGTGCCGACGCCGTAGGAGTCGATGGGGGAGTCGGCCAGGGCCGCGATCACGTACTCGTCCAGGTCGCTGGTGACGACGATCCGGGTGCCGGCGGCGCCGAGGGAGTCGAGCAGCGTGCGCGCCCGGGCCGCCTCCTCGGCGAGGTCGCCGGAGTCGATGCGGATCGCGCCGAGCCCGGGACCGGCCACCTCGATCGCGGTGCGGATGCCCGCGGCGATGTCGTAGGTGTCGACCAGCAGCGTCGTGCCCACCCCCTGGGCCGCCACCTGGGCGGCGAACGCCTCCCGCTCGGTGGGGTGGGCCAGGGTGAAGGCGTGGGCGGCGGTGCCCATGGTCGGTACGCCGTAGCGGCGCCCGGCGGCGAGGTTGCTGGTGGCGTCGAAGCCCGCGACGTAGGCCGCCCGCGCCACGGCCACCGCCGCCTCCTCGTGGGTGCGCCGGCTGCCCATCTCCAGCAGCGGTCGGTCGCCGGCCGCGAGGCGCATCCGGGCCGCGGCGCTCGCGATCGCGCTGTCGTGGTTGAGGATGCTCAGCACGAGCGTCTCGAGCAGCACGCCCTCCGCCAGGGTGCCCCGCACCTGCAGCACGGGGCTGCCGGGCAGGTAGAGGTCACCCTCGGGGTAGGCGTCGATCTCGCCGCGGAACCGGAAGTCGGCCAGGTAGGCCGCGGTGGCGTCGTCGACCACCCCCTCGCGCCGCAACCAGGCGACGTCGTCGGGCTCGAAGATGAAGCGCGGCAGGTGCTCGAGCAGCCGGCCGAGGCCGGCCAGCACGCCGTAGCGGCGGCCCTCGGGCAGGCGGCGGGCGAAGACCTCGAACACCGCGGGGTGCTCGGCCCGTCCCTCGGCGAGGAACGAGCGCAGCATCGTCAGCTCGTAGCGGTCGGTGAGGAGTCCCGAGGGGGCCATCGCCGCCTCCTTCATCAGTAGTCAGAATGACTATAACCTGCGGGTGGAAGAAGTCCAGTCCCCGGCGTGTCGCGCGATCGGTTCTCAGGCGGATCCGCGACGGATCCGTCCGATGTGCGGCGATGTCGTTGCCCTCGGGCCCTGCGGGCCACAGAATCAGGCACCACCTGCGGCGGAGCAGGGGCGCGTGGACATCGGGATCGACGTCGCCCACCTCCCCGCCCCACCGCCGAGGGCGACGACGCCATCGGCTCCAGCGACGGCGCGCGCCGTCACCGATGATGGAAGGACCTCGATGAGTTCATCGATGCAGTCCAAGAAGGGCCTGAGCACCGGATCCCTGGGTCTGGTCGCCAGTGTCGCGCTGGGGGTGTCGGTCATCGCGCCCGCGTACACCCTCACCGCCTCGATCGCCTACGCCGCGCAGGAGGTCGGGCCGCAGCTGCCCGCGATCTTCCTCATCGGTTTCATCCCGATGCTGCTGGTGGCCTACGGCTACCGCGAGCTCAACGCCGACACCCCCGACAGCGGCACCTCCTTCACCTGGGCCACCAAGGCCTTCGGCCCCTACGTCGGCTTCATGGGCGGCTGGGGCCTGATCGCCGCGACCGTGATCGTGCTGTCCAACCTCGCCGCCATCGCGGTGGACTTCTTCTACCTCGCGCTCGCGCAGGTCACCGGGGTCGACAGCCTCGAGGACCTCACCAACAACGACGCCGTCAACATCCTCACCTGCACCGCGTTCATGGTGATCGCGGTCTACATCTGCTACCGCGGGATCGAGGCCACGCGTCCGATCCAGTACGTCCTGGTGAGCTTCCAGATCGTCGTGCTCGTGGTCTTCATCGTCGCCGCGATCGCCGGCTCCGGCGGCGCCGACGCGACCAGCGACCTGTCCTTCAGCTGGTCGTGGTTCAACCCGCTGGAGATCGACTCGTTCTCGGCGCTGGCGGCCGGTGTGTCGGTCTCGATCTTCGTCTACTGGGGCTGGGACACCTGCCTGACGCTGAACGAGGAGACCGAGGGCGCCGACTCCACCCCGGGGCGCGCGGCGGTCATCACCGTCACGGTCGTGGTGGTGCTCTACCTGCTCATCGCCGTGGCGGTGCTGCTCTTCGCCGGTCTCGGCACCGACGGGCTCGGACTGAACAACGAGGACATCGCCGACAACGTGTTCGTGGCGCTGGCCTCGCCCGTGCTGGGACCGCTGGCGGTGCTGATGAGCCTGGCGGTGCTCACCAGCTCGGCGGCCTCGCTGCAGTCGACGTTCCTCTCGCCCACGCGCACCATGCTCGCGATGGGCCACTACGAGGCGCTGCCGGCCCGCTACGCCGGGGTGCACCCGCGGTTCAAGTCCCCGGTCTACGCCACGATCGTCTCCGGTGCGGTGGCCACGATCTTCTACGCCGCGATGCGCCTGCTGAGCGAGAACGTCCTGGAGGACACGATCCTCACCCTGGGCCTGATGATCTGCTTCTACTACGGCATCACCGCCTTCAGCTGCGTCTGGTACTTCCGCCGCTCGGCGTTCACCAGCGCCCGCCACCTGGTGTTCCGCTTCCTCGCCCCGCTGATCGGCGGCATCGCGCTGTGGGCGGTGTTCGTCAAGACGCTGGTCGACTCCACCGATCCCGACTTCGGCAGCGGCTCGGCCGTCGGCGGCATCGGTGCGGTGTTCATCATCGGTGTCGGCATCCTGCTGTTCGGCCTCGCGGTGATGGTCTACATGCGGATCACCCGCCCGGCGTACTTCGCCGGCCGGACCCTCAACGCCGAGACCGCGGTGTTCGAGGACCCCTCCGGCCTGGCCTGAGCCGGCCCGTTCCACGGCACCCCGGGATCCGCAGCGGCGGGCCCGGGGCGCCGTCGTCGTCGCGGAGGGGGAGCGCCCTACGCTCGACCCCCGTGGAGTCGACGACGCCGTGGCCGGAGGCCGCCGCCCTGATCGCCGACCACGGCGAGGCGGGCTGGTCGGCGCTGCTGACGGCGGTCACGGCGCACCACGGTCGGCCGGTGCCCGTCGACACCTGGGGGCTCGCGGTGCCCGCCGGTGCGAGCGACCTCACCGGGATGGCGGCCGCGCTGGTCCGCGAGCCCGTCCCGGCGGGCCCGGGGGGATCGGACGTCGGCGCCGCGCTGGCACGGCTCCACCTCGCCCTGCTCGGGGACCGGGACCGCCGGGGGGCGTTCTACACCCCGCCCGACCTCGCCGACTGGCTCGTCGCGCGAGCCCTGGCGGGCGCGCCCGCGGCGACCTCGGTGCTCGACCCGGCCTGCGGGGCGGGCGACCTGTTGCTGGCGGCCCGGCGGCGCGGCGTCCCGTCCCGAGCGCTGCACGGCACCGATCTCGACCCCGTGGCGGTGGCGGTCGCCCGACTCCGGCTGTTGCTGGCGGACCCCGCGGCCGACGTGGACGACGTCGTCGCGCGGCTGCGCGTGGCCGACGGGCTGGGGGAGCATCCGGCCGCGCCGGTGGACGTCGTGCTGGGGAACCCGCCGTTCCTCGGCCGGCTGCGGGCCGCGACCGCGACCACGGCGACGGGCGGGCTCGGCGCCTACACCGACGCCGCCGCGGTCTTCCTGCACCGTGCGCTCGACCTCGTCGCGCCCGGCGGCCGGATCGCGATGGTGCAGCCGGTCTCGGTGCTGGCCGCCCGCGACGCCGTCGCCGTGCGTTCCGCGGTCCTGGATCAGGGCCGGCTGCTGGACCTGTGGGTCGAGCCGGTGACGACCACGGCCGCCACCGGACCGTTCCCGGGACTGCACGTGCAGACGTGCGCGGTGGTCGTGGAACGTGGTCCGGTGACGGGTCGCGACGGTCCCGCCGACGCCGTCGGGGATCGACCGCGCGTGCGGGTCTGGAGCTCCTACGCGCGGGGAGCCCGCGGGCGCCTGCGGCCGGCGCCCCGCGACGCCGCGGGCTGGGCGGCGCTCGGCGCGCGGGCCGGGCGGGTGGAGCACCGCGTGCCCGCGGTGAGGCCCCGCACCCGCGGGGTGCTGGGCGACCTCGCGACGATCACGGCGGACTTCCGCGACGAGTACTACGGCCTGGTGCCCCACGTGCGGGAGGCGGCGGAGCTCGAGGATCCGGAGGCGCCGCGGGCGTGGGCCCCGCTGGTCACCTCGGGCCTGATCGACCCCGCACGCTGCGGGTGGGGTCGTCGGCCGGCCCGGTTCGCGCGACGCACCTGGCAGGCGCCCGCGGTGGCGCCGGCCGACCTCCCCGAGCCGCTGGCGGGGTGGGCCCGGAGCCGGCTGGTGCCCAAGGTCCTGGTCGCGCCGCAGGGCCGGGTCGTGGAGGCGGTGGCCGACCCGGAGGGGCGCTGGCTGCCCTCGGTGCCGGTGATCAGCGTCGTCCCGGTGGTCGGCGGGCCGGAGGACCCGCCGGCGTGGGCGCGTGCCCTCGCGGTCCTGCTGGCTCCCACGACGTCGGCCCTCCTCGCGGCCCGGCTCCACGGCAGCGGGCTGCAGCCCGGAGCGGTCCGGTTCAGCGCCCGCCACCGCGCCGCCGTCCCCTTGCCCGCCGACCAGGGGGCCTGGGACGACGCCGCCCGGCTCTTCCTCGCCCACCCGGCCCCGGCCCCGGTCGACGTCGTCGAGGCGCTGCTCGACGA
>NZ_CAXQZB010000041.1:0-41441 GCF_964228225.1 Nocardioides sp.
GGAATGCACCGGATCGGGGCCCGAAGTGGTGCATTCCGCTGGTGACGACGGGAAACAGCGAGCCCAGTCTAGTGAGCGGTGGCGGGGCCTCAGAGCGAGGGCGGGTCGAGGCGGACGCGCACCGCGTCCAGCTTGCGGGCCGAGCGGACCCGCTGGAGCTCGCCCAGGGCGGCGGCGAGGGCGGCACCGTGGACGCGCGGCGTGCGGACCACCACCTGCTCCTCGGCCTCTTCCGGAGCCCCGCCGGGGCCGCGGGGACCCGCGGACGGGACCGGCACCGGACCGAGCACCTCGGCCACCGGGGGCAGCGGCAGCAGCGTGAGGGCGTCGTCGAGGGCGCCGGGCTCGCCGGTGAGGGTGGCGACGCGGGTGGCGGGGGGCAGGTGGGCGGAGCGCCTCTCGGCGGCCTCGCGCGCGGCGAACCCGCCGTGGTCCCATCGCACGAGGGCCTGCAGCGCCGGGTGCGCCGGGTCGCCGACGGCCAGGGCCCGCCCGCCGGGGGCCAGCAGACCGACGGCGTTGCTCCAGCGCCGCAGCGCCTCCTCGGCGGCGCGCAGGTCCTCGCGCGCCAGCGGGGCCCAGGTGTCGAGCAGCAGCACCGTGGCATAGCCGGCGGCCGCCACCGGCTCGGCACCGGGGGTGGCGACCACCAGGGCGGGACGGTCGGGCACGGTGGCGAGCACGTGGTCGCCGGCGGAGGACAGCACGCGCACCTTCGGGAACGCCCGGCCCAGCTCCTCGGCCGTGCGGGCGTCGCCCACCACCGGCGCCCGCAGGCCGTGGTGACCGCACTCGGCGCAGGCCCAGGCCGGGTCCGGCGTGCCGCACCAGCGGCACGTGGGCGGCTGCAGCGGCCCGCGCAGGGCGAGCGGGCCGGCGCAGGCGGCGCAGCGGGCCGGGGTGCGACAGCGTTCGCACGCCAGGGCGGCGGCGTAGCCCCCGCGCGGGGTCTGGACGAGGACGGGACCGCGCTCGAGGCCCTCGCGCAGCAGCAGGTGCGCCTCCCGCGGCACCCGCGCACCGACGCCGGAGGGGTCGCGCCCGCGAGCGGGGTCGCTGGCTCCGGCGATGTCGACCCGGAACCGCGCCCGCACGACCTCGCGCGGCGCGCCGACCTCGTGCGCCCAGCCGGTGACGAGCAGGTGGTCGGCCTCCACGCTGCGCGCGAAGCCGGCGAGCACCGCGGCGGTGCCCTCCCGCTCGGCGCGCAGGAGCAGCACCTCGCGCGTGTGGGGGTAGGGCGCACGCGGCTCGGCGTGGAGGTCGTCGCCGTCGTCCCAGACGACCACCAGACCGAGGTCGTGGACGGGGGCGAAGGCGGCGCTGCGGGTGCCGATGACGACGCGTCGCGCGCCCCGGCTCACGGCCAGGAAGTCGCGGTAGCGCCGGGCCGGGCCCGCGTCGGCGGCCAGCACGACGTGCTGGTCGGGACCGAGGCGCTGGGTCAGGGCGGCGTCGAGACGGGCGACGTCCTTGCCGTCGGGCAGGCACACGATCGTGCCGCGCCCGCCGGCGAGCGTGGCGGCCACGAGGTCGGCCAGCAGCGCCGGCCAGGGCTCCCCCGGCAGCACCCCGACCACGGCACGCGGCGCCCCGCCGTCGTGGAGGTGGCGCAGCAGCGCGGGGGCCGCCGGGTGGGCCGACCAGTCGTGGTGGGGACGGGCGAGGTCGGTGGGCACGGGCGGCGCGGGGACGGAGGCGGCCTTCTCGGCGGTGGCGTGGCGCGGCGGCACCGCCAGTCGCAGCACGTCGCTGCGCACCCCGGCGTAGCGCGCCGCGACGTCGGCGGCGAGCGCCGCGACCGCCGGGCTGAGCACGGGTTCGGGACTCACCACCCGGCGCAGCGGCGCCAGGCGGCCGGCGTGGTCGGTGGTGGCCGCACGCTCCAGGAGGTAGCCGCCCACCTCCTGACCCGCGAAGCGGACCTTCACCCGCACGCCCGGCACGGCGGCCTCGGCCAGCGCGGCCGGCACGGCGTAGTCGAAGGTCCGGTCCAGGTGGGCCAGCGGCACGTCGACCAGCACCCGGGCCACCGGGTCGACCGGCGCGGGCTCGGCCTCGGCCCGCGCCCGCTCGCGGCTGGCGCGGGCCTTCGCCTGCGACTCGCGCACCGTGGCCCGCAGCCCGGGCAGCCCCGGCTGCGCGGGCGGGGTGGGGTCCGGCGGCGTCACAGCCGTTGTCTACCAGTCGGCACCGACGTCCCCGCACGCACCGCACGCACCGCCTCCCCCTCGACGACCCCGGGACACGACGACGCCGCCTCCGGGAGCTCCCCGGGGCGGCGTCGTCGTGGTCGCGGGCGCCGTGCGGCGCCGGGGGTCAGACCCCGGCGGCGGCCTTGAGCGCCTCGGCGCGATCGGTGCGCTCCCAGGTGAACTCGGGCAGCTCACGACCGAAGTGGCCGTAGGCGGAGGTGGCGGCGTAGATCGGGCGCAGCAGGTCGAGGTCGCGCAGGATGGCGGCCGGACGCAGGTCGAAGACCTCGAGGACGGCGCGCTGGATCTCCTCGTCCGAGACCACACCGGTGCCGAAGGTCTGCACGAACACGCCGACCGGCTGGGCCTTGCCGATGGCGTAGGCCACCTGCACCTCGCAGCGGCGGGCCAGGCCCGCGGCGACGACGTTCTTGGCCACCCAGCGCATGGCGTAGGCCGCCGACCGGTCGACCTTGGACGGGTCCTTGCCGGAGAACGCGCCGCCACCGTGGCGCGCCATGCCGCCGTAGGTGTCGACGATGATCTTGCGACCGGTCAGGCCGGCGTCGCCCATGGGGCCGCCGACGACGAAGCGACCGGTGGGGTTGACCAGCAGCCGGTAGCCCTCGGAGGGCAGGTCGAAGGTGGCGAGCACGGGGTCGATGACGTGCTGCTTGATCTCGCCCTCCAGCTTCTCCAGGTCGGTGTCCTCGGAGTGCTGGGTGGAGAGCACGACGGTGTCGATGCGCACGGGGCGGTCCTGGTCGTCGTACTCGATGGTGACCTGGGTCTTGCCGTCGGGACGCAGGTGGGGCAGCGTGCCGTTCTTGCGCACGTCGGTGAGACGCTCGGCGAGCCGCTGGGCGATCACGATCGGCAGCGGCATCAGCACGGCGGTGTCGTCGCAGGCGTAGCCGAACATCAGGCCCTGGTCGCCGGCGCCGCGCTGGTCGAGCTCGTCCTCCGAGGACCCCACGCGCGACTCGAGGCCGTGGTCGACCCCGGCGGCGATGTCGGCGGACTGGCCGCCGATGGCGACGCTGACACCGCAGGTGGCGTAGTCGAAGCCCTTGTCGGAGTGGTCGTAGCCGATCTCCTTGATCGCACCGCGCACGATGTCGGCGATCGGGGCGTAGACGTTGGTGCGCACCTCGCCCGCGACGACGACGAGCCCGGTGGTGAGCAGCGTCTCGACCGCGACCCGCAGGTTCTCGCGGTCGGGGTCGTGGGTCATCAGGTAGTCCAGGACCGAGTCGCTGATGCGGTCGGCGATCTTGTCGGGGTGCCCCTCGGTCACGGACTCGGAGGTGAAGAGGCGTCCAACCACGGTGAATCTCGCTCTCGTGCAGGGTGGGTCAGTCGGGATGCGATCGATGCGTCACCGATCGTTCGGACCGGGGCAGCCTACGGACTGCGTCGGACCAGCATGCAAGATGCCCGTCTCGTGTCGTGAATCGGTGGGCTCAGGCCAGGCGCGGGACGACGGCGTCCCAGATGGCGTGGGCCAGCGACTCCTTGCTGCCGCGCGGCACCGGCCGCTGGCCGCCGTCGGCGTCGAGGAGCACGGCCTCGTTCTCGGTGCTGCCGAACACCGCGCCCCCGCTGACGTCGTTGACCACGAGCAGGTCGCAGCCCTTGCGGGCCAGCTTGGCGCGGGCGTGGTCGAGCACCGAGCCGCGGGCGTCACCGGTCTCGGCCGCGAACCCGACGACGACCGTGTCGCCGGCGCCCCGGGTGGTGACGAGCTCGCGCAGGATGTCGGGGTTCTGCACCAGGGCGATCGACGGGGCCGAGCCGTCCTCGTCCTTCTTGATCTTGGCCTCGCTGACCTGCGCGGGGCGGAAGTCGGCCGGGGCGGCGGACATCACGACGGCGTCGGCGTCGGCGGCCGCGGCGAGCACCGCCTCGCGGAGCTGGGCGGTGGTCTCGACCGCGACGACGTCGGCGCCGGCCGGGGCCGGCAGCGCGACGTTGGCGGCCACGAGCGTCACCCGCGCACCGCGGGCCAGGGCGGCCCGGGCCAGGGCGTGGCCCTGGCGTCCGGAGGACCGGTTGCCGAGGAAGCGCACCGGGTCGAGGTACTCGCGGGTGCCGCCGGCCGACACCACGACGTGACGACCGCCGAGGTCGTGCACGCCCGCCGACGCGCCGCGGTCGAGCACGTCCTGGCACAGCGCGGCCAGCGCCTCGGGCTCGGGCAGGCGGCCCTTGCCGGAGTCGGCGCCGGTGAGGCGACCGACGGCGGGCTCGACCACCAGCACGCCGCGCGAGCGCAGCGTGGCGACGTTGGCGACCGTGGCGGGGTGCTCCCACATCTCGGTGTGCATCGCGGGCGCGAGCACCACCGGGCAGCGGGCGGTGAGCAGGGTGTTGGTGAGCAGGTCGTCGGCCAGGCCGTGGGCGGCCTTGGCGAGCAGGTCGGCCGTGGCCGGGGCGACGACGACGAGGTCGGCGCCCTGCCCGATGCGCACGTGCGGGACCTCGTGGACGGCGTCCCACACCTGGGCGGAGACGGGCTTGCCCGACAGCGCCGACCAGGTGGGGGCGCCGACGAACTCCAGCGCCGCGGCCGTGGGCACGACGGTGACGTCGTGACCCGACTCGCGCAGCCGCCGGAGGAGCTCGCAGGCCTTGTAGGCCGCGATCCCTCCGGCGACGCCGAGGACGACCCGGGGCGCCTCCCCGGGAACCGGGGTGGTCACCTCCGGATCGCCGTGGTCACTCGTCGACGGACGCGCCGTCGGCCAGGGCGGCCGCGGCGGCGGCCTGCTCAGCGGCGAGCTCGGCGGGGTCGACGTCCTCGCAGACCAGCTTGTCCTCGCTGATCTCGCGCAGCGCGATGGAGAGCGGCTTCTCCTGCACGTGGGTGTCGACCAGCGGGCCGACGTACTCCAGCAGGCCCTCGCCGAGCTGGCTGTAGTAGGCGTTGATCTGGCGCGCACGCTTGGCGCTGAAGAGCACCAGCTTGTACTTGCTGTCGGTCTTGGTCAGCAGGTCGTCGATCGGCGGGTTGGTCACGCCTTCGGCGGCGGTGTTGGGCGCGGACACGCACATCCTCACTACGGGATTCGAACGACGGCGGCGGGGTCAGGAACGTGGAGCGGACCCGTCGGCGTCATGGCCAGTCATCAAGGCTACCAACTCCGCCGCCGCGAGGTGTACTTCACGGTTGACGATGGTCACGTCGAACTCCGACTCCGCGGCCAGCTCGGCCCGCGCGGTCTCGAGCCGGCGCTCCCGCTCGGCCTCGTCCTCGGTGCCGCGACCGACCAGCCGGCGCACGAGCTCCTCCCACGACGGGGGCTTGAGGAACACGAACACCGCCTCCGGCATGGTCTCGCGCACCTGGCGGGCGCCCTGGAGGTCGATCTCGAGCATCGCGGGTCGTCCGGCGGCCAGCGCCTCGACCACGGGCCGGCGCGGCGTGCCGTAGCGGGCGGCCCGGTGCACCACGGCCCACTCCAGCAGCTCGCCCTCGGCGATCATCGCGTCGAAGGCGGCGTCGTCGACGAAGTGGTAGTGCACCCCGTCCACCTCGCCGGGCCGCGGGGCCCGGGTGGTGACGGAGACCGAGATCCAGACCTCGGGGTGGTCGCTGCGCACGGCGGCGGCCACGGTGCCCTTGCCGACCGCGGTGGGTCCGGCGAGGACGACGAGACGGCGCGAGGGGGCGGGGCCGCTCACTCCGGGGCGAACTCGCGCTCGAGCGCGGCGATCTGCTTGCTGCCCAGACCGCGCACCCGGCGGGACTCGGCGATGCCGAGCCGCTCCATGACCTGGCGGGCGCGCACCTTGCCCAGACCCGGCATCGACTGCAGCAGGTCGACCACGCGCATCTTGCCGATGACGTCGTTGGTCTGCCCCTCCAGGATCACGTCGTGGATCGAGGCCCCGGAGTTCTTGAGCCGGTTCTTGACCTCGGCGCGCTCGCGCCGGGAGGCCGCAGCCTTCTCGAGCGCCGCCTGGCGCTGTTCGGGGGTCAAGGGGGGCAGTGCCACGTCGTGGTCCTTCGGTCGTCGTGCAGGTCGGTCCGGGCGGGCCCGGGGGCCCTCGGCTCGGCACCGCGCCCGGGCGGGGGCGGACCGGTGGTCAATCTAGTCACGCCGGTGCGCGCGCGGCAATCAGGGTCGCCCGCGGCCGTCGCGCCCCCGGCTCAGCCAGCGCCCGGGAGGCCCAGCGGCGTCTTGCAGACGTCGCGCGCCTGCTGCTGTACCGCGTCCAGGGCGGCGGCGACGTCGGGGGTGGCGAGCGCCCGGGCGGCGCCGCTGATCGCATCCTGCTGCGCGGGGGTGACCGAGGCCGGAGGGTCGGCGGGGTCGTAGTCGCCGGCGTCGACCTCCGCCGCCGCGAGGGCGTCGCGCAGCGCCCGCACCCGCGTCACGACCACCGACCACTCGTCGACCAGGTCCTCCGGTGCGGCCGCCTCGAGTCGCTCGAAGGAGGGCAGGACGTCGAGCAGCGCCGTCGGCGAGCCGGTCCCGGTGACCTCCGCGATCCGCCCCTGCTCGGTGCCGACCACCGCGCAGTACGCCTCGCGCGGCGAGGTCTCCGGGTCGCCGCAGCCGCCCAGCAGCGGACCCAGGACGAGCCCCGCGAGGAGCAGCACGCCCGCCGCGTCCCGATGGCGGACCGGCGTGCGGGGCTCACCCACGCAGCTGCTCCTGCAGCGCCGTGACCGCCTCGCGCAGCGCGGCGACGTCGGGTCCGCGCGAGAGCACCTCGCGCGAGGACGACGGCAGCACCTGGGGGTAGGCCGCGCCGAAGACGCGGTGGAGGTCGGCCACCGTCCCGCCCTGGGCGCCGAAGCCGGGCGCGAGGAGCGGCCCGTCGATGCCGAGGTCGTGCCCGCCGGGCGTGATCGTGGCGCCCACGACGGCCCCGAAGCTGCCCAGGGCGCCCACGGCCCGCTCGGGGGCGTTGAGCGCCCGCAGCGCCTCGAGCACCTCGGCGGCCACGGTGGCACCGCTCGCGGTGCGGGCGTGCTGCACCTGCGGCCCCTCGGGGTTGGAGGTGAGCGCGAGCACGAACAGCCCGCCGCCGTGGTGGCGGGCGGTGGCGACGAACGGGTCGAGCGAGCCGAACCCGAGGTAGGGGCTGACCGTGATCGCGTCGGCCGCGAGCGGGCTCGCGGGATCGAGGTAGGCGTCGGCGTAGGCCTGGGAGGTGGAGCCGATGTCGCCGCGCTTGACGTCGAGCAGGCTCAGCGTGCCGCCCGCCCGGAGGTCGGCCAGGGTGCGCTCCAGCACCGCCACCCCCGCCGCGCCGTGACGTTCGAAGAAGGCCGCCTGGGGCTTGACCACCGCACAGACCGGGGCCAGCGCCTCCGCGGCCGTCCGGGCGAACCGCTCCAGGCCGGCGACGTCGTCGGGCAGGCCCCAGGCGGCGAGCAGCGAGGCGTGGGGGTCGATGCCCACGCACAGCGGGCCGTGCGTGGCGGTGGCGGCCGCGAGGCGCGCCCCGAAGCCGGTCGTGCTCACGCGAGCCTCCGCAGCGCCTCGGGCGTGAGGTCGGCGAGCGTGGGATACCCGTCGACGGCCATGATCAGGTCGGTCTCGGCCAGCAGCGAGCGCAGCACGTGCACCGCACCCGGCACGCCGCCGTGGGCCAGGCCGTAGACGTAGGGACGGCCGATCGCGACCGCGTCGGCACCCAGCGCGAGCGCCTTGAGGACGTCGGAGCCGGTGCGCACCCCGGAGTCGAAGATCACCGGGGCCCGGCCGTCCACCGCGGCCGCGACGTCGGGCAGCCACTCCAGCGCCGCTCCCCCGCCGTCGGCCTGCCGGCCGCCGTGGTTGGAGACGTAGATGCCGTCGGCGCCCGCGTCCAGCGCCCGGCGGGCGTCCTCGGGGTGGCAGATGCCCTTGAGGACGATCGGCAGGTCGGTGAGCGAGCGCAGCCAGGGCAGGTCGTCCCAGGTGACCGGGTGGCCGAAGGTGCCGACCCAGGTCATCACGGTCGTGCCCGGGTCGGGGTCGGGGCCGGTCATCTCGGCGAAGCGCGGGTCGGAGGTGTAGTTGGCCAGGGCCTTGCCGCGCAGCTGCGGGAAGTTGCCGCTGGCGAGGTCGCGCGGGCGCCAGCCGGGCACCCAGGTGTCGAGGGTGACCACGAGCGCCTCGTAGCCGGCGGCCTCGGCGCGGTGCACGAAGCTCTCGGCCAGCGCGCGGTCCTTGGGCGTGTAGAGCTGGAACCACGCGGGGGTGTCGCCGCGGGCCGCCGCGACGTCCTCCAGGGGGTCGCTCATCAAGGTGGAGCCGATGAACGGCACTCCGGTGGCCGCGGCCACCTCCGCCCCGTGGATGTCGCCGTGCTGGTCGGGGGTGCACAGGCCGAGCACGCCGACGGGTGCCATCAGCAGGGGCGAGGGCAGCCGGCGCCCGAACAGCTCGACCGACAGGTCCCGCTCGGTGGTGGCCCGCAGCATCCGCGGGATCAGGGCGTAGCGGGCGAACGCCTCGGCGTTGGCCCGCTGGGTGCCCTCGGTGCCGCTCCCGCCGGCGACGTAGGTGCGCAGCTCGGGCGGCAGCGTGGCGAGGGCGACGCGCTCCCGCTCGGCGTGGTCGAAGGGGTGGGCCGGCAGGACACCGCCCAACGCGCCCAGGTACAGCTCGATCTGGTAGTCGCCGAACGCCATGCGGGTGCCTCCTCGGGGCGGTGGGACGGTGCTCAGGCCAGGCCGGCGGCCACGCGTCGCGGCCAGCCGGGGCCCTCGTAGATGAAGGCGGTGTACCCCTGCACGAGGGTGGCCCCGGCGGCGAGCCTCTCACGGGCCTCCTCCGGGGTGGTGATGCCGCCGACGCCGATGAGCACCAGGTCGGCCCCGACCTCCGCGCGCACCAGCCGCAGCACCTCGGTGGCACGGTGCGTGAGCGGCCGCCCGGAGAGACCGCCGGCACCGATCCGCTCGACCTCCGCCGGGGCGCTGCGCAGGCCGTCGCGCGCGATGGTGGTGTTGGTGGCGATGAGTCCGTCCAGACCGATCCGCCGCGCCATGGCGGCGACGTCGACGACGTCCTCGTCGGCCAGGTCCGGGGCGATCTTCACCAGCAGCGGCACGTGGCGCGCGGCGGCGGCGTCGGCGGTGGCGCGCACGTGCTCGAGCAGCGGCTCCAACCGCTCCACGGCCTGCAGCGAGCGCAGGCCCGTGGTGTTCGGCGAGGACACGTTGACCACGAGGTAGTCGGCGTGGGGGGCCAGCAGGCGCGCCGAGACGCCGTAGTCGGCGAGCACCGCGGCCTCGTCGTCCTCGGGCACGACCTTGGTCTTGCCGATGTTGATGCCGAGCACCGGGGCGCCTGCCGGACGGCCACGCGCGGCGAGCCGGGCGGCGACCGCGGCGGCACCCTCGTTGTTGAACCCCATCCGGTTGACGACGGCGTGGTCCTCGACCAGCCGGAACAGCCGGGGCCGGGGGTTGCCCGGCTGGGCCTGCCCGGTGACCGTGCCGCTCTCGACGTGGCCGAAGCCCAGCGCCCCGAGGGCGTCGATGCCGACGCCGTTCTTGTCGAACCCGGCGGCGAGGCCCAGCGGGTGCGGGAACCGCAGTCCGAGCGCCTCGACCGGGGTGCCGACCGGGCGCCGCCACCGCAGCACCGGCCCCGCCGCCCGCACCGCCGCGAAGCCCAGGTGGTGGGCCCGCTCGGCGTCGAGGCGGCGGAAGCCGTGGCGGAACAGCTGCTGGTAGGCCCGGCCCGTGTCGCGTGCCATCGTGGACCGGCTCAGTCGCCGCGGGCGGCGGAGGGACCCGCGCCGGTGATGACGCGCGCCCAGTCCTGCAGGCTGCGCACGTCGAGTTCGCCGCGCCGGCGCGCCTCGATGCCCTGCACGGCGGCGCCGAGCCCCTGCACGGTGGTGATGCACGGGACGTTGGCCTTCACCGCGGCGGTGCGGATCTCGTAGCCGTCCAGGCGCACGCTGCCCGACCCCACGCCGGCCCCGTAGGGCGTGTTGACGATGAGGTCCACCTCGCCGTCGCCGATCAGCTGCACGGTGGTCTTCTCGCCGTTCGGGCCCGGACCCTCGTGGTGCTTGCGCACCACGCTGGCGGGCACGCCGTTGCGGCGCAGCACCTCGGCGGTGCCCTGGGTGGCGAGGATCTCGAAGCCGAGGTCGGCCAGCACCTTGACCGGGAAGATCATCGAGCGCTTGTCGCGGTTGGCCATCGACACGAACACCCGGCCCTCCAGCGGCAGCGCGCCGAAGGCGGCGGCCTGGGACTTGGAGAACGCCCGGCCGAAGTCGCGGTCGAAGCCCATGACCTCGCCGGTGCTCTTCATCTCCGGGCCGAGCACGGTGTCGACCTGCTGGCCGTCGGGGGTGCGGAACCGGTTGAAGGGCATCACGGCCTCCTTGACCGCGATCGGCTGGTCCGGGGGCAGCACGCCGCCGTCGCCGGTGGCCGGCAGCACGCCGGCCGCGCGCAGCTGCGCGATCGACTCCCCGAGCATCACCCGGGCCGCGGCCTTGGCCAGCGGCGTGGCGGTGGCCTTGGAGACGAACGGCACCGTGCGGGAGGCACGCGGGTTGGCCTCGAGCACGTAGAGGATGTCGGAGCCGAGAGCGAACTGGATGTTGAGCAGGCCGCGCACGCCGACGCCCCGGGCGATGGCCAGGGTGGCCTCGCGGATGCGCTGGATCTCGTGGGCGCCGAGAGTGATCGGCGGCAGCGCGCAGGAGGAGTCGCCGGAGTGGATGCCGGCCTCTTCGATGTGCTCCATGACCCCGCCGAGGAACAGCTCCTCGCCGTCGAAGAGTGCGTCGACGTCGACCTCGACGGCGTCGTCGACGAACCGGTCGACCAGCACCGGCGCCTCGTGGCTGATCAGCCCCGCGGCGACGTACTTCTCCAGGTAGGTCTCCAGCGCGTCGTCGCCGTAGACGATCTCCATGCCGCGCCCGCCGAGGACGTAGGAGGGACGCACCAGGACCGGGTAGCCGATCTCGCCGGCGATGCGCCGGGCCTCGGGGTAGGAGGTGGCGGTGCCGTGCTTGGGCGCCACCAGCCCGGCCTCGGCCAGCACACGGCCGAAGGCGCCGCGGTCCTCGGCCAGGTCGATGGCGTCCGGGGAGGTGCCCACGATCGGCACGCCGGCGGCCGCCAGACCCTGGGCGAGCCCGAGCGGCGTCTGGCCTCCGAGCTGGCAGATGACACCGGCCACGGGGCCGGCCTGCTGCTCGGCGTGCACGATCTCGAGCACGTCCTCGAGCGTGAGCGGCTCGAAGTAGAGCCGGTCGGAGGTGTCGTAGTCGGTGGAGACGGTCTCGGGGTTGCAGTTGACCATCACCGTGTCGTAGCCCGCCCCGCCCTTGGACGCCGAGAGCGCGAGGGAGGCGTGCACGCAGGAGTAGTCGAACTCGATGCCCTGGCCGATGCGGTTGGGGCCGGAGCCGAGGATGATCACGGCCGGCCGCTCGCGCGGGGCCACCTCGGTCTCCTCGTCGTAGGAGCTGTAGTGGTAGGGCGTCTTCGCCGCGAACTCCGCCGCGCAGGTGTCGACGGTCTTGTAGACCGGCCGGATGCCGAGGGCGTGACGCACCCCGCGCACGACCTCGGGGGTGATCCCCCGGATCCGGCCCAGTTGGACGTCGGAGAACCCGTGCCGCTTGGCCAGGCGCAGCAGGTCCGGCGTCAGCTCGGGGGCGGCGATGAGCTCCTGGGCGATCTCGTTGATCAGGCTCAGCTGGTCGACGAACCAGGGGTCGATCCGGGTCGCGTCGAAGACCTCCTCGGCGGTGGCCCCGGCGCGCAGGGCGTCCATGACCTTCTTCAGCCGGCCGTCGTGCGGCTTGACGATCTCGGCGAGCAGCGCGGCCTTGTCGAGCTCGACGACCTCGTGGGACCAGTCGAAGGGGGCGTCCTTGCTCTCCAGGGAGCGCAGCGCCTTCTGCAGCGCCTCGGTGAAGTTGCGCCCGATCGCCATCGCCTCGCCCACCGACTTCATGTGGGTGGTGAGCACGGGGTCGGCCCCGGGGAACTTCTCGAAGGCGAACCGCGGCACCTTGACCACGACGTAGTCCAGGGTCGGCTCGAAGGCCGCCGGGGTGACGCCGTGGGGACCGGCGGTGATGTCGTTGGGGATCTCGTCCAGGGTGTAGCCGATGGCGACCTTCGCCGCGATCTTGGCGATCGGGAAGCCGGTGGCCTTGGAGGCCAGCGCGCTGGAGCGCGAGACCCGCGGGTTCATCTCGATCACGATCACCCGGCCGTCGACGGGGTTCACGGCGTACTGGATGTTGCAGCCGCCGGTGTCGACGCCGACCTCGCGGATGATGCCGATGGCGAGGTCGCGCAGGTGCTGGTACTCGCGGTCGGTGAGGGTCATCGCGGGCGCCACGGTGATCGAGTCGCCGGTGTGCACGCCCATCGGGTCGAGGTTCTCGATCGAGCAGATGATGACGACGTTGTCCTTGCGGTCGCGCATCACCTCCAGCTCGTACTCCTTCCACCCGATGATCGACTCCTCGATCAGCACCTCGGTGGTGGGGCTGGCGGCCAGACCGGCGCCGGCGATCCGCTCGAGGTCGTCGGCGTCGTAGGCGATGCCGGAGCCGGTGCCGCCCATGGTGAAGGAGGGTCGGATCACGACCGGGAAGCCGCCCAGCTGCTCGACGGCGTCGCGGCACTTCTGCAGCGCGTGCGCGACGCGCGCGCGCTCGTCGCCGGCCGGGAGGTCCTCGGCGTTGCAGATGACCGAGCGGGCGACCTCGCCGCCCACCTTGTGCACGATGGCGTTGAACAGCTCGCGGTTCTCGCCGCGGTGGATGGCCTCGAAGTTGGCGCCGATCATCTCCACGCCGTACTTCTCCAGCACGCCGGCCTCGTGCATCGCGATGGCCGCGTTGAGCGCCGTCTGACCGCCCAGGGTCGGCAGGATGGCGTCGGGGCGCTCCTTGGCGATGACCTTCTCGACGTACTCGGGGGTGATCGGCTCGACGTAGGTGGCGTCGGCGAACTCCGGGTCGGTCATGATCGTGGCCGGGTTGGAGTTGATCAGGATGACCCGCAGGCCCTCGGCCTTGAGCACCCGGCAGGCCTGGGTGCCGGAGTAGTCGAACTCGCAGGCCTGGCCGATGATGATGGGCCCCGAGCCGATCACCAGGACGGACGTGATGTCCTCGCGCTTGGGCATCAGAGCTCTCCTGCCATGAGGGCGACGAAACGGTCGAAGAGGTAGGCGGCGTCGTGCGGACCGGCCGCGGCCTCGGGGTGGTACTGCACGGAGAAGGCCTTGAGGGCACCGGTCGTGTCGCGCAGCTCCAGGCCTTCGACGACGTCGTCGTTGAGGCAGACGTGGCTCACGGTGGCCTCGCCGTAGGGGGTCGTGGTCGCGCGGTCGAGCGGCGCGTCGACGGCGAAGCCGTGGTTGTGGGCGGTGACCTCGACCTTCCCGGTGGTGCGGTCCATCACGGGCTGGTTGATCCCGCGGTGGCCGTACTTGAGCTTGTAGGTGCCGAAGCCCAGCGCGCGCCCGAACAGCTGGTTGCCGAAGCAGATGCCGAAGTAGGGCAGGCCGCGCTCCAGCACCGCCTGCAGGGTGCTGACGTCGGCGGTGCCGGGGTCGCCCGGCCCGTTGGAGAAGAACACCCCGTCGGCGCCGGTGGCCTCGATGTCGGCGAGCGTGGCGGTGGCGGGCAGCACGTGGACCTCGATCCCGCGCCGGGCCATCAGGGCCGGCGTCATGCCCTTGATGCCGAGGTCGAGCGCGGCGACGGTGAAGCGCTTGGCGCCCCACTCCCCCGGCTCGGCGGGCACGACGTAGGCCTGCTCGGCGCTCACCTGGCCGGCGAGGTCGGCGCCCTTCATCGAGGGCTGCTCGAGCACCCGGGCCAGCAGGGCCGCCGGGTCGGTCTCGGTGCTGGAGATGCCGCAGCGCATCGACCCGCGCTCGCGCAGGTGCCGGGTGAGGGCGCGGGTGTCGACCCCGCTGATGCCCACGACCCCCTGCGCGCGCAGGGCGTCGTCGAGGTCGCCGGTGGCGCGCCAGTTCGAGGACCGGCGCGCGGGGTCGCGCACGACGTAGCCGGCCACCCAGATCCGACGGGACTCGTCGTCCTCGAGGTTCACCCCGGTGTTGCCGATGTGCGGGGCGGTCATCACCACCACCTGACGGTGGTAGGAGGGATCGGTGAGGGTCTCCTGGTAGCCGGTCATCCCGGTGTTGAAGACGGCCTCCCCGAAGGTCTCCCCGGGCGCACCGTAGGACTCGCCGCGGAAGGTGCGGCCGTCCTCCAGGACCAGGATCGCCGAGCGGCGGAGGGGGGATCCTCCGGCGGCGGTGGGTGCGTCGACTGTCGAGGCATGCGGCTGCACGCCGACCTCCTTCTCCGCCTCACGGGACGGTGCTTAAAGGACGTTCGGGCTGCCGAGGACCCTAGCAGTCCCCGGCGGCGCTCCGGTGCGCGCGCCCGGCTGCTGGTCGGCTGCCGGGACGTGCGTGCCACGGCCACGCCGTGCAGCGGTCGGTGCCCCCGGGGAGATGCCTCGTGGACGTAAGATCGGTGATGTGAGTGCACCGCTGACCCGTTTCGTGCTGGAGGACCAGCTCTGCTTCGCGCTGCAGGACGCCGCGCGGGCGGTGGTGGCGTCCTACCGTGCGGGGCTGGCCGAGCTCGGGCTGACCTACCCCCAGTACACCGTCATGCTCGTCCTGTGGGAGGCCGAGGAGGTCAGCTTCGGCGACCTGTGCCGCCGGTTGAGCCAGGACAGCGCCACCGTCTCCCCGGTGGTCAAGCGCCTCACGGCCATGGGAGTGGTGGAGAAGCGGCGCCGCTCCGACGACGAGCGCCAGGTCGACGTCGTCCTCACCGACGCGGGGCGGGCCCTGCGCGAGCGCACGCGCGAGGTGCAGACCGGGGTCGAGCGCGCCACCGGCATGACCGGCCCGGAGATCGCCGACCTGCGCAGCCGCCTGCAGGCGTTCACCGCCGCGCTGCGCGCCGACGAGGCCTGACCCCTCCGGTCCGGGTCAGGGCGCTGCGGGGTCGCGGCGCGCCGCCCGGGTGGCCATGAGGCCGATCGTCCAGCAGGACACACAGCCCCGCCAGGCCACGACGCTGCCGACGGCGAGCAGCAACCAGGCCGCCGAGCGGTGCACCAGCGCGAGCGCGAGGACCAGCAGCACGGCGCCCACCACGCCCCGGGCGTAGTGCACGGCCAGGGAGCGGCTCGCGAACATCGCACCGACGGGGTCGGGCTCGTGCGCGCCGACGGCGGGGCGCTCGGGCTGTACCTGGGTCACCCCGCCAGTGTAGACGGCTCACCCGGCACCGGCGGGGACGACGCGGATGGTGAACCGTCGCACCACGCTCACCCCCCAGCGGTCGACGACGCTGACGCCGACCCCCACGGTGCCGGCGCCCTGGCGGCGGGTCCGGGCCGGCAGGCGCAGCGTGAGGACCCGCTGGGCGGGCGTGGCGCCCGGCAGCAGTCGCACGCCGGGATCGGCCTTCCGCAGGCTCCACACGAGCGGCCCGACGCCGCCGTCGACGGCGAGGGTGGCGCGGTAGACCCGGCCCGCACGCCCCGCGGGCAGCGTCGCCGCCGTGACGGCGCGCAGCCGGGGCTCGATCCGCAGGGCGAGGGTGCCGCTGCCCTGGGCGCCGGCCTCGTCGGTGGCGAGCACCGAGACGGTGGACTCCCCCGGCGCCTGCGGACTCCCGGTGAACACGCCGTCGGGGCGCAGGCTCAGCCCGGGCGGCAGGACGCCCGCCGACCAGGTGATGGCCCCCGTGCCGCCGGTCGCGCCGACCTGCACGTGCACCGGGACCCCGACCTCGAGCACCTCGGGGTCGTGCGGCAGCACCTGGGGCGGGCCGGCCCCGGGGCCGGGGGTGACCTCCAGCGCGGTCTCGAGCACCCGGGTCGTGCCGGCGGCGTCGCCGACGACCAGCCGCAGCGGGTAGCGGCCGGGCACGGTCGGGGCGACCCCGATCAGGGAGCCGGAGTAGGGGTCGAAGGACGTCCCGGGCGGGGTCTCGAGCGCTCCGGTGCGCACGGGCGCCACGCCGCCGGTCACGCCGTGCACCTCCGCCACCACCGACGTCCCCGCGGCCGCGGTCAGCGGGGTCTCGCGCCCGACCCGCAGCAGCTGCGGGTCCTCGGCCGGGGTGAGGCTCACCCGGTAGCGCCCGAGCGCACTGTAGGGGCCGGTCCGGCCCGCCGGACGCGGGTCGGCGTTGCCGTCGCCACGGACCTCGATCACGACCTCGCGCGGAGAGGTCGGGCCGGCCGCGACGTCCACGCTGGCCCCGGTCCCGACCGCGGCCCAGGACGCGGCCATGACCGTCGGCGGCGCCGCCCGGCCGAGCACGGCCCCGGTGTCGGCGTCGCGCACGACGAGGTCGACGTCGAGCATGGAGGTGGGCGAGACCGGCGCGACGGTGACGGTCACCGGCCCCGCCAGGCGCGCGGTGACGACGTCGACGTCGTCGGCGTCGCCGATGTCGCCGAGCACCGAGGAGTCCGGGGTGACGGCGGGCGTCCCGGGGCCCGGGGCGTCGGGCAGGTCGTCGGGTCGGCGGCCGAGGGCGACGTCGAGCAGGGCGAGGTCGTCCTGCCCGACCGGGGTCGCCCCGGGATAGGACCCGTCGGACCAGGTGGCCGTCGCGGCGCGGTAGGGGTTGCCCATCAGCGGCGCCCACAGCTCGGTCCCGGCGTAGACGGGTGCGCTGACCTCGGGGGTGACACAGCCGCGGTCGCGCAGGCCCGCGGCATGACCGACGTCGATCGTGGCCACCGCCCCGAGGTCCTCGGCCGTGGCGGCGTCCGGCACGAACACCCAGGACAGGCCGTAGGAGTCGCGCAGCTCCTGCAGGCCGGCCGCCGGGCCGGCGACGCCGAGGTACGACACGCCGCTGCACGGCCCGCACGTGGACCAGAGCTCGTTGCGGTCGCTGAACAGGACCCGCAGCCCCCAGGTGGGGTCCTCGGGACCGCTCTGGCGCATCGCCTCCGGAGCGGGCTCCTCGGTGGTGACGTCGACCTCGAAGGGCGCGAGCTTGTCGGCGACGTAGCGCCAGGCGCGCCGCACCTCGTCCTGCTCGCGCTCGTCGAGGGTGCTCGGGTCGCCGTCACGGTCGTACCCGGTCGCGACCAGCGGATCCACGCCGACCCAGGTGTTGTAGGCGGTGCCGCTGACCGTGGCCCCGCCGAGGTCGAGCAGCACGGTGACCGGGGCGCCGGGACGGGAGTGCAGGGTCGTGACGTCCCCCGACCCGCCCGACCCGCCCGGCCCAGCGACGTCGTGGCCCGACGCCCGCGCCCGGGCCGCGGACAGGACGACGGGCGCCGGGATCGGCGGAGGTCCCGGGGCGGCCCGGTCGCCGGCGTCCGCGGCGCGCGCGGGCCGGACCGGGGAGAGGACCGCCCCGGTGGCCAGGAGGAGCGCGACCGCTCCCGTGATCAGGCGTGCCGGACCTCCCCACGGCGTCATCGCCGTCACCCCTCCCCAGGTCGTGCGCCCGCGGTGGCCGGGCGTGGGCCGAGCCTAGGAGCGCGACCGGTGGTCCGGGGGCCGCTCCGACGGTTCCTGGGGTCGATCTGGCCCTATCGGGTGGTGCGGTACTGACCCCGGTAGAACAGCAGCGGGTCCTCGGGGACGTCGCCGTCGGCAGCCTCGAGGTGCTGGACCCGGCCGATCACGACCCAGTGGTCGCCGGCCTCGTGCACGGCCTCCACGGTGCAGTCGACGTGGCCCAGCGTGCCCGGCAGGACCGGCGATCCGGTGACGGCCGCCGGGGTCCAGTCGACACCGGCGAACTTGTCACCGCCCCGGCTGGCCATCTGGTTGGACAGCTCGGCCTGGCCGTCGGCGAGGAAGTTGACGCAGAACCGGCCGGCGCGCTGGATCAGCGGCCAGGCGCGCGAGGTCTTGGCCGGGATGAACAGCACCAGCGGCGGGTCCAGGGACACGCTGGAGAAGGACTGGCAGGTCAGCCCGACCGGCGTGTCGTGCGAGAGCGCGGTGACCACGCACACGCCGGAGGCGAAGCGCCCCAGCACGTCGCGGAACCGGCGGGCGGCGGCCATCGCCTCGGGGTCGTCGGAGGGAATGCCGGTGCTCTCGCCCGGCCGCCACTCCAGGTCCAGGTCCAGATCGACGTCGCCGAGCCAGTCCTGGATCAGGTCCGGGCTCGGCCACGTGGCGGCCGCGTCGGGCCGCATCCCCTCGGGGACCTCGGGTCCCGGGCCGCTGGTGGTCACGGCGCTCACGGTAGTGACTACTTCCCGCCGCTGAAGTCGTGACCCCAGTACGAGACCGCGGTGGACTCCCGCGCGACCCAGCTGCGGTCCTCGACGGTGAGGCCGTCGGTGCCGAACTCGACGTCGAACCCGCCGGGGCTGCGGACGTAGAAGGAGACCATCTCGTCGTTCATGTGCCGCCCGAGGGTGGCCGAGAGCGGGGCGCCGTGCTTGCGGACCCGCTCCAGGGCCCGGCCGACGTGGTCGAGGCTGTCGACCTCGAGCATGATGTGCACGCACTTGGCGGGGTTGGGCATCGGCAGGAACGCCAGCGAGTGGTGGCGCGGGTTGACCCCGAGGAAGCGCAGCCACACCTTCGAGCCGGGCTCCTTGCCGACGAACTCGCCGGGCATGCTCATCGAGTCGCGCAGCCGGAAGCCGAGCACGTCGCGGTAGAAGCGCAGCGCCTCGACGTCGTCGAGCACCGGCACGACGATGTGGCCCATGCCCTGCTCGGCGGTGACGAACCGCGCACCGTAGGGGGTGATGATCGGCCGGGCCTCGTAGGTGATGCCGTGGAAGAGCTCGAAGACGTTGCCCCACGGGTCGCTGAAGCGCACCAGCTCCTGCACGCGGCGCTCGTCGACCTCCTCGCGGGTGCCCTCCTCGAAGGCCACCCCGGCCTTGGCGAGGTGCTCGCGAGCCGCCTGCAGGGCGGCGTGGTCGGCCAGCTCCCAGCCCGTGGCGCTCAGCTCGTCGCGCTCGCCGGGCACGATCACGAGCCGGGCGGACACGGCGTCGATGCGCCAGTACTGGTGGGCGGGGTTCGGGCCGCGTCCCTCGGCGAGGCCGAGCACCTTGCCGGCGAACGTGCGCCAGGCCTCGGGGTCGGTGGAGGACACGCGGACGTAGCCCATGGACCTGATGTCGATCATGCGCGGGACCTCTCCACGTGGCGCGCCAGGAAGGCGGTGGTGATCTCGGCGAACTCCTCCGCCGCCTCGATCTGGGCCCAGTGGCCGCAGTTCGGGAAGACGTGGAGCTGCGCCTTGGGGATCAGCTTGAGCGCCACCATGGCGCCGTCGAGCGGGTTGACGCGGTCCTCGCGACCCCAGGTGAGCAGGGTGTGCTTGCGCAACCGGTGGGCCTCGCGCCAGAGCATGCCGTCCTCGGCGGTCTCGGGGTTGAAGAAGCTCCACCCCATCTGGCGCATGGCGTCCTGGGCGCCGGGAGCGGTGGCGTCGGCGAACCGCTCCTCCACGAGCTCGTCGGTGACCAGGGCCTGGTTCACGACCATGGTCGAGATGAAGGCGCGCAGCGTCTCGCGGCTGGGGTCGGCGCTGAACTCCATGAGGCGCTTGACGCCCTCGGTGGGATCGGCGTGGAAGAGGTTGAGGCTCAGTCCGCCGGGCCCCATCAGCACCAGCCGGCCGACGCGGTCGGGGTGCTCCAGCGCCAGGCGCATCGCCGTGCCGCCGCCCAGGCTGTTGCCGAGCAGGTGGATGCGCTCGATGCCGAGGGTGTCGAGCAGCGCGACGACGTGGTCGGCGGCGTGGCGGTAGTAGTTGCCGACGACGTCGGGCTTGTCGGAGGAGCCGAAGCCCGGCTGGTCGACCAGCAGGGTGCGGAAGCTCCGGGCGAAGTGCGGGAGGGCGGGTCCGAAGTTCGACCAGGCGCTGGCGCCCGGGCCACCGCCGTGGAGCATCACGAGCGGCAGGCCGCCGCCGACGTCGGGGCGCGACTCCCCGGCCTCGTAGTAGGTGAGGGTGACGTCCTTGGCGGACGCCGTGCGGCGCGTGCCGTCGCGGGTCAGGAGGGGCTCGCTGGTCTGGGTCATCAGTACATCCCGGGATCGATCTTGTGGCCGAACTCGTGGGCGCCGAACATCTGCAGGGCGCGCTCGGGGTCGTTGGCGGCGTGGACTCGGCCGGCGTGGGCGTCACGCCAGGCGCGCTGGAGGACGGTGCCCTTGGCCAGCGCGCGCCCGCCCGAGGCCTCGAAGAGGCTGTCGAGGGCGTCGAGGGCGCGCTGGGAGCCGAGCACCTGGTCGCGGCGGATCTTCAACCGCGTGCGCAGCGGGATCTGCTCCCCCCGCGCGACGTAGCCCTGCGCCTCGCGCAGGTTGGCCACGAGCAGCGCCCAGGCGGCGTCGATGTCGGAGGAGGCACGGGCGATGCGCACCGCGGCGAAGGGGTCGAGGGAGGCCTTCTCCCCCAGGTAGGCCGCGCGGGTGCGACGGGTCTGCTGCTCGACGTGCTCGTCGTAGGCCCCCATCGCCATCCCGATGATCGGGGTGGTGATGGTGCCGGTGAAGATCGAGTGGAAGGGCAGCTTGTAGAGCTCGGCGGTGTTCTGCGCCTGACCGGGTCCCTTGCACTGCCCGGTCTCCCCCATCGAGAGCGTGAACGCGGTGGGCACGAACACGTCCTCCACGACGATGTCGTTCGAGCCGGTGCCGGCCAGGCCGACCATGTGCCACACGTCCTGGACGACGTACTGGCTGCGGGGCAGCAGGAAGGTGCGGAAGTCGACCACCTGCCCGGCGGCGTTGAGCACCAGGGCGCCGAGCAGCACCCACGCGCAGTGGTCGGCGCCGGAGGAGAAGCTCCAGCGCCCGGAGAGCACGAAGCCGCCCTCGGCCACCGTGGCCTTGCCCGTGGGGGCGTAGGAGGAGCTGACCAGGGTGGTGGGGTCCTCCCCCCAGACCGCCTGCTGGGCCTCGTCGGTGAACAGCGCGAGCTGCCAGGGGTGGACGCCGACGACGCTGGCCACCCAGCCGGTGGACCCGCAGGCCGAGGCGAGGTCGCGCACGGCGGTGTAGTAGTCCACGGGGTCGGCCTCGAGACCGCCGAAGCGGGCCGGCTGCAGCATCCGGAAGAACCCGGTCTCGCCCAGCTCCTTCATGGAGGCGTCCGGCACGACGCGCAGCCGCTCGCACTCGTCGGCCCGCTCGCGCAGGGTCGGGAGCAGGTCGCGGACCGCGTCGAGCACGGCGGCGCCGGCTCGGGTGGCGTGGTCGGACATCGGGCCTCCTGGGGGGTCAGGAGATCAGACTAGAACACGTTCTATTTCTGCCGCAACGGCGGCGCGCCGCGATCCCCCGCCGGGGCGGGCCAGGGCTCAGGCCGAGCGCGAGCGCCGGGCCCGGCCCGGCAGCGAGGCACCGCGCGCAGTGACGGCGTCGAGGTGCTCGCGGACCACGTCGACGACCAGCTCGGGGTCCTCGAACATCGGGATGTGGCCCACCCCCGGCAGCCGGACGACGTCAGCGTGCGGGAGCGCACGCACGTACGGCTCGCCGAAGCGCGCCACCGGCAGGATCCGGTCGTGCTCGCACAGCACCAGGCGCACCGGCACCTGCTCGTCCAGGCCCGCCACGTCGAGGTGGTCGGCGTCCTGGTGCAGCTCGGAGACGAGGAAGGGGAAGAACGAGGGGCAGTGGGTGGAGGCGGCGACGAACGCCGCGCCCTGCTCCTTCGACACCCGGCCGGTGCGCCTGCTCACGATCGCCAGGGCACCGCGGCGCACGGGCAGCGAGGACAGCACGCGCGCGTCCAGGGCGTGGCCGAGCAGCGCGAAGGGGTAGATCGCCAGGAACCGGGTGGCGATCTCGAGCTTGGCCAGCGAGAAGCGGTCCCAGCTGCCGGCCGGCGCGATGGCGGTGATGCTGCGGGCCCGGCCGCGCCGGGCCAGCTCGAAGGACAACCAGCCGCCGATGGAGTTGCCCACGAGGTGGGCGGTCTCCCAGCCCAGCTCGTCGAGCACGGCCTCCAGGCCGTCGGCGTAGGTGCGCAGCGAGACGTCGCGACGTCGCACCTGCGGCCCGCCCCAGTGGCCCGCCAGCGTGGGGGCCACGACGTCGTAGCGGTCGGTGAGACCGGGCACGACCTCGTCCCACACGTGGCGGGAGGTGGTGAAGGGGTGGATCAGCAGCACCGGCTCCCCGCGCCCGATCTGGCCGGCGCGGAGATAGGTGGCGGGAGCCCCGTGGCGGGACGTCTTTGTCTGCGACACGGCGTCACAGTAGCGCGTCCGGGGCCCCGGTGGAACGATCTTGCGCAAACTCTGCAAGCAGCTGGCAAGCAACCCCCGGACAGTGCGTCAGGGAAGTGATGCCCCGGGGGTGTCGCGCGGCCCACCCGCCCGGTCCGTGGTCGCGCCGGTGGCCCTGCACGCCCACGACGGGAGAGGACGACGACGTGACCGTCGACCCCGGAACCGCCGACCCGACCCCGCTGCAGGAGCGCCTCACCGCCCTCGAGGACCGGGTGCGCCACCTGGAGGACCACGCCGCCATCGTCGGCCTGCTGGCCTCCTACGGTCCGCTCGTGGACGCGGGCGACCTGCGGGCCGCACAGGTGTGGGCCGAGGACGGCCGCTACGACGTCGAGGGGTGGGCCATGGGGTCGCAGGCCGACGTCGCCGCCATGATCGCCTCCCCCGCCCACCAGGGGCTCATCGCCACCGGCGCCGTCCACCTGCTCGGGGCACCGGCCGTCACGGTCGACGGGGACACCGCGGTGGCCGTGTGCCACTCCCTGCTCCTCCGCCACCGCGAGGGTGGGTTCGAGGTGTGGCGCGCCGCCGCCAACCGCATCGACCTGGTGCGCACCGGGGCGGGCTGGCGCATCGCCGCCCGCACGACCCGACCACTGGACGGCCGGGAGGAGTCGCGGGCCCTGCTCGCGAGCCTCCCGCCGCCGGTGTGAGCGCGGGGCTCAGCCGGCGTCGGCGGCCGCCTTGTCCTGCTCGGCCCGCAGCCGCAGGGCGATGTCGATGAGCTGGTCCTCCTGGCCGCCGATCAGCTTGCGGCGGCCCGCCTCGAGCAGGATCTGGGCGCCGGAGACGCCGTAGCGCTCGGCGGCGTTGCCCGCGTGCTTGAGGAAGGAGGAGTAGACGCCGGCGTAGCCCATCATCAGCGTCATCCGGTCGAGCTTGCACTCCTCCGGCATGGCGGGGGCGATGACGTCCTCGGCGGCGTCGACGATCTGCAGGAAGTCCACGCCGGTGCGCCAGCCGAGCTTGTCGCAGACGCCGATGAACGCCTCGAGCGGGGTGTTGCCGGCGCCGGCGCCGAAGCGGCGCACCGAGCCGTCGATCTGGGTGGCGCCCGCCCGTGCGGCGATCACGGTGTTGGCCACGCCCAGGCCGAGGTTCTCGTGGCCGTGGAACCCGACGTCGGCCTGGTGGCCGATCTCGGCGACGACGGCGGAGACGCGGTCGGCGGTCTGCTCCATGACCAGCGCGCCCGCGGAGTCGACGACGTAGACGCACTGGCAGCCGGCGTCGACCATGATCCGGGCCTGCCGGGCCAGCACCTCGGGCGGCTGGGTGTGGCTCATCATGAGGAATCCGACGGTCTCCAGGCCGAGCTCGCGCGCCAGGCCGAAGTGCTGGATCGAGACGTCGGCCTCGGTGCAGTGGGTGGCGATCCGGCAGATCTGGCCGCCGTTGTCCTGCGCCGCGCGGATGTCCTCCTTGGTACCCACCCCGGGCAGCATCAGGAACGCGATCTTGGCGCGGGTCGCGGTCTCGGCGGCGATCCTGATGAGCTCCTGCTCGGGGGTGCGGGAGAAGCCGTAGTTGAACGAGGAGCCCCCCAGGCCGTCGCCGTGGGTCACCTCGATCACGGGGATGCCGGAGGCGTCCAGGGCCCGCACGATGTCCTCGACCTCGGTGGCGGTGAACTGGTGGCGCTTGTGGTGCGAGCCGTCGCGCAGGCAGGTGTCGGTCAGGCGCAGGTCGAGGTCGCCGAACGGCTCGGTGCCGTGGGTGGCCGACCAGGTGCGGGACAGGGCGTTGGTGTCGGTCATGGATCAGGCTCCAGCCAGGATCGAGCGGGCGATGTGCTGACCCACCTGGGTCGCCGCGGCGGTCATGATGTCGAGGTTGCCGGCGTAGGGCGGCAGGAAGTCGCCCGCCCCCTCGACCTCCACGAAGATCGAGACCTTCAGCTGGCCACGGGTGGCCTCGGAGGGCTCGTCGAGCTGGGGCTCCTGCAGCAGCCGGTAGCCGGGCACGTACTCCTGCACGGCCTTCTCCATCGCGAACACCGAGGTGAGGATGGCGTCGCGGTCGGCGTCGGGCGAGACCGCGCAGAAGATCGTGTCGCGCATGATCATCGGCGGCTCGGCCGGGTTGAGGATGATGATCGCCTTGCCCTGCGCCGCGCCCCCGATCTCGGTGACGCCGCGGCTGGTGGTGCGGGTGAACTCGTCGATGTTGGCGCGGGTGCCGGGGCCGGCCGACACGCTGGAGACCGAGGCGACGATCTCGGCGTAGGACACCGCCGCGGCGCGCGAGACCGCGGCGACCATCGGGATGGTGGCCTGACCGCCGCAGGTGATCATGTTGACGTTCCAGGCAGCGACGTGCTCCTCGCCGTTGACCGGCGGGATCACGGCCGGCCCGACCGCGGCGGGCGTGAGGTCGACGGCCCGGATGCCGGCCTCCTGGTAGCGCGGCGCGTACTCGCGGTGCACGTAGGCGGAGGTGGCCTCGAAGATGAGGTCGGGCAGCTCATCCTGCTTGAGCAGCCAGTCGACGCCCTCGTGGGAGGCCGTGAGGCCCCGCTCGGTGGCGAGCCGCAGCCCCTCGGAGGCGGGGTCGACGCCGATCATCCAGCGCGGCTCGATGACGTCGCTGCGCAGCAGCTTGTACATCAGGTCGGTGCCGATGTTGCCGGGGCCGACGATGGCGGCGGTGACCTTGCGGCCGGTGCTGGCTGACGGGGTGGGGCCGGTGGGTGCTGACACGGGTCTACTCCTCGAAGCTGACGCTCAGGGGCGCGAACCCGCTGATGGACGCCGTCACCCGGTCCCCCGGGGCGAACGGCACGAACGGGCCCAGGGCCCCGGACAGGATGAGGTGGCCCGCGCGCAGCGGGTCACCGAAGCGACGGGCCTGCACGGCGAGCCAGCGCAGCGCCTCGAGCGGGTCGCCCAGGCAGGCGGCGCCGGTGCCGCTGGAGCGCTCGTCGTCGTTGATGGTCAGCGACATGACCACGTCCACCGGCTCGACCTCGCTCAGCGGACGGCCCTGCGTGCCGACGACGTAGAGGCCGCTGGAGGCGTTGTCGGCGACGGTGTCGGTGAACGCGATGTTCCAGGCCTCGATGCGGGAGTCGACGATCTCCAGCGCGGGCAGCACCTGCGCGACCGCCGCCCGGACGGCGTCGATCGTGAGCTCCTCCTCGGTGGCGGTGTCGAGGTCGGCGCCCAGCACGAAGGCGACCTCGGCCTCCACGCGCGGCTGCACGAGGGTGCGCATCGAGATCGGCTCCTGGGCGCTGACGTCCATCTCGTCGAGCAGGTAGCCGAAGTCGGGCTGGTCGACGCCGAGCTGCTGCTGCACCGCGACCGAGGTCGCCCCGATCTTGCGTCCGACCACCCGGGCGCCCGCGGCGAGCCGGCGCTGCACCAGGCCCTGCTGCACCGCGTAGGCGGCCGGCAGGTCGTCGGTGCCGATCAGGTCGCGCACGGGATCGCACGGGGTGCGGCGGGCGGCGGCGTCGGCCAGGCGATCGACCGCGGCGGCGATCAGATCCGGGGCGACGGTGGGGGTCGTGGAGCTCACACGGAGATACTAGAACCTGTTACAGTTTTGCGCCATGACGGGTGCATCAACGGACACGCTGCCCATCGAGGTCGACGTCGTCGTGGTCGGTGCCGGCGGCGCCGGCATGTCCGCCGCGCTCGCGGCCGCCCACCACGGCCTCGAGACGGTGCTGCTGGAGAAGAGCCCCTACTTCGGCGGCTCCACCGCGCGCAGCGGCGGCGGGGTGTGGGTGCCGGGCAACTACGCCCTCGCGGCCGCGCGGCAGATCGACGACGGCGACGAGGCGGCGTCCCGGCTCTACCTCGACTCCATCGTGGGCGACCTGGTGCCCAAGGAGCGGCGCGACACCTACCTGGCCCGCGGCCCGGAGGTGCTGGAGTTCCTGCGCGAGAAGACCCCGCTGCGCTTCGTGTGGGTGCCCGACTACGCCGACTACCTCCCCGAGCAGCCCGGTGGGCGCGCGAAGGGCCGCACCGTGGAGCCCGTGCCGCTGGACGCACGCTTCCTCGGCGCCGAGCTGGAGCGGCTGCACCCGCCGTACACCAAGGCGCCGGCCAACCTGATCGTCACCCAGGCCGACTTCCGCAAGATCAGCCTGGGCCTGCGCACCCTCAAGGGCCCCTTGACGATGGCGCGGGTGCTGGTCAAGCGCCTGATCGCCATGGCGCTGGGCCGGAAGATGGTCGCGATGGGCAACGCCATCGCCGTGTCGCTGCGCCAGGGCCTGCGCGACGCCGGCGTGCCGGTGCACTACGAGACGCCGCTGACCGACCTGCTGGTCGAGGACGGCCGCGTGACCGGGGTGGTCGTCGAGCGCGACGGCGCCCGCCACGAGGTGCGCGCCCGCCGCGGCGTGATCCTCGGCTCCGGCGGCTTCGAGCACAACGCCGAGCTGCGCGAGAAGTTCCTGCCGCTGCCGACCTCCACCGAGTGGTCCACCGCCGCACCCTCCAACACCGGGGCGGGGCTGCTCGCCGGGACCGCGGCCGGGGCCGCGACCGACCTGCTCGACGAGGCCTGGTGGGGACCCACGATCCCGCTGCCGGGCCGCTCCTGGTTCTGCCTCGCCGAGCGCAACCTGCCCGGCTCGATCATCGTGAACTCGGCAGGTCGCCGGTTCATGAACGAGGCGCTGCCCTACATCGAGGCCACCCACGAGATCTACAAGGGCGAGGCCACCGGCGTCAGCCACGTGCCGGCCTGGATGGTGTTCGACCAGACCTACCGCAACCGCTACCTGTTCGCCGGCGTCGCGGGCCGCCAGCCCTTCCCGGGCCGCTGGTACAAGGAGGGCGTCGTCATGCGCGCCGACACCCTGGCCGGCCTCGCCGAGAAGATCGGGGTGCCCGCCGAGGCGCTCGCCGGCACCGTGGAGCGCTTCAACGGCTTCGCCGCCACCGGCGTCGACGAGGACTTCCACCGCGGCGAGTCGGCCTACGACAAGTACTACTCCGACCCCACGGTCACCCCGAACTGCTCGCTCGCCCCGATCGCCAAGGGCCCGTTCTACGGCGTCAAGATCGTGCCGGGCGACCTCGGCACCAAGGGCGGGCTGGTGACCGACCCCCGCGCGCGCGTGCTGCGCGAGGACGGCACCGTGATCCCCGGCCTGTACGCGGCGGGCAACGTCTCCTCCGCCGTGATGGGGCGCACCTACCCCGGCCCCGGCGGCACCATCGGACCCGCGCTCGTCTTCGGCTACCTCGCCGCCGAGGACCTCGCGCAGGCCGCCGCCGGCACCCCGGCCACGACCGACGCGAGCGGAGCCGCCTGATGCCCATCGATCCTGCGATCGCGATCGGCGCCGACCTCGGCGTCCGCGAGTTCTCCTGGTCCGCCAGCGACGCCCTGCTCTACCACCTCGGCATCGGCGCCGGCACCCGTCCGGGCGACCACCTGGACCCGGTGGCGCTGCGCTACACCCTCGACGACGACCGGCAGCAGGTGCTGCCCTCGTTCGCGGTCGTGGCCCCGACCTTCCACGAGACCGACCCGCCGCCGCTGGACCTGCCCGGCTGCGACATCAACCTGGCCCAGGTGGTGCACGGCTCGCAGTCCATCACCGTGACCGGGCCGGTGCCGACGAGCGGCAGCGCCGCGCTGCGCACCACCCTCACCGACGTGTGGGACAAGGGGAAGGCGGCCGTCATCTGGCAGGAGGGCGTGGCCTCCGCCCCCGACGGCACCGAGCTGTGGCGGGTGCGCTCCTCGATCTTCGTGCGCGGCGAGGGCGGCTGGGGCGGCGACCGCGGCACCTCCAGCGCGGTGGTGCTGCCCGATCGCGACCCCGACGCGACCAGCAGCCACACCGTGACCGAGCAGCAGGCGCTGCTCTACCGGCTGTGCGGCGACCGCAACCCGCTGCACGCCGATCCTGCGTTCGCGCGGGCGGCAGGCTTCCCCGGACCGATCCTGCACGGCCTGTGCTCCTACGGCCTCGTGCTGCGCGAGCTCACCGACCACCTCCTCGAGTCCGACGCCGCGCGCGTGCGCGGTTTCGGGGCCCGGTTCGCCGGCGTCGTCTTCCCCGGCGAGACGATCGGGGTGCGCGGGTGGCGCGAGGAGGGTCGGATCGTGGCCGAGGCCGTGATCAGCGGCGGGCCGCGCGACGGCTCACCCGTGCTGGCCGACTGCGTCGTCGACCTGGCCTGAGCCCGCCTCGAGCGCCGCGGCCACGACGGCGAGGTCGCGGGCGGCGTAGCGCAGGTGCTGCCACTCCTCCTGGAGGATCACGTGCAGGCACGAGCGCACCGTCTCGGGATGGGACGGCGCCCACGGGTTGCGACGCTCCTGCTCGAGGTCGGCCTCGTCCGCCTCAGCGAGGAACTCGCGCACCTGGCGCTGCCGGTCGGCGCGGGCGGCGAGCACGTCGGCGTGGGCCGGCGGATGGGTGACGAACACGGAGAGGTCGTAGCCGTCGGTGGCGAACTCGGCGTTCGGGAGGCCCAGCGGGTGGTAGGCCTCGTCGCCCAGGCCGCGGATGCCCCGGCCGAGCCAGACGTCGGTGGCCATCACCAGGTGTCGCAGGGTCTGGGTGAAGGACCACTCCCCGTCCACCGACTCCGCCAGCGCGGTCAGCGGCAGGGCGTCGGCGCGCCGCCCGAGGTCGGCCCAGGCCGCCTCGACGGCCGCCCACGCCGCGCGCAGGCCGTCCGGACCCTCCAGCGCCCTGGCGCGTCGCAGCGCGCGCCCGGGGAAGCGCCGGTCGAGCTCGGCCTCCACCAGGCCGACGACGTCGACGCCGTTGATCAGCACCGGGCCGCCGTCGGCGAGCCAGGGGCTGTCGAGGTCGGCACCCTCGAGGTCGACTCCGCGTCCGACGACGCCGCGCAGGTCGACCCGGGTCCAGCGTCCGCCGGACAGGTCGGCGTCGACGAGCAGGCGGCTGGCCACCGGGTCGGTCACCGGGTCGGGCTCGCCGGGGCGGGGGGTGGGGTCCTCGTGGTCCATCACCCGACCCTCCCATCCCCGCGCCCCGGGAACCACGGCCCACGCCGCACCGCCGTCCCGACGACCGCCTCGGGCACCGGGCGCGTCCCCTCCGCGCGTCCGGTGCCCGGCTCGGGCCGGGGGCCGTCCGGGGTGGTGGCCCGTCGCTCGCCCGGCTCCCTCCGCGGGACGAGCGACGGACGATCCCGCCGGCGCGCGCAGGCGCCGGCGTCAGGGGGTCAGCCGGCCCGCGAGGGGACCAGCTGACCGACCAGGTCGCGCAGCAGGGTCTGCAGCTGCGCGGCCTGCTCGAGCATCGGACCGAAGGCGTCCTCGATGCGGCACTGCACGTCGCCGAACTCGGCGCGCACCGCCTCGCCCTTCTCGGTGAGGCGGACCAGCACCACGCGCTCGTCCTGAGCCGAGCGGGAGCGGGTGAGCAGCCCGTGCTGCTCCAGGCGCCGCAGCAGCGGGGTGAGCGTGGCGTGGTCGAGGTGCAGGGCGTCGGCCAGGCCCTTGATGGTGACCTCGCCACGGGCTCCCGCGACCATCACCACCAGGTACTGGGGGTAGGTGAGTCCGAGCCTGCCGAGGATCGGACGGTAGGCGGCGGTCACGGCGCGCGAGGCGGCGTAGAGGTCGAAGCACACGAGCCGGTCGAGCTCGGGCGCTCCATCTGCGGGGGTGGTCACGGTGGAAATATTACTAGCGCACGATTAAGTTGAGCACGAGGTAACCTCAAGTCCACCCTAAGGAAAGGCCCACCATGCCTACTCGTACCGCCCGCACCGCCTGGAACGGCACGCTCACCGAGGGCTCCGGCCAGGTCGAGCTCACCAGTTCCGGCGTCGGCACCTACAGCGTCTCCTTCCCCAAGCGCGCCGCCGACGACGCCGACGGGACGACCTCCCCCGAGGAGCTCATCGCCGCCGCCCACTCCTCCTGCTACGCGATGCAGTTCTCCGCGCTGATCGCCGAGGCGGGCGGCACGCCGATCGCCCTCGACGTGACCGCCGACGTCTCGCTCGGCCCGGACCCGGCCGGTGGCTTCCGCCTCACCGGGATCACCCTCACCGTGCGCGGCGAGGTCGAGGGCCTGGACGCCGACGGCTTCGCCGCCGCCGCGGAGGCCGCCAAGGCCGGCTGCCCGGTCAGCAAGGCGCTCACCGGGGTCGAGATCACCCTCGACGCTGCGCTCGAGTCCTGATCGGACCCGCTCTCGGGGTGTGGGCCGCCACCGGGCGGCCGAGCAGGATGGGCCGGGTGGCGATCGACCACCCGGCCCGTTCCACGCCCACCCCCGACCCCCCGGGGCACGACGACACCCTGGGGCACTACGCGCTGCCCGAGCACGACGTCGTCGTCGTGGCCGGCACCGCCGCACCCCGGCGTCGCGACGACGCCGACGCCTGGCGTTGGTACGCCCCGCGCGGCGACCTCGGCTCGCCCATGACGCTCGGGCGCCGCTGGTGGGGCCTGAGCCCGGAGGGCGACCTCGTGAGCGACGACGCCGTCAACTCCCTGGCGCTGCGCTGGCGCCTGGTGCACGAGGCGCGGGTCGTGGCCGGTCCCCCGGCCGCCACGTGGTGCCCGGACCCCGAGCCTGGGGCGCTGCGCGCCGAGGCGCTGGGGCAGGCGCGGCGGCTCGCCGAACGGCACGAGGCGCGCCCCACCCCCGCCGTCCTGGCCGCCCTGTGCCGGTGGTGGCACCAGGCCGAGCTCGCCGTCGCGGTCGCCGACGACCGGGCGCTCGCCTGGGCCCGGGACCGGCTCCCCGACCTCGCCCCGACGCGGGCGTGGGTGTGGGAGCTGCACCGTCTCACCGGCTCCTCCGCCCTCGAGCACTGAGCGCGGGTGCCTCCGCTCAGCCCAACCAGCGGGCGGCACGCGCGGCGTGGGCGGCCTGCTTGTCCTCGCCGAGCTTGTCGTAGAGCCGCGCGATCATGCTGGAGCGCGGGTTGCGCGTGAACACGTCGCGGTGGTCGCGCACGAAGGTCCAGTAGAGCGCGTCCCAGTCGGCCGTCCACTCGCCGGTGGGGAGGTCGCCCATCTTGCGCAGGTAGTTGCTGCCCGACACGTAGGGCTTGGTGGTGATGGCCTCCCCGGCGGCGAACTGGCTCATGGCGTAGACGTTGGGGACCATCACCCAGTCGTAGGCGTCGACGTACATCGCCATGAACCACTCGTAGACGGCGTCGGGGTCGATGCGCAGCAGGCACATCGCGTTGCCGAGCACCATCAGCCGTTCGATGTGGTGGCTGTAACCGTGGGCGAGCACCCGCTCGACGGCGAGGTCCACCGGCGCCAGGCCGGTGCGGCCGGTCCACCAGCCCTCGGGCAGCTCGCGGCCGTGCTCGAGACGGTTGTGGGTGCGCATCCGGCGGCCGTGCAGCACGTAGGTGGCGCGCATGTACTCGCGCCACCCGATCACCTGGCGCACGAAGCCCTCGAGGCTCGGCAGGGCGATGTCGTCGCGCTCCCCCACCTCCAGGGCACGCTCCAGGACCACGCGCGGATCGATCAGCCCGACGTTGAGCGCGGGGGTCAGCAGGGAGTGGAAGACGAACGGGTGCCGGGCGCTGAGGGCGTCCTCGTAGGGACCGAACTCCCCGAACCGGTGGTCGAGGAAGTCGGCGAGCATGGCCTCGGCCTCCTCGGGTGCGGTGGGCCAGCGGAACGCGTCGGCGTCGCCGGGGTTGTCGGGGAACTCCGCGCGCACCCAGGCGACGGCGGCCTCCACCTCGGCGTGCCGCTGCGGCCACCACGGGTCGGGCACGGGGTGGTTCCTCGGCAGCTTGCGGCGGTTGTCGGCGTCGAAGCTCCACTGACCGCCACGCGGCTCCTCGCCCTCCATCAGCACGTCGAGGCGGCGCCGCTGCCAGGCGTAGAAGTGCTGCATCCGGGGTGCCTTGCCGCTGCCGAACACCTCACGGATCTGCGCCCGGGTGGTGAGGAAGTTCGGGCTCTCCCGCACCTCCGCGGCCACCAGGTCGTGCCCGACGTCGGCCAGGGTGGCGGTGAGGTCGCGCGCGAGCCAGTCGTCGACGACGTCGTAGACCTCCACCGCCCCGGGCTCGGGGCCCACCCCGAGGTCGCGCAGCACGGTGCCCAGCGCCTCGCGCGTGGGCACCGCGGCGTCGGAGAGGACGTGGTGCACCTCGAAGCCGGCCTCCTCCAGCCGGGTCGCGAGACGGCGCAGGCCCGCGCGGTGCAGCACCAGCTTCTGCTGGTGGAAGGGGTACTGGCGGTAGAACAGGTCGTGCTCCACCAGCACGAACCGGGTGCCGGGGGCCGCCTGCAGGTGCTCCGCGAACAGCTGGTGGGGCAGGACGAGTCGTACCGGTGCGGCGGAACCGGCGGGGTCGGCGGGCTCGGCGGGCGGCATGGCTCGACGCTACGGCGCCCCGACTCACCCCTGCGGACCCCTGTCCGACCGACCCGGATCGCGGCTAGCGTGCGGTCATGGATCTGCTCGAGGGCTGGGTGGCACGCGACCTCACCTACGACGGCGTCACGCACCCGACGCACCGCAAGGGCAGCGGCCCCGGCGTGGTGATCATGCCGGAGGTACCTGGGCTCACGCCGCAGGTGATGGGCTTCGCCGAGGAGGTCGTGGCGGCGGGCTACACGGTGGTGCTGGCCCAGGTCATCGGCCCGCGCGGCACCACGCGGCTGCGCCCCGGGCCGGTGGTCAGCGCGATCGCGAAGGGGTGCGTGAGCAAGGAGTTCACCACCCTCCACGCGGGCCGCCGCTCCGCGGTCACCGACTGGCTGCGCGCGCTCGCGCGCGACCTCCACGCCGAGCTCGGCGGGCCGGGCGTCGGGGCGCTCGGCATGTGCTTCACCGGCGGGTTCGCGCTGGCGATGATGCTCGACGACGCCGTGGCCGCCCCGGTCCTCTGCCAGCCGTCACTGCCCTTCCCCGTCACGCCGCGCCTCGGCGCCGACGTCGGCCTCTCCCCCGCCGACCTCGACGTCGTCAAGCAGCGGGTCGCCGACGGCTGCGCCGTCCTGGGGCTGCGCTACACCGGCGACAAGCTGGTCGGCACGCGGTTCGAGACCCTCACCCGCGAGCTCGGCGACGGCTTCGTCCGCGTGGAGTTCCCCGGTCGCCAGCACTCCACGGTGACCACCCACCGGCAGCAGGCCGGCGTCGACGCCGTCCTCGACTTCTTCGCCGCGCGGCTGCGCGAGGCCTGATCGGGCGGACTCAGTCGGACTCAGTCGGACGGGCCGAGGACCACGGCGGCGTCGCCGATCCGGATCGCCCCGCCCTCCAAGACACGGAACACCGTCCCGGCCCGGCGTCGCAGCACCTCCTGCGCCCCGACCCCGATCGTGTCGTCGAGCAGCTTGCAGGGCGCGGCGACCCGCACGACCTCCAGCAGCGCCTCCCCGAGCCGGAGCCGCACCCCGGGGGTGGTGGGGACGTCGCCGTCGTCGAGGGTGATGTTGCGGCGGGTCAGCCCGGCGGGCACCGGGCGGCCCCACGCGCGCTCGGCCGCTGCGAGCGCCGTCGCCGACTGCACGGTGACGTGACGGTGCCGGGCGCCGTGGTAGCGGTCCCCCACGATGCCGCGGCCGGTCTCGGTGACGACCTCGGCCACCTCCCGCATCGGCAACCGCGTCGCCGGGGCGACGTGCAGCGACACCACCCGGCCCAGGACGGCACCCGGTCGTGCGTCCGCTCGGTCAGACAAGCTCATGGCACCAGTGTGACCGGAGCCGTCGGGGGTTCGTCGCAGGAGGGCGGGCGCGCGGGCGAGGCTCAGGCCACGAGCACCAGGGCGGTGAAGGCCACCGACCAGCTGACGAAGCTGCCGACGAGGAAGTACTCGGTGATCTCGTGGATGTCGGGGGTGGTCCTGCCGCGGGCCGGGCGGCGGGCGGCCTGGAGCTCGGGGAAGCGCAGCAGACCCTTGGCCGCGATGACGACGCCGGCGGCGGTGAGGTCGCCCGCCAGGCCCAGGCCGAGCAGGAAGACCCGCTCCAGCGGGCCGAGGAGGCGTCCGCCCTTGAGCGGGGACGCCGGCAGCGGGTGGTGGGCCGAGCGCAACGGGTGGGTGGTGCCCGAGACCGCCAACACCAGGCGCACCAGCACGTTGCCGGTGGCGAACTGCACCGCGACCGCGCCGAGCACCGCCAGGGCCCGGTCCGGGCCCAGGTCGGCGATCACCCGGGGAGCGGCGTCGAGCACCCAGGTGCGCCAGGGGCCGCCGGCGTCGGGGGCGTGCCCGGCGACCAGCAGCACGCCGAGCAGCGAGCCACCGGCGACGGCGAGGGGCAGCAGCGGACGGCGGCGTCCGAAGCCGAGGGTCACCGACTCACCCCACGCCACGACGAGCACCGCGAGCACGATCACGGCGACCACCTGCGGGCCCGAGGAGTCGGGGCCGATGCCGATCAGGGCGGCACCGCCCAGCACGGTGGCGGCGCCGAGCGCCTCCGCGAGCCGGGGACGCCGGGTGGCCGAGAACGCCAGGTCGGTGGCGGCCCACCCGAGCAGCAGCAGCGCGCACCAGGTCACAGCGCCTCCAGCTGCCGCGCGGCGGCGACGAGCAGACCCGTCCGGTCGCGGCGGACCCGCTGCGACACGGCCGAGGCCGAGACGCCCTCCTGGGCCGCGATCTCCTGCTGGGTCATGCCGCGCAGTAGACCACGCACGACCGACAGCCCGCGGGCGTCCAGGCCGTCCAGCAGGGCGTCGCGGCCGAGGAGCGCCGCGGACACCGCAGCCAGCAGGGCCGCCGGCGGTGCCCCCTGCGCCTCGGCGGCACGGACGGCGGTGCGCACCGCCCGGGTGGCGGGGGTGCGCTGCGCGGTCGCGACCTCCTCGATCGCCGCGCGCGCGGCCCACCAGCCCGGGCCGTCCTCGATGCCGGCACCGGGGTCGAGCACCGCCGTGGCGCCCCACCCGATGCCGTGCCGCACGTCGACGTCGGGCAGCAGGGCCAGGCGCAGGTGCAGGGTGAGGGCACAGGCCACGCCGAGACCGGGCACGGTGCCCTGGTACTCGTCACCCACCGTGAGGCGCAGGTCGGTGCCCCACCGCCGGTTCGACTCCTCCAGGAGCGCGACGAGCCGCGCGTGCAGTCCGGCGCGGTCGGACTGACGTCGGCTCGCGACGACGTCACCGATCACGACCCATGAAGCCAGATGCTTCATTTCCTCCATCTGAAGATCATAGCTTCATTGGTGGCTCGGGGTCAGTCAGCGGCTCCGAGGATCAGACCGCTCGTCGGCACCCCGGTGCCGGCCGTCACCAGGACCGGGCCGCCCTGCGCGGCCGCCACCTGGTTCACCGCGGTGCCGCGCACCTGCCGCACCGCCTCGGCGATGCCGTTCATGCCGTGGATGTAGGCCTCGCCCAGCTGACCGCCGTGGGTGTTGAGCGGCAGCCGGCCGCCGATCTCGATCGCACCGTCGGCGATGAACCCCGGCGCCTCACCGCGCCCGCAGAAGCCGAGCTCCTCCAGCTGCATCAGCACGTACGGGGTGAAGTGGTCGTAGAGCACGGCCATGGGCATGTCGGCCGGGCTCAGCCCGGACTGCCGCCACAGCTCGCGGCCGACCACGCCCATCTCCGGGATGCCGATGTCGTCGCGGTAGTAGGAGGTCATCACGAACTGGTCGCGACCGCTGCCCTGGGCCGCGGCCAGGATGCTGGCCGGGGGTTGGGGCAGGTCGCGCGCCCGCTCGGCCGAGACCACGACCAGCGCGACGGCGCCGTCGGACTCCTGGCAGCAGTCGAGCAGGTGCAGCGGGTCGGCGATCATCCGGGAGGCCTGGTGGTCCTCGAGCGTGATCGGCCTGCCGTAGAAGAAGGCGTCGGGGTTGGTGGCCGCGTGCCGCCGGTCCGCCACGGCCACCCGGCCGAAGTCCTGCGACGTGGCGCCGTACTCGTGCATGTAACGCCGCGCCTGCATCGCGACCGTGGCCGCCGGCGTGCCGAGACCGAACGGATAGGTCCAGGCGTTGTCCAGACCGTTGGTGTTCACCTGCTGGGCCACGGCGGTGGAGAACTGCCCGAACCGGTTGCCCGAGCGCTCGTTGAACCCGCGGTAGGCGACGACGACGTCGGCCACGCCCGTGGCGACCGCCATGGCGGCCTGCTGGATCGTGCCGCAGGCCGCACCGCCGCCGTAGTTGATGCGGCTGAAGAACCGCAGCTCCGGCACCCCGAGCTCGCGGGCCACCGCGATCTCGGAGGAGGTGTCCATCGTGAACGTCACCAGGCCGTCGACGTCGGCGGGCGTCAGGCCGGCGTCGCGCAGCGCGTGCTGCACGGCCTCGACCGAGAGCTGCAGCTCGGAGCGGCCGGACTCCTTGGAGAACTCCGTCTGCCCGATGCCGACGATCGCCGCCGCACCCGACAGCGTCCGGGCGCTCACCGTGCCACCTCGGCTGCTCCGGCCGGCCGCCCCAGCCGGACGGTGCCGATCACGTGCGCGCCGAGCGCCACGGCGCCGGTCACCTTCAGCACGACCTCGTCCTCGCCCACCTCGGTGACCTCCCCGGAGAACGTGAGGGTGTCGTAGGGGTAGGCCGGAGCACCCAGCCGGATCGCGATGCCGCGGATCTCGACGTCGTGGCCGAGGGTGTCCTCGACGTAGCGCTGGCACAGCGCGGTGGAGGTGAGGATGTTCATGAAGATGTCCTGCGAGCCCGCGGCCTGCGCGATGTCGCGGTCGTGGTGCACGTCCTGGAAGTCGCGGGTCGCGATGGCCGTGGACACGATGATCGTCGGGGTGAGCGGCAGCTCCCAGGGCGGCAGCGCCGTGCCGACCTCGAGCTCGGTCGCGCCGGAGCGGGCGGTCATGAGGCGGCCTTTCGCCAGATCGGGAGGGACAGCTCGTCGTCGACGGGGGCGAAGTCGACCTGCACGCGCAGACCGATCTCCAGCTCCTCCTCGGGGAGGTCGACGATCTCCCCGACCATCCGCAACCCCTCGTCGAGGTCGATGACGGCCAGCAGGATCGGCAGCTCCTTGCCCGGCACGGGCGGGTGGCGGTGGATCACGTAGCTGAAGACGGTGCCGCGCCCGGAGGCCACGACGTGGCCGCGGTCCAGCGCGCCGCACTCCGGGCACGCCGGGCCCGGCGGGTGACGCAGCGCCTCGCAGGCGTTGCAGCGCTGCAGCCGCAGCTCGCCGGCGAGCGTGCCCTCCCAGAAGTAGGCGTTGTCGCGGTTGACCATCGGGCGCACGGCCATCAGGAGGCCTCCCGCGATCGGGGCACGAACTTGAGGACCCGGAACAGCATGGTGGCCACCACCTCGGGGCCCCCCTCTCGACCGGCCCCGGGGCCGGTGTCGTCGTGGTCGACGTACCAGGTGTTGCGGGAGGTCACGAAGTACCCCACGCCCATGCCCGTGGCCTTGGGGCCCACGACCGACTCCAGCGCGGTGGTGACGCGCACCCGCTCCCCGACCCGCAACGGGCGCCGGTACTCCTGCTCGCAGTTGGTGCCGAGCACCGCGGTGAAGCCGGCGTCGGTGAGCTCGCGCATCATGCCGTGCAACGGGTCGTCGGCCGGGGGCCTGCCGCCCAGGCCGTACATCGTCCAGACCTGCGCCATCGCCGGCGGCGCCTCGCCCGCACGCCAGCGCGGGTTGTCGATGCCCATCGCCTCGAGCCAGTTGTTGATGGTCGGCTGGTTCACCTCGTCGCGGGCGTAGCGCTCCGCGCCCTCGCCCTGCGCGCGGATCCGGTCGGCGGCCGCCATCACGGCCTCGTGCACCGCGGGGTCGACGAGCGGTGCCTCGGGGGCGGCCCCGGGTGCCGGGGTCGACATCAGCGGGGCACCCGCGGCAGGCCGAGGCCGAACATCGCGATCAGCTCGCGCTGCACCTCCTGCACGCCTCCGCCGAAGGTCAGCACGAGGTTCCGCTTGGCCTGGTCGTCGAGGTACTGCAGCAGCGTGCGGGTCTCGGCGTCGGCGGGGTCGCCGAAGCGCTGCACGAGCCGGGTGAGGTCGGCCAGCAGGTGCTGCACCTGGTCGGCGGCGAAGACCTTCGAGGACGACGCGTCGCCCACCGAGGGGTCGCCGTCGGCCGCGGCGCGCGCGACCTCCCAGTTGAGCAGCTCGTTGACCCGGAACGCCGCGGTCACCCGGCCCATCACCTCGCGCACCTCGGGGCGCTCGGCCACCCCGGCCTTGAGCGTCCAGTCCAGGACCCGGTCGCGCAGGCCCTCGATGCGCCCGGCCGGGCCGAGCATGACCCGCTCGTGGTTGAGCTGGGTGGTGATCAGCCGCCAGCCCTCGTTCTCCTCCCCCACCAGCATGTCCACCGGCACCTTGACGTCGGAGAAGAACGTCGCGTTGGTGTGGTGGGAGCCGTCGGCGGTGATGATCGGCGTCGAGGAGTAGCCGGGGTCGCGGGTGTCGACGATGAGGATCGAGATGCCCTTGTGCTTGGGGGCGTCGGGGTCGGTGCGCACGGCCAGCCACACGTAGTCGGCCTGGTGGCCCCCGGTGGTCCACATCTTCTGGCCGTTGACGATGTAGTGGTCGCCCTCGCGGCGTGCGGTGGTGCGCAGCGCGGCGAGGTCGGTGCCGGCGTCGGGCTCGGAGTAACCGATCGCGAAGTGCACGTCCCCGGCCAGGATCCGGGAGAGGAACATGTCCTTCTGCTTCTGGGTGCCGTAGCGGATCAGCGTCGGACCGACGGTCTGCAGCGTGACCGCGGGCAGGTGCACGTCGGCGTGCTGGGCCTCGTTGGCGAAGATCGTCTGCTCGATCTCGCCCAGGCCGTGGCCGCCGTACTCCTGCGGCCAGCCCACGCCCATCCAGCCGTCGGCGCCCATCTGCCGGATGATGCGCTGGTAGGTGGGGCCGTGGCGGTCCTTGCCCATGTCGAGGTGCTCGTCGTGAGAGGCCAGGCCGTGGAAGTAGCTGCGCACCTCGGCCTTGAGGGCGCGCTGGGAGGCCGAGAGCTCGAGGTTCTTGGCGGTGGGGTCCTCCACCGGCACGTCCTCGGCACGCATGCCCAGGGCGTGGTCGAGGTCGGTGATCCAGGAGAAGTAGTGGTGCAGCGGGTAGGTCTCGTCGACCCCCATGCCGCCGTGGAGGTGGTGGCAGGTGCGCAGCGCCTGCGGCGCCTCCTGGCACACCCAGTAGGCGGCGACGGCGAGGTCGTCCTCGGCCGGCAGCCCGGCACCGACCCGCCACACGGCGTTGTCGGCCACCAGGTCCAGCGTGCGGGAGGCGATGTAGAGGTCGGCGGCCTGCATCGCGACGGCCTGGAACTGCGCCAGGGCGCGGCCGAACTGCTCGCGGGTCTTGATGTAGGAGGCGGTGAGGTCCACCGCGCCGCGCACGAGCCCGGCGGCCAGCACCGCGGCACCGGCGAGGTGGTGCTGCACGAGGGCGCGGGCCGCACCGGCGCCGAGCAGCTCGGCGGGCGCACCGTCGAGCACGACCGTGTGCTGCACGAGCCGCGCCGAGGAGCCCGACTCCACGAGGGTGACGCCGGGACCGTGCGGGTCGACGAGCGCCACGACCTCCGCACCCTCGGCGTCGACGGCGGTCACGAGCAGCCGCGCGGCCTCGGCGGCATGGGTGACACCGATCTTGCGGCCGCTCACCCGGCCCTCGACGACGCGGGTCGTCGGCGGCTGGGCCGGACCACGACCCGGCTCGCGCAGCGCCGGCGTGAGCACGACGTCGCCGGTGGCGACGCCGGCGAGCAGCTCCTGCTGCGTGGCGTCGCCGTGGGCGGCGAGCACGGGCACGGCCGTCATCAGGGTCTCCCACACCGGCAGGTGCCGGGCGCGGACGCCGATCTCGCGCAGCAGGGCCGCGGTCTCGGGGAGGCCCAGGCCCTCGCCGCCCTGGGCGGTCGGCACGGGGAGGGCGAGCAGGCCGGCGGCCGCCAGGGCCGCCCAGTCGGCGTCACGGTCGAGCGCCTCGCGCACCACCGCGCGGACCGCGTCGAGGGACTCGGGGTCGGGAGGGAGGAAGCCGTCCATGGGCGAAACTGTAACGTGTTCTAGTCCTGCCCGTAAGGCGATGGACCGCCCCGGATCGTGGTCGCCTCTTCATGCGAGACGGTGAGGCGCCCGGGCCCGTCACCCGTCAGGGTGGCCCCGTGACCCCGCTGTCCCTGGCCCTGGCGCCGCTGCGCAACCGCGTCTACGTGCCCTTCGTGCGCCTGCCCGAGGGGCGGCGCGTGGAGCTGCCCGGTCGGGGCTCCACCTACGTCACCGACACCCCGGGGCCCGATCCGCACAGCCCGACGGTCGTCCTGCTGCACGCCCTGGGCTGCACCGGCCTGCTCACCTGGTTCCCCGCCCTGCCCGCCCTGAGCACCCGCTTCCGTGTGATCACCCTGGACCAGCGCTGGCACGGCCAGGGCATCCGCAGCGGGGACTTCTCGCTGCACGAGGCCGCCGACGACGTCGCCGCGCTGCTCGACGTGCTCGAGGTCGAGCGGGCCCTGGTGGTGGGCTACTCCATGGGCGGGGTGATCGCGCAGCGCGTGTGGCGCCAGCACCCGCGGCGCGTGGCCGGACTGGTGCTCGCCGCCACCACCGACCGCTTCCAGCTCACGCCGCTGGAGCGCACCTTCTTCACCGGCATGGGCACGGGCATGGCCGCGCTGCGGGGCGTCTCCGCCACCGCCGCCGGACGCCGGATGGCCGCGGTGGCCGCCGCCCCGCTGGAGCCGAGCGGGATCGAGGCCTGGGCGCTGGCCGAGCTGCGCTCCACCAGCCCGTGGGCGGTCGGCCAGGCCCGGGCCGCCCTGGGCCGTCACCACTCCCGGCCGTGGCTGGGCCGCATCGACGCCCCCACGGCGGTGGTGGTCACCACCCGCGACAAGGTGATCCCGCCGGCCCGCCAGGTCGGGCTGGCGCGGGCGATCCCCGGCGCCACGCTGCACGACGTCGACGCCGGGCACGCCGCCTGCGTGCTCGCCTCCGAGCGCTTCGTGCCGGCCCTGATGGAGGCCACCACCACCGTGGCCGCCCGCGCCCGCGACTTCCACGCCCGCTGAGGCTCGCCGTCTCCCGTTGTCACCAGCGGAATGCACCGGTCAACGCTGTTGACCGGTGCATAGATCGGAAGAGCACACGTCTGAACTCC
>NZ_CAXQZB010000042.1:0-76078 GCF_964228225.1 Nocardioides sp.
GTACGGGGTCTAGAGTTACGGCGGCCATAGCGGCAGGGAAACACCCGGTCCCATCCCGAACCCGGAAGTTAAGCCTGCCAGCGCCGATGGTACTGCAACCGAGAGGCTGTGGGAGAGTAGGACGCCGCCGGACAAACATTCCAGTAGAGGTCACCTCAGGGTGGCCTCTACTGTGTTTTCCACCTTCTTCAATAGCGACCCGACGACACGATCTGGAGATCGACGTGGCAGATCAGCGAGGCCGACGCAGCGACGACGGCCGTTCCCGGAGCGGCGAGCGCTCCAGCAAGTCCTCCGGCGGCACCCGTTCCGCGGGTGGCGCTCGCTCGGGTCGCGGTGGAAGCGCAGGTGGCGCCGCCGGCAAGCGCGACGAGCGTCGTGGAGGCGACCAGCGCGATGAGCGTCGCGGAAGTGGCGAGCGTCGCGGGCCGGCCAAGGCGGGCGACAGTCGCTCGAACCGCTCCAAGCCCGCGGGGGGCGAGCGTCGTCCTCGCACCGAGGGCGAGCGCACGGTGGCGCAGGCGGTCTACGACGGTCCGCCGCTGCCGGAGGAGATCACGGGGCGTGAGCTCAGCAACGACGTCTGGGCGCAGCTGAAGGGTCTCCCGGAGAAGCTGGCCACGCGCGTGGCGCGGCACCTGGCGGCAGCCGGCGCGCTCGTCGACGACGAGCCCGAGGTGGCCTACCAGCACACGCTGGCGGCCAAGGCGCGTGCGCCGCGCCTGGCCGTCGTCCGCGAGGCCGTGGGCGAGACGGCCTATGCGGCCGGGCACTACGCCGAGGCGCTCTCGGAGCTGCGGGCGGCGAAGCGGATCAACGGTGCCACCGCCTACCTGCCGATCATGGCCGACTGCCATCGCGCGCTGGGCAACCCCACGCGTGCGCTCGAGCTGGCCAAGAGCCCGTCGGTCGCCCGCTTCCCAGTGGAGGCGAAGGCCGAGATGACCATCGTCGAAGCCGGTGCGCGGCGCGACATGGGGCAGCTGGACGCGGCACTGCGCACCCTCGAGGTCGCTCCGCTCAACCACAAGGGTCGGGACCCCTGGGTGGTCCGTTTGCGCTACGCCTACGCCGACACGCTCGAGCAGGCGGGCCGGCTGACCGACGCCCTGGCGTGGTTCCACAAGACCAACGCGATCGACGGCGAGGAGTTCACCGACGCCGCCGATCGTGCCGAGGCGCTCGAGAAGCGGATCGACCGCGGCGATCAGCCCTGAGGGGCGGTGGCGCCGCCGTCGCCGCTGATCGTGACGATGGCGCGCTGGTAGCCCGCTGAGGACGTACCGCCGCGCAGGTCCTCACGGAAGCTGATCTGCAGGCGCGACACGATGGCGATCACGCCCTCGGTGGCGCGCACGCGCAGTACGACCGAGTCGCCGGACACCATCCGCTCACCCTCGGGGTCGACGAGGTCGGCGCAGAACTCGTCGGGCTTGGTCGTGACGCCGACCGTGCCGCGGCGGCACAGCAGCGGCACGATGTCGAGACGGCCGCTCGCCTTGGCGTCGACCTTGACCCCGCGGATGCGGATCGTGCGGTCGAAGTCGCGGCCTGCTGCGAACATGCCGATGTAGAGGTCCTGCCCCGCGGCTCCCTGCGCGGTGACGGTGCGGGCGCTGGTCGGCAGCGGCGTGGGTGTCTTGATGTAGAGCGTCAGCAGGGCGAGGAGGCCCGCCAGCACGACCGCGACGATGCCGCGCTGCTGCCACGTGGTGGGGCGCCAGCGGACGGCCGGCAGTCGCGGCTGGTCGAAGCGCACCTCGAGACCGCGCGCGTTGTTCGACGACGCGCTCCGGGGGCGTCGACCGCTGCGCGTGACCATGGACAAACCCTAGGACACCCGGCGTCCGGGGTCCGCACCTGCGACACTCCTCGACATGATTTCGAGAACACGTTCTTGGGGGCGCTCCGAGATCGAGCGGCCCACGCTCGAGGGCAGTGTCGCTGTGCGTGATGGTCGTCGACTCAGCTTCGCCGAGTACGGCCCCGCCTCGGGCAGGCCGGTCGTGTGGATGCACGGTACTCCGGGGGGGCGGCGCCAGATCCCGCTGGATGCTCGCCGGTACGCCGCTGCCGCCGGGGTGCGCATCATCGGGGTCGATCGTCCGGGCATCGGATCCTCCACCCCGCACCTGTATCGCGACATCGTCGAGTGGGTCGCGGACCTCTCCCTCCTGCTCGACGCGCTGGCGATCGAGACGACGAGTCTGATCGGGCTCTCCGGCGGTGGGCCGTACGTGCTCGCGGCCGGTGCGGCACTACCGGAGCGGGTGCGCTCGGTGGGTGTGCTCGGGGGAGTCGCCCCCACCCGCGGGCAGGACGCGGTGGCCGGCGGACCGATCCAGCTCGCGGTGCTCGCCGCGCCCGTGCTCGCCGCCTCGCGAGTCCCGCTCGGGGCGGCGCTGACCACCGGCATCCGACTGGTCAAGCCTCTGGCCGGTCCGGCGCTCGATCTCTACGCGGCCGTCCAGCCGCCGGGCGACCAGCGGCTCCTCGGGCGCCCGGAGTTCAAGGCGATGTTCCTCGACGACCTGCTGAACGCCAGCCGTTTCCAGACCTCTGCGCCCCTGGCGGACCTCATCCTCTTCACGAGGGACTGGGGGTTCTCGCTGGCCGACGTGGCCGTGCCGGTGCACTGGTGGCACGGCGACGACGACCACATCGTGCCGCTGCGCCACGGCGAGCACTGCGTCGCTCGCCTGCCCCACGCGAGCCTGCGGGTGATCGCCGGCGAGAGCCACCTCGGCGGCCTCGGCATCGCGCGCGAGGTGATCGACGCCGTCGTCCTCGGCCGGGGGTGACGCGCCACCGGCAGAGCGGTGACGACACGCGCGTCGCCCGCTGGAAACCGGGGGCCACATGCGCCACAATGGCAGCACAACCGCACAGTCGTCACTCTGGCCCGCTGACCACGGGTCCACGACGACCTCCGCACCGTAGCCCGCTGGGGAAGGCGCAGCTCGCGTCGGAGGTAGCAAGCCAGTCGAGGAGATCGTGGTGTCTGCAAGCACGAGTGCCACCCGGGGCGTGTTCTACGTCCACTCTGCGCCGTCCGCGCTGTGCCCGCACATCGAGTGGGCGGTGGGGGGCGTTCTCGGCGTTGCCGTGAACCCGCACTGGACCCCGCAGCCCGCCCAGCAGGGCACCTACCGCTGCGAGTTCTCCTGGACCGGGCGCGTCGGTGCCGCCGCCGAGATCGCGTCCGCGCTCAAGGGCTGGAACCACCTTCGCTTCGAGGTGACCGAGGAGCCGACAGCCGGCAGTGAGGGCGCGCGCTTCTCGTGCACCCCCGAGCTCGGGATCTTCCACGCCGTCACCGGCGTGCACGGCGACATCATGATCCCCGAGGACCGGCTCAAGGCCGCGGTCGTGCGCTCGGCGCTCGGCGAGGTGACGCTGCAGAACGAGATCGACAAGCTGCTCGGCAAGCCCTGGGACGACGAGCTCGAGACCTTCCGCCACGCCGGCGAGGGAGCACCGGTGCGCTGGCTGCACCAGGTCGTCTGAGCGGTACACGCTGACGCAGAACGCCCCCCTGTCCTCGCGGACCGGGGGGCGTTCTGCGTTCCGGGTGCCTCGGCTGGGACGCGCCCGTTGCTCAGAGCGGAATGTTGCCGTGCGCGCCGCGGCGCACGCCGCGGTGGTGCGCGTCGTCCACGAGGGCGCGGGCGAGTGCGGTGCGGGTGAGCTGCGGAGCGACGATCTCGTCGACCACGCCGATCTCGACCGCGCGCTCGACGCCGCCCGCGATGCGCTCGTGCTCGACGGCGAGCTCGGCCTCGACCTGCTCGCGCAGGTCGGGGGCGACCTCGGCGAGGCGACGCCGGTGCAGGATCCGCACGGCGGCGAGCGGCCCCATCACCGCGATCTCCGCACCCGGCCACGCCAGGACGCGCGTGGCGCCGAGCGAGCGGGAGTTCATGGCGATGTAGGCGCCGCCGTAGGCCTTGCGCGTGACGAGGGTGACCCGCGGCACCTCGGCCTCGGCGAAGGCGTGGAGCAGCTTCGCGCCGCGGCGCACGACGCCGTCCCACTCCTGACCGACGCCGGGCAGGTAGCCGGGCACGTCGACGACGACGACGAGCGGCACGCCGAAGGCGTCGCACATGCGCACGAAGCGGGCGGCCTTCTCCGCCGACGGTGAGTCCAGGCACCCGCCCAGGCGCAGCGGGTTGTTCGCCACCACGCCCACGGTGCGGCCGCCGAGGCGGCCGAGCCCGGTGACGATGTTGGGGGCCCAGCCGGCGTGCAGCTCGACGGCGCTGTCGTCGTCCAGGAGGGCGTGGACGAGCGGGTGGACGTCGTAGGCGCGTTTGCGCGAGGCGGGGAGCTCGGCGGCGAGGTCGCGGTCGGCCACCTCGTCGAGGTCCAGACGGCCCTGGTCGCCCAGGAGCGCGGCGAGCGCGCGGGCCCGGTCGAGGGCCTCCCGCTCGCTGTCGGTCACCACGTGGACGACGCCCGAGCGGCGCCCGTGCGGCTCCGGGCCGCCGAGGCGGAGCATGTCGACGGCCTCGCCGGTGACCGAGCGCACGACCTCGGGTCCGGTGACGAAGATGCGGCCCTCGGGGCCGAGGATCACGACGTCGGTGAGGGCCGGCCCGTAGGCGGCGCCGCCGGCGGCCGGGCCCAGCACGACCGAGATCTGGGGGATCACGCCGGAGGCGCGGGTCATCACCTCGAAGATGCGGCCGACGGCGTGCAGGGAGGCCACGCCCTCGGCCAGGCGCGCTCCACCGGAGTGCCACAGCCCGATGATCGGGATGCGGTCGGTGAGGGCACGGTGGTAGGCCTCGACGACGACGTCGCAGCCCTCGATGCCCATGGCGCCGCCCATGACGCCGGCATCGGAGCAGAACGCCACGACGCGAGCGCCCTGCACGGTGCCGGTGGCGGCCATCATGCCGCCGGCCTCCGTGCCCGACGGCAGCAGTCGCAGCGAACCGGGGTCGAGCAGGGCGGTGAGGCGGTTCACGGGGTGGCGCGGGTCGTCGGCGCGGTCGGCGACGATCGGCCGGTTCTCGGTGGCGGTCATCTCAGTCCACCGACCCGAACACGGTGGCGACGTTCGCACCGCCGAAGCCGAAGGAGTTGTTGATGGCCGCGATCTGACCGAGCGGCAGGTCGCGGGCCTTGGCGGCGACGTCGAGCTCGACGGCCGGGTCCTGCTCGTCGAGGTTGATCGTGGGGGGAGCGGTGCGGTGGTGGACGGCCAGCACCGTGGCCACGCCCTCGAGGGCCCCGGCTCCGCCGAGCAGGTGTCCGGTCATCGACTTGGTGGCCGACACGACGAGGTCGCCGGCGTGGGCGCCGAGCACCGCGTGGAGCATCAGGGACTCGGCCACGTCGCCCTGCGGCGTGGAGGTGGCGTGCGCGTTGACGTGGGCCACGTCGGCGGGGGCCACGCCGGCGTCCTGCACCGCGAGCCGGATGGCGCGCGCGCCGCCGCGGCCGGCCGGATCGGGTTGGGCGATGTCGTGGGCGTCGGCGGTGATGCCGGTGCCGAGCACCTCGGCGTAGATCCGCGCACCGCGGGCGAGGGCGTGGTCGAGGGACTCCAGCACGAGCGCCCCCGCTCCCTCGCCGAGCACGAAGCCGTCGCGCTGGGTGTCGAAGGGGCGGGAGACCTCGGCGGGATCGCGCTCGTTCTTCGACAGCGCCATCATGTTGGCGAACGCCGCGATCGGAAGAGGGTGGATGGCCGCCTCGGTGCCGCCGGCCACCGCGACGTCGACGCGACCGAGCCGGATCTGGTCGGTCGCGAGCGCGATGGCCTCGTTGCCCGACGCGCAGGCCGAGACCGGCGTGTTGACGGGACCGCGAGCACCCAGCCGCAGGCTGATGGTGGCCGCCGGAGCGTTGGCCATCAGCATCGGGACCGAGATCGGCGACACGCGCCGCGGCCCCTTGCTGAGCAGCGTCTCGTGGTTGCTGAGCAGGGTCTGCACGCCGCCGATGCCGGAGGCGAAGGCCACCCCGAGACGCTCCGGCTCGACGCCGTCGGCCCCGGCGTCGGCCCAGGCCTCGAGCGCCGCGACGAGCGCGAGCTGCGAGGAGCGGTCGAGCCGGCGGGCGACCACGCGGTCGAGGACGTCGGTGGGGTCGACGGCCGCGGGCGCGCCGATCGTGACGGGCAGGCCCTCGGCGAGGTCGCCGAGGGGGCGCACCCCCGATCGGCCCGCGAGGAGGGCCTCCCAGGTGCTGGGCACGTCACCCCCGAGCGGGTTGGTGGTGCCCACTCCGGTGACGACGACGCGGATGCGCGACATGGTGGGGATCTCCTTCGTCGGTGCTAGGCGGATGCTGCTGGGGAGGACGGGACCGCTCGGCCCCGACGGCGCCGGGCGCGAGGCGCCCGGCGCGGGGGAGGCCTCAGGCGGCGCGGTTGCGCTCGATGTAGGCGACGGCGTCGCCGACGGTGCGCAGGTTCTTGACCTCGCCGTCGGGGATGGTGACGCCGAAGCGCTCCTCGGCCTCGACCACGACCTCGACCATCGACAGCGAGTCGACGTCCAGGTCGTCGCTGAAGGACTTCTCGAGCTGCACGGTGTCGGCCGGGATGCCGGCGACCTCGTTGACGATCTCGGCGAGGGCGGTGCGGATCTCTTCGGTGCTCATGGCGGACTCCTTGTGTGATGCGGGTGGGGATGGGTGGGGGATGGGTGGATGAGCGGCGCGGGATGCGCCGCGGTCAGGGGACGACGACGACCTGGGCCGCGTAGGACAGGCCGGCGCCGAAGGCGATGAGGAGGGCGAGGTCGCCCGAGCGGGCCTCGCCGTCGGCGATCATGCGGTGCAGGGCGAGCGGCACGGACGCCGCGGAGGTGTTGCCGGCGTCCACGACGTCGCGGGCGATGCGCACCGACGCGGGGAGGCGCAGGGCTCGTGCCATCGCGTCGGTGATGCGGTTGTTGGCCTGGTGCGGCACGAAGCAGTCGAGATCGTCGACGCCGATGCCGGCGCGGTCGAGGGCCTGCTGGGCGACCTTGGCCATCGAGAACGACGCCCAGCGGAACACCTCGTTGCCCTTCATCGCCAGGTAGGGCATGGACGGCTCGGCCGAGGCGAGCACGTCGCGCCAGTCGAGGCGGCTGCGGATGTGGTCGTAGTGCTCGCCGTCGGAACCCCACACGACCGGTCCGACGCCGGGCGTGGTCGACGGCCCGACGACGACGGCGCCGGCGCCGTCGGCGAAGATGAAGGCGGTGCCGCGGTCGGTGGGATCGGTGATGTCGGAGAGCCGTTCGACGCCGATCACCAGCACGTGCCGGGCGCTGCCGCCCCGCACCATGTCGCTCGCCAGGGCCACGCCGTGGCAGAACCCCGCGCAGGCGGCCGAGACGTCGAAGGCGGCGGCCTGGTCGGTGCCGAGCTCGTGGGCGATCGCCGTGGCGGCCGACGGCGTCTGCAGGAGGTGGCTGACGGTCGCCACGACGACGCAGTCGACCTGCTGCGCCTCGATGCCGGCACGGCGCAAGGCCTCTGCGCCGGCGGCGACGCTCATCGAGACGACGGTCTCGTCGTCGGAGGCGAAGCGTCGCGTGCGGATGCCCGAGCGCTGCTGGATCCACTCGTCGCTCGACTCGATCGCATCGACCACCTCGGCGTTCGGCACCACGCGGCGGGGCCGGTAGGCGCCGACGCCGAGGATCGCGGCGAACGGGCTGCCCGCCTCGGGGACGGCGGTGAGGGCGCCGCTCATGCGGGGACGGCCTCGGGGTGCAGGCGCAGAAGCGGCTGGCCGGGGGAGACCGGGTCGCCGTCCTCGACGAGCCACTCGACGACATGGCCGCCGTGGGCCGCCTCGACGGGGATGCGATCGCGCAGGCTGGTGACGTCGCCGATCGTCACGCCGGGTGCGAGGAGGTCTCGCTCGAGGGCCTCCTCGGCGCGGTGGAAGACACCCTTCGCGGGCGAGACCACCATGCGCCAGGTGGGTGAGGTCTCGATCTGCGAGGCCTCTCCGTGCCGCTCGCAGAAGGCGCGGGCGTCGTCCAGCTGGTCGGGGGTGGCGAGGCTGAAGGTCTCGACGCTCACGCCGCGGTCGCGGAAGAAGCGCTTGGCGATGCCGGTGAGCGTGCCTGACGGAGGCATCTCGAGCAGGCCGGTGACGCCGAGGTCGAGCATCGTCTCCAGGCAGAGGTCCCAGCGCACGGGGCGGGCGATCTGGCCGACGATGCGGGCGAGCACCTCGCGGCCGTCGTGCAGGATGCGGCCGTCGGCGTTGGAGATGATCGGGGTGCGCGGGTCGTGCACCGACACCGATCGGGCGAGGGCGGCGACGTGATCGACCGCGGGCGCCATATGCGCGGTGTGGAAGGCGCCGGCCACCGACAGGGGGCGCAGCTTGGCGCGGGCGGGTGCGTCGTCGGCGAAGGCGGCGAGCTGCTCGAGGGTGCCGGCCGCGACGACCTGGCCGGGACCGTTGTCGTTGGCCGCGGTGAGACCGTGCCGCGCGATCGCCTCGAGCACCTCGGCACGGTCGCCGCCGAGCACCGCGGTCATGCCGGTGGGAGTGGCGGCGGAGGCGATGGCCATGGCGTTGCCGCGCTCGCGCACCAGCACCATCGCCTGCTCGGCGGTGATGACGCGCGCGCCGGCGGCGGCACCGATCTCGCCGACGCTGTGGCCGGTGACCGCGCCGATGCGGGCGAAGGCGTCACCGGGGTGGGGGAACAGCTCCAGTGCGGTCACGAGCCCCGCGCCCACCAGCAGCGGCTGGGCCACCCTGGTGTCGCGGATGGTCGACTCGTCGGCCTCGGTGCCGGCGTGCGCGAGGTCGATCCCGGCCACGGCGGAAAGCCAGTCGAGGCGGGCGGCGAAGGTGGCGTCGTCGAGCCAGGGACGGAGGAAGCCGGGGGTCTGGGCCCCCTGGCCGGGGGCGGCGATCACGAGCACGGCTTCAGCCTGCCGTGCCCCGGCGCCGCGGTGCGCCTGCGGCGTCCACGAAACTGGTGCGGGCCTCTTGTGGGAGTCCTACAAGACGCCGAGGACGGCGTGCGACGGCACCGCCGCGTGGACGACGCGGGTGCCAGGACCTCACGGGTGCTGCTGGCGCCCCAGGATGAGCGCGAGCTGCAGCGTCAGCGCGTCGCGCGGCTGCGACGGGGTGAGACCCGTGATCTCGGCGATCTGGCCGAGGCGGTAGCGCACGGTGTTGGCGTGGACGAACAGGCTCCGGGCCGTGGCCTCAATCGCGGCGCCGTGGGCGTAGTAGGCGACGAGGGTCTCGACGAGCTCGCCGCGGGCGGAGGCCAGCGGGGCGTGGATCTGCTCGACGGCCTCCGCGCGGGCGGCGTCGTCGCCACCGACGATGCGCTCGGGCAGGAGGTCGCCCGCCAGCACGGGCCGGGGCGCCGCGGGCCAGCCGGCGGCTGCGCGCAGCGAGGTCAGGGCGATCCGGGCGCAGCGATGGGCGGCACTCAGGTCGGCGGCGACCGGTCCGACGACGACGGGCCCCTCGCCGAACAGGTGGGCCACCGCCGCGGCGTCCTTCTCGGGGTCGAGCACGCCGCCCAGGATCACGACGAGCAGGGCGCCCTGCACCGCGCAGAGCGCATCGAGATCACGCCCCTGGGCGGCCTTGCGCACGGCGTCGAACACGCCGGTGTGTCCACCCGCCCGCTCGTCGGGGGCCGTGCCCACCACGACCGCGACCTCGCCGCGCGAGGCCCAGCCCACCGCGCTGGCGCGCGAGAGGACCGACTCGTCGGTCTCCTCGCGCAGCACGGCGTCGACCACGAGCGCCTCGAGTCGGGCGTCCCACCGTCCGCGCAGCTCGGCCGCGCGGGCGTACACCTCGGCGGTGGCGAAGGCGAGCTCGCGGCCGTAGCGGAGCACGGCGCCGTGGACCTCCCCGGCCGCGTCGGGGCCGAGGATCGTGTCGATGTTGCGCTCGACCTCGTCGATGGTGAGCTTGATGAGGTCGACCGTCTGGTGCAGGTCGATGACGCCGGCCATCGCCCGCGGTGCGGTGCCGAACACGCCGACGACCAGGTCGTCGTCCTCGGGATCGAGACCACCGCCACCGGCGAACCAGTCCACGAAACCGCGCACGCCCGCCTGGACGATGACACCCACCCAGGAACGCTCCTCGGCGCTGAGCTCGCGGAACCAGGGCCGCTCGGCCTCCATCCTCGCGGTCGCGGACGTGCTCAGCGCCCCCGTGGCGGCCCGCAGTCGCTCGGTGGCGGCGGCACGGCGCGACGGGGAGGACATGGATCCAGCCTAGGCCCGTATATCCGGGCCCGAAGCGGCGATCGCCTGTAACACGGGCGTGTTTGAATCGTTCACCGCTCGTGACGAGGCCCGTCCACGGGCGTGCGAGAAGCCGGAGGTGTGCGATGGACGAGGTCAGCGGTCGGGACACGACCACTCGCGACGAGACGTCCGACGACGTGCAGTACATCACCCTGCACGGCAAGCGCCGCGCCTTCGTGATGAAGGGCAGCGGGCCGGCGCTGGTGCTCCTGCACGGTCTCGCCTGCGACCACACCACGTGGGACCCCGTGATCGACCTGCTCGCCGAGCGCTACACCGTGATCGCGCCCGACCTGCTCGGCCACGGCCTCTCGGACAAGCCGCGCGCCGACTACACCGTGGGCGGCTACGCCAACGGCGTGCGCGACCTGCTCACGGTGCTCGGCATCGACAAGGCCACCGTGGTCGGTCACAGCTTCGGCGGCGGCGTGGCGATGCAGTTCGCCTACCAGTTCCCCGAGCGCACCCAGCGGGTGATGCTCGTCTCCACCGGCGGTCTCGGCCCGGAGGTCACGCCGTTCATCCGGCTCATCCAGGCCCCCGGGTGGTTCCAGTTGATGGGCCTGCTCACGCTGCCCGGTGTGCGCCAGGTCGAGACCTGGGCGCTGCGCACGGCCGCCGAGCTCGGCGCGGGTGCGCCCAGCGCAGCGGTGCGCGCCCACACCCGCGACCTCGCGGAGATCGCAGCCATCGTCGACTCCTGGGCCGACCGGCGCACCCGCTTCGCCATCCGCCACCTGGTGCGCGCTGTCATCGACTGGCGCGGGCAGATCGTCACGATGGCCGACCGCGCCTACCTCTCCGCGGCGATGCCGATGGCGGTGGTGTGGGGCGCCGACGACCAGGTGATCCCCGCCTCGCACGCCGAGAACGCGCGGGTGCTCGCCCACGACGTCCGCGTCGCGGTGCTCGAGGACGCCGGCCACTTCCCGCACAAGAACCACCCCGAGGAGTTCGTGCGCCTGCTCGACGAGTTCGTCAGCAGCACCGAGCCGGCCGTCTACAACCGGGCGCGCTTCCGTCGCCTGCTCAAGGCCGGGGGCGTGCCGCCGGCCGTGCCGCTCTCGACGGTGCCCGACGGCCCTGCGCCGCAGGCCGCGCCGGCCTGAGCCCTCCGCCACCCTCCCGCGACGCACGAGGGCGGTCCCGCGAACCTGCGGGACCGCCCTCGTGCGTTCGGCGCGACACCCTCAGGCGTCGCCGCCCTCCTGCTTCACGCCCGCCACCGCGGTGGGGTCCTCGATGCGGTAGCGATCGAGCGCCTCCTTGACGCGGGCGGGGTCGATCTCGCCCGCGTCGGCCAGCGCGGCCAGCGCCTGGACGACGACCGACTGGGCGTCGATCTGGAAGAAGCGTCGGGCCGCCGGGCGGGTGTCGGCGAAACCGAAGCCGTCGGCGCCGAGCACGCGGTAGTCGGCCGGCACCCAGGGGGAGATCTGCAGCGGCACGGCCGTCATGTAGTCCGAGACCGCGACAACCGGGGCGCTGCCCTCGCCGAGCGCCTCGGTGACGTAGGCGCTGCGGTGCGCCTCGCCGGGGTGCAGCAGGTTCCACTTGTCGGTGGCCACACCGTCGCGGGCGAGCTCGTTCCACGAGGTGACCGACCAGGTCTCGGCCTGCACGCCCCACTCCTCGGCCAGCAGGCGCTTGGCCTCGGTGATCCACGGGAAGCCGACGCCGCTGGCGAGCAGTCGGACCTGCGGCCCCTCGCCGGAGGCGTCGGTGACGCGGTAGATGCCCTTGAGCAGCCCGGCGACGTCGAGACCCTCGGGCTCGGCCGGCTGCGCGACGGGCTCGTTGTAGACGGTGAGGTAGAAGATGACGTCCTCGCCGGTGGGGTGCTTCTCGCTGCGGCCGTACATGCGCTCGAGGCCGGAGCGCATGATGTGCGCGACCTCGTAGCTGAACGCCGGGTCGTAGTGGACGACGGCCGGGTTGGTGGCTGCGAGCAGCGGCGAGGGGCCGTCGGCGTGCTGGAGGCCCTCGCCGGTGAGCGTGGTGCGACCCGCGGTGGCGCCGATGAGGAAGCCGCGCGCCATCTGGTCGGCCATCGCCCAGATGGAGTCGCCCGTGCGCTGGAAGCCGAACATCGAGTAGAAGATGTAGAACGGGATCATCGCCTCACCGTGCGTGGTGTGCGCCGATCCCGCGGCGATCGCCGACGCCATGGCGCCGGCCTCGGAGATGCCCTCGTGGAGCATCTGACCCTGCGGCGACATCTTGTACGACAGCAGCATGTTGCGGTCGACGGACTCGAAGTTCTGGCCGGCGGGGTCGTAGACCTTGGCCGAGGGGAACATCGAGTCCATGCCGAAGGTGCGGTACTCGTCGGGTGCGATCGGAACGATGCGCGGACCGATCGAGGGGTCCTTCATCCAGTCGCGCAGGAGGCGCACCGTGGCCATCGTGGTGGCGACCTGGTGGGTGCCGGCGCCCTTGCGCAGCTCGGCGTAGGCCTTGTCCCCCGGCAGCGTCAGCGGCGCCGAGCGGTCGACGCGGCGCGGCACGGAGCCGCCGAGCTGACGACGACGCTCGAGCATGTACTCGATCTCGGGGGAGTCGGCGCCGGGGTGGAAGAACGGCGCGGTGCCGGTGGACTCGTAGGCGGTCTCGAGGTCGCGGTCGCTGATCGGCAGGTAGAGCCGGTCGCGGAACTTCTTGAGGTCGTCCTTGGTGAGCTTCTTCATCTGGTGGGTGGCGTTCTTGCCCTCGAGGGCGTCGATCGTCCACCCCTTCACCGTGTGGGCGAGGATCACCGTGGGCTGGCCGACGTGGCGCGTTGCGGAGTGGAAGGCCGCGTAGACCTTGCGGTAGTCGTGCCCGCCGCGCGGCAGCTTCTCGATCTGCCGGTCGCTCATGTGCTCGACCATGCGGCGCAGGCGCGGGTCGGGGCCGAAGAAGAACTCCCGGTTGTAGGCGCCGCTCTCGACCGAGAAGGTCTGGAAGGCGCCGTCGGGGGTGGAGTTCATCTTGTTGACCAGGACGCCGTCGACGTCGCGCGCGAGCAGGGCGTCCCACTCGCGGCCCCAGACGACCTTGATGACGTTCCAGCCGGCGCCGCGGAAGTACGACTCCAGCTCCTGGATGATCTTGCCGTTGCCGGTGACCGGTCCGTCGAGCTGCTGCAGGTTGCAGTTGATGACCCAGGTGAGGTTGTCGAGCTCCTCGCGCGCGGCCACGCGGATGGCGCCCAGCGACTCGGGCTCGGCCATCTCGCCGTCGCCGAGGAACGCCCAGACGTGCTGCTGGGAGGTGTCCTTGATCCCGCGGTTGTGGAGGTAGCGGTTGAAGCGGGCCTGGTAGATCGAGTTGATGCCCGTCAGGCCCATCGACACCGTGGGGAACTCCCAGAAGTCCGGCATGAGGCGCGGGTGCGGGTACGACGGGAGGCCGGCGCCCGGACCGTGCTGGACCTCCTGGCGGAAGCGGAAGAGCTGCTCCTCGCTCAGGCGACCCTCGAGGTAGGCGCGGGCGTAGATGCCGGGGGAGGCGTGGCCCTGGATGAAGATCTGGTCGCCGCCGCCGGGGTGGTCCTTGCCGCGGAAGAAGTGGTTGAACCCGACCTCGTAGAGGCTGGCCGAGGACTGGTAGGTGGCGATGTGACCGCCGACCTCCAGGCCCTTGCGGTTGGCGCTGGACACCATCACCGCGGCGTTCCAGCGGATGAACGCGCGCACGCGGCGCTCGACGTCCTCGTCGCCGGGGAACCACGGCTCGCGCTCGGGCGGGATGGTGTTGATGTAGTCGGTGCTGCGCAGCGCCGGCACGCCGACCTGCGTCTCACGGGCGCGCTCGAGCAGCCGCAGCATCACGTAGCGCGCGCGCTCGCGGCCCCGCTCCTCCAGCAGGGCGTCGAAGGAGGCGATCCAGTCCTGGGTCTCCTCGGGATCGATGTCGGGCAGCTGCGTCGGGAGACCCTCGTGGATGACCGAGGGCGTGGACGGCGTCGACGTGCCGGCGCGGCCGGGGGTGGTGGCCGGGTCGGCGGTGACCGGGGTGGTGTTCTCTGCGCTCACCTCTCCATCGTGTCACCTCCGGGGTCGGGTTGGAACGATCCAAAGGCGCTACTGGACGGTAGTATCCGCGGGCCTGCCGGCACGGGCGGGCGCGGGTAGTTGCGGAACCTCCTCGCTCTCCGGTGGACTGTCGCCACGCACCGCGCCCCGCACGACGGGGTGGCGGACCCTGAGATCGGCCCGACCAGCAGTAACGAGGAGACGACACGTGAGCGCGACCGCGGGTGGCGGGACCACCCCCACCAGCCCGGCAGGCCCGTCCACCACCGGAGCCCAGGGGCCGGCCGAGCGACTCGGTCTGCGGCCCGGCATGGTGGTCCAGGAGCTCGGCTGGGACAACGACACCGACGACGAGCTGCGGATCGCGATCGAGGACTGCATCGACGCCGACATGGTCGACGGCGACTACGGCAACGTGGTCGACGCGGTGCTGCTGTGGTGGCGCGAGGGCGACGGCGACCTCGTGGACGGCCTCGTGGACTCCCTGACCGACCTCGTGGCCGGTGGCCCGATCTGGCTGCTCACCCCCAAGATCGGCCGGCCCGGCGTCGTCGACGCCTCCGACATCGCCGAGGCGGCGCCCATCGCCGGCCTCGCGCAGACGATCACCGCCAGCGTCAGCAAGGACTGGGCCGCCACGCGCCTGGTCACCCCCAAGGGCCCCTGACCTCGCGCTGAGTCGAAGGCCACGTCCGGATCGGGCTCCCGGATCGTGCCCCGGGTCGTCCCGGCGGGCTAGAGTCCCTGCCGTGCTGCAGCGACTCACGGCCGGCCTGTCCTCGACGAGCACCACGGTGAAGGTGCTCGGCGGCGCGGGCCTCATCCGCCCCTACACCCCGCTCACCCTCGCCCGGATGGGCCGCACGCTCAAGCAGTGGGGCACCGGGCCCGCGGGCGGCTTCGCCGCGCTCGCCCTGCGCGCCCCCACCGCCGTCGGTCTCATCGACGAGCGGGGGGCGCTGACCTTCGCCGACCTGCACCGTCGCTCCAATGCGCTCGCCCGTGCGCTGCGCGCCGCCGGGGTGGGCGAGGGCGACGCGGTGGCGATCATGTGCCGCAACCACCGCGGCTTCGTCGACGCCACGATCGCGACCAGCAAGCTCGGCGCCGACGCGCTCTACCTCAACACCGCGTTCTCCGGCCCGCAGCTGGTCGAGGTCGTCGGGCGTGACAAGCCCACCGCCCTGATCTACGACGAGGAGTTCGCCGGCCTGGTCGGGGACGCCGAGGTCGGGGTGAAGATCCTCGGCTGGACCGACGACGAGACCGCGGGTGGCGACGTGCCGCGCCTGGAGTCGCTCATCGCGACCCACGACACCGCCGACCTCGAGCCGCCGACGCGGCACGGCCGCACCGTCATCCTCACCTCCGGCACCACCGGCACCCCGAAGGGCGCCCCGCGCCGCGAGGCCGGCGTCGACGCCGCGGTCTCCCTGCTCTCGCGGATGCCGCTGCGCTACGGCTGGCACACCCACATCGCCGCGCCGCTGTTCCACACCTGGGGCTTCGCCCACCTCGCCCTCGCGATGCTGCTGGGGTCCACGGTGGTGCTGCGGCGTCGCTTCGACCCCGAGCAGTTCCTCGAGGTCGTGCAGCACCACCGCTGCGAGTCCGCGGTGGTGATCCCCGTGATGCTGCAGCGGATCATGGCGCTGCCCCCGCAGGTGCGCGACCGCTACGACCTCACCTCGCTGCAGGTGGTGGCCTCGTCCGGGTCGGCGATCCCCGGCGACCTCGCCACCCGCTGGATGGACCAGTTCGGCGACAACCTCTACTCCACCTACGGCTCCACCGAGGTCGCCTACGCCGCCATCGCGACGCCCGAGGACCTGCGGGCCAATCCGGCGACGGCCGGCCACCCGCCGTACGCCACCGTCGTGCGGATCCTCGACGACCGGGGCCGCGAGGTGCCGCAGGGCACGCCGGGCCGGATCTTCGTCGGCAACGGGCTGCTCTTCGAGGGCTACACCGGCGGCGGTCACAAGGAGGTCATCGACGGCCTGATGTCCTCGGGCGACGTGGGGCGCTTCGGCCCCGACGGCCGCCTGTACGTCGAGGGACGTGACGACGAGATGATCGTCTCCGGCGGCGAGAACGTCTTCCCCAAGGAGGTCGAGGACTGCCTGGCCCGCCACGACGCCGTGCTGGAGGTCGCCGCCATCGGGGTCGACGACGACGACTTCGGCACGCGCCTGCGCGCCTTCGTCGTGCTGTCCGCCGGTGCCGAGTGCACCGAGGACGAGCTCAAGGACTGGGTGAAGGCCAACCTGGCCCGCTACAAGGTGCCCCGGGAGATCCACTTCCTGCCCGAGCTGCCCCGCAACGCCACGGGCAAGGTGCTCAAGCGCGAGCTGGTCCAGCGCGACCGGCCCGAGGCATGAGCGGACTCGCGCTCGGCGGTCCTGCGCCCGACTTCACGCTGCGCGACCAGTTCGGGACCGAGGTGTCCCTCGCGGAGTACCGGGGGCGCAAGGCGGTCGCCCTGCTGTTCTACCCCTTCGCCTTCTCCGGCGTCTGCACGGGGGAGATGGCGGGCATCCGGGCGCGACTGGACGCCTTCCTGACCTTCGACACCGAGGTCCTCGGCATCTCCTGCGACCCGGTCTACGCGCTGCGGGCCTTCGCCGACGCCGACGGCCTCAACTTCCCGCTGCTCAGCGACTTCTGGCCGCACGGGGAGGTGTCGCGCGCCTACGACGTCTTCGACGACCGCCGCGGCGCCCCCCGACGCTCCTCCTACGTCATCGACAAGCAGGGCCTGGTGCGGTGGGCCGTGCACAACGCCCTGGCCGAGAGTCGTGATCTCGACGAGCACCTCGCGCGGTTGCGCGAGGCCGCCGACGGGCCCGACGGACTCGACTGAGGCACCCTCTGGTCCGGAATGACTAGGGATCGCGATTCGATCCTGGTCATTTGGGACTAATGCGGTCCGGACACCTTGTCCGCAGGGGCCGGGGGTGGCTAACGTGAGGGTTGTTGAGCCGCTGGTGACCCGAGACGCCAGCGGCTCGACTCTTTTTCCGCACCGATCCCGGTGTCGCTAGGCTGCGCAGGTCCGCGCGGTTAGCTCAGCGGTAGAGCGGTCGGCTTACACCCGGCTGGTCGGGGGTTCGATCCCCTCACCGCGCACCGACCCGGACGTCGTCCGTCCGGTCCGCACTGCCCTCCGAGGAGGTCCCCCGGTGCCGAGCACGATCGACCCGAGCCGCCCCTGGCCGATCGTCGGACGCGCCCCCGAGCGGGCCGCCGTCGTCGCGGCCCTCGCGTCCGGGAGCCGGGTGGTCACCGTCCACGGCCCGGTGGGGATCGGTCGGGCGCGGTTCCTGCGCGACCGCGGGGCGCCGCGCACCGCGACCGACGCCGCCCGGTACCGGGTTCTGGGGCTGGCCGGCAGCGCCGTGCTGGTCGACCTGCCGTACAGCGGGGTCGAGCCGCTGCTCGGCGACCTCGCCGGCGGCGCCGAGGATCCCGGGGCGGGCGCCGACGCGGCCCTCGTGGCCCGGGCGACGCGTCGTCTCGCCGACCTGCCCGACGAGGGCGAGGTGGTCGTCGTGGTCGACGACCTGGCGCTGCTCGACCCCGACTCCCTGCGGCTGCTGATGCGGCTGACCGCCCTGGGCCGGATCCGGGTCGTCGGGGCGCTGGCGGACCACCATCGGACGCCGGAGGTCCTCGAGCAGGCCCTCGACGCCGGTCGTGACCGGCGCGTGGTCCTGGCGCCGCTGCCCCCGGCCGAGGTGGCGCACGTCGTGCGCGGCCACCTCGGCGGCCGAGTGTCGGACCGGGCCGCACGCGCACTCCACGCGCACACGGGCGGCACGCCGCTGACGCTGCGCGAGACGGTCACCGCGGCCCTGCACAGCGGCGCCCTCGCGTCGTACAGCGGGGTCTGGCAGCTCGCGGGTCCGCTGGAGCCCACGGCGTCGACGCGCGACCTCGTGCTCCGCCGACGCCGGGCGCTCGACCCGGTGACGTGCGACCTGCTCGACCGCGTCGTGGTGTGTGAGGACCTGAGCCTGCGCCACCTGCCGGGATGGCCGGAGGTCCGCGACCGGCTGACGGTCCTGGAGGAGGAGGGCTGGGTCGAGGTCCGCGACGGTCGGGTGCGGCCGCGCCTGCGCGCCTGGGCCGACGCCCTCCTGGCGGACCTGCCCGCGCTGCACGTCGAGCGGCTGCGGTCCGCGCAGGCCGACCTGCTGGAGGCGGAGGAGCTGGCGCCGCAGGACGTGCTGCGCGCGGCGCTGTGGCGCATCAGCACCACCGGTGAGCGCGCGCACCCCGACCCCGACCTGCTGCGTCGCGGCCTCGCGATCGCCCGCGAGCGTGAGGACCACGACGCGATCCTGCGACTCAGCGCCGCCGGTCTGCGCGACGACCCGGGCGCCGCGGAGCTCGTCGCCCCCCGGGCCGACACCCTCGTGCGTCTGGGCCGGGTGCAGCAGGCCCTCGACCTGCTCGACACGCTGGACCCGGCCGGCGTGCCGGCCGCGTGGGCGGCCGACCTCAAGCGGTCGCGCGTGGTGGCCCACCGCGGCCTCTCCGGACCCGAGGCCGGACTGGCGGCCTACGCCGAGGACGACCTGGAGACCCCCGTCCTGGCCTACGAGCGCGCCGCCATGCTGGCCAGCATCGGCCGGGTCGAGGAGTCCGAGGACGTGATCCGCGACGCCGTGCTCACCGGCGACCCCGAGCGCGACGCCGCCGTGCAGGCCCAGGGGAAGGTGGTCTCCCTCGCCCTCGAGGGCCGCTACGCCGACGCGCTGGCCTGCTCGGCACTCGCCGAGTCCTACGCCCGCTCCGCGCGGGTCCCGGGGCTCAGCCCGCTGGAGATCGTGTACGCCCGCGCCTGCGCCCACTTCCTCGCCGGCCGGCTGGCGGTGGCCCGCGATCTCGCCGCCGACGCCCTCGCCACGGCCTTGCGGACCCACGAGGGGCCTTCGGTCGCTGGATCGAGTACCTGATGGGCCACATCGCCCTGGCTGCAGGCGACCTCGCCGCCGCCGAGGAGTGGTTGCTGGAGGGGATCAGCGGCTGCGAGGTGGTCGGCATGCCGTACCTCGCCGACGTCATCCGCGGCGAGCTGACCCAGGTCCACCTCCTCGCGGGCGACCTCGCCCGGGCCCGCGAGTCGGCGCTGAGCCGGGAGGGCGACCTCACGATGATCGACGCCTGGATCGAGGTGAGCGAGGGCCGGGGCCACAGTGTCGGCGTGCGGCTGCTCGACGACATCGCCGCCTGTGTCGGGGCGGGCGACCGGTACTCCGCGGCGATGCTGCTGCAGTCGCTGATCGAGCTCGACCTCCCGCTGCCGCCCGTCGCCATCGCCGACCGGCTGGTCGAGGGCGTCGACAGCCCGCTGCTGCTGAGGCTGGCCGAGCACGTGCGGGCCGGCGCCGGGGGCGATCCCGCGGCACTGCTCGAGGTGGCCGCGCGCTGGCGCGACGAGGGCCAGACCCGGCTCGAGGCGGCCGCGCTCGCCGGTGCCTCCCGGCTGCTGCGGGCGGCCGGTGAGGGCCGTGCCGCCAGCGCGGCGCAGGCCCGCGCCGAGGAGGCGGCCCGCGCCGGCGGACTGAGCACGCCGGTGCTGCGGTTCGCCCGGGCGAGCGAGCCGCTGACGCCGCGGGAGCGGGAGATCGCCTCCATGGCCGCCGCCGGCGCGGCGAGCAAGGAGATCGCCGCGCTGCTGCACCTCTCGGTGCGCACCGTCGACAACCACCTGCAGCGGATCTACGGCAAGCTCGGCGTCACCGGCCGGGCCGAGCTCGCGCGCGTCGGCCTCGATCAGGGCACGTAGTACTCGCTCACGAGCCCGCCGCTCCCGAAGCCGGCGGAGCCGAGGGAGAAGGTGACGTCGGGTGCGCTGATCGTGGCCCCGACGTCGACGATCCCGAGCGAGTGACCGCCCTGGCCGTGCCCGCCGGCACCGCCGACGCCCCCCGTGCCGCCGTCGCCGCCGTCGCCGCCGTCGCCGACCTCGGCCGGGCACGCCGTCCGACCCGCGGCGCCCTGGCCCCCGGCGCCGCCGGCACCGCCGGTCCCGCCGGCGCCCCCGTCACCGCCCTCGCCGCTGATGAGTTGCACCCCGTCCAGGGTGAGCGAGCCCTGGTAGACGTAGGCCGCGACCGAGGCGTAGCCGCCCGTGCCACCGGTCCCGCCGGTGCCGCCGGCACCGCCCGCCCCGCCGCCGCCGCCGGCGATGCCGCCGCCGACGACGACGTACACCCCGGTGCCGCCACCGCCGCCGCCACCGCCGCCACCGCCCGTGCCGGGCGCGCCGGTGCCACCGGTGCCCGAGGCGCGCGGGGCGTAGCCCGCGGGGCCGAAGGTCCCCAGCAGGGTGGGACCGACGGCGCCGGCCGTGCCGGTGCGGCCGGGGTTGCCGTCCACGCCGTCGGCCGGCGGGGCGTCGGACCCCCAGTTCCCCCCGGTGCCACCGCGCCCCGCGTAGGGCGGCTGGTCCTGGTAGCCGCCGCCGTGCGCGCCGTCGTCGGCGAAGAAGGGGTCGGGCTGGCTGCCGGCCCAGCCGCCGTCGCCGCCGGCCCCGCCGGAGAAGCCACCGGTGGGCGCCGTGCCGCCGGCGCCGCCGACGGGCCGGTAGCTGGCGTTGTCGCACGCGCCCGGCTGCCCCTGGGCGCCGGTCCCGCCGGCCGCGCCGGTGGTGCCGGGCGTCCCGGGCGTGCCATTGCCCGCGTCGTCGGCCTTGAGGATCGAGTCCGTCACCGTCGCGGCGCCGGTCGGAGTCACCAGCAGCGCGATCGCGTTACCGCCGGAGGTGCTCGTGTGCAGCGCGGTGACGCGCTCCAGCGTCACCGCCGGTCCCGTGACGGCGACGGTCGCGCCCGGTGCGGTGCTGGTGAACCACAGCGTCGACACGGCGTTGCCCCCCTGGAGGCGCACCCGGCCAGCGAGGGTCACCACGCTCCCGCCCCCGCCGGTGTCGGGGTCGCGCGTCCAGGTCGTCGGGTCGAAGCTGCCGTAGAGCCCGACGCCGCCGGGCAGGTCGATCGCCGGGCTCGCGAAGTCACCGAGCGCCAGCAGGACGTCGGTGCGCTGCGCCGTCACCAGGGCCAGCGCGCGGGTCAGGGTCGCCACGGGCGCGGTCCGCGAGCCGTCGCCGGCGTCGTCACCGGTGGGCGAGACGTGGATCGAGGCGGACTCGGTGCCGTCGCGGCCGTCGCAGTCGGTGTCGCGTCCGGCGAGGTCGGGGTGGTCGAGCGCCCCGGGGTGCACGGCCGGATCGGTGGGGGCGCAGTCCAGCCGCGCGGCGCCGTCGAGGTCCAGGTCGAGCGGGCGGGTCGCGGTGAAGGTCTGCCGCGCCGCCTGGGTCCGGCCCGCCAGCACCGGCTGCTGCCGGGTGGGGCGGTAGGTCACGCGGGGCCGGGCGGCGATGTCGGCGGCCGCCCCCTCGGCGATGCGGATCACCAGCGAGGTCGAGCGGGTCGCGCGGTCGATCCCCACGATGCGGTACCCGGCCACCGTGAACGGGAAGCGCCGGGTGTCGCGGGCGTGGCTGATCCGCCGCGAGTAGGTGAGCACGACCCGGTCTGCGCGGTCGTCGCCGTCGGTGTCGACCATCGCGGCCGCGACGACGCGCGGGGCGCTCGCCCGGGCGGTGCCGGGGGCGGTACCGGGGCTGGGGCCGGCTGCGGCGGGCGCGGCCGGGATCAGGAGGAGCAGGGCGAACGCGCCGTGCAGGCGGCGGGGGCGGGGCGTCATCGGGAACCTCGGTGCGAGCGTGTCGGGCAGGACGACGACGACGCTAGGGAGCGCCGGACCGGGGGAGGAGAGTAGTGATTGCTCATCTCGGGACACCGGCACGGCCTGCCCCGACCACCGGTCGATCCGAAAACCCGGCCGATCCGTCCCCATCCGCCCCGGGGAGGACTCCGAACAACTCCCGGGCCCGCGCTGGCTTCCGTGGGGGTGACTAGCGCGGGCCCCTTCCTGTCCCCGGCGCCTGTCCCCGGCGCCTGTCCCCGGCTCATCTCCCCGGTCGGCCCCATCCGTCCGGGTCGCCGCGGCGAAGTACCTGTGGCGCGGGTCACCGGAACCGGCGCGGACGTCACAGGAGGACACCATGAGTGAGACCAGTCGGCGGAAGTTCATCGCCGCGGCGGGGGTGAGCGCGGCCGCGGGGTCGGCGCTGATCGCCGGCAGCGGCCGGGCCGAGGCCGTGCCCGACCCGCGCCGCGCCCAGGAGCCTGTCCTGGCCCTCGTCGACGACCACCGCGGATCGGTCGTGCGCCTGCTCGTCGGCGAGCGCGAGATCGTCGTGGAGGACCGCGACCTCGTGACCCGCATCCTCAACGCCGCAGGAGGCAACTGACATGTCGTCGCACCGCGAAGCACCCGAGATCTCCAAGGACCCCGTCGCCGACGGCACCGACACCTACGCCTTCATGCACCCCACCCAGCCCGACACGGTGGTGCTGATCGCGAACTTCATCCCGCTGCAGAAGCCCGACGGCGGCCCGAACTTCTACGAGTTCGCCGACGACGTGCTCTACGAGATCCACGTCTCGAACACCGCCAAGAGCGAGCCGGACGTCACCTACCAGTTCCGCTTCACCACCGAGGTGCGCGGCCCGTCGTTCCTCTACAACACCGGCCCGATCACCTCGATCAGCGACAAGACCTGGAACCGGCCGCAGTACTACACCCTGACCCGGGTGAAGAACGGTCGCTCGAAGGTCCTCGCCGAGCGGGTGCCCGTGCCCCCGGTGAACGTCGGGGTGCGCAGCACGCCCGACTACGAGGTGCTGGCCGGTCAGGCCGTGCGCAACCTCGGCGGCGGCCGCAAGGTCTTCGCCGGCCAGCGCGCCGACGCCTTCTACGTCGACCTCGGCTCGATCTTCGACCTCGGGGCGCTGCGCCCGTTCAACGAGGCCCACCTGATCAACATGCCGAACATGGGCGGCGTCAACGCCGTGCAGTCCTACAACGTCCACTCGATCGCCCTGCAGGTGCGCACCGCCGACCTCACCAAGGACGGCAAGCCCGCCAGCGTCGTGGTGCGTGACCGTCGCAACGTGATCGGCGTGTGGGCCACCGCCAGCCGGCGCAGCGGCCGGGTCTTCGACTCCCGCAAGGGCCGCTACGACGGCAAGGGTCCCTTCGTGCAGGTCTCGCGGCTGGGCAACCCGCTGTTCAACGAGGTCATCGTGCCGATGGGCCGCAAGGACCGCTGGAACGCCTCCCCGATCAACAAGGACGCCGACTACGCGCGCTTCGTGCAGCAGCCCGAGCTCGCCAAGCTGCTCCCGGTGCTCTACCCGGGCGTGTTCCCCAACCTCGCGGCCTACACCAAGCCCCGCGCCGACCTCGACGCCATCCTGCTCACGGGCATCCCGGACGGCGTCGTGCCCGGGTTCCAGAACTACACCGGCCCCGTGAAGTCGGACATGCTCCGGCTCAACATGGCCGTCCCGCCGAACCCGGACCCGAACCCGCTCGGCGTGGTGGGCGGCGACCTCGCGGGCTTCCCGAACGGTCGTCGGATCATCGACGACGTGGTGACCATCGAGCTGCGGGCCGTGGCGGGTGTCACGATCCCGCTGGTCGACGACACCTTCACCCCGGACGGCGCCGCTGCGGCGGTGCAGGACGGCACGAGCAACACCAACGCCGAGCTGCTCGACGACTTCCCGTTCCTCGGGCTCCCGGGCGGTGGGTACCAGACCACGCCGGGCGAGACCTCGGCCACCGGGGTGGCGTGAGCACCTCCGACGAGCTCGGTGCGGCGGCGGGCGTGACGCCCGTCGCCGCCCCGAGCGGCCCGGACTCACCGGAGAACCCCCACGCCGGTCAGGGGGCGGTGCTGCTCGACATCGGCGGTGACGTCGGCGCGATCGTCGTGACGATGCCCGTGACGACCGTGGGCGACGAGGTCGACCTGGTGCCGGCCGACGCCGTCGACGACGACCACGGGCACGACCACGGGCACGACCACGGACATGGGCATGGGCACGGACATGGACATGGGCACACCCACCACCCGCATGTGGCGGTCGTGCGGCGCCCCCTGCCCGACGGCACCTGGGTGCCGTCGCTGGTCTACCCCGCCGTGGTCGAGGGCGACTACGTGCTCGTGCGGCAGGGCGACCGGGCCGACCGGCGGGCGGTCACGGTCACCGGTGGTGCGGTGACCGAGCTGGTGTGGGAGCAGCCCGGCGCTACACGTTGAACCGGTAGCCCATCCCGCGCACGGTGGTGATCGCGGCCGCGCCGAACTTGCGCCGCAGGTAGCCCACGTAGACGTCGACGACGTTCGAGCCGGGGTCGAAGTCCAGGCCCCAGACGCGATCGAGCAGCTGCTCGCGGGACAGCACCTGACCCGCGTTGGTCATGAACGTCTCGGCCAGGGTGAACTCCCGGGCCGAGAGCTCCACCTGACGGCCGCCGACCGTCGCCCGGCGCGTGCGCAGGTCGAGGTGCACCCCACCCACCTGCAGCGCGTCGGCGGCGTCGGAGACCGACTCCACGGCGTGCTGGCGCAGGCGCACCCGGACCCGCGCGACGAGCTCGGCGAACCGGAACGGCTTGGCCATGTAGTCGTCGGCGCCGCCCTCCAGCGCGGTGACGGTGTCGGTGACCGAGCCGCGGGCCGTGAGCACGATGACCGGCATCCGCGAGCCCTGGTCGCGCAGCTGCTCCAGCACCTGGAACCCGCTGAGGCCGGGCAGCCCGATGTCGAGGATCATCAGGTCGTGCTCGTCGGCGAGTGCCGCCTCCAGGCCGAGCCGGCCGTCGGCGCACACGGTCGTGACATGACCCTCCGCCCGCAGGCCCTTGGCCACGAACGCCGCGATCCGGTCCTCGTCCTCCACGATGAGGATCCGCGCCATCAGGCCACCGGACCGTTCGCCGGGAGCGGCTCGGGCGCCGCCATCGGGACGGCGACGACGAACCGGGCGCCGTCGAGGTAGTCGGGGTCCAGCCAGGCATCGCCGCCGTGGGCGCGGGCGATCCCGCTCACGATCGCCAGCCCGAGCCCGAAGCCCTCGGGGTGGCGGTGGGCGGCGTCGTCGCCGCGCCCGAACCGCTCGAAGATGCGCTCGCGCTCCGAGGGCAGGACGCCCGGGCCGGTGTCGCGCACCCACCACAGCACCATGTCCTCCTCGATCCGCGAGCCCAGGGCGACGACGTCGCCGGGCGCGGTGTGCTTGACGGCGTTGGCGGCCAGCTGCAGCAGCGCCTGGGTGATCCGCTGCTCGTCGACCGGGGTCGTGGCCAGGGCGAGCTCGTCGATGCACCAGTCGCGCTCGGCCAGGCCGCTGGCCTTCGCCAGGGCCGACTCGGTGAGGGAGGCGGCGTCGACGTAGCGGGTGGTGAGGAAGTCGGGCTGCTCGGTGCGGGCCAGCAGGATGAGGTCGTTGACCAACCGCGACATCCGGTCCAGCTCCTCCAGGAGCAGCTGCCGGGTCTCGGCCACCTCCTGGGCGTCCTCGGGGTCCAGCAGCTCGAGGTGGCCCTGCAGCACCGTGAGGGGGGTGCGCAGCTCGTGGCCGGCGTCGTCGAGCAGCTGGCGCTGGCCGGTGAAGGCGGCCTCGAGGCGGGCCAGCATCGAGTTCACGGTGCGGGTCAGGCCCGTGATGTCGTCGTTGCCCTGCTCCGGGATGCGCAGGGAGAGGTCGGTCTCGCTGATCTCCTCCGCGGTGCGCCGCAGCACCCGCAGCGGGGCCAGCAGCCGGCCGGCCTGGAGGAAGGCCATCACCGAGATCAGCAGCAGGCTGAACGTCGCGACGGTCGCGTAGGTGCGCATCGTGTCGAGCAGGTTCGCGCGGTCGATCCGAAGGTCGTGCACCACCACGAGCGCACCGTCCTGGGTGCCCTGGCGGATCGGTTGGGCGGCGACCACCAGCGTGCGGCCCTCGATGTCGAGGCGTCGGGTGCCGCCGGTGTCGGCCAGCGGGGCGACGACGTCGAGGAAGGCCGGCGCCGAGACCAGCGGCGAGGGCTGCGGGAACTGCAGCGCGACCTGGCCCTCGACCCAGCCGAGCATCAGCTCGCCGTCGTCGGGCACGGTGCGCTGCAGGAAGTTGCGCAGGGTGCCGGTGAGGTCGCCGCTGGGCGCGGCGGCCCGCCGCTGGGCGACCAGGGCGAACTCGTCCAGCTCCTGCTGGGCGCTGTCCACCGCGTGCTCCTCCAGACGCCGGCTCTCCAGCACGTAGACGAAGAAGCCGGCCAGGGTCAGGCCCACGGCCGCGAGCAGCGCCACCGTCGCGGTGATCCGCACCCGCACCGGGACGCCCGACCGGCGGACCGGGCGGGCGTCGGCGGAGGGGAGCTCGCGGGGCAGGGGCCGGATCCCGACCTCAGGCGCGCGCGGCGCGGGGCGCGTCGTCGCGGGTGTCGTCGGGGGTGTCGTCGCCGCCGCGGCCCCGGCCGCCGTCGTCGTCGGGGGAGTCACCGGAGTCATCTGCGTGGTCCTCGGAGTCGTGCGCGTCGTCCTTGCCCGAGCCGGAGCCGCTGCTGTCGTCACTGCTGTCGTCACTGTTGTCGCCGCTGCTGTCACGGCCGTCGTCCCTGCCGTCGTCCGTGCCGCCGTCCCTGCCGTCGTCGCCGCCGCGGCCCCGCCCGTCGTCGCCGCCGCGGTCGTCGTCGCCGCCCCGGCCGCGCCCGTCGTCGTCGGAGCCGCTGGAGGGGGAGTCGGACGGGCTGTCGTCGCGGCCGCCGCCGTTGTCGTCGCCGGAGCCGTCCCTGGAGTCGTCGCTGGAGTCGTCCGCGGAGTCGTCGGCGTCGTCGGACTCGTAGGGCTCGGGACGCACGACCTCCACCCCGTCGGTGCTGTCGTCGCTGCTGTCGGGCGTGCTGTCGTCGGTGCGGTCGTCGCCGGGGGTGCGCGAGGACGACGGCGAGTCGGCCTCGGCCGGCGTGCCCACCTGCGGCACGACGATCTCGGGACGCTCGCCGGGGGTCTCGGCCGAGCTGGTGAGGACCGACCCGGCGGCGAACCCGCCGAGGGGCAGCAGGACTGCTGCGGCGATGAGGGACTGCCAACGCATGTTCATGGTGGAAGCATCCTCGCGCATCGTGGGGTCCGTGTGAGGTGTCGATGAGAGCCTTCTCATCGCCGTTCGGCGCGCGGGGGGCGCCGTTGGTCGATCGGCGCACCCGTGCCCCCGCCGGGGCGGGTCGGACGGTCGTGGCCTCCCCCTAGAGTGGCCTCGCTCACACCCGGTTGCAGGAGGACCCCATGTTCGTGCCCTTGACCATCCGCGACTTCATCGACCGCGCCGTGCAGGTGTACGGCGACCGCGTCGGGATCGTCGACGAGCCCGACCAGCCCGCCGACCCGTGGGGGAGCCTTACCTACCGCGAGCTCGGCGAGCTCGCCGAGCGGCAGGCCGCCAAGCTCGACGAGCTCGGGATCGGGGTGGGGGAGCGGGTGGCGGTCGTGAGCCACAACAGCGCCCGGCTGCTGACCTCGTTCTTCGGCGTGGCCGGCTCGGGCCGGGTGCTGGTGCCGGTCAACTTCCGGCTCCGCCCCGACGAGGTCAGCTACATCGTCGAGCACTCCGGGGCCCGGGTGCTGTACGTCGACCCCGAGCTCGACGAGGCGCTGGCGGGAGTGGGTGCCGAGCACCGGTTCGTGCTCGGGGACGACGAGTCGTTCCTGGCCGCGCCCGGTGCGGTGCCGCAGCCGTGGGAGCCGGACGAGAACGCCACCGCCTGCATCAACTACACCTCCGGCACGACCGCCCGGCCCAAGGGTGTGCAGATCACCCACCGCAACATCTGGATCAACGCCACCACCTTCGCGATGCACGCCCAGGCCGGCGACCGCGACGTCTACCTCCACACCCTGCCGATGTTCCACGCCAACGGCTGGGGCTGGCCCTTCGTCGCCACCGGCCTCGGGATCCCGCAGATCGTGCTGCGCAAGATCGACGGCGCCGAGATCCTGCGCCGCGTGCGCGACCACGGCGTGACGGTGATGTGCGCCGCCCCGGCGGTCGCCGCCGCGGTGCTGGAGGCCGCGGCCGACTGGGAGGGCGAGATCCCCGGCCGCGACCGGGTGCGCATCATCATGGCCGGCGCCCCGCCGCCCACCAAGACCGTCATGCGCGTGGAGGCCGAGCTGGGCTGGGAGTTCATCCAGATCTACGGCCTGACCGAGACCTCCCCGCTGCTCACCTTCACCCGCACCCGCGCGGAGTGGGACGACCTCACCGCCGAGGAGCGCGCCCAGCGGCTGACCCGGGCCGGTGCGCCCGCGCTCGGGGTCCGGCTCGCGCTCTCCGACGCCGACGCCAGCGGCACCGGCGAGGTGCTCGCCCGTTCCAACGTCGTGCTGGAGGGCTACTGGAACCAGCCCGAGGAGACCGCGGCCGCGCTGGCCGGGGGCTGGTTCCACACCGGCGACGGCGGCGTCGTCGGCGAGGACGGCTACCTCGTGATCGCCGACCGGAAGAAGGACGTCATCATCACCGGCGGCGAGAACGTGTCCTCCATCGAGGTCGAGGACGCCCTGTTCCTGCACCCGGCGGTGGCCGAGGTCGCGGTGATCGGCGTGCCGAGCGAGAAGTGGGGCGAGACGATCAAGGCGCTGGTGGTGCTCGGCGCCGGGCAGCAGGCCACCGAGGCCGAGCTGATCGCGTGGTGCAAGGAGCGGCTGGCCGGCTACAAGGCGCCGACCTCGGTGGAGTTCCGCGACGAGCTGGCGCGCACCGCCACCGGCAAGCTGCAGAAGTTCAAGCTGCGCGCCCCGTACTGGGAGGGCCGCGAGCGCCAGGTCAACTGACGTCACGAGCGGGTGCACGGTCCCCACTAGCCTGGGGCCGTGCCCACGCTCGCTGACGTCGTCGCCCGCCTCGAGGGCTGGTACCCGCCCGCCACCGCCGACTCCTGGGACGCCGTCGGCCTGGTGGCCGGCGACCCGGCGCAGCCGGTGCGCCGCGTGCTGCTCGCGGTGGACCCCGCGCCGGCGGTGGCGGCCGAGGCCGTGGAGTGGGGCGCCGACCTCGTGCTGGTGCACCACCCCCTGTTCCTCAAGCCCGTGCACGGTGTCGCCGCCACCACCCCGAAGGGCCGCACCCTCCACACCCTGCTGGCGGCCGGCTGCGCGCTCTACACCGCCCACACCAACGCCGACCAGGCCGTGGGTGGGGTCTCGGAGGCGATGGCCCACGCGCTCGGGCTGAGCGAGGTGCGGCCCCTCGTGCCGGCCCCGGCGCCCGCCCGCGACGTGCTGGTCACCTACGTCCCCCAGGACGCCGCCGCGGTCGTGCGGGCCGCGCTCGCCGAGGCCGGCGCCGGCCGGCTGGGCGACTACGACCTCGCCTCGTTCTCCCACGAGGGCACCGGCCGATTCCGGCCCCTCCCGGGCGCGCAGCCCGCGATCGGTGCGGTCGGGGTGGTCGAGGAGGTGCCCGAGACCCGCATCGAGGTCGTCCTCGCGCGCCGCGACCGAGCCCGTGTGGTGGCCGCACTCCTGGCGGCGCACCCCTACGAGGAGCCCGCCTACCAGGTGGTCGAGCTGGCCGACCCGCAGGTCGCCACCACCGGCACCGGCCGGATCGGCGTCGTGGCCCGCCAGAGCCTGGGGGAGTTCGCGGCGAGCGTGGCGGCCGCCCTGCCCGAGACCGCCGGCGGGGTGCGGGTGGCCGGCGACCCCGCGCGCAGCATCCGCACGGTCGCCCTGTGCGGCGGCGCCGGCGACTTCCTGCTCGACACCGTGGCCGCCAGCGGCGCCGACGTCTACGTCACCAGCGACCTGCGCCACCACCCGGCCTCGGAGTTCGTCGAGCGCGGCGGCCCCGCGCTCGTCGACGTCGCCCACTGGGCGGCGGAGTCGACGTGGCTCCCGGTGGTCGCGCAGCGCCTGCAGGAGGCCTTCGGTGCCGAGGTGACCACCCGCGTCAGCGAGGTCCGCACCGACCCGTGGACAATGCGCCTGTGAACGCCGATCCCGCCGCCCAGCTCCGCCTGCTCGACCTCCAGGCGGTGGACAGCCGGCTCGACCAGCTGCGCCACCAGCGCGCCAGCCTCCCCGAGATCGCCGAGGCCGCCTCGCTGGAGGCCACGCGCCGGGTGGCCGAGGACGCCCGACGCGACGCCCGGATCGTGGTCGACGACCTGCGCGCCGCCCAGCAGCGCGCCGAGGCCGACGTCGAGCAGGTGCGCACCCGCCGTGCCCGCGACCAGCAGCGCATCGACCAGGGCGTCGTCACCAACCCCAAGGACCTCGAGCGCCTCACCGGCGAGCTCGCCTCGCTCGAGCGGCGCATCGGCGTGCTCGAGGACGAGGAGCTGGAGGTCATGGAGCAGCTCGAGGCCGCCGAGGCGGTGCTCACCGAGCGCGAGCAGGAGGTGGCCGCCCACTACGAGCGGCTCGCCGTCCTGGCCGCCTCCCGTGCCGAGAAGACCGCCGCGATCGACGCCGAGCTGGCCCAGGTCGAGGCGCAGCGGCCGGCCGCGGTCGAGGGACTGCCGGCCGACCTGCTGGCGCTCTACGACCGGCTCCGCGTGACCAAGGGGGTCGCCGCCGCCGAGCTGCGGGCCCGTCAGTGCGGCGGGTGCCGGCTCACCCTCGACGCCGCCGAGCTGCAGGCCATCCGCACCGCCGCGCCCGAGGCGGTCGTGCGCTGCGAGGAGTGCACGCGGATCCTGGTGCGCACCGCCGAGTCGGGGCTCTGAGCCGGTGGCACGGCGCGTCATCGTCGAGGCCGACGGCGGCTCCCGCGGCAACCCCGGACCGGCCGGCTTCGGCGCGGTCCTGAAGGACGCCGACACCGGGTCGGTGATCGCCGAGGACGGCGAGACCATCGGGGTGGCCACCAACAACGTCGCCGAGTACCGCGGTCTGATCGCCGGACTGATGCTCGCGCGCGACCACGCGCCCGGCGCCACCGTCGAGGTCCGGATGGACTCCAAGCTCGTGGTGGAGCAGATGTCGGGACGCTGGAAGATCAAGCACCCCGACATGAAGCCGCTGGCGGCCCAGGCCCAGCGCCTCGCCCCCGCCGGTACCCGCTACACCTGGGTGCCGCGCGCGCAGAACGCCCACGCCGACAAGCTCGCCAACCAGGCCCTCGACGGCGCGGCCTCCGGGGTGCGGCTGCGCGCGGGAGCCACCGCGACGGGCACGGGCGCGACGGGCGGGGTCGCCGGTGAGGAGTCCGACTCCCTGATCGCCGAGCTCGAGGCGGAGTCGTCCCCGGCCCCGGCGCGCGGGTGGTCGGGCGCCGACGGTGCGCCCACCACGCTGGTGGTCGTGCGCCACGGCGTCACCGTGCACACCGCCGCCAAGCGCTTCTCCGGCGGTCTGGGCGGGGACAACCCGCCGCTGAGCGACGACGGTCGCGCCCAGATCCGGGCCACCGGCGCCTGGCTGGCGCCCCTGGCCGGCACCGTCAGCGCGGTGATCGCCTCACCCGTGCGTCGTACCCGCGAGTCCGGCGACCTGCTGGCCGAGGCGCTCGGCGGCGTGCCGGTGGAGGAGGAGCCGGGCTTCGCCGAGATGGAGTTCGGGCACTGGGACGGCCTGACGTTCGGCGAGGTCGCCACCCAGCACCCGGACGAGCTCGACGCCTGGCTGGGCTCCCTCGACGTGGCCCCGTTCGGCGGGGAGTCCTTCCGCGAGGTGCAGACCCGTGTGCTGGCCGGCCTCGAGCGGGTCAAGTCCCGCCACGCCGGACGCACCGTGGTGGTGGCCAGCCACGTCACCCCCATCAAGACCCTGGTGGCCCACGCGATGGACGCACCGCTCGACGCGGTGTTCCGCATGGAGCTGAGCCCCGCCTCGGTGACGGTGCTGACCTACTTCGACCACGCCCCCACCGGACGTCGGGGACCCAACGCCTCGCTGCGCCTCTACAACGCGCTGCCGCCGGGCCGCGACGCGTTCAGCGGCGGCCTGTGGTGATCACACCTCGGTGACGACGACGTCGAGCTGGGTGCCCTTGGCGCCCGGCTCGCCGAGCTCCACGTGCCAGCCGAGGTCGCGCAGCGCCGTCGCCAGCGCGACCGGGGTGCGCGGGGCCGCGCCGTGCTCCAGCAGCGCCCGCACGATCCGGCCCTTCGTGGCCTTGTTGAAGTGGCTCACCACGCTGCGCCGGCCGTCGGTCTCCTGCAGCACCCGCACCGTCGCGGTGCGGCTCGCGAGCGCGGCGGGCGGGCGCCAGAACGCGGTGTAGGTGGTCGAGCGCAGGTCGACCAGCAGTCCGCCGCCGAGGAGCTCCTCCACCGCGGGACCCAGGTGCGCGCGCCAGTGGGCCGCCACCCCGCCCAGACCCGGCAGTACGGCGTCACCGGAGAGCCGGTAGGACGGGATCCGGTCGCCGAACCGCACCACCCCGAACAGGCTGGAGGTCACCGCCACCCGGGTGGCGGCGCGCCGCTTGGCGCTCGTGGAGAGCGAGGCGGCGCCGAGCGCGTCGTAGAGGACCCCGGTGTAGATCGCGTCCGCGCGGGCCGTGGGGGCGGTGGCGAGCCGGGCGTTGAGGTCCACCAGCTCGGGCTGGGTGGCCGGCACCCCGAGGGTGGCGGCGGCCGTGGCGTGGTCGCCGCGGCACAGCGCGACCAACGCCTCGAGCACGGCGGTGCGCGCGGGGGTCAGGCCGGGCGCGGACAGGGCGGTGAGGTCGAGGGAGGCCCCGCGACGCGGCACGGCCTTGCCCTCGCTGGGCGGCAGGAGGATCAGCATGGCGCTGGCTACGGTAGGGCCATGCCGAGCACCCCTGTGGTCCGGGTCCGCACCTCCGACGAGCGGGTCCTCGCCCTGCTGCGCGACGGGGTCGCCGCGATCCGCGCCGAGCTCGGCGTCACCCCCGACTTCCCGCCCGAGGTGGTGGCGGCGGCCGAGGAGGCCGGCCGTGCCGACGTCGCCGCCGGTCGGGTGGACCGCACCGACCTGGGTTTCGTGACCCTCGACCCGCCGACCTCGCAGGACCTGGACCAGGCGGTGCACCTCACGCGTCGCGGCCGCGGCTACGAGCTGCACTACGCGATCGCCGACGTCGCCGCGTTCGTGCCCGCCGGTGGACCCGTGGACACCGAGGCCCGGCGGCGGGGCCAGACCCTGTACGGCGCCGACTCCAAGGTGCCGCTGCACCCGGTCGCGCTCTCGGAGGGCGCGGCGTCGCTGCTGCCGGACCAGGACCGCCCGGCGCTGCTGTGGCGGCTGCTCCTCGACGCCGACGGTGCGCTGGAGAGCACCGAGGTGACCCGCGCACTGGTGCGCTCGCGGGCCAAGCTCGGCTACGACGACACCCAGCGCCGGCTCGACGCGGGCACGGCCGGCGACCGCGACGACGTGCTGCCCCTCGTGCGCGAGCTCGGTCTGCTCCGGCAGGCGCAGGAGGCCGCGCGCGGCGGGCTGGCGCTGCCGCTGCCCGAGCAGGAGGTCGAGGTCGACGACGCCGGTCGGTGGGCGCTGCGGCTGCGCTCCCCGCTCCCGGTGGAGGAGTGGAACGCCCAGCTGTCGCTGGCCACCGGGATCGGGGCCGGGGGACTCATGGTCGGAGCCGGCGTCGGCCTGCTGCGCACGGTGCCGCCGGCGCCGCCCGAGGCGGTCGCCCGACTGCGGCGCACCGCGGCGGGCCTGGGGATCGCCTGGCCGGAGGGGGTGCGCCCCTCCGACCTGATCCGCACCCTGGACCCCGCCCGGCCCGACCATGCCGCCCTCGTGCTGGCCGCGGCGCGGCTGATGCGCGGCAGCGGCTACGTCGTGCTCGATCCGGCCACCCCGCTCCCGGAGGAGCAGCGGGTGCATGCCGGGATCGCAGCGGAGTACGCCCACGTCACGGCCCCGCTGCGTCGGCTGGCCGACCGGTTCGCCGGGGAGGTGGCGCTCGCGGTGTGCGCGGGCGCGGACGTGCCCGACTGGGCGTGGCGGGCGCTGTCGGACCTGCCCACGATCATGCAGGAGTCGGGGCGTCGGGCGGCGGTCTACGAACGGGCCGTGGTGGACCTGGTCGAGGCGGTGCTGCTGGCCGACCGGGTGGGGGAGGAGTTCGACGGGGCGGTGGTCGCGGTCGACCCCGAGCGTCCCACCCGCGGGACCCTGATCCTGCGCGACCTCGGGGTGGAGGCGCCGCTGCGGTCCGAGACCGCGCTCCCGCTGGGGCAGCAGGTGCGGGCCCGGCTCACCACCGCCGACCCGGCCACCCGCACGGTGCGGTTCACGCCGGTCTAGGACTCAGTTCCCGCTCCGGCGACGAAGTCGCGCAGGATCGCGTCCGGATCCGACCACGCCGCCGCGAACGCCGGGTGCAGCCGTAGCGACGCGACCTCGGCCTGCGGCACCCAGCGGTGGCCGTCGGACTCGGCGTGGTCGTGCAGGTCGACCACCGCGTCGGCGTGGGGCCGGCCGAGCACGGTCTCGTACGACCAGCCGCCGCACCGCGCGACCCGGCTCCCGTGCACGCGCACGAGCGCGGGGTCCAGCCCGAGCTCCTCCCCGGCCTCGCGCAACGCGGCGCCGACGGCGTCCTCGCCGCGCTCGATGGCTCCGCCGGGGATCGACCAGGTGCCGCCCTGGTGGGCCCAGCGGGCCCGCAGCTGGAGCAGCACCTGCCCCCGGTCGGCGAGCAGCAGTCCCGCCGCCCCGTGGCGGCCCCAGTGCGCGTGACCGCGCCGGCACGTCGTCCACATGCGCTCGGCTCCTCTGCGTGGTGTCGGGTCCACCCCCTCGGGGCGTAGCATGGCCGATGGACCTGACGTCGAGCGGTGAGGAGGTGGGCTGTCGTGGAGAGTCAACCTCCCAGTCCCCGCCCGGTGCCTCACCCGCTCGCGGACTGACGCACCCGGCCCCGCTCGCCCGCACCCGCCCGACCCGACACCCGTCGTGGAGGTCCGTCATGTCCGACCGTTCCCGCAAGCCCTTCCCGTCGCTGCTCACGCTCGACCGCGCCCGCCGGCACGCCCCGCCGCGCCCGCCGGCGTCGCGTCCCGCCCCGCAGCTCGCCAAGCCGGCCGAGCGCGAGCGCGGGGCCACCCTGGTCGATGCCGCCATCTACGTCGACGGCGACCGCGTCGGCTCTCCGCCGACGCTGTCGGAGTCCTACCAGGCGTTGCGCGAGCAGGGCGGTGCCATGGCCTGGATCGGGCTGTACCGACCCGACCACCACGACCTCGCCTCGCTGGCCGAGGAGTTCGACCTGCACGAGCTGTCGGTCGAGGACGCGATCGTCGCCCACCAGCGCCCCAAGCTGGAGCGCTACGACGACACCCTGTTCGTCGTGCTGCGCCCGGCCCGCTACCTCGACGACGTCGAGGAGGTGGAGTTCGGCGAGGTGCACGTGTTCGTCGGCCCGGACTTCGTGGTGAGCGTGCGCCACAGCGAGGCGCCCGACCTCGCCGCCGTGCGGCGTCGTCTGGAGAGCAACCCCGACCTGCTGCGGCTGGGCCCCGAGGCCGTGCTCTACGCCATCCTCGACCGCGTCGTGGACGGCTACCTGCCGGTCGTGGCCGGTCTGGAGAACGACATCGACGAGATCGAGACCGAGGTGTTCCGCGGCGATCCCCGGGTGTCGCGGCGCATCTACGAGCTCACCCGCGAGGTCATCGAGTTCCAGCGGGCCGCGGGGCCGCTCACCTCGGTGCTGCGCTCGCTGCGGGCCGGGTTCGCCAAGTACGGCACCGACGAGGAGCTGCAGCGCTACCTGCGCGACGTCGAGGACCACCTCATCGAGGTGATCGAGAAGGTCGCCGGGTTCCGGCAGCTGCTGCGCGACATCCTCACCGTGAACGCCACCCTGGTGGCCCAGCAGCAGAACGAGGAGATGAAGGCCCTCACCGAGGCCAGCATCGACCAGAACGAGGAGGTCAAGCGGATCTCCGCCTGGGCGGCCATCCTGTTCGCCCCCACCCTCATCGGCACCGTCTACGGCATGAACTTCGACGACATGCCCGAGCTGCACTGGCACCTCGGGTACCCGTTCGCGCTGGTCCTGATGGGACTGGTGAGCCTCACCCTCTTCGCCGTCTTCCGTCGGCGCGGGTGGATCTGAGGTGGCGTCAGCCGCCGCGTCGCTCCCGCCACCAGATCACCCAGCTGACGAGGACGCCGATCCGGTAGAGCGGTGAGACGGCGACGACGAGGTCGGTCCCGGCGGCCGGGGCGAAGCAGACCGCGAGCGCGCCCACCGTGAGCATCAGCGCCAGCCCGAGGATCAGCAGGACCGCGCCGTCGCGTCGCATCACCTCGCTGAGGCCTCGGCGGGGGCCGGCGTCGAGCGCCCGCCACAGGCCGGCCCCGAGCCCGCCGAGCACGACCAGCAGCACGACACCGAGCGTGATGCTGCCCGCTGTCGCCTCGCGCGGATCGCGTCCGTCGGTAAGCAGGTAGGCGCTGCCGAGGGACGCCAGCCCGACCAGCCATGCGACCCACATCAGCCGGCGGAGGGCGCCCACGAGGTTCTCGTAGGCCGATGCCTCGTGCGGGTCCAGCGCCAGTGCCGACCACAGGCCGTTCAGCAACCGGGCGACCCGCCAGGGGTGCGTGATCGCCAGCAGCTCTCGTGCCTTGGCGTTCTCGGGGGCCAGTGCCAGCGCGCGATGGAAGGACCGCGCCGCGCGGCGGCGTCGGTGCGCCCGCAGGTGGGTCAGGCCCTCCACCACGTGGACCTCGGCGTCGTCCGGGGCGAGTCGTACCGCCTCCGCGGCGGCCCGGCGTGCCACGGCCCGGTCGCGGCGGCGGAGGGCGACCAGCGCGAGGGTCGCGTGCTCGACCGGGTCGTGGGGGTCCAGGGAGACCGCGCGCGAGGCTGCGGCCTGGGCGTCGCGGTGGCGCGCGAGGCTGCTCAACGCCAGGGCGCGGTACCGGTGGCCGAGGGCCACGTGGGGTGCGATCCCGAGCGCCGCGTCGGCGGCGGCGAGGGTCCGCGGAGCGTCGTCGACCCCGAGGTGCCGACGTGCGGAGGCCAGCAGGAGGTCGACGTCCTGGGGATCCCTGGCCAGGGCGACCGCCAGCGCGTCGTCCACCTCCGGCCACCGCTCGACGTCGATCAGGCGATGGATGCGGTCCAGGTCGTGCTCGCCGCTCATCGGCGCCCGCGTTCCACGGCGGTCCAGACCGCCAGCCCGACGGCCAGCAGGCCGAGGACCGGGCCGAGCACGCCCATCACCAGCACCCCGGGGCCGGGGGAGACCCCGACGACGCCGGTGGTGAGCACGAGGCCGACGGCGAGCACCACGAGGGCGAGCAGGCGGCCGGGGCGGCGCACGCGGCGCGCGAGGTAGGTGCGTGCCACCGGCTCCAGGGTGTGCCGGAACACCGCGGCGCCGATCAGGGCGGCGGCGAGGACGACGAGGGCGAGGAGCCGGGAGGTGCCGGTCGCGGTGGGGTCCTCGCTGGCGGCGTCCACGGCGTCGGCGGCCAGCACCAGGCCGAGGAAGCCCGCCCCGGCCACGCGCCAGCAGAACCGCTCCAGCACGCCGTCGAGGTTGCGACGGGCGTACTCGGAGTCGGGGTCGAGGGCCAGGGTCTGGGTCATGCCGAGCGCCACCCGGGCCAGGCCGCCGTCCTCGAGGAGGGTGAGGTTGTTCAGGGCCGCCGCGTGCTCGGGATCCAGGGCGAGCGTGCGCCGGTAGGCCTCGAGGGCGACCGCGCGCTGCTGCTGCGACTCCGCCACCACCCCGAGCAGGAAGTGGCTGTCGGGCTCCGCGGGCTCCAGTTCGATCGCGCGACAGGCCGCGGCCCAGCCGTCCTGCAGTCGGCCGCGGGCCCCGAGCGCGGCGCGCGCCACGCTGCGGTGGGTCGACGCGTCGAGCGGGTCCAGGCGCACCGACTCCACCGCGGCCGCGAAGGCCTCCTCGTGCCGGTCGAGCACGCCGAGCGCGATCGCGCGCAGCTGGTGCGCCACCGGCTCGCCGGGGGCGGCACTCACCAGCGCGTCGGCGGCGTCGAGCGCGCCCGCGGCGTCGTCGGCGAGCAGGCGCTGGCGCGCCAGCAGCTGCAGCAGGCGGGGCGAACCGGGCTGCTGTGCGAGGGCGGCGGCCAGCATCTCCCCGGCCCGTTCGACCCGCCCGGTGTCGAGCATCGCCTCGATGAGGGCGGGGTCCTCGGGGCCGGTCACCGGCGACGCCGGGTGCGCAGCTGGGCGGCGAGCTCGTCCCAGCTGCCGTCGCCGTTGGCGAACAGCGCGACGTTGCGCGCCGTCTCCATCCACGGTCCGACCGAGGGCCGGATCTCGGTGAGTGCCCCCTCGAGGTCGTGCTGGCTGATCAGTCGCACCTCGCCGGTCTCCACCGAGTCCATCAGCGCCCGCTCGGCGGCGGTCTCGCAGGCGTGGGCGATGTCGGCGCCGGTGAGCCCGTCGCTGCGCGCCGCGAGCCGCGCGACGTCGATCCCGCCGATCGGGCGGTCCTGCAGGTGCAGCCGCCAGATGGCCTCCCGGGCGGGCTGGTCCGGGGGCATCACGAGCACGGTGCGGTCCAGCCGGCCCGGCCGACGCAGCGCGGGGTCGACGTCCCAGGGCTGGTTGGTGGCGGCGAGCACGAAGACGCCGTCGTTGGCCTCGGCGACCCCGGAGAGCTCGACGAGCAGCTGGTTGAGGGTGGTCCTCATCCAGTCCTGGTGCGACTTGCTGCGCTTGAGCCCGATGGCGTCGACCTCGTCGAGGAACAGCACGCAGGGCGCGTTGGCGCGAGCGGTCTCGAAGATCTCGTGCACGTTCTGCTCGCTGCGCCCGATGAAGGAGTCGAGGATGTCGGCGATCGTGACGGTGAGGAACCGGGCACCGAGCTCGCCGGCCAGGGCGCGGGCGAGGTAGGTCTTGCCGCAGCCGGGCGGGCCGTAGAGCAGCAGGCCGCCGCGCAGCGACTTGCGGTAGGCCGTGCGCAGGGCCTCGTGGCGCAGCGGGGCGAGGAACGCGGCGTTGAGCCGCTTCTTCACCTCCTCCATGCCGCCGACGTCGGCGAGGGTGAGGCCCGCTGCCTCCACCCCGAACCGGCCGGGGCCGGGCGCGGCCTCGGCGCGGACGCGGCCGTCGTCGTCGGAGGTGACGAACGGCGGAGGGACGCCGAGGTCGGCGGCCGCACGGTCCCAGTCGAACCCGGACTCCGGCGGGGGCTCCGGGGCCGGCTCGGGGGCCGGCGTGCTCGGTGCGAGCGCGCGGGCCATGAGGTCGCGGGCGGTGGCGGAGGTCGGGTCGCGACGCAGCACCTCGGCCGCATGGGGCACCGCCTCCGCGGCGCGCCCGGCGTCGAGGAGCAGGCCGGCCAGGTGGGTGCGCAGGGCGAGGTCGTCGGGGCTGGCGGCCACGGCGCGTTCGAGGCTGGCGATGAGGTCCGAGGGCTCCACGAGCACAGCCTAGGTGTGCCGACCCCTCACAGGGTCCACACAGCGGGTCCGGAGCGGGCGGCAAGGTCGGCCCGGCAGGCTCCCGCCATGACCCACGACGACGACCCCTTCGACCAGGGCCTGGCCCACGACCTTGACACGCTGCGGCACCAGCAGGTGCGGCACCGGCGCGCGGTGCTCGGGCTGCTGGGTGCCGGCGGCCTCGGCCTCGGCGCGGGGGTGCTCGGCCTCGCCGGCGCCCGCGGTGGCGCCCTCGGCCCCGCCGGTGCGGCGGCCGCGGCGGCCACCTGCGGCGACCCGATCCCGTCCGAGACCGCCGGGCCCTACCCCGGCGACGGCTCCAACGGTCCCGACGTGCTGCTGCTCGACGGCGTGACGCGGCGCGACATCCGGCGCAGCATCGGCGGGGCCTCCGGCGTCGCGGCCGGGGTGCCGTTCTGGTTCGGCATGCAGCTGATCGACGCCGACACCTGCCGGCCGCTGCGCGGTCACGCCGTCTACGCCTGGCACTGCGACCGCAACGGCGACTACTCGATGTACTCCTCGGGGCTGGAGGAGGAGAACTACCTGCGCGGGGTGCAGGTGAGCAACCGCCGGGGCAAGCTCGTCTTCCGCTCGATCTTCCCGGGCTGGTACTCCGGACGTTGGCCCCACGTGCACTTCGAGGTCTACCGCAACCGGGCCACCGCCCTGCGCAGCGGCACGATCCTGCACACCTCCCAGCTGGCGATCCCGCGGCGTCCCTGCGCGCAGGTGTACCAGAACGCCGCGGGCTACGAGGACAGCTGGACCAACCTCAACCGCATCTCGCTCTCCAGCGACATGGTCTTCGGTGACGACGGCGGCGTCGACCAGCTCGCCACCGTCACCGGCAACGTCACCGACGGCTACCGGGCCGCCCTCACCGTGCGGATCTGACAGCAGGGCGTGTGGCGCGGATCACGGGGGAGGGGCGTGACTCCTCGGGGTTTTGTCTAGTTAGTTGAGCGATAAAACCAAGACAGGAGCCATTGCATGACGACGTCCTCCCCGCGCCGCATCCCGTTCCTCCACCGTCCGCCCGCGCCTCGGCCCCGCGGTGTCCGCGTCGGCCTCGCCGCCCTCACGTCCCTCGCCTCGCTCGCCGGTGTGGTCGTCGTGACCACGTCCAGTGCCGAAGGTGTGCCGGTGACCGTCACCGCACTGCGCGCCGACCCGGCCCCCCGACCGTCGGCGGCCGAGCGCTCCCCGGATGCCCCGAACATCGTCACGGTGATGCTCGACGACGTCGATGTCGCCTCGGTGGAGTTCATGCCCACCGTCCAGCGGCTCCGGCGTCAGGGCGCCACCTTCGACCGACACACCGCCTCCTACTCCCTGTGCTGCCCCTCGCGATCGACCTACCTCACCGGCCAGTACGCCCACAACCACGGCATCCGCGGGAACTTCCCGCCCTACGGTGGCTACGCGAACCTCAACACCGCCGAGACCCTCCCGGTGTGGTTGGAGAAGGCGGGCTACGCCACGGCCCACATCGGCAAGTACCTCAACGGCTACAACGCCCTGGCGGAGCTGCGTCGTCAGGGCATCCCGCCGGGGTGGACCGAGTGGTACGGCTCGCTGGACCCCTTCACCTACAACTTCTACAACTACGTCCTCAACGTCAACGGCCGTCGCACGGTCTTCGGCCGCGGGGCGCAGAACTACCAGACCGACGTCTACACCGACTTCGCGCTCGACTTCATCGATCGCCGTGCGCCCAAGGACGCGCCGTTCTTCCTCGACGTCTCCTACCTCGCCGCCCACTTCGAGGCCCGCCCGGGGACGACGCTCAACGAGGCCGGTGACTTCGAGGGCAGCGTCGACAACGAGCCCACCCTCGGCGTCCCCCCAGTGCCCGCTCCCCGGCACCGGGGGATGTTCGCCGGCGCGACGGTGCCGCGCGTGCCCTCGTACAACGAGGCCGATGTGTCCGACAAGCCGGCCGACATCGTCGCCAAGCCGCGGATGACCGCCGCACAGCGCGACTACGTCGACCACTGGTACCAGCGCCGGCTCGAGAGCCTGCAGTCCGCCGACGAGGGCATCGCGGCCATCGTCAAGCGGCTCAAGAAGCTGGGGGAGTGGGACGACACCTACCTGATCATCACCAGTGACAACGGCTACCAGATGGGCGAGCACCGCATCTGGTTGAACAAGGTCGACCACTACGAGCCCTCCACGCGGCTGCCGCTGGTGATCCTCGGTCCCGGTGTCGAGCGTGGCGGCACGGTGCGCGACTGGACCTCCAACGTCGACATCCACGCCACGATCCTCGACCTCGCCGAGGCGCGTCGCCCGGGGGCGACGTTCCCCCTCGACGGCGTCTCGCTGGTCCCCTACCTGCGCGACACCGACAGGAAGCGTGGCCGCGTCGTCGTGCACGAGGCCTACAACACCTTCGGCGCCGAGCCCGACCCCACGTGGCAGGGCGTGCGCGTCGGACGATGGAAGTGGATCTCCTACCGCGACGGCACGCGCGAGCTCTACGACGTGCTGGGCGACCCGTACGAGCTGGAGAACCTGGCGCAGGACCCCGCCTACGCGCGGGTGCGGGCGCGGCTGGACAGGGTGCTCGACATCGCCGGCGACTGCGCAGGGCGGGCGTGCGTGATCACGGGGTTCGGTGACGACTGGGGCTCGCGCCTCGTGCGCTGATCGCCGTGGCTCGGGGGCATCGGTTACGGTCGGGCCCCCGAGCCGCCGAGGAGCACGTGTGACCCGACCCATGGCGTTCGTCGATGTGGAGACGACCGGCCTCAACACCTGCGCCGACCGGATCGTCAGCGTGTCCGTCCGCGCGGTCGACGAGCAGGGTCGGACCGAGGCCGTGCTCGACTCGATGGTCGACCCGGGACGCTCGCCCGGGGCCACCCACATCCACAGGCTGACGGCGGAGATGCTCGCCGGTGCCCCCCGCTTCGAGGACCTCGCGCCCCAGGTCGAGGAGCTGCTGGAGGGCCGGATCCTGGTGGCCCACCACGCCCGTTTCGATCACGCGATGCTGCACGCCGAGTGCCGCCGGGCCGCTCGAGAGCTCCCGACCACCCACCGCCTCTGCACCGTCGCGTTCGCCCGGCGTCTCGACCTCGACGTGCCCGACCACCGCCTCGCGACGCTGGCCGCCTACTGGGGGATCGACCAGCTCGCCCCCCACACCTCGCGCGACGACGTCGACGTCCTTCACCGGGTGTACCTGCACAGTGCGGACGTCGCGTTGCGGCTCGGCGTCGAGGCGCCGGTGACGCCGTGCGACGGCCGCGGTGCGGTCGTGTATCCCGCCCGTGTGCCGCGGGTGCCGAGCCCGTACCTCAATCCGCCCGCCTGGAGCGTCGAGGAGCCGTTGGTCCAGGGCCTGAAGGTCGTGATCACCGGGGAGACCCGGATGCCGCGGACCAGTCTGGCGGCGCGACTCGCCGAGTACGGGTTGGATGTCATGAACAGCCTCTCCGGGCAGACCCGGCTGCTCGTCTGCAACGACCCCACCACGGCGACCGTCAAGGCGCGGTCGGCGAGGGCCACCGGTCTGGCCGTCCTCCACGAGGACGACGTCCTGGCCCGGTTGTCCGAGGTGCGGCCGGGCGTGCTGCGCGCTCAAGCGCCGACGGGCACGACCGCGCCGCGTCGTCCCGCCCCGGCCCGACCGTGGGCGGGGCGTGGCGTCCTGGTGCTCGGTGGATCGGCGCCCCAGGCGGCGGAGGCGCGGGAACGGATCGCGGTGCTCGGTGGTCGGGCACTGGTGAACCTGGGGGCGCGCACCACCCATGCGCTCGTGCTGGACGGCGGTGAGTCCGACCGGCGGTTCGCTCTCGTGCGGGAGCGCGGCGTCCCCCTGCTGTCGCTCGGCGATCTCGATCCCGCCGCGCCGGTCCCCGAGGCGCCCGCCGAGACCCCGGCCGTGCCCGAGCTCGGTCGTGGTCACGTGCTCGATGTCCCCGCGGGACTCGACCGGCTCAGCATCTGCGCCCTCTGGCCCGACGCGGCGCTCGAACCGGGGGAGGAGGTCGACGTCCTCGCCCTCCGGCTCGACGTGTCGGATCGGGCGATCGGCGACGCCGACGTCGTCTTCTACAACCAGCCCTCCACCCCGGACGGCGAGGTCCGCCTGGTCGTGGACGGTGACCGCGAGCAGGGTGTCGAACTCGACCTCGCGGCGTTGGCCCCCGAGGTCGCCCGGGTCCGACTCGTCGCGGCGATCGACGGCGCCTCGGCCTTCGGCGCGGTCGGACCGCTGCGGGTGGTGGTCCGTGACGGCGACTCCGGCGTCGAGATCGCGGCCACGACCCTGGACGCGGCGACCACCGAGCGGACGCTGATGCTCGTGGACGTCTACCGACGAGGTGACACCTGGCGACTGCGTGCGGTCGGCCAGGGCTTCGACCACGACCTCGCCGCCCTGCTGCGCGATCACGGGATTGACGTCACCGACTGAGTGAGGCGGGCAGCACGACGGGGCGGCACCCGGGTGGGTGCCGCCTGTCGGTGCTGCTGGGCCGGAGTTCGGGTCAGTCGAGTGGGGTGGTGCCGGTGGGTCCGCGGAGGTAGCGGCTGCCGGAGGGGAGGGTCCACAGGTACGACGTGCCGTCGTCTGTGGTGATGGGTTCGTAGGTCCAGCCGGCGTGGGTCTTCAACCGGTGGTGCCGTCTGCAGAGAGCGGCGAGGTTCGCGGTCGACGTCGGTCCGCCGCGGGGTGGGGGGGCGTGGTCGAAGGGTTGGATGTGGTCGAGGTCGGCGCCGCGTGCTGAGTGCGTGCAGTAGGGGGCGACGCAGGTCCCGTCCCGCAGGATCACGGCCTCGCGGATCATCGGGGTGGCTTCGTAGGCGTCGGTGTGACGGACGGTGCCGGTGTCGAGGACCGGTCGGACGACGACCTTGGTGCCTGCCACGCCGCACCAGGTGCGGATCTGGTCCAGAGTGACGGGGATGCGGGTGTTCTCCAGCCGCCCGATGCCGACACCGGCCTCGAGGGCGGCCTGGGACAGGTGGACGTAGAGGGTGAGGTCCCTGCGGTTCCTGGGCTCCCGGTCCTCGTCGCTCGGGGCGCCGAAGTCGAGGGTGAGCTGTTTGCGGCCGAGCTCCCCGAGCGCCATGGAGCGGCGGACCTCCAACGAGTCCTCGCTGCCGACGGCCTTGAGGTCGGCCGCGATCTCACCCAACGCGCGGTCGAGGTCGAGCGCGTCGGCGGCGTCGAGGGTGGCGTACATCTCGACCGTGCCGTCGGCACCGGTGGTCGTGGTGCCGATGAGGACCCTGCGCCCGTCGGCAGCCGCCTTGGCCTGTGCGGCGGCGAGTTCGGGGTCGTGGGCGGCGATGGCGGCGGCGACGGTGCGGTCGAGCTGGGCGAAGGAGCACGAGTGGGCGTAGGCGGCGAGCCTGCGGTCGACGTACTCGGCGACGGCGGCGTTGCGGCAGTAGGTGCGGTCCGCGATGAGCCGGGCTCGCCACACCGACACCTCCCCGGCCAGGACCCGGACCCACAAGCGCGGGAGGCGCGTCGCGCACTCCTTCGCCGCGGACAGGTACCCCAGCCCGGAGGCGTAGGTGCGGCCGGTGGCGCAGGCGAACTCGGCGACCGCGGACTCATCGATCCCCGCGACCTCCTCGATCGTCTCGGGCTCCTCATCGGCCCGGGTCCACACCACGATCGGGTGCGCCACCGCGTAGGTCGCGGCGCCGATGAAGAACCGCCGTTCGGCCGCTTCGGCGTCCCCGGCCAGCTCCGTCAACCCGGTCAGGGTGCGCGCGTCAGAGACCGTGGACGCGGTGTCGGCCGTGGCGGTGGGCATGGTCTGATTCTACTCGAACACATGTTCGAACAGCAATGCGATTCCACAGGTCAGCGCGGGTTTTCGGGCCGGGTTCCCGGCCCGCGTCCGCCCTGCGCCGACAGGCGACGGCACGTCCCACGGCCCTCGTCGCCGGCGCCTTTCGTCACGGCGAGCCACCGGCAGGGGACGGCACCGCCAGAGGTGGTCTGTCGGGTGCGGGCGCCTCGTGACGCTCGCCGGGGCTCGCTCCTCGACGACCGAGCCGTGCCCCACGGCCCCCGACCCGCACCCGACCGGCGGCATCAGGCCCCGCCGGCCTGGCGTCGCCAGCGCCTTTCGTGACGGCGAGCAACCACCAGCAGACGGCGCTGCCACGAACGGCCCGTGGTGGGTCACCGTCTTTCCGTCGCCACCAGCGGAATGTGCAGACAGTGCCGTGGACCCGCCGGCCGGCGCCTGCACATTCCGCTGGTGACGACGCCCGCGCCCGCCACCGGCGCTCTGTCGGGTGCGGGCGCCTCGTGACGCTCGCTGGGGCTCGCTCCTCGACGACCGTGCCGTGCCCGCGACGCAGACCCCTCACCCGACCGGCGGCCCCGGACGCCCACGGGCCCCTTCGTCACCGGCGCAGTTCGTCACGGCGAGCAGCCACCAGCAGACGGCACCGTGACGAACCGCCCGCCGTGGATGGCGAGAGGTGGTGCGGACGGGTCGGCTTGTAGGCCGGGTTCTGTCGGGGGCGACCATCCATCTAGGACCACCGTTGCCGATGGCCTCCAGCGACCTACCCGTGCACTCGGGCGAGCAGCCCTCGGGCGTGCACTGTTCGGTCTTGCTCCGGGTGGGGTTTACCGAGCCGCACCGGTCGCCCGGTGCGCTGGTGGTCTCTTACACCACCGTTTCACCCTTACCCCCCGCCTTCCTCGAGAGGAGAGACGGGTGGCGGTCTGTTCTCTGTGGCACTGTCCCGCGGGTCACCCCGGGTGGGCGTTACCCACCACCCTGCTCTTCGGAGCCCGGACCTTCCTCGGGGGCACCAGGCCCACGCGGTCGCCCGGCCGGCCCGTCCGCGTCGCTCACCCTAGCGTGTGCGGCGCGCGGCAGGGTGGCGGTGGCGATCGCGGTGGTGAGCGGCACGGCGAGCACGAGCCCGATGCTCGTGGTGAGGGTGCGCACGATCTCCTGGCCGATCTCCTCGGTGGCGAGCAGGTCGAGGAAGGGGCGGTCGTAGAGCGAGAGCACGAGCAGGATCGTGAGCGCAGTGCCGGCATAGGCGAACACGATCGTGTAGATCGTGGAGGCGATGTGGTCGCGCCCGATCCTCATGCCGGAGGCGAACACCTGACGCCGCGACAGTCCGGGCGCCGCCCCCCGGATCTCCCACACCGCCGAGGCCTGGGTGATGGTGACGTCGTTGAGCACCCCGAGGCCGGCGATCAGCACCGCACAGGTGAACAGGCCCTGGAAGGACAGCTCGGGGGCGAAGGTGCCGAGCAGGCGGCTGCCCTCGTCGGCCACGCCGGTGACCCGCGCGCCGCGCACGCTCCACAGGCCGAGCAGCGCGGTGACCCCGATCCCCGCGAGCGTGCCGGCCAGGGCCGCGCTGGTGCGCAGCGAGAACCCGTGGGTGGTGTAGAGGACGACGTACATGATCACCGCCGCCCCGACGGCCCCGACCAGCAGCGGCTCCTCGCCCGCGAGCAGCGCCGGCAGCACGAACCAGCCGAGCACGACGGCCGCGAAGGCCAGACCGCACAGGGCGAAGAACCCGCGCCAGCGGGCCACCGCGAGCACGACGACGACGAAGAGCACGCCCAGCAGCAGCACCGGGCTCTCGCGCACCGTGCCGAAGTAGTTGACCCCGGCGGGGTTGCCGTCGGTGCCGGGGGTGCGGATCAGCTTCACCGGGTCGCCGGGCTCCAGCCCCGAGCGCAGCACCTCGGGCGGGACGATGACGGTGAGGATGCGCCCGTCGTCCAGCCCCTCGGTCACGCGCACCCGCAGTCCGCCGCAGTCGGTGGCGGTGGCCGACTCGGCGACGGTGGCACAGGTCGGCTGCACCTCCAGCACCTCGCCCTTCGGGAACGTCACCCCGGGGGCGGCGAACTGCACCTGGGTGCTCAGCTCGTCGACCCGGGAGCGGTCCGGCCACAGCGAGACCGCGCCGAGCACGACGCCGCCGAGCACGGCCGCCAGCACGCCCAGCAGCAGCACCCGCGCCAGCGGGCGCACGGCGACGTCGGGAGCCGGCCCGTGTCCATGCCCGTGTCCGTGCCCGTGCAGGGCGGGGTCGGTGCGGGAGCGTCGATGGGAGTGCGAACCGGCCACCGGACCGATCCTTCCACGACCGGGTGCCGGGATCGGTGTGCGACACTTCCGGCGTGCCTCGCCTGCTCCCCTCGGGCGGTCTCGTCACGGCCCTCCTCCTGGCCGCGACGGCCCTGAGTCCGGCCCTGAGTCCGGCTCCCGTCCCGGTGCGCTCGTCGACGGCGCCGGAGGTGACCGGGGTCCGCACCGTGCGTGCCACCAGCGGCGCGCCCGCCCCGCAGCGCGACGTGCCGGCCGTGGTCGTCGGCGGCCGCGCGATCGCCCGTACCGCCGCCGGCTCCGGCGACCCCGACGTCGCGTTCGCCGTGCTGCCCGCCGTGGCGGGGCGGGCGGTGTGGGGCGACTGGTCGGGACGCGGCGTGGCGGAGCTGGCGCGGTTCCGTCAGGGCCGCTGGGTGCTGCCGGGGTCGAACGCCGCACCGCCGGCCGTCGCGCGCACCCTGCGCTTCGGCGCCCGCGGGGACGTGCCGCTCGCCGGCGACTGGAACGGCGACGGTCGCACCGACCTCGCGGTGAGCGCCGGCGGTGGCGTGTGGCGCCTGGCCCTCAACCGAGCGGGGGAGCGGCGTCCCGGCGTGTGGCGCACCGTGCGACTCGGCGCACCGGCGGAGGCCGTGGTGGTCGGCGACTGGGACGGCACCGGCCGCGACCGCTTCGGCGTCGCCGGGCCGCGACGTTGGCGGCTCTACCGCGACGCCGGTGCCACCGAGGTCGGCTGGCGCCCCGTGCTCGGCCGTGGGACCGGGACCGCGGTGGCGGGTGACTGGGACGGCGACGGACACGACGGGATCGGCGTCGTCACCGGCGGGCTCTGGACGCTGCGCGACGACGCCGGCACGCGCCCCCAGGTGCGCCTGCGCCCGGGCCTGCCCCGGACCGCCGCCCCGTTGCCGTGGTCGACGGTCGCCGGCCCGGCCGGCGACCGGTGCCCGACCATGCGCGCCGGGCTCGTGATGCCCACCGGCGCGGTCGGGGCGCCGTCGGTGCCGGCCGAGGCCTGGACCGCCGCCCCCGACGACGTCGCCACGGCCATGCGGGCCGCGGCCCGCTACGCCCTCACCACCGGCTTCACCGACCCGTGGGGCGCCCAGACCGGCCGCACCTACCTCGACGTCCGCGGCCGTGCGCGGCTGGCGGAGTACGCGGTGCGCTTCCCGGCGATGTCGGCGCTCACGATCGCGGTCGCCCTGGCCTCGCCCGAGGACGGGTTGCTGCCGGCCGGGACCACCCGCGCCGCCGCCCTCGCGCGCCTGGACCTGCTGCTGCGCTCCACCGCCTGCCAGCACCGGGCGATCACCCCGGGCGGCTGGGGCGGGGCGTTCCAGGCCGAGCACTGGGCGAGCCTGCTCGCCATCGCGGCCTGGCTGGTGTGGGACGACCTCTCGGCCCCGGCCCGCGACTACGTGCGCCTCGTCGTCACCGCGGAGTCGCAGCGGCTGCGTGCGTTGCCCGACGAGTACTGGCGCGACCGCTCCGGCGTCGTCGTGCCCGGTCGGGCGGGCAACAGTGCGGCCGAGGAGGTCGCCTGGCAGGTGCCGCTGCTCGAGATGGCGGCACGGTTCGCCGGCCCGACCACGACGGCGGGGCGGGTGTACCGGCGGCTCGCCGCGCAGCGGGCGGTCGTCGCCTACGCCGTGCCCGCCGACCTCGCCGACCCCACCCCGGTGAACGGGGTCGCGCTGCGCGACCGGGTGGCGGGCAGCAACGTGCTGCCCTCGGGTCTGGTGGTCAACCACGGCCGGGTGCAGCCCGACTACGCCGGCAACATCCAGCACCTGTGGTGGGCCGCCGACCTCGCCGTCCTCGGCGGCGATGCGGTGCCGGAGGCCTACCTCGCCCACGCCGATCTCGTCTACGCGACCTTCACCGACCTCGAGTTCGAGCCCGGCACGCCCTCGGCGGCGGACGCCGGGCGTCGCTACCTGCGCCCCGGGGGCACGGTGTACCGCTTCCGCACCGCGCGTCCCGGTGACCTCTACTTCCCCGACGGCGGCGACAACGGCTCCCAGCGTCGCGCGCCGTTCCTCTCGATCGACGCCCACGCCGAGGTGTGGTCGCTCGACGGCGACGCCGCCTGGCCCGCCGCGCAGGCCCGCGCGGCCCACGCCGCCGACCAGGTCGCCCTCATCGCGGCCTCCGGTGCCCGGGACGGGCGCACCTACGCCCTCGACCCGGCCGTCGCGGCTACCCAGGACCGCTACCCCGGGCGCGAGGAGTACGCCGGCCAGCAGGTGGCGATGGCCTACCTCGTCGCGCGGCTGCGCGAGGTCGTGGCCGCCACCCCGATCAGCGACGCGCCCCTCCCGCTGCTCACAGCGCCGTGATCTCCACCGCGACCTCGAGGGCGGAGGTGCGGGCGCCGGCATAGATGCCCGAGAGCGGCTTGACGTCGTGGTAGTCGCGGCCGTGGGCCACCTCCACGTACCGGTCGTCGACGGGGCGGCCCTCGCCGGGGTCGAACCCCCGCCAGCCGTCGTCCCACCACTCGACCCACGCGTGCGGCTGGGAGGCCACGCTCGCGCCGAGCTCGGGATCGGTGTCGGGATGGGCGTACCCGGACACGTAGCGCGCCGGGATCCCGACGGCCCGCAGGCCGCCGATCACCAGGTGCGCGACGTCCTGGCACACCCCGGCCCGCTGCTGCCACGCCGTGGCGGCGGTGCCGTCGACGGCGGTGGCGCCGGGCACGTACTCGACCTCCTCCACGACGAAGGAGCACAGGTCGCGCGCCGCCTCGCCGGGCAGCGCGTGGTCGGCGGCGATCTGCTGGGCGCGCTGCACGAAGTCCGCCGGCGGCGCCACGGTGGGCGGGAGCACCAGGTACTCGGTCCAGCGGTCGGCCACCGCGACCGTGCGCAGCTCCTCCCAGGACGCGCGCGCCTCGATCTCCCCGACGCGGGTGACCTGCACGGTGGAGGTGGCGGCCACCGTCATCGTGTCGTGGGGGTCGAGCAGCTCGAACGCCGTCACCTGGGTGCCGAAGTAGTCGCGGTACTCGAAGGTCCACGGCTTCGGGCTGATCTCCAGGCGCGAGTGCACCACGATCTGCTCGGTGGTGGTGGCCGGGGTCAGCCGGGCCTGGTTGTACGACGTCGCGGCGGGGCCGCCGTAGCGGTAAATGCTGTGGTGCACCACGCGCAGCTGTCGGGTCATGAGGCGCCCACTCCACTCCACTCGCGTGCCTCGGCGCCGGCGAAGAAGCGCCGCGTCACCGCCTCCGTGGCCGAGGCGCACGTGCGCTGCAGCCGTTCCATCTCGTGCGGCAGGTCGGCCAGCACGTCGCTCAGCGAGCGGTACTCCAGCTCGGCGCGCGTGCGGCCGAGCAGCCGCTGCGCCTCGTTCTGGAACCCGGCGCGCTGCCCGGAGGCCTCCAGCTCGACCAGGCACTGCTCGGCCCGGTTGAGGGAGAAGACCACCGAGCGCGGGAAGAGCCGGTCGAGCAGCAGGAACTCCGCGGCCGCGCGCTCGGTCTCCTGGCCCCGGTAGGTGCGCAGGAACGCCTCGTAGGCGCCGCACGCGCGCAGCGTGGTGGTCCACTGGTCGCCGGCGTCGGAGGTGCCGGCGCCCAGGGCGGCGGTGGCGACCAGCCGCGAGGTCATGTCGGCCCGCTCGACGCAGCGCCCGAGCATGAGGAAGTGCCAGCCCTCGTCGCGGGTCATCGTGGCGTCGGCGGTGCCGTTGATCAACGCCGCGCGCTCGCGGACCCAGCTGAACACGGCCGGCGGACGACGGTGGCGGAAGGTGCCGCCCGCGATGTCGCGGTAGGTGGTGTTGATGACCTCCCACAGCGGCACCGAGAGGGTCTCCCGGGCCCGCCGCGCGCTCTCGCGGGCCGCCGCGATCGCCGCGGCGACCGACTCGGGGGAGTCCAGGTCGTAGGCCAGGGCGTCGAGCACGTAGGCGAGGTCGACGCCCTCGGGCGCTTCCTCGATGCCCATGATCGAGAGCAGGCCCCGGCAGGTCTCGTCCACGTCCAGCGTGGCGTCCTCGAGCAGCAGCTGGGTCTGGACGTCGAGGATGCGGGCGGTGTCCTCGGCGCGCTCGACGTAGCGCCCGATCCAGAACATCGACTCCGCGATCCGGCTCAGCACGAGCCCACCCCCTGCTGCTGCTGCTCGGCCTGGTCGCGGAGCAGGTGGTGCTCCTGGGGCACCGGTCGCGAGGGGACCGGGACCACCGTGGGCACGACCGGTGGGGGCGGTGGTTCGGCGGTGGCCGTGGGCCGCTCGGCGGGCTCGGGCACGACCGGGGTGGAGGGCCCCGCCAGCACCCAGGTGTCCTTGGAACCGCCGCCGCGCGAGGAGTTCACGATCAGCTCGCCCTCGGCGAGCGCCCCGCGGGTGAGGCCGCCGGGCAGCACCCACACCCGGTCGCCGTCGTTGACCGCGAAGGGCCGCAGGTCCACGTGGCGCGGGCCCAGGGCGCCGTCGACGAAGGTCGGCACGGTGGAGAGCTGCACGACCGGCTGGGCGATCCAGGCCCGCGGGTCCTCCAGCACCTTGCCGCGCAGCTCGTCGAGCTCGGCACGGGTGGCGCGCGGACCGATCACGATGCCCTTGCCGCCCGAGCCGTCCACCGGCTTGAGCACGAGCTCGTCGAGCCGGTCGAGCACCTCCTCGCGCGCGGCGGCGTCGCCCAGCCGCCAGGTGTCGACGTTGGGCAGCACCGGCTCCTCGCGCAGGTAGTACCGGATGATGTCGGGCAGGTAGGTGTAGACCAGCTTGTCGTCGGCCACCCCGTTGCCCACGGCGTTGGCCAGGGTCACGTTGCCGGCCCGGGCGGCGTCGATGATGCCGGGGCAGCCGAGCATCGAGTCGGCCCGGAAGTGCACCGGGTCGAGGAACTCGTCGTCGATGCGGCGGTAGATCACGTGCACCGGGGCGAGGCCCTGGGTGGTGCGCATCATCACGCGCCCGCGCCGGCACTCCAGGTCGCGGCCCTCCACCAGCTCCACGCCCATCGTGCGGGCCAGCAGCGCGTGCTCGAAGTAGGCGCCGTTGTAGACGCCCGGGGTCAGCACGACCACGGTGGGGTCCGTGACGCCGGCGGGTGCCGCGGCGCGCAGCGCGGCCAGCAGCCGCTGGGGGTAGCCCGCCACGGGGCGGATGCGGTGCTGGGCGATGGTCTCGGGCAGCGCCGAGGAGATCGCCCGACGGTTGGTGATGACGTAGGAGACCCCCGAGGGCACCCGGACGTTGTCCTCCAGCACCCGGAAGTCACCGTTGTTGTCGCGCACGAGGTCGATGCCGGAGACGTGCACGCGTACGCCGTTGGCGGGGCGCACCGTCGCGCTGGCGCGGTGGTAGTGGCTGGAGGTCGTGATGACGCGCCGCGGGATGACGCCGTCGTCGAAGATCTCCCCGGGACCGTAGACGTCGGCGAGGAACCGCTCCAGGGCCGCGACCCGCTGCTGCACCCCGGCGTCGATGCGGGACCAGGTGTCCATCTCGATGACCCGCGGCAGGATGTCGAGCGGGAAGGCCCGCTCCTCACCGCCGATGTCGAAGGTGACGCCCTGGTCGAGGTAGGCGGCCTGCAGCGCCTCCACCCGAGCGACCAGGTCGGGGGTGCTCATCTCCCGCAGGGACTCCCGCAGGCGTTGGTAGGGCGGGCGCAGCTCGTCGCCGTCGAACATCTCGTCGAAGGCGGGGCCGGCGCTGCGATACCCCTCGAACATCGCGGTCATGGGTCGAGGCTAGTGACGGCGTGAAACGGCGATGTTTCGCCCGTGTATCGCGGGGGCCCGGTCGACCGCGGTGCGGTGGCCCTAGGGTCGTGCCATGCGCGCGACCAAGGGCGGCGAGCCCGAGCAGTACTGGTACTGCCTGACGCACGAGCGGGTGGAGGGCCGGGACGGCTGTCCCAACCGCGACCGGCTCGGGCCCTACGACGACGCCGCCAGCGCGGCGCGGGCCCTGGAGATCGCCGCCGAGCGGACCCGGGCCTGGGACCGTGAGGACGCCGATCCCGACGCCGACGGCAGCCCGTGAGGCAGCGTCGTCGCACCGCGCGGCCGCCGCGGCCCGACGGTGCGCCGTCGCCGTGGCCCTTCGCCGGTCTGGTGCTGATGGCCGGCTCGTTCTTCCTCCACGCCGCGAGCGTGACGGTGGCGCCGTGGTGGGCCGTGGTGCTGCTCCTGGTGCTGTGGGCCCTGGAGCTGCGGTTGTGCCTGCGCTGGTTCACGCCCCATCCGCGCCGGCTCGTGCCGGTGGCCCTGGGCGGGATGGTGCTGTGGTTCGCGGTGCTGGTCGGTGGTGCGGTGGCCTTCAGCTGGGGCTGACCGGGCTCACCCGCAGCAGCCGGCCGTCGCCCTCGCCGTCGGTGCAGACCAGCAGGTCGCCCCCCGGCAGGGCCCGGACCGTGCGCAGCCGACCGAAGCGGCCGTCCAGCGCGGGCGGCACGGTCTTGCCCAGGAACGCCCCGCGGGCGTCGAAGCGCAGCAGCACGACCTTCTCGGCCTTGAGCGTGGCGACGGCCAGCGCTCCGCTCCAGGCGCCCCAGCGGGAGCCGCGCACGAAGTCGGCGCCGGAGGTGGCCAGGGTCGGCACGCCGGTGCTCCACCGGGCGCCGACCTGCGGGCCCGGCAGGCTGCGGTCGGTCATCGGCACCGACTCGTTGTAGCCGGGCACCGGGTTCCAGCCGTAGTCGCCGCCGGGGCGCAGCTTGTTGACCTCGTCGTCGCGGTCGGGGCCGTGCTCCACCGACCACAGCGTGCCGTCCTCGCGCTGGGCCAGACCCTGCACGTTGCGGTGGCCGTAGGTGTGGACGTAGCGCCGGTTCGGGTTGCTGCTGCCGATGAACGGGTTGGTGGCCCACGGCTTGCCGGTGCGCGGGTCCAGGCGCAGCGTCTTGCCGCCCAGGGAGTCCTTGTCGCGGGGGTTGCGGCCCTGCGCGGCGTCGCCGGTGCCCACGATCAGCGCACCGTTCTCCGCGATCAGCAGGCGGCAGCCGCCGTGACGTCCGGTGGTGGTGGGGAAGCCCGAGACGAGCGGTCCGACCAGGCGCGCACGGGTGGCGTCGGCCGACAGCGTCCAGGCGTTGACCCGGACGTCGTGGCCGCCGCCCTCCGCGGCCCCGCGCCGCCAGCCGCTGCAGGTGTAGAAGCGTCGGTTCTCGGCGAAGTCGGTGTCCAGCGCCAGCCCCATCAGGCCGGTCTCGCCCTCGGCCCAGATCCGGCGGGTCGGGAACGCGACGGTGGTGCGCTGCGTGCCGCGCACGACGCTGAGCCGGGCGGGGTTGCGCTCGGTCATCAGCAGGGCGCCGTCGGGCATCGCGACGACGTCCCAGGCGTGGCTCAGCCCCGAGGCCAGGGTGCGCACCCGCAGGGCGGGTGGTGCGGCCCGGTCGACGGCGGCCGTCGGGGCCGCGGCATCGGCTCCGGCGGTGTCGGCGGTGACGAGCGGGGCCGAGACGAGCGGCACCCCGAGAGCGAGGACGGCGAGAGCCAGACGCGTGCGCATACCCCCGACCCTAATCGCGTGGACGCGGCGTGTGAATCGCCTCACGCGACGGCCTGCTCGGTCCCTCGGCGGGAGTCGCCTGGCCCGGATCGGGGGTCCGAGTTCGACCGATCGGGTGACGCGCGGGCTCCGAATCCCGCGGGAGAGTCCTCCCGGACGCTCCGCCCGCGTCCCGGGGCCCACCGGCCCCGGCACGCACGCAACCTGAACGGAACCGCTCCGAGCCTGAGAATTCCCCGAGATTCCTGGCGTTCGGGAAGGTACCGGCCGATTCAGGGGTTCAACCTCCATCACCACGGGTAACGCCCCGGCACCGACCCCATGCGAGAAGGACACCAGCCATGACCGCTCCCACCACCGCAGCCGCCCACCCCGACCGGCTCCAGCTCCTCGAGTCCCGCCTCGTCGCCCTGCGCGCCGAGCGCGACCAGACCCTCGCCGAGACCCGGGCCGAGGCCGTGGGCGACATCGTCGACCGCGCCACCAACGTCGAGGCCAGCATCCGGCTGCAGTTGCTCGAGGAGCGCATCCACGTGCTCCAGGACGAGATCGACCTCGCCCGCTCCCACCCGCACATCGACGGCGTCGTGTCGGTGGGCGACACCGTGGTGGTCGACCTCGGCGACGGTCCGGAGACCTACGTCGTCGGCTCGGTCGAGGAGGCCGTGGCCGGCATCGACACCGTCACCCCGGCCAGCCCGCTGGGCCGCGCGATCGTCGGCGCCCCCGTGGGTGCCACGATCCGCTACTCGCCGCGCCCCGGCCTGGAGCTCTCGGCCACCATCCTCTCGGCCGCCTGAGGCGCCTGCGTCACCTGACGCCCGACGCGCCCCCACCGTGATCCGGGGGTGGCGCGTCTGCGTTTCGCGGAGCCCGTGGGCGGCGGAGGTCAGAAGGTGTGCTCGGGGCCCGGGAAGGTGCCGGCCTTCACGTCGGCACCGTAGGCGCGGGCGGCGTCCAGCAGCACGCCGCGGACGTCGGCGTACTGCTTGACGAAGCGGGGCAGCCGGCCCTGGCGCAGCCCGAAGGCGTCCTGCCAGACCAGCACCTGCCCGTCGCACCCGACGCCGGCGCCGATCCCGATGGTGGGGATCGTGAGCTCGGCGGTGACCCGGGCGGCGGTGTCGCCGGGGACCATCTCCATCACCACCGCGAACGCACCCGCCTCCTGCACGGCGCGGGCATCGGCCATCACGCGCTCGGCGGCGTCCCCGCGTCCCTGCACCCGGTAGCCGCCCAGCACGTGCTCGGACTGCGGGGTGAACCCGATGTGGGCCATCACCGGGATGCCGCCGCGCACGAGCGCCGCGATCTGCGGGGCCATCTCGACCCCGCCCTCCAGCTTGACGCAGTGCGCCCCGCCCTCCTTCATGAAGCGCACGGCGGTGAGGTAGGCCTGCTCGGGGGAGGCCTGGTAGGACCCGAACGGCAGGTCGCCCACCACGATCGCGCGGCGCGCGCTGCCGGCCACCGCGCGGGTGAGCGGCAGCAGCTCCTCGACCGTGATCGGCAGGGAGGTCGCGTGTCCGTAGACGTTGTTGCTGGCGCTGTCGCCGACCAGCAGGACCTCCACCCCGGCCTCGTCGAAGATCTCGGCGGTGTACTGGTCGTAGGCGGTGAGCATGGAGAAACGCTCGCCGCGCTCCTTCATCTCCTGCAGGTGATGGGTGCGCAGGCGCTTGGGGCCGCTCGGGCCGGGGGCGGGTGCGCCGGTGCCGTAGGGCGCCGGCTCCTCGGGCGTGCTGGACGAGGTGGATGTGGTCATGGACCCCTCCGATGGTGACTCGCGGCCTCCGAGTGAGGTCCACGGACCCGCTCAGCCTAGGACGGTCGGGTCGCCGCGGTCGCTGTGGTGACCGTCACGCCGTGCCGGCGATGTTGATCATCCAGTGGTGCCCCCAGCGGTCCTGCACCTGACCGAAGGAGTCACCCCACGGCGCCTGCTCCAGCGGCACCTCGACGGTGCCGTCCGCGGCGAGGGCCTCGTACCAGCCGCGCAGCCGCTCGGCGTCCTCACCCGACAGCGCGAGGAAGGTCTGGGTGCGATCACCCATCGGCGATCCGTCCATGCCGCCGGAGTCGGCGCCCATGAGGCTGATGGCGTCGTCGACCACGAGGGCGGCGTGCATGACGCGGCCGTGCTGGTCCTCGGGCAGGCCCATGCCGCCCATGTCGCCGAAGGTCATGAGCTGCAGCTCCCCGCCGAGGACGGAGGCGAAGTACCGCATCGCCTCCGCGGCGTCGCCGTCGAACTGGAGGTAGGGGGTGAGTCGGGTGGTCACAGGGCGCTCCTCGCGGTGGTGGCACCGCTCGGGCGAGCGGTGCGGTGACGGTACCGACCGCCGCCGACACCCGGATCCATCGCCGCCCGACGTCCCTAGACTCTCGACGTGGACTTCTACTCCGCCTACGCCCACGGCTTCGCGCGCGTCGCCGCCTGCACGGTGCCCGTCCGGGTCGCCGATCCGGCGGCCAACGCCGCCGCCACGGTCGCGGCGGCGCGGGCCTGCCACGACGACGCCGTCGCGGTGGCGGTCTTCCCCGAGCTCGGCCTCACCGGCTACGCCCTGGACGACCTGTTCCTCGCCGACCCCCTGCTGCGGGCCGCGGAGGACGCCCTGGCGCAGGTGGTCGCCGCCAGCGTCGACCTGGTGCCGGTCCTGGTCGTGGGCCTGCCGGTGGCCTGGCGGCACCGGGTCTACAACGTCGCGGCGGTGGTGCACCGCGGCACGCTGCTCGGGGTGGTTCCGAAGTCGGCACTGCCGACCTACCGCGAGTTCTACGAGCGCCGCTGGTTCGCGCCGGGCGACGACGTCGTGGGGGAGCGGCTGCGACTGGCGGGCCAGGAGGCGCCGTTCGGGGTGGACCTGCTCTGGGAGGCCACGGACGTGCCGGGTCTGGTGCTCGGGGTGGAGATCTGCGAGGACATGTGGATCCCCGTGCCGCCGAGCGCCCGGCTCGCGCTGGCCGGTGCCACCGTGCTGGTCAACCTGTCCGGCAGCCCGATCACGATCGCGCGCGCCGAGGACCGCCGACTGCTGGTGCGCAGCGCGAGCGCCCGCTGCCAGGCGGCCTACGTCTACGCCGCCGCCGGCGAGGGGGAGTCCACCACCGACCTGTCCTGGGACGGTCAGACGATGGTCTACGAGTGCGGCGACCTGCTCGCCGAGGGGGCCCGGTTCGCGGCCGGTGCGGTGCGCAGCGTCGCCGACGTCGACCTCGAGCGGATCCGGCAGGAGCGCGCGCGGCAGGGCACCTTCGACGACAACCGTCGTACGCTCGCCGCCGCCCTGCCCGGCGGCCTCGCCGGCGTGCGCCGGGTCCCGTTCACCCTGGCCCCGCCCGCCGGCGACGTCGGCCTGCGCCGGCCGCTGCGGCGCTACCCGTTCGTGCCCGACGACGCCGTGCGGCTGGCCCAGGACTGCTACGAGGCCTACTCCATCCAGGTCGCCGGGCTCGAGCAGCGGCTGCGGGCCCTGACCACCGACACCTGGGCGCCGAAGGCCGTGATCGGGGTCAGCGGCGGCCTGGACTCCACCCACGCGCTGTTGGTGGCGGCCCGGGCCATGGACCGGCTCGGGCGCCCGCGCACCGACATCCACGCGATCACGATGCCGGGGTTCGCCACCGGCTCGCTCAGCACCGAGCTCGCCACCCGGCTGGCACAGGCGCTGGGCGTGCGCATCGAGACCCTCGACATCCGTCCGGCGGCGCAGCAGATGCTGCGCGACCTGGACCACCCCAGCGCCGACGGCGCGCCGGTGTACGACGTCACCTTCGAGAACGTGCAGGCCGGCCTGCGCTACGCCTACCTGTTCCGGATCGCCAACCACCGCGGCGGGCTGGTGGTCGGCACCGGCGACCTCTCCGAGCTCGCGCTCGGGTGGTGCACCTACGGGGTCGGTGACCAGATGTCGCACTACAACGTCAACGCCGGGGTGCCGAAGACCCTCATCCAGCACCTGATCCGCTGGGTGATCGCCTCCGGCGAGCTCGACGACGGCGAGGCCCACGCCGTGCTGGAGGAGATCCTCGCCCGCGAGATCACCCCCGAGCTGGTGCCGACCGTGGCCGGCGCCGCGCCGCAGCGCACCGAGGACTCCGTGGGGCCCTACGCCCGGCAGGACTTCACGCTCTACCACGTGCTGCGCCGCGGGGCGGCGCCGAGCCGGATCGCCTTCCTGGCCTGGCACGCCTGGCACGACGCCGCCGCGGGGGAGTGGCCGCCGGGGTTCCGCGAGGACGACCGGGTGGCCTACGACCTGCCCGAGATCCGGCGCTGGCTGGAGGTGTTCGTGCGGCGCTTCTTCGCCTCACAGTTCAAGCGTTCGGCGCTGCCCAACGGCCCCAAGGTCACCCCCGGCGGCACGATGTCGCCGCGCGGCGACTGGCGGATGCCCTCCGACGCCTCGCCCGCCGCCTGGCTGCAGGACCTCGCGCGGGTGCCGGACGGCGGCTAGCGGGGTCGCACGAGGCCGTGGTCGAAGGCGAAGACCACCGCGGCCGCGCGGTCGCGCAGTCCCAGCTTGGTGAAGATCCGCCCGATGTGGCTCTTCACCGTCAGCTCGGAGATGTGCAGGGTGGCGGCGATCTCGGCGTTCGTGGCGCCGCGCCCGATCTGCTCCAGCACCTCCCGCTCGCGGGCGGTGAGGTCGGCCAGGGCGGCGCCGTCGTCGGTGGTGGCGGGCGAGGGCGCGGCGCGGTAGCCGCGCAGCACCCGCTCGGTGACCGCCGGGTCCAGCCAGGCCTGTCCGGCGGCCACCGTGCGCACCGCCCGGATGACGTCCTCGGCGGGGGAGTCCTTGAGCACGAAGCCCGCCGCACCCGCCCGCAGGGCGCCGGCGATGAGCTCGTCGTCGTCGAAGGTGGTGAGCACGAGCACCGGTGGCGCCTCGGGGTCGGCGGCGAGCAGGGCGGTGGCGGTGATGCCGTCCGTGCGCCGCATCCGCAGGTCCATCACGACGACGTCGACGCCCTCGCCGCGCTCCGCGAGCGCGGCCAGCGCGGGGACGACCTCGTCGCCGTCCCCGCACTCGGCGACGATCTCGAAGCCGTCGCGGCGCCGCAGGATGCGGGTCAGCCCCGAGCGGACGAGCTCCTGGTCGTCCACGAGCACCACCCGCACGGCGTCGCCGGGCTCCGGCGCGCTGCTCATGCGCGCGCCCGGGCGGTCGTCAACGGGCAGGTCGCCTCCGAGAGCGGCACGAGCGCGACGACGCGCCACACGCCGCCGACGTGCTCGGTGTGGAGTCGGCCGCCGAGCTCCCGCAGCCGTTCGGTCATCCCGGGCAGGCCGCTGCCGCCCCGGTCGGCGACACGGTCGGCGGTCCGGTCGGCCGGATCGGGCATCGGGTTGGTGACCTCGAGTCGCACTCGGGTGCGCTCCACCCGCACCGCCACCGCTACGGGGGCGCCGGGCGCGTGACGCACGGCGTTGGTCAACGACTCCTGGGCCACCCGGTACAGCGCCAGGCCGCGACTGCCGCCGATCCGCCGCAGGTCGCCGTGGACGTCGAGCTCGACCTGGGCCCCGGCGGCGCGGACCTCGGCCACCAGGTCGGGCAGGTCGCCCGCGCCCGGCACCGGGCGGACCGGGCCGCCGGTGCGGTCGGTGGCGAGCAGGCCGACGGTGCGCCGGATGTCGGCCATGGCCTCCCGGCCGATCCGCTCGGCCTCGGTCAGCGCCTCCACGGCCTCGGCGCGGCTGGCGGCGTCGTCGTCCTCGGCCAGGGCCCGGCGCGCCCCGGTGACGTGCAGCATCGTGACGCTCAGGGAGTGGGCCACGAGGTCGTGGATCTCGCGCGCGACCCGCTGCCGCTCGGCCAGTGTCGCCCGCTCGGACTCCTCCCGCCGCGCGGCGGACTCCGCCGCCAGCGCCCGCATCTGCCAGCGCAGCATCGAGCCCATCGCCAGCCCGAACAGCAGCACCCCGGCCATCACGGCACGCTGCTCGTCGGTCGGGTCGGCCACGAGCAGGTCGACCGCCAGGGCCAGCACGACCACGGCGGCACCCCGGCGCACGCCGTCGGCCGCCGTCACCTCGGCCACCACGACGGCCAGGGCCGCCGCCAGCAGGTCCAGGCCCGTGGCGGGCGGATCGCCGAGCGCCATCAGCAGCGCCACCCCGGCCAGGACCGAACCGGCCTCCCACCAGGTCGAGATCCACACCGGCGAGACCAGGTGGGCGACGCTGGGGGCCAGGGCGAGCAGCAGCGCGATCCACGCCGGGCCCACCGGCCACAGCACGTCGCGCTGGGCGGCCCCCGCCGCGGTCGCGGCCAGCAGGCCCACGGTCGCCAGGGTCGGGATCCACCAGGCGTAGCGCAGACCGTGGCGCTCGCCCTTGGCCTCCACCCGCGCCGCGAGCGCGGCGAGCACGCGGGCGGGCCGGCGCACGGCCGGGCTGAACGGGGGTGAGAGGGGTGCCACCCCGCCAGGGTAGGGGTGTGCGCGGGCGCCGGGCATCGTGCTGCGGGACCGCGTGCCCGGCACGCCGACTCCTCCCGTGGGAGGAGTCGGGAACCCCACCGTCGACCGATGTGGCGGGTGCGGGGACCTTCCTAGGCTGAGGCCATGACCTGGCAGCAGACCCACCGCCGCGAGGAGCGCGTGCGCTCCGTCGAGGCCGCCCTCGCCCACGACCCCCGCGCCGTCGTCGTCTGGACCGAGGACGACGCCGACCTGTTCGGCGACGTCACCGGCCTGCGCCGCTTCCTCCGCCACCGGTGGGAGCTGCGGCTGGCCCGCGACGTGCGGCACGACCCCGAGCCGCCGCGCCAGCACCCCGCGCTGCGCGCGGCCACCCTCGGGCTCGCCGTGCTCGACGCCCACCCCGAGCGGGTCGGGGTCCCCTCCGGGAGCCGCGGGAGCCTCGATGTCGCCTGCTGAGCGCACCGCCGCCGGACCCACCCGCACCGCGTGGAACACCCCGCTGGCCGCTCCGGTCGGCCGGGCGCGCGGCGCGCTGCGCTGGGGTGTCAGCTACGGGCTCACCCGCCGCGGCATGGCCCGGGCGGCCGCCGCCGGCGACGCCGTCGCACGGCTGGAGTCCGACCGTGCCCGCCAGCTGTCCCCGCACGCCGACCTCGACGCGCTGCGGGCGCGCGGGCCGGTGGTGCCCGGGGCGCTGGTGTGGGCCTCGGCCTCCCACGAGGCCGTCACCACGATCCTGCGCAGCGACGCGTTCGTCACCGCCGGGGGGCGCGACGAGCTGCCGGGCCCCCTGGGGCGCGTGTACCAGCGCCTGGTCGACCCGTGGTCGGCCAGCGTCGTCGACCCGCCGTCGATGCTGGCGGTGGACGGCGAGCAGCACGCCCGCTACCGCCGGCTGGTGTCGCGGGCGTTCAGCGCCAAGGCGGTGATGGCGCTGGAGGGGCGCATCGAGGAGCGGTGCGAGCAGCTGCTCGACCGCCTCACCGACGAGGCGCGGCAGCGGCCGGGGGGCCTGACCGACCTCGTGGACCGCTACGCGGCCCAGCTGCCCGTCGCGGTGATCGCCGACATCCTCGGCGTGCCGGAGTCGATGCACGACTCGCTGCTCGAGTGGGGCAACGGCGCGGCCCACATGCTCGACCCCGCGCTGTCGTGGCGCGACTACCGGGCGGCCGAGCGCGGCATGCGCGCGCTGCACGTCTGGTTCGACCAGCACCTGGACGACCTGCGTCGGGCGCCCGGTGAGGACCTGCTCAGCTCGCTGGTGACCGTGGCCGACGCCGGCGACCGCCTGACGCCCTACGAGCTGCGGATGACCGGCCTGCTCGTGCTCGGCGCCGGGTTCGAGACCACGGTGAACCTCATCGGCAACGCCGTCGCGCTGCTCGACGCCCACCCCGACCAGCGCGACGACCTCGTGGCGGGTCGCGCGTCGTGGGCCACCGCGGTGGACGAGGTGCTGCGCTACGACGCGCCGGTGCAGAACACCTTCCGCATCGCCGCGCGCGCCACCGAGGTGGTGGGTGTCGACCTGCCCGAGGGAGCGGGCGTGATCCTGCACCTGGCCGGGGCGAACCGGGACCCGCAGGTCTTCGAGGACCCCCACCGCTTCGACGTGCGGCGCGCGAACGCCGGCGCCCACCTGGCGTTCTCCTCCGGCGCCCACTTCTGCCTCGGTGCCGCGCTGGCCCGCCGCGAGGGCGAGGTCGCGCTGCGTGCGCTCTACGCCCGCTTCCCCGACCTGGCGGTGGCCGGCCCGGGCGAGCGGCGCCCGACCCGGGTGCTGCGCGGCTTCGAGCACCTCCCGGTGCGCCTCGGCACCCCGGCGGTGGTCCCGGCCTGAGCGTCGTCACCAGCAGAATGCACCGGTTCCGACTCGGAACCGGTGCATTCTGCTGGTGACGACGTTCCACGTCGGGCACGGCAGGGCCGGGGGAGGCGAACCTTAGCCTCGCCTTCACCTTCGGCTCGCGTGGCCTTAGGGCCGTCCCGGCGAGAGTCGGGGACATGAAGACCCGCACCAGCATCCTGATCGGCGGCACCCTCGTGGCCGCCCTGGTCGTCGGGGGTGGCACCGCCTGGGCCGTCCTCGACGACCACGACGCCCTGTCCCAGCGCGGCACCTGCGACGCCCTCGTCTACGACCTCGGCGTCGAGACCGAGGACGGCGTGCGCGAGCTCGACTACGAGCTGCAGACAACCGAGCCCGGCCGGGCGTGGGAGCTGCGCGTCCTGGCCGGCGACGTCGTCGTGCTCGAGGGCGAGCGCACGACCGACCCCGACGGCGAGATCGACCTCGACGTCGCCGTGCCCGAGGCCGCCACCTACGTCGTGGAGAGCTCGCTCGCGGGCACCACGTGCGTCGCCGAGCTGCGCCGATGAGCCCGTCCGTCCACCCCACCACCGCCAGCACCGCCATCAGCACCACCACCACCATCGAGGAGAACCCCATGTCCCGTCCGTCCGTCCGCCGCGCCCTCGCCACCCGCCTCACCGCCGTCACGGTGGGCACCGCCGCCCTCGCCGCCCCGCTGGTGCTGCTCAGCAGCCCCGCGGCCCACGCCGACGTCGAGCGCGGCGGGGTCTGCGGTGTGGGCACCTACGACTTCTCGGTGGACCGGGAGGGCCGCGGGTTCGAGATCGGGGTGGACCTGGACTTCGTGCCGGCGGGCTCCACCTGGCGCGTGCAGGTGTTCCACGAGGGCAAGCGCGTGGTGAACACCGTGCGCCGCGCCGACCGCGAGGGCGACCTCGAGGTGGACGCCTACCGCGCGAACACCGCGGGCAAGGACACCTTCCGCTTCCGCGCCACGCGGGTGGGCGGCGCCTCGTGCGGCGCCACCATCACCGTGCGCTGATCACCCTGCGGCGGGGCGCCCGAGGGTCACGGTCCCGCCGAGCTCCTCGGCGGTACGTCGCACGATCGCGAGCCCCAGCCCGGTCGAGCCCGCGCCGGAGCGGCCGCGGCGGGTGGGGTCGACGACGTCGGGGGCGAAGCCGGGGCCGCCGTCGGCCACGGTGAGGACCGGGACGCCGTCGCGCGACTCCACCCGCACCAGGCCGGCGGCGTCCTCGGGGGTGTGGGTGAACAGGTTGTCGAGCAGCACGTCGACCAGCGCGGCGAGGTCGGCCGGCGTCGTCGCCACCGGGGCGGTCGCCACCGCGACCTCGAGGTCGAGCACCCGGCCCTGGTCCTCGGCCAGGGCCGACCAGTACGCCACCCGCTCGCGCACCACCGCGACGGCGTCAGCGCGTGGCACCAGGCCCTCCCGCTCGACCCGGCGCGCCTCGCGGACGACGGCGTCCACCTCGGCCTGCAGGGCGTCGAGGTCGGCGTCGAGCCGGTCGCGCTCGGCGGGGTCCTCGAGCGCGGCGACCCGCAGCCGCAGGGCGGTGACCGGGGTGCGCAGGCGGTGGGAGAGGTCGGCCAGGCCGGCGCGCTCGCGCTCGAGCAGGGTCTCGATGCGCCCGACCAGTCGGTGCACGGCCTCCCCGAGGTCGCGCACCTCCTCCGGACCGTCGGGCGGCGGGGGAGCGGCGGCCACCGACTCGCCGGTGCCGAGCGTGCGGGCGTAGCCCGCGAGCCGGGAGACCGGGGTGACGAACGAACGGCCGAGCCGGTCGGCCAGCACGAGCGCCCCGAGCAGCAGCACCAGGGCCAGGGCGCCGAGCAGCAGCCAGGCCCGCACGAGCGGACCCTGCAGGCCGGGGGTGCGCACCAGCACGCGCACGACCGGCGTCTGCTCCGGGGCGGCGCTGCTGGGGCCGAGCGAGACCGGGACGAGCAGCACCGTGCCGCCGGCGACGTCGTCGAGCCGGGCCGTGCCGGTGCTGCGGGCGTGGGCGATGCGGGCCCGCTCCTCGGGACCGGCGTCCGGGCCGACGTCGGGGCCGATCACGGTGCCGTCGGGGTAGAGCACCGAGGTGACCGCGGTGTCGTCGAGTGCGTTGACCGCCTCAACGTACGCCGCCACGGCGCCGAGGTTGTCGCCCGCCGAGACCACCGTCTCGGTGGCCTGCACCTCCAGCGCCGCACGGGTGAGCCGGTCCTCCAGCGCGTAGCTGCGCAGCAGCACGGCCAGCGGCACGACCAGCGCCAGCAGCACCATGCTCACCGCGGCGGCGACGGTGAGGATGAGGCGACGTCTCACGCGTCGGCGTCCGGTCCGGGGGCCGACAGACGCACGCCGACCCCGCGCACGGTGTGGAGGTAGCGGGGCGCGGCGGCGTTCTCGCCGAGCTTGCGGCGCAGCCAGGACAGGTGCACGTCCACGGTCTTGTCCGACCCGCCCCACGGCTGCTGCCAGACCTCCACCAGCAGCTCGCGCTTGGTGACGACCTCGTCGGGGCGCTCGGCGAGGTGGCGCAGCAGGTCGAACTCGCGCGGGCTCAGCTCCAGCTCGACGTCGTCGAGGCTCGCGCGGCGCCCCGCGACGTCGAGCCGCAGCCCGCCCACCTCCACCACCGTGCGGGCGCCGCCGCGCCCGCGCGCGCCGTCCATGCGCCGCAGCACGGCGCGGATCCGGGCCTCCACCTGCACCGGGGTGAAGGGCTTGGTGACGTAGTCGTCGGCGCCGCCGTCGAGGCAGCGCACGAGGGTGGCGTCGTCGTCGCGCGCGGTGGCCACGATCACGGGGACGTCGCTCACCGCGCGCAGCATCGAGAGCAGCTGCACGCCGTCGAGGTCGGGCAGGCCGAGGTCGAGCAGCACCAGGTCGGGGCGGGTGTCGACCGCGCGCTGCAGGCCGTCGAGCCCCCGCGACACCGAGTCCACCGCGTGTCCGCGCTCGCTGAGCGCCCGCACCAGCAGGGGCCGGATGCGGGGGTCGTCCTCGATCACGAGCACCTGCGCCACGTCGCCGACCCTACGGGGGTGGCCCTGGCAGGATCGGGGACATGGGCGGACCGGTGCGCACGGCGGTGTCCCGGGCGGCGGCCTGGGCGGTCGCGGCGACCCTCGCCGTGGTCACCGGACTCGCCGTGGTCGCCCAGGTCGGCGCCTCGGTGCGGGCCCGCGGCGCCCTCACCGCCGACGAGGACGCCGTGCGCCAGGTGCAGGCCGCCCGCGCCGGCCAGGTGCGCGTCGATCCCGACGCCCCGCGCACGGCCCGCGACTTCAGCGGCGCCTACGGCCGGTTCCGGGTGGTGTGCGCCGGCGCGGCGGCGATCGGCGAGACGGCGGTGGCCGCCGCCGACTGGCGGGTCGTCTCCTACGAGCCCGGACCCGACGACGACGTCGACGCGGTGTTCGCCTCCGGCCGCCGCTCGGTGGAGCTGGAGGTCTTCTGCCTCGACGGCGTGCCCACCGTCTCCGACCGCGAGGTCAAGACGCTGCCCTCGGGGACCCGTCGGGCCGGCTGATCCAGGGCAGGCCGGCACGCCGGACGCACGCCGGCGGCCCGCGACATCGCCGGGACCGGCGTCACCACCGTCGATCTCGCCACCTCCGCGGAGGACGGTGGCTGAACCGCCGATAGGGTGCGGCCATGGGCAAGCAGGAAGACTTCGTGCTCCGGGCGCTCGAGGAGCGCGACGTCCGCTTCGTGCGGCTGTGGTTCACCGACGTGCTCGGGTTCCTCAAGTCGGTGGCGGTGGCCCCGGCCGAGCTCGAGGGTGCCTTCGAGGAGGGCATCGGGTTCGACGGGTCTGCGATCGAGGGCTTCGCGCGGATCTACGAGTCCGACATGCTCGCCAAGCCCGACCCCACGACCTTCCAGATCCTGCCGTGGCGCCAGCAGGGGCCCAGCACGGCGCGGATGTTCTGCGACATCGAGATGCCCGACGGCTCGCCGTCCTACGCCGACCCGCGCCACGTGCTCAAGCGCACCCTGGGCAAGGCGGCCGAGCGCGGGTTCACCTTCTACACCCACCCCGAGATCGAGTTCTACCTGTTCAAGGACGCCCCCGAGCCGGGTGAGGTGCCGGTGCCGGTGGACCGCAGCGGCTACTTCGACCACACCGCGCAGTCGATGGGCGCCGACTTCCGGCGCGAGGCCATCACGATGCTGGAGTCGATGGGCATCTCGGTGGAGTTCAGCCACCACGAGGCCGGTCCCGGTCAGCAGGAGATCGACCTGCGCTACGCCGACGCGCTCTCCACTGCCGACAACATCATGACCTTCCGCACCGTCATCCGGGAGGTCGCGCTCAACCAGGGCATCTGGGCGTCCTTCATGCCCAAGCCGTTCACCGAACACCCCGGGTCGGGCATGCACACCCACGTCTCGCTCTTCGAGGGCGACCAGAACGCCTTCTACGAGCCGGGCGCGGAGTACCAGCTGAGCCAGACCGGACGCCGCTTCATCGCCGGTGTCCTGCACCACGCGCCCGAGATCAGCATCGTCACCAACCAGTGGGTCAACTCCTACAAGCGGATGCTCATGGGCGGCGAGGCGCCCTCCTACGTCTGCTGGGGCCACAACAACCGCTCGGCGATGATCCGGGTGCCGATGTACAAGCCCAACAAGGGCCAGTCCACGCGCGTCGAGCTGCGCACCCTCGACCCCGCGTGCAACCCCTATCTCTCCTTCGCCGCGGTGCTGGCCGCCGGTCTCAAGGGTGTGGAGGAGGGCTACGAACTGCCGCGCGAAGCCGAGGACGACGTGTGGACGCTCTCCGAGCGCGAGCGCAAGAGCCTGGGCATCGACCCGCTGCCGAAGAACCTCAACGAGGCGATCGCGGTGGCCGAGACCTCCGAGCTGCTCGCCGAGACCCTCGGGGAGAGCGTGTTCGAGTTCCTGCTCCGCAACAAGCGCGCCGAGTGGGACGAGTACCGCGGGCAGGTGTCGGCCTTCGAGCGCGACCAGATGCTCCCGGTCATCTAGGACCGCGGGGGAGCGCCGGTGCGCGAGCCACGGGTGCTGGTCGTCCAGCACGAGGACGGCTGCCCGCCCGGCCTGCTCGGCGACTGGCTCGTCGAGGCCGGGACGGTGCTCGACGTGCTCGCCGCCGACCGGGCGGGGGCGGCCGGGGTGCCGCGCGACCTCGCGCAGGCCGGGGCTGACGCGCTGATCGTGCTCGGCGGCCAGATGGGCGCCGGGGACGACGACGTCGCGCCCTGGTTGCCGGCGGTGCGCGACCTGCTGCGCACGACGGTCGCCGCGGGCGCCCCGGTGCTGGGCGTGTGCCTGGGGCACCAGCTGCTGGCCGCCGCGCTGGGCGGCCGGGTGGCGCGCGCCGCCGCGGTGCGTGCCGGCCTGCAGCCGGTGGGCTGGACCCCCGAGGCGGCGACGGACCCGCTGGTGGGACCGGTGCTGGCCGCCGACCCCGACGCGCCGGCGTTCCACTGGAACCGCGACGTCGTGGTGGAGCCCGCGCCGGGCACCGTCGTGCTGGCGCGCACCGCCGACGGCGCACCGCAGGTGGTGCGGGTCGGCCCGCAGGCCTGGGGCATCCAGGCCCACCCCGAGGTCGACGCCGCCATCGTGGCCGGCTGGGAGGCCGAGGCCGCCGGGGCGGGGGAGCCGGTGTCGGCCCCCGCGCTCGCCGCGCAGGTGGCGGCCGCGCAGGACCGCCTCGTGCGGGCCTGGCGCCCCCTGGCCGGTGCCTTCGCCGACCGGGTGCGGGCCGCGACGTGAGCCGGGTCGCCACCACCAAGGGCCAGCTGCTGCGGTTGGGCTTCCAGGACACCGACGCCGCCGTCGCCCGGCTCGGCGACCTCGACGCCGCCGCCGAGCCGCTGGTCGCGCTGCTGGGACGCACCGCCGACCCCGACGCCGCCCTGGCCGCGCTGGTGCGGCTGCGCGACGCGTGCGAGGAACGGCTCGGCGACGTGCGCGGCGCCGACCTGCTCGCCGCCGTCGTCGACGACGAGGGCACCGCGATGCGGCTGCTGCGCGTGCTCGGGGCCAGCGAGGCGCTGGCCGAGCACCTGTGCCGCCACCCCGCGCAGTGGCGCGAGCTCACCGATCCCACCCTCGGCTCCACCCGGCCGGCGGCGTACGCCGTGCGGGCGGGGCTGCTCACCGCCGTCGGTGCCGACCCGACCGCCGACGTTCCGGTCGCGACCCTGCCGGACGCCGAGGCGGTGGACGCGCTGCGGGTGGAGTACCGCCGGGTGCTGCTGCGGCTCGCCGCCCGCGACCTGGCCCACGCCCTGGCCGTCGACGACGCCGCCGCCGAGCTCAGCGACCTCGCCGCCGGCACCCTCGACGCCGCGCTCGCCGTCGCCCGGCAGCGGGAGGGCGAGGCCGCGCAGGCCGTGCGGCTGGGCATCGTGGCGATGGGCAAGTGCGGCGCGCACGAGCTGAACTACGTCTCCGACGTCGACGTCATCTTCCTGCACGAGGCCGCCGACCCGGCGGCGTCGGACGACCCGGCCGTGCTGCGCACCGCGATCAAGCTGTGCAGCCACCTGATGCGCGTCTGCTCCGACGCCACCGCCGAGGGCACCATCTGGCCGGTGGACGCCAACCTGCGCCCCGAGGGCCGTCAGGGCCCGTTGACGCGCACGCTGGCCAGCCATCGCGCCTACTACGAGCGGTGGGCACGCCCGTGGGAGTTCCAGGCGCTGCTCAAGGCGCGGGCGGTGGCCGGCGACCGGGCGCTCGGGGCGGCGTTCTGCGCCATGACCGCCCCGATGGTGTGGACCGCCGCCGACCGCGACGGGTTCGTGGCCGACACCCAGGCGATGCGGCGCCGCGTCCTGGACCACCTGCCCGCCAAGGAGGCGCCGCGCCAGCTGAAGCTGGGCGAGGGTGGACTGCGCGACGTCGAGTTCGCCGTGCAGCTGCTCCAGCTGGTGCACGGGCGCACCGACGAGTCGCTGCGCGTGCCCACGACGCTCTCGGCGCTGGCCGAGCTCACCCGCGGCGGCTACGTCGGCCGCGAGGACGGCGAGGCGCTGCACCGCGCCTACGCCTTCCTGCGCACCCTGGAGCACCGGATGCAGGTGCACCGGCTGCGCCGGCTCGCGGTGGTGCCCGACGACCCCGCCACGCTGCGGCGGCTGGGCCGCAGCCTGGGGTTCGAGAAGGACCCCGAGGCCGGGCTGGAGCAGGAGTGGCAGCGCCAGCGGCGCGAGGTGCGGCGCCTGCACGAGAAGCTCTTCTACCGCCCGCTGCTCACCGCCGTCTCCCTCGTGCCGGGGGAGCAGGCGCGGCTCTCCTCCGAGGCCGCGCTGGACCGGCTCACCGCCCTGGGCTACGCCGACGCCGGCGCTGCGCTGCGCAACCTCGAGGCGCTGAGCAGCGGGGTCAGCCGTCGGGCCGCGGTGCAGCGCGCCCTCCTGCCGGCGATGCTCGGCTGGTTCGCCGAGGGCGCCGACCCCGACGCCGGACTGTTCGGCTTCCGCCGGCTCAGCGAGGCGCTCGGCACGACCCCGTGGTACCTGCGCACCCTGCGCGACGAGGGCGAGGTCGCCGCCCGGCTCGCCCACCTGCTGGCGACCTCGCGCTACGTCACCGACCTGCTCGAGCGCGAACCCGCCGGGGTGCGGATGCTGGGGGAGGACCTCGCTCCGCGCAGCGCCGAGACACTGACCGAGGAGATGAACGCCTCCGCCGGACGGCAGGACGACCTCGACAAGGCCGTGCGCGCCATCCGGGCCGTCCGGCGCCGCGAGCTGCTGCGCATCGGTGCCGGCGACGTGCAGGGCGACATCGACGTCGCCGAGGTGGGCGTGGCCCTCTCACGCCTCACCGACGCCACCCTGGAGGCCACGCTGGCCGCCGTCGTGCGCGGTCTGGTGCGTCGCCGCGGTCTCGACGCGGCCCCGACGAAGCTGGCCGTCGTGGCGATGGGCCGCTACGGCGGCTTCGAGCTGTCCTACGGCAGCGACGCCGACGTGATGTTCGTGCACCAGCCCGAGCCGGACGTCGACCCGCACACCGCGAGCCAGTTCGCGACCCTGGTGGCCAACGAGATGCGGCAGCTGCTCGGGAGCCCCGGCTCCGATCCCGCGCTCGCACTGGACGCCGACCTGCGCCCCGAGGGCCGGCAGGGGGCGCTCGTGCGCACGCTGGACTCCTACGCCGCCTACTACGCCAAGTGGTCGCTGGTGTGGGAGGCGCAGGCGCTGCTGCGCGCCGACGCCGTCGTCGGCGATCCGGGGGTGCGGGAACGGTTCACCGCGCTCATCGACCCGCTGCGCTACCCCGCCGGCGGTCTCGGTGAGGACGACGTGCGCGAGGTGCGGCGCATCAAGGCGCGGGTGGACGCCGAGCGGATGCCGGCCGGTGCCGACCCCCGGCTGCACCTCAAGCTCGGGCCCGGGGGACTGGCCGACATCGAGTGGACCGTGCAGCTGCTGCAGATGCGTCACGCCCACGCCGTGCCCGGCCTGCGCAGCCCCGCCACCCTGCCCGCCCTCGCGGCGGCGGTGGCCGCCGGCCTGCTCGACGCCGACGACGCCACGGCGCTGGAGACCGGGTGGCGTCAGGCCAGCCGGGTGCGCAACGCCGTCACGCTGGCCACCGGGAAGGGCGGCGACCAGATGCCGCGCGACGCGCGGGCCCGCGCCGCCGTGGCCCGGATCCTCGGCTATCCGCCCGGAGCGACGGAGGAGATGGTCAACGACCACCTGCGGATCAGCCGACGGGCGCGCACGGTCGTGGACCGGGTCTTCTGGGAGTGACCCGCCACGCCGAGCGTTCCCAGCAGGGTGCTTGCTCTGCTAGCGTCGCCGGCGCGTGGGTTGCGCCCGGGTCCCCCCTGCGGGCGCAGCCCACGTCCACGTCCGGCGGCCGCAGCAGGGCGTGAATACCCCCGGGGGTGTTTGAGGGAATCTTGAGCAGGTCTGATGCTCGCCGCGCGGACTTTCCTCCCCAGGGGTGGGAATGCTGGGGTTCGACCACACCGGTCGGTCTCGGGGGGAGGAACAGGATGCGGGTCTTCGATCCCGCCGTCCTACGGCGGCTGACGGAGGACGGCGGCGAGCGCGCCAGCCGCGGCTTCGTGCTGACCTACCGCCGCCTGCTCCCCACCCGGCTGCGCCGTCTCGCGGCGGCGCTCGGCGTCGCCGGCGGGGCCGGTCCGGTCCCCCCCGACCTCGAGCAGGCGCGCGACGCGGCCCTGAGCCTGTCGGCCGCGTCGAGCATGCTGGGGCTGCGCGAGCTCGCCGACCTCGCCCACCGGCTCGCCGACGCCGCCCGCGACGGCGACCTCGACGTCGTCCGACGGCTCTGGCCCGGCATCGCGCCCGCGGCCACGCGCGCGGACCGTGCGCTGGCTCTGCACCGCGCCCGCGCCGACGCCGCGGCGTCCTGACCCGGCCGGGGCTCAGGCCTCCAGCGACTCCATGCGGTAGCCCACCCCGCGCACGGTGCGGATGAACCCCGGCTTCTCCGAGGGGTCGCCCAGCTTGCGGCGCAGGTTGCCGATGTGGACCTCGACCAGGTGGGTGTCGCTGGCCCACTCCGTGCCCCACACCGAGCGCAACAGCGCCTCGCGGGTCCAGACCCGCGCGGGGGTGCGCATCAGCTCGGTGAGCAGGTCGAACTCGGTGCGGGTGAGCGAGAGCTCCTCGGCGCCGCGGAACGCGCGGCGCCCGTCGACGTCGACCCGCAGCGGGCCGTGCTCCAGCACCTCGTGGTCGGGCACCGGCGCCGTCGGCGCGGGGCCGGCGCCGACCCCGACGCCGCGGCGCGGCCGGCGGAACAGGGCGTTGACGCGGGCCTTGAGCTCGCGGACGCTGAACGGCTTGGACAGGAAGTCGTCGGCACCGGTCTCGAGGCCCAGCAGGCGGTCGATCTCGTCGTCGCGGGCGGTGATCATCACGACGTACACGTCGGAGAGCTCGCGGATCCGGCGACACGTCTCGATCCCGTCGATGCCGGGCAGGCCGAGGTCGAGGGTCACCAGATCGGGGTCGAAGGTGCGCACCAGTTCCACGGCCTCCAGGCCGCTCTCGGTCGCACGCACGTCGAAGCCCTGGGTTCCGAGAGTGAACTCGATGAGAGAGCGGATGTCCTCGTCGTCCTCGACGACGAGTGCACGTCGGTCATCTTGCTGGGTCACGTCCCGCATCCTGCCAGAACCGGTGGGTCGCCGGAGGGGGACGCACGCGGTGGGATGAGAGTCCTCTCACGCCGACCGCGGGGGTCCGTGCCCGGCGGGAGGCGTGGATGAGAAAGCCTTCATCCGGCCGCCATCGGGGTTGCGCTCCTCTCAGGATGGACCCGTCCCGGCCGACTGGAGCCGGGAGAACCCCCACCGGGCCGGCGCCAGGCCGGACCGGCGAAGGCCCAGGAGGACCTCGATGAACCCGTACTTCCGGCTGGCGACCGCCGCCACCGCCTCCGCGGTCGTGATGGCGCTCGCGACCAGCCTCCCCGCCCAGGCCGCGGGTCGCGACCGCGACCGCGACGGCATGCCCGACCGCTGGGAGGCCCGCCACGGTCTCGCCGTCGGCAAGAACGACGCCCGCAAGGACCGTGACCGCGACGGCCTGAAGAACCTGGCCGAGTACCGCGCCGGCACCGACCCCCGGGTGCAGGACTCCGACCGCGACGGCATGGACGACGGCGACGAGGCCAAGGACGGTCGCCGCAGCACCGACCCGACCGTCACCGACACCGACGACGACGGCGTCGTGGACGGCGACGAGGACGCCGACGCCGACGGCGTCGACAACGAGGACGAGGACGACGCGGTCGAGAACTGCGCCTCCGACGACATCGACAGCGACGACGACAACGTCGCCAACGAGGACGAGAACGAGCTCGGCATCAGCCCCCGCCGTGCCGACACCGACGGCGACGGGGTTCCCGACGGCGAGGAGGTCGTCGTGGACGACGGCGTCGCCAACGAGGACCTCGACGACAGCTCCTCCGACGTCTGCGCCGACGACTCCGACGGCGACGGCGAGTCCGACGAGGACCACGGCGACTACCTCGGCACCATCGCCTCCTTCGACGACGCCTCCGGCCTGCTCACCATCGCCCTGGAGAACGGCGACAGCCTCGCCGTGACCGTCACCGACGAGACCGAGATCGAGTTCGAGGGTGCGGAGGACGACTGCCGCGACCGCGAGGACGACGACCGGCCCGCCCTGCGCCACGGCGACGACGACAACGACGACGAGGGTGACGACGACCACGGCCACGGTGGGCCCGGCGGCGGTCACCACGGCGACGACGACCACGACGGCTCCGACGAGGTCGAGGGCACGACGGCCGACCTGACCCCGGGCACGCTCGTGGCCGAGGTCAAGCTCGCCCGCGACGGCACCCTGCGCGAGATCGAGCTCTACCTGCCCACGCAGGCCTGAGCCCCCCACGCGCGCACCGCCCCCGGTCCCGCCTCCGTCCCTCATGTGGACGCGGCACCGGGGGTCGGTCCGCCCGGGTGGTGTGTGACTGACTGGGGAGCCGGTCCCACGCCACCCACGGCGCCCGTGACCCGCCTCGTGCGGGCCGCGGGCGCCGTCTTCGTGTGCGCACCGGTGATGGTGCGGTGCCGACCGGTGCTGGTTGTTCGCCGCCACGACAGGCGCTGGCGACAACGGGTTGTGGGCGCCCGGGAAGACGGTGACCACCGCGGGCCGATCTGTGCGGTGCCGTCTGCTGCTGGTTGCTCGCCGTGACGAAAGGCGCCGGCGACGAGAGGCCCGCGGGTACCCACTGCCGCCTGTCGGGTGCGGATCGGGCGCCGTGGGGGAGGGCACGGTCGTCGAGGAGCGAGCCCTGGCGAGCGTCACGAGGCGCCCGCACCCGACAGACCGCCTCGGGCCGGTGCCGTCTGCCGGCTTGCTGCGTCTCCTCGACGAACGTGGGGGGACGGGGCGGGCGTCGCGAGGCGCCCGCACCTGAGAGACCGCCTTGGGCCGGCGCCGTCTGCCAGCTTGCTGCGTCTCCTCGACGACCGTGGGGGACGGCACGGTCGTCGAGGAGCGAGCCCTGGCGAGCGTCACGAGGCGCCCGCACCCGACAGACCGCCTCGGGCCGGTACGGTCTGCCGGCTCGCCGCGTCTCGCGACGGCGCCGGGGCGCCGCCTCGACGACCGTGGGGGACGGATCGGACGTCGTCACCTGCGGAACGTGCAGGAGCGGACCATCGGGTCCGCGGCGCTGTCTGCACATTCCGCTGGTGACGACGGAAAGACGGTGACCCACCGCAGGCCATTCGTGGCGGTGCCGTCTGCTGCTGGTTGCTGGCGGTGACGAAAGGCGCTGGCGACGAGGGGCCGTGGTCGCGCGCTGTCGCCTGTTGGGTGCGGGGCGGTGTCAGCCGGGAAACCCAGCCTGAAAGATGCTCTGACCTGTGGATTCGCCCTGTTGTTCGAACGCATGTTCGAGTAGAATCAGAGCATGCCCACCTCCCTCCACGAGAACGACGCCGACACCGCGCCTCCGGTCGCCGATGCGCGCGCTCTGACCGGGTTGAAGGAGCTGGCCAGGGACGCCGAATCCGCGGAGCGGCGGTTCTTCATCGGCGCCGCGGAGTTCGCGGTCGCGCACCCCATCGTCGTCTGGGCCCGGGCCGATGAGGAGCCCGAGACGATCGAGGAGGTCGCGGGGATCGATGAGTCCGCGGTGGCGGAGTTCGCCTGCGCGACCGGCCGCACGTACCAGTCGGGTCTGGGGTACCTGTCGGCGGCGAAGGAGTGCGCCACCC
>NZ_CAXQZB010000043.1:0-77109 GCF_964228225.1 Nocardioides sp.
CCCGCTGATCCCCGTCGCACCACGCGACCTGTGCAGCGCCGCGCTCCCGAGGTCGCGCGGCGCTGCACATGGCGCTCGTTGCGACGCCCTACGGCGAGCGGGCTACTTCTTCCCGGTGTAGTCGGCCACGCAGGCGTCGAACTTGTCGGTGAGCGAGAGCGGGTTGTCGATCAGGCCGTCCAGGGCGCACTGCAGCAGCGCCTGGCCGAGGGTGAGGACGTCGTCGACGGGCTGCACGCCGGTGGCGGGCAGGTCGGGCAGGTCGACCTGGGGGAGCGGACCGGAGCCGCCCTTGCCGCCGTCCTTGCCGCCGTCGTCCTTCCCCTCGTCCTTGCCGGGGTCGTTGGCGCCGCCCTGGTCGGTGGGCTCGGGGTCGGTGGTCGGCTCGCTCGGGGCGGGGGCGACGTCGGCCTCCTGCGCGGTGTCCTTGCGGCCCTTGTCCTTGCCCTTGTCGCCGCGGTCGGTGGGCACGACGGGGGTGAGGTAGCCCGCGGCGCGGGTGGAGTCGGGCACGGCGAGGAAGTCGCCGGCCTCGTAGTTCTCCATCAGGTCGAGCACGAGGTCGACGTAGGCCTGGGAGTGGTTGTAGCGGAACACCGCGGCCCGCTGGCCGGCCAGGGTGCTGAGGTCGTCGCTGCCCGAGCAGAGGTAGACGGCGGTCGCCAGGGCGGCGTCGTCGATGTCCTGGGGGTTGCGGGCGCCGTCGTTGTCGCCGTCCACACCCACCGCCGACCACGTGGCCGGGATGAACTGCATCGGGCCGACCGCGCGGTCGAAGACGGTGTCGTTGTCGAGCTGGCCGGCGTCGGTGTCGCTGATCGAGGCCGTGGCGCCCGAGCCGTCGAGGCGCACGCCGTAGATCGGCGGGGTGGCGACACCCTCGGCGTCGAGGGAGGAGGTGCCGAAGCGGCCGTGGTCGGACTCGACGCGACCGATCGCGGCCACGAGCTGCCAGGACAGCCGACAACCCTTGTCGGCGGCGTTGATGACGGTCTCGGCGCGCTGGTAGGCCGCGAGCGCCGAGGCCGGGATGCCGTTGGTGGAGGAGGTCGAGACGATCTGAGCCGCCTCCTCGGCGGTGCCGTCGAACGTGCCGCCCTGCCCGGTGCTGCCGGGCTGGGAGAGTGACGCCGGGGCCTCCAGCGGTGCCGCGGGCACGGCGGTGCCGTCGGGCAGCGTCGGCGTCGGCTCGGGCGCGGCGGTCTGCACCGCGGCGGGCGAGGCGCCGGCCAGCGACGCCGTCCAGGCCGCGGACAGGATGGCCAGCGGCACGAGCGTGCCGGCGCGGTGCAGCCGGGAGCGCGAGCGCCGCGCGGGCGTGGTCGGCACCGAGGTGCTCGTCTCAGGCATGGGTTCTCCTGGGGTGCGCACGGCCGGTGGGCTCCCTTCCCCATGGCCCACCGTGGATCACCGTGTGACCTGTCTAACGGGACAGGCGTGACCAAGGTTACGACAGTGTTGCGGACCCGGACGGGGGAATCCTGAATTCGCGGGGTGGCCCGACCGTGTCCGGAGCGCTCCGCGGGCGCCGCGCACGAGCTCGCAGCGGCCCGCCGTCCCCGGTGTGAGGTGTTCCTCGTCCCGGCCCCACCCCTCCGGCTGTGGATGTTGGAACGGCTCGGCGACAATGGAGGGGTGATCGACGACGCTCCCGCCTCGCAGGCCCTCTTCGACCGGGCGCGCCGGGTGATCCCGGGCGGGGTGAGCAGTCCGGTCCGGGCCTTCAACGCCGTCGGCGGGACCCCGCGCTTCATCGCCCGCGCCGAGGGTCCCTACCTCATCGACGCCGATGGACGCCGCCTGGTCGACCTGGTCTGCTCCTGGGGGCCGATGCTGCTCGGACACGCCCACCCGCAGGTGATCGAGGCCGTGGGCGCCGCTGCCGCCCGCGGCACCTCCTACGGCACGCCCACCGAGCCCGAGGTCGCCCTGGCCGAGGAGATCACCGCCCGGATGCCGGTGGAGCGGGTCCGGTTCACCTCCTCGGGCACCGAGGCCACGATGTCGGCGATCCGCCTGGCCCGCGGCGCCACGGGCCGCGACGTCGTGGTGAAGTTCGCCGGCTGCTACCACGGCCACGTCGACTCCCTGCTGGCCAGCGCGGGCTCGGGCCTGGCCACCTTCGCGGTGCCCGGCACCCCCGGCGTCCCGGAGTCCTCGACCGCCCTGACCCTCGTACTGCCCTACCACGACCGTGACGCCGTCGCTGCGGCCTTCGCCGAGCACGGCGACCGGATCGCGTGCCTGATCACCGAGGCGGCGCCGGGCAACATGGGCGTCATCACCCCCGACCCCGGCTTCAACGCCTTCCTGGCGCAGACCTGCCGCGAGCACGGGGCGCTGTTCATCAGCGACGAGGTGATGACCGGTTTCCGCGCCAGCGCGCAGGGCTACTGGGGCCTGGAGTCGCACGAGGGCTGGACCCCGGACCTGTTCACCTTCGGCAAGGTCATGGGCGGTGGGTTCCCGGCCGCGGCCTTCGGTGGTCGTGCCGACCTCATGGAGCAGCTGGCCCCCCTCGGTCCGATCTACCAGGCCGGCACGCTCTCGGGGAACCCGGTGGCCACCACCGCCGGTCTCGCGACGCTGCAGCTGGCCACGCCCGAGGTGTACGCCCACCTCGACCGGGTGGCCACCACCATCAAGGACGCCGCCTCGGCCGCGCTCGCCGCCGCCGGGGTCGCGCACCAGGTGGCCAGCGCCGGCACGATGTTCTCGATCTTCCTCACCGACGCACCCGTGCGCGACTTCGCCGGCGCCCAGCGCACCGACGTCGCGGCCTACGGCGCGTTCTTCCACGCCATGCTCGAGGCGGGGGTCTACCTGCCGCCCTCGGCGTTCGAGGCCTGGTTCGTCTCCGCCGCCCACGACGACGACGCCGTGCAGGTGGTGCTCGACGCCCTGCCGGGCGCGGCCGCGGCCGCCGCCCGTGCGCAGCAGGGAGGTGCGGCATGAGCACCCCCGGCACGCCCGGCACCCCCGACACCATCGTCCACCTGCTGCGCCACGGCGAGGTGCACAACCCCGAGGGGGTGCTCTACGGCCGGCGCGACGGGTTCCACCTCTCCGCACTCGGCCGGCGGATGGCCGAGCGGGTGGCGGGCGTCCTGGCCGAGCGCGACGTCGTGCACCTGGTCTCCAGCCCGCTGGAGCGGGCCCAGGAGACCGCGGCGCCGCTCGCGGAGGCCACCGGCCTGACGGTCTCCCTCGACGAGCGGGTGCTGGAGTCCACGAGCAAGTTCGAGGGTCAGCAGTTCGGCCACGGCCGCAACGCGCTGCGCAACCCGCTCACCTGGCGCCACCTCTGGAACCCGCTGAAGCCGTCGTGGGGAGAGCCCTACAAGGACCTCGTGGAGCGGATGATGACGGCGGTGCACGACGCCCGCGACGCCGCTCGCGGCCACGAGGCGGTCGTCGTCTCCCACCAGCTGCCGATCTGGACCACCCGGCTGCACGTGGAGAAGCGCTCCTTCCTCCACGACCCCCGCAAGCGCCAGTGCACGCTGTGCTCGATCACCTCCCTGCACTTCTCCGGCGACCGCATCACCCAGGTGTCCTACAGCGAGCCGGCGGGCGACCTGATCCCGGTCGCCGACCGATCGGCCCCCTTCTCGGCGGGCGGCACCACCGAGGACCCCGCCCCGGGGGAGCGATGAGCGCCCGACGCCGGCGCGCCGGTCGGATCGCCGCGGCCGCGCTCGTGCTGGCGGCGCCGGTCGCGCTGACCGGCTGCAGCGACCTCGGCGGCACCGGCGACCAGAACTTCGTCACCGGCGACGGCACGATCGTGGCGATCCCCGCCTCCGAGCGGGAGGCGCCGGTGGAGGCGTCCGGCACGAGCCTGCAGCAGGAGCCGATCGACGTCGCCGACTACCGGGGCCAGGTCGTGGTCATCAACTTCTGGGGCTCGTGGTGCAACCCGTGCCGCGACGAGGCCCCCACGCTGCAGACGGCCTCGCAGGAGTTGGACGCGGTGTTCCTCGGCGCCCAGCTGCGCCCCGACAGCACCGACGCCGCGCTGGCCTTCGAGCGCGAGTTCGGCATCACCTACCCCACCATCGCCGACCAGGGCGCCACGCTGCTGGCGCTGGGCCGCTACGCGCCGCGGGCCAGCCCCGGCACCGCGATCCTCGACCGCGAGGGCCGGGTGGCCGCGGTCATCAACGGCCCCATCACCTCGGTCGTGACGCTCGCCGACCTCGTCGAGGACGTCGCGGGCGATGGCTCCTCCGGTGACTCGTCGGACGGCGCGTCGGGGAGCCCGTCGGAGGGCGCGTCGTCGTGACCTGGTTCCAGGAGCAGGCGCTGTCGGGGTCGCTGGCGCTCGCGCTGCCGGTGGCCCTGCTCGCCGGCCTGGTGTCCTTCTTCAGCCCGTGCGTGATCCCGCTGCTGCCGGGCTACCTCTCCTACGCCACCGGCCTGTCCGGCGCCGACCTCGCCGCCGGTGAGGCCGCCCACCGCCGGGGCCGGATGCTGGCCGGGTCGGTGCTGTTCGTCCTCGGGTTCACCGTGGTCTTCGTGCTCATCGGCGCCACCACCGGCGGTGCCGGGCGCTGGCTGCGCGAGTACCGCGGCGAGATCCAGGTGGGCATGGGGGCGCTGGTGATCGTGCTCGGCCTGGTCTTCGCCGGCCTGCTCCCGATCCTGCAGCGCGAGTGGCGCATCCACCGGCTGCCCGCCGTCGGGCTGGGGGCAGCGCCGCTGATCGGGGCGCTGTTCGCCGTGGGCTGGACGCCGTGCATCGGCCCGACCTACGCGGTGATCGCCACCCTGACGCTCACCGACGCCACCGCCACGCGGGGTGCCCTGCTCTCGGCCGTCTACGCCCTCGGCCTCGGCGTGCCGTTCATCCTGGCCGGCCTGTTCTACCGCCGCACCCTCGGCGCCCTGGCGTGGGTGCGGCGTCACCAGCTGGCGGTGATGCGCACCGGCGGGGCCATGCTCGTGCTGGTGGGGGTCCTGCTGGTCACCGGAGCGTGGGACAGCGCGGTGCAGTGGGTGCAGTTGAAGTTCGTCGGTGGATTCGAGGTGGCGGTATGACCCAGGCTCCGGAACGCCCCGAGGCCAGCGGCGCCCCGGCGCCCGACACCCGGCGCCCGGGCGAGCTGACGGCCCGCGAGCTGCTGCGCTGGACCTGGCGGCAGCTGACGTCGATGCGCACCGCGCTGGTGCTGCTGCTCCTGCTCGCCCTCGCGGCCGTGCCCGGCTCGGTGATCCCGCAGTCGGGGGTCGACGCCCTCGCCGTGTCGCGGTGGAAGGACTCCCACCCCACGCTGACACCGATCTACGAGCGGCTGCAGCTGTTCTCGGTCTACGACTCCACCTGGTTCGCCGCGATCTACCTGCTGCTCATGGTGAGCCTCGTGGGCTGCATCCTGCCGCGACTGCGGGTCTACCTCACCGCCCTGCGCGCCCAGCCGCCGGCCGCCCCCTCGCGGCTCACCCGGCTGCCCGACCACCGCGTGCTGCAGGTCGACGCCGCTCCCGACGTCGTCCTCGACCGGGCCCGGGCGCACCTGCGCTCGGGGCGCTACCGGCTGCGCCGCGACGACGCCGACCCCGCGCGCCGGCACGAGGTCGCGGCCGAGAAGGGCTTCCTGCGCGAGGCCGGCAACCTGCTCTTCCACGCCTCGCTGCTGATCGTCCTGGTGGGCTTCGCGATGGGCGGCATGCTCGGCTACCAGGGCGGGGTGATCGTGGTGCAGGGCCAGACGTTCTCCAACACCTCCAGCGCCTACGACGACTTCGACCCCGGCAGCCTGTTCGGCTCCGAGGACCTGGACCCGTTCCAGTTCACCGTCGACGACTTCACGGTCGACTGGATCACCGAGGGCTCGGCCTTCGGCACCGCCCGCGGCTTCAACGCCCGGCTCTCCTACCGCGACCGGATCGGCGCCCCACAGGACTCCTACGACCTGCGGGTCAACCACCCGCTCACGATCGACTCCACCGACGTCTTCCTCATCGGCCACGGCTACGCGCCCCGCATCACCGTGCGCGACGCCGAGGGGAACATCACCTACTCCGGACCCACCGTCTTCCTGCCGCAGGACCAGACGTTCCTCTCTTTCGGCGTGGTCAAGGCGCCGGGCGGATCGGGCGGCGCGGTGGGGCTCGAGGGCCTGCTCTACCCGACCTTCGCGCTGCAGGGCGGCGACCCGACCACCGTCTTCCCGGCGCTGGGCAACCCGCTGATCTCGATGTCGGTCTTCACCGGCGACCTCGGCCTGGACAACGGCGTGCCCCAGTCGGTCTACGCCCTCGACACCGACAACGCCACCCAGGTCATGCAGCCCGACGACCCGAGCAAGCCGGTGCGGCTGGACCTCGAGCTCGGGGAGACCGAGATGCTGCCCGACGGCCTGGGCTCGGTGAGCTTCGACGGCGTCGACGAGTGGGTGCGCATCCAGATCAGCAAGTCCCCGGGCAAGGAGATCGCCCTGCTCGGCGTCGTCCTGGCGCTGGCCGGACTGCTCGGGTCGCTGTTCGTGCGTCCGCGCCGGGTGTGGGTGCGCACGCGCGACCAGGACGGTGTCACCATGGTGGAGGTGGCGGTCCTCGACCGCTCCGGCGGTGCCGATCTCGGCGAGGTCCTCGACGACCTCGCGGCCGCGCTGAGCGGCCATCCCGATCCCGTCACGCAGGGCACGACCGGGTCCGCGGCGTCGCGCCGCGACCAGAAGGAGGAGGCATGAGCAACGCGGCATGGGAGTCGCTGAGCAACCAGGCCATCGCGGCCGCCGGAGTCGTCTACTTCCTGGCGCTGCTGGTGCACCTGGCCGAGTGGGCCTCGCTGCGCCAGCCCGGCACGAGCCGGGCGGGCCGCAAGGCCGAGGCGCTGGCGCTCAGCACGGCCGGCGGGGTGTCGGACGGGCCGGTCCTGACCAAGGTCGCCGAGCACGGTGCCGGCGACGGGCAGGACGCCGTCGACGAGCACCGGGTGGCGCTGCTGGGCCGGCTCGGCGTGCTCCTCACGATCGTGGCCGCCGGCGTGCACTTCGTGGCGCTGCTGGGGCGCGGCATGGCCGCCGACCCCAACCGCGTGCCGTGGGGCAACATGTACGAGTTCACGATCTCGGGCACCTTCTTCGTGACCGTCATCTACCTCGCGATGCTCAAGCGCCACCAGCTGCAGTGGATGGCTCCGCTCGTGGTCGGCTTCGTCGTCGCCACGCTGATGGTCGCGGTGATCTGGCTGCACGCCGCGGTCGCTCCGCTGCGCGAGGCGCTCAACAGCCCCTGGCTGGTGATCCACGTCGTGTCGGCCGTCATCGCCACCGGCGCGTTCACCGTGGGCGGCATCCTCTCGGGGATGTACCTGGTCAAGGCCCGCACCGGCGAGCGCACCACCGGCCCGCTGGCGCGGGTGCCGTCGCTGGTGGTGCTCGACCGCACGGCCTACCGGATCCACGCCTTCGCCTTCCCGGTGTGGACCTTCGCGGTGCTCATCACCGGCCCGATCTGGGCCCACGAGGCCTGGTCGCGGTACTGGAACTGGGACCCCAAGGAGGTGTGGGCCTTCATCACCTGGGTCGTCTACGCCGCCTACCTCCACGCCCGCGCGACCGCCGGCTGGAAGGGCCGCAACGCCGCGATCCTGGCGCTGGTGGGTCTGGCCACGCTGTGGTTCAACTTCATCGGCATCAACTACTTCTCCACCACCTCGATGCACTCCTACGCCGCTCCGGCGGTCGAGGTCGTGGTCACCGCACCCGCGGTCCCCGGCGGGGCCTGACCCCGCCGAACCCGGCATCGCCGCGAGGGGCGTCCCCGTCACCGGGGGCGCCCCTCGCGCCGTCTCGGGACGTGGCGGGTCGGGTGCAGGCGTCTCGTGACGCTCGCTTCGCTCGCTCCTCGACGACCGTGGGGCCCCACGTTCGTCGAGGAGGCGCCCTGGCGCCGTCACGATCCGCGGTGAGGTGGGGGTCGGCGTCCGGGAAGGTGGTGTGACGGGTGCGGGCGCGTCAGCGCCCGGAGTGTTACTCCTGGCCGTCCTCGGGGTCGCGGTGCTTGCGACGGCGCTTGCGGTCGAGGTCGCGCAGGAAGTCCTCGTCGTCGTCGGGGGCCACGATGCGCGGCGGCTGCGGGCGCCGACGCGGGGCGGCGGAGGGGCCGCGGCGTTCCTGGGCCATGCGGACGAGCAGGTAGATCGCCACGGCCGCGAGGATCAGCACGAACAGCACCTTGAGCACACCTCCACTGTAGGTGGGGCCCTGAAGCCGAACGGGTGGTCGATCCCGGGGTGGGGGCCGGGTCGCTCGCGGGGACTAGGCTGGCGGGGTGAAGGAGTTCGTCGTCTACACCGCCCTGCGCCTGCTGCTCTTCGCCGTCACGTGGGGTGCGGTCTCCGGTGCCTGGGCCCTGGCCGCCGACGACGTGCCGCTGGGCCTGACGTTCCTCATCGCCTTCGCGCTGTCCGGCGTCGGCTCCTACTACGCCCTGCGCCACCAGCGCGAGGCCTTCGCCCAGCGCGTCGAGGCCCGGGCGGCGCGAGCCACCGAGCGCTTCGAGGAGCTCAAGGCGCGCGAGGACGTCGACGACTGAGGCCGACGCCTGGAACCCGCGTCGGGCGCCCTCAGGCCCCGACGACGAGCAGCGGCACCGCGACGCCGACCGCCCACACCAGCTCGGCCACGCCGGTCGACTGCAGCACCGGGATGAGGGCGGGCCCGGTGGCGCCGCCCAGGACCCGCCGCAGCCCGGGGAGCGCCGGGAGCAGGAACACCAGCCCGCACAGCGCCCAGCCGGTGGTGAGCAGCGCGACGCCGCCCACGCAGGCGGCGGCACCCGCGACCATCCCCGCGTAGAGCTGCCGGGTGCGGGCGTCGCCGAGCCGCACCGCGAGGGTGCGCTTGCCGGCGTCGGTGTCGGTCGGGATGTCGCGCAGGTTGTTGACCACGAGGATCGCGCACGCCAGCAGCCCGACCCCGGTGCCGGCGACCCAGGCGGCGGCCGGCAGCTCCTCGAGCTGCACGTAGGTCGTGCCGACCACGGCCACCAGGCCGAAGAAGACGAACACCATCACCTCGCCCAGCCCGAGATAGCCGTAGGGCTTCGCCGTGCCGGTGTAGGCCCAGGCGGCGACCATCGAGACCGCGCCCACGAGCACCAGCCACCACGACGTCGAGACGGCCAGCACCAGTCCGGCCACCCCGGCCACGCCGAAGGCGAGGAACGCCGCGCGCTTGACCGCCGCGGGCGCCGCGACCCCGGAGCCCACGAGCCGCATCGGCCCCACCCGGACGTCGTCGGTGCCGCGCACGCCGTCGGAGTAGTCGTTGGCGTAGTTCACCGCCACCTGCAGCGCCAGGCTCACCACGAGCGCGAGCAGGGCGGCGCCGAGGCCGACCCCGCCCTCGAAGCCGGCCACCCCGGTGCCGGCGAGCACCGGCGCGACCGCGGCCGGGAGGGTGCGGGGACGGGCGCCCTGCACCCACTGAGAAGCCGTTGCCACGTCGCGATTCAAGCACCCGCCCGCCCCGCCCTCGGGGGAGGGCCACCGGGGTGACCGTCGGCGTCGGCGCGCGCACTAGCCTGGGGAGGTGGACCTGCGCGCGTGGCTGGCGGCCGAGGACCCGGCGCCGCTGGTGATCGCGACCTCCGGCTCCACCGGCGCCCCCAAACGGGTCGTGCTCCGGCGCGAGGCGGTGGTGGCCTCGGCCCGCGCGAGCGCGCAGCGGCTCGGCGCGACCGGCCCGTGGGTGCAGCGGCTGCCCGAGGGGTACGTCGCCGGGGTGCAGGTGGCGGTGCGCTCCCTGCTGGCCGGTCGTGCGCCGCTCACCGACTGGCCCGAGCCCGACACCGGCCCGTGGTTCACCAGCCTGGTGCCCACCCAGCTGCACCGCGTGCTGACCGCCGCGCCCGACGACCGTGCGGCCGCCGTCGACCGGGCCGCGCTCGCCCGGGCCCACACGGTCCTGCTCGGCGGCGGGCCGATCGACCCCGCGCTGCGGGCGCGCGCCGAGGCCGAGGGCATCCGGGTCGTGGCCACCTACGGCGCCGCCGAGACCGCGGGCGGCTGCGTCTACGACGGCGTGCCGCTGGCGGGGGTGGAGGTCCGGCTGGGCGAGCGCGGGCGCATCGAGCTGCGCGGTCCGGTGCTGGCCGAGGGCTACGAGGACGACCCGGGGCTCACCGCGGCCCACTTCGTCGACGGCTGGTTCCTCACCAGCGACGCCGGCGAGCTCACGACCACCGCCGAGGGCGGCGTGACGCTGCGCGTGCTCGGCCGGCTCGACGACGTCGTGGTCAGCGGCGGGCTCAACGTGCCGGGCCCCGCGGTCGCCGCGCGCCTGCGCGCGCACCCCGGCGTGGCCGCCGCCGAGGTCCTGGGCGCACCCGACGAGGAGTGGGGCCAGCGGCTGGTGGCCTTCGTGGTGCCGGTCGACTCCCCGCCGTCGTCGACCGAGCTGCGCGACTGGGTGGCCGCCGTGCACCCCCGCGCCTGGGCGCCGCGCCAGGTCGTCGTGCTGCCCGACCTGCCGCTGCTGGCCAACGGCAAGCCCGACCGGCGGGCCCTGCTCGCCGCGGTCGGCGCCGAGGACCCCCGTGGCTGAGCGGCCGGCGGAGGCCGGGCGTCGCGAGCCGCTGGTGCTCGCGGTGCCGATGCGCGCCCGCTTCCGCGGCATCACCACCCGCGAGGTCGTGCTGCTGCCCGCGGCCGACGGCGGGTGGGCGGAGTGGAGCCCGTTCGTGGAGTACGACGACGCCGAGGCCCGGTCCTGGCTCGACGCCGCCCTCGAGGCGGCCGCGCAGGACCGGCCCGCACCCCGGCGCGACCGCGTGCCGGTGAACACCACCGTGCCCGCCGTCGACGCCGCCACCGCCCACGCGATGGTGCGCGCCTCGGGCTGCCGCACCGCGAAGGTGAAGGTCGCCGACCCCGGCCAGACCCTGGCCCAGGACCAGCAGCGGCTCGAGGCCGTGCGCGACGCGCTCGGGCCGCAGGGCCGGGTGCGCATCGACGTCAACGGGTTGTGGGACCTCGACACCGCCGTGGCCGCCATCCCCGTGCTCGACCGGGCCGCCGGCGGCCTGGAGTACGTGGAGCAGCCCACGGCCACGGTGGAGGACCTGGCGCGGGTGCGGCGACGGGTGGAGGTGCCGATCGCGGCCGACGAGTCGATCCGGCGCGCCGAGGACCCCGCGCGGGTGCGGGCGCTGGAGGCCGCGGACGTCGCGGTGCTCAAGGTGCAGCCGCTGGGCGGGGTGCGGGCCTGCCTGCGGGTGGCCGAGGACCTCGGGCTGCCCGTCGTGGTGTCCTCGGCGCTCGAGACCTCCCTCGGCATCGCCGCCGGGGTGGCGCTCGCCGCCGCCCTGCCCGAGCTGCCCCACGACTGCGGGCTGGCCACGGTGAGCCTGTTCCACGACGATGTCGCCGTGCACCCGCTGCGCCCCGAGGGCGGCTCCCTGCCCGTCGGCGTCCCCGCGCTCGACCCGGCCGCGCTCCACCGGCTCGCCGCGCCCGCCGAGCGCCGCGACTGGTGGCTGGCCCGGCTCGCCCGCGTGCAGGCGCTGCCCCCCGTGCGGTGGCGTCCGTGAGCGGCCCGGCATCCCGGCCCGGCACCGGTCCGGCCACCGCCACGGCGCTCGCGCGCGCGGTCGTGCAGGCCCTGCTCGACGCCGGCGTGCGCGAGGTCGTGCTCGCCCCCGGCAGCCGCAACGCGCCGCTGTCGGTGGCCGCGTTCGACGCCGCGCAGGCGGGGCTGGTGCGGCTGCACACCCGCACCGACGAGCGCAGCGCCGCCTTCCTCGCCCTCGGCCTGACCCGCAACCACGCCCGCGCCGCGGTGGTGTGCACCTCCGGCACGGCCGTGGCCAACCTCCACCCGGCGCTGCTCGAGGCCGTGCACAGCGGGGTGCCGATGATCGCGGTCACCGCCGACCGCCCCGCGCGGCTGCGCGGCACCGACGCCAACCAGACCACCGACCAGGTCGGCGTCTTCGGGCCGTTGCTGGCCACGGTCGACCTCGCCGCCCCGGGCGATCTCGCGCTGGGCCCGCCGACGGCCGCCGACACGGCGCCGCGCCACCTCAACGTGCAGCTCGACGACCCGCTGCTCCCGGAGCCGGGCGACCGCTGGGTGCCGCGCGTCCCCGAGCTGCCGGCCGCGCCGTCGAGCAGCGCGCGCCCCGACCCCGCCACCACCGTCGAGCACCCGCTGCTCCCGGGGCCGCGCACCGTCGTCGTCGCCGGCGACGACGCCGGCCCGCAGGCGCGCCGCATCGCCGAGGCCGGCGGCTGGCCGCTGCTCGCCGAACCCTCCAGCGGGGCCCGCACCGGCGAGCACGCCCTGCGCTGCTACCGGCTGCTGCTCACCACCGACCTCGCCGCACGGATCGAGCGCGTCGTCGTCGTCGGACACCCCACGCTGTCGCGCCCGGTGATGCGCCTGCTCACCCGTCCCGACGTCGAGGTCGTCTCGGTGCCCCACCGCGCCGGCTTCGCCCGGCCGTACCCCGTCGCGCTCAGCCACCCCCACCCCTGGCCGGCCGCCACCGACGCACCCGACTGGCTGGAGGAGTGGCGCGAGGCCGACCGGGCCGTCGGTCGACGCCTCGACCGGCTGCTCGCCGCCGAGCCCGGTCTCACCCCCTACGAGGTCGCGGGGGCGGTGCACCGCGCGCTGCCCCGCGACGGCCTGCTCGTCGTGGGCCCCTCCAGCCCCGTGCGCGACCTCGACCTCATGGCCCGCCCCACCGGGGTGGGGGAGCGGCGCAAGGTCGTGGCCAACCGCGGTCTGGCCGGCATCGACGGCCTGGTCTCCACCGCCATCGGGGCCGCGCTGGCCCGCGCCGGCACCAGCCGTGCGATCGCCCTGCTCGGCGACGTCACCTTCCTCCACGACTCCGGCGGACTGGTCCTCGGCCCCGGCCAACCGGTGCCGGACCTCACCCTGGTCGTGGTCAACGACGACGGCGGCTCCATCTTCCACGTCCTCGAGCAGGGCGCCCCCGCCTACGCCGACCGATTCGAGGCCCTCTTCGGCACCCCCCACGGCGTCGACCTCGCCGCCCTCTGCGCCGCCACCCGCACCCCCCACTGGCGGGTCGACAGCCTCCCCGAGCTCGAGCACGCCCTGGCCTCCCCACCCGGCGGACTCGACGTCGTGGAGGTGCGGGTGCGCCGCGACGACCGTCGCGACCTCGACGCCCGGATCCGCGCGCTGGCCTGACCCGGCTCGCTCCGCGTCGGGGGTCGCACCAAGCATGCGGCAGGCGATCCGGCCCGGAACGGCTGCGGAATGCTTGGTGCGACGTCGGACCGGACCCGCGGGATGCGGGAGACTGGGGCGCGTGGAGGTCGCCCTGCTGCTCGTGTCCCTGGCCGTGAGCGTGCTGCTCGTCACCGCGGTCGCGGAGCGCCTGAACCTGCCCGCGCCGCTGCTGCTCATCGTCGTGGGGGTCGCGGCCTCCGCGGTGCCGGGAGTGCTGGAGATCGAGCTGAGCGCCGACGTCGTGCTGCTCGGGCTCCTGCCGCCCCTGCTCTACGCCGCCGCGCTGTCGACGTCGCTGGTGGACTTCAACGCCCAGCGGCGACCCATCCTGCTGCTCTCGGTCGGGCTGGTCATCGCCACGACGCTCGGCGTCGGGGCGGTCGTGCACGCCCTGATCCCCGGCATCGGCTGGCCGGTCGCGTTCGCCATCGGCGCGGTCGTGGCGCCGCCCGACGCGGTCGCCGCCACGGCCATCGCCCGGCGCATCGGCCTGCCCCGCCGGCTCGTGACGATCCTGGAGGGCGAGTCGCTGCTCAACGACGCCACGGCGCTGGTCGCGCTGCGCACGGCCCTGGCCGCCGGCGGCCTGACCGTCGGCCACGGCGCCGAGGAGAGCGCCGGGCACGGCGCCGGTCAGGGGGCCGGGCACGGGGGCTCCGGCGGCATCTCGGTGGGCGAGGTCGCCCTCGACTTCGTCGTCGCCGCCGGCGGCGGGGTGCTGGTCGGACTGCTGGTCTACGCCGTCGTCGGCCGGATCCGGGCCCGCCTCGAGGACCCCGTCATGGACACCGCGCTGTCCCTGGTCGTGCCCTTCGGCACCTACGTCGCCGCGGAGGAGATCCACGCCTCCGGGGTGATCGCCGTCGTGGTCGCCGGGCTGCTGCTCGGCCACCAGGCCCCGGTCCTGCAGAGCGCGCAGTCGCGGATCGCGGAGCGGATGAACTGGCGCACCCTGGCCTTCGTGCTCGAGCACGCGGTGTTCCTGCTCATCGGCCTGCAGGCCGCCGGTCTGGTCGCCGACGTCGGCGACAGCACGCTGGGCACCGGTCGGATCATCGGCGTGTGCGCAGCGGTGCTGTTGGCCGTGATCGTCATCCGGCTGGCCTGGGTGTTCCCCTCCCGGTTCCTCATCGTCAAGCCCACCGCCGACCGCCACACCGGCCTGGTGCCGCCGGTCAGCCACACCTTCCTGCTCGGCTGGGCCGGCATGCGCGGCGTCGTCACGCTCGCGGCGGCCTTCGTGATCCCGGAGGGCACCGAGCACCGCGAGGTGCTGCTGCTCATCGCCTTCACGACCGTGGCCGGCACCCTGCTGCTCCAGGGACTCACGCTGCCGGTGCTCACCCGCCGGCTGCGGGTGGAGCCGCCCGACCCGATGGACGACGCCCTGGCCCGCGCCACGCTGCTGCACCAGGCGGGGCTGGCCGGGGAGGCCAAGCTGGCCGAGCTCGACGTCGCCGACACCCACGGCGTCGTGGAGCTGATCCGCCAGCGCGTCGAGCAGCGCAACTTCGCCGCCTGGGAGCGCCTCGGCACCACACCGGGGGAGGAGAGCCCCAGCGACCTCTACGCCCGGGTGCGCGGGGAGATGATCGACGCCGAGCGGGCGCGGATCCTCGAGATCCGCGCGGGCGGCACCGTGCCCTCGGAGGTCGTCGCCGACGTCCTGGCCCTGCTCGACGTCGAGGAGTCGATGCTCGACGTCGCCACCGAGGAGCGCGCCGAGCTGCGCGAGTCCACGAGCGGACGCCGCCCCGGCGAGCAGTGCGACCACCTGCTGTCCCACCCGGTGGTGGCCACCGCGACCGACGGCACCTGCCCGGGCTGCCTGGAGGAGGGCACCCGCTGGGTCGCGCTGCGCCAGTGCCTGGAGTGCAGGCACATCGGGTGCTGCGACTCCTCACCCGGGCGCCACGCCACCCGCCACTTCCACGACACCGGCCACCCGGTGATGCAGTCCGCCGAGCCGGGCGAGGACTGGCGCTGGTGCTACGCCCACCACCTCACGGCCTGACGGCACCTCAGGCGTCGTCGCCCAGCAGCGCCTGCTCCAGGGTCCGCGCCGGGTGCCCGGTCAGCCGGGCGACGTCGTCGGTGACCTGCGCCACCGACCCGTCCGCGATCGCGGTGTAGGTGCTCACCCACGCCTCGACCTGCCACTCCGGGGCCTCGGGCCAGCCGGCGCGGCGCGAGGCCCGGGCCTGCTCCAGCGTCTCGGGCTCGTAGCGCAGCCGGCTGCCCAGCGCCGCCCCGGCGCGCGCGGCGACCTCGTCCAGCGAGAGCGCCTCCGGGCCGGTGAGGGTGGCGGTGAGGCCGCGGTGGGCGACCGGGTCGCGCAGCACCGCCTCCACCACGTCGACGACGTCGCGTCGCGCCACCGCCGCCACGCGACCCTCCCCGGGGGCGCCGGCCGGGCCGCGCAGCACGCCGTCGGGTCCGGCGAAGTGGGGCAGCAGGTCGAGGTAGAAGTTGTCGCGCAGCACCGTGACGTGCGGGATCAGCTCGTGCAGCTCCGCCTCGGTGTGGGCGTGGTCGTGGGCGAGGGTGAAGGTGGCGCCGGGGCTGGCGCCGGCGAAGGAGAGGTACACGACGTGCCCCACCCCGGCGCGCGCGGCGGCGCGCACGAAGCCGGCCTGCTCCTGCGCGCGGGTGGGCGACTCGTGACCGGAGACGAAGAACAGCACGTCGACCCCGCGCAGCGCCTGCACGGCGGCGTCGGTGTCGCCGTAGCTGCACGGCCGGCTGGCCAGCCCCAGGTCCGGGGCTCGCGCGGGGTCGCGCACCAGGAGCAGCGGAGGGAGGTCGCGTACCCGGCGGGCGACCGCGCCCCCGATCACGCCGGTGCTGCCGGTGAGGGCGATCGTGGCGGCGTCCATCCTGTGATCATGCCGGGCGTGCCGCTGCGCGCGGAAGCCGCCACCGGGGGCCGCGGTGGTGGCACACTCGGCACATGCTGCAGTTCCGGGCCGCCGCATCCAGCCACGTCGGACTGGTGCGCTCCCACAACGAGGACTCCGGGTTCGCGGGGCCCTACCTGCTCGTGGTCGCCGACGGCGTGGGCGGTGCCGCGGCCGGTGAGGTCGCCTCCGCCACCGCCACCTACGTCGCCACGGCGCTGTCGATGCTCAGCAACCCGCCCGGCGACCCGGTCGACCTCCTCGCCACCGCGGTCGACCAGGCCGGCGCCCAGCTGCGCGCCGGCATCGCGACCGACCCCTCCCGCTCGGGGATGAGCACCACCCTCACCGCGATCGCCACCGACGGCACGCGCTGCGCGGTCGCCCAGGTGGGCGACTCCCGGGCCTACCTGCGTCGCGACGACGTCGTCACCCAGCTCACGACCGACCACACCCTCGTGCAGGCGCTGGTCGAGTCGGGCCGGCTCACCGCCGCCGAGGCCCGGGTCTCGCCGCACCGCAACATCGTGGTGCGCGCGCTGGGCGGGCAGTCCCTGCCCGAGCCCGACCTCGCGCTGCTCGAGCTGGCCCCCGGCGACCGGCTGCTGCTGTGCAGCGACGGCCTCAACGACTACACCGAGGACGACGTCATCGCCGACCTGCTCGGACTGCCCGACCGGGAGGAGGCGGTGGCGGCCCTCATCGAGGCCGCGCTGCAGGGCGGCGGGCGCGACAACGTGACCGTGCTCGTGGCCGACGTCGTCGACGCCGATCCGGTCGACAGCCGCGGCACCCTGGTGGGCGCCGTCCGCGACGCCTCCCAGGTGCTCGACCCCACCGCCGTGCGCTGACCGGAGGGCGCCGGGGCCGCGTGGCTAGGGTGAGCGGGTGCGGATCACCAAGTACGGCCACGCCTGCGTCCGGATCGAGCACGACGGCGTGCGCGTCGTGCTGGACCCCGGTGTGTTCACCGAGCCCGAGGCGGTCGACGGCGTCGACGCCGTGCTGATCACCCACGAGCACCCCGACCACCTCGACGTCGAGCGGCTGCGGCGCGCCGACGCCCCGATCCACACCATCGCCGCGGTGGCGACGGCGATCGGTGCCCAGGCCCCGGACCTCGCCGAGCGGGTGCACGTGGTCGCCCCCGGGGAGCGCCTCGACGTGGGGCTGCCGGTGGAGGTGGTGGGGGAGAAGCACGCGGTGATCCACCCCGACTACCCGACGCTCGACAACTCCGGCTACGTCCTCACCTGTGGGGAGCAGCGGGTCTACCACCCCGGCGACTCCCTCACCCTCCCGCCGGGACCGGTGGACCTGCTGCTGGCCCCGATCAGCGCCCCGTGGCTGGCGATCGGGCCGGCGGTGGACTTCGTGCGCGCCGTCGGCGCCCCCCGCACCCTCGGCATCCACGACAAGGTCTACAGCGACCTCGCGCTCGGCATGGTCGACGCCCACATGGCCGCGCTCGTGACGCAGCCGCTGGGGTTGGCCTTCACCCGCCTCGCCGCGGGCACCGACCTGGCCTGAGGCACGACGTCCGGCCGCGCCGCGTCAGGAGTCGAGGGACTCCCGCACCGGGAGGAACTTCGCGGCCGCCTCGGCCAGCTCGGCGGCGGGGTCGGAGTCACCGACGATCCCGCAGCCGGCGAACAGGCGCACGACGTCGCGCTGCTCGCCCACGAGCTCGGCCGAGCGCAGGGCGATGCCCCACTCGCCGTCGCCGCGGGCGTCCATCCACCCCACCGGTGCGGCGTAGCGGCCGCGGTCCATGCCCTCGATCTCGGCGATGGTGTCCACCGCGACGTCGGTGGGGGTGCCGCCCACCGCCGCGGAGGGGTGCAGGGCGGCGGCGAGGGCGAGGGAGGAGGCCGACTCGGCCACCGGCACCACGCCGGTGACGTCGGTGGCCAGGTGCATGACGTTGGGCAGGTGCAGCACGAACGGCGCCTCGGGCACGTTCATCGACGTGCAGTGCGGCCCGAGCGCCTCAGCCACCGAGCGCACGGCGTACTCGTGCTCCTCCAGGTCCTTCGACGACCGCGCCAGCGCGGCCGCCAGGGCGAGGTCGCGCAGGTCGTCGCCGGTGCGGCGGATCGTGCCGGCCAGCACCCGGGAGGTGACCAGGCCGCGCTCGCGCCGCACGAGCATCTCCGGGGTGGCGCCGAACATGCCCTCCACGTGGAAGGTCCAGCAGGTGGGGTAGCGCTCGGTGAGTCGCCGCAGCGGCCACCGCACGTCGATCGGTGCGCCGGCGCGCGCGATGAGGTCGCGGGCCAGGACGACCTTCTCCAGGCGTCCGTCGCCGATGCGCGCCACGGCCTCGGCCACCGCCGCGGCCCAGGCGTCGTCGTCCAGGGCCCCGGGGCCGACGACGAGGTCGACGGGGGCCGGCGGGGCGGCGGTGGGCTGTGGGGCCGTCTCGTGGCGCCCGAGCGTGCCGGCGGCCACGGTGGTGAGCCAGGCGGTGTCGCCCCGGCGCCCGACGACGACCTGCGGCACGACCGCCACCGAGGTGCCGGGTGCGTCGGCGAAGCCGAAGCTGGCGAAGCACACCGGGCCGGTGCCGGGACGGTCGACCTCGTCGCGCACCACCGCGTGGCCGACGAGCTCGGCCCACCACGCGTCGACCGCGGCGAACCGGTCAGGGCCCTGCGAGGTCGTGCGGGCGGCGACGCCCCAGCCCACCAGGCCCTCGCCCCGGCGCAGCCACGCCACCTGGTCGGCGGGCGGCAGCAGGGTGACCAGGGCGGCCAGCGCGTCGGCGTCCAGCGCGACCGTGCGGACGACGAGGGGGGCCTCGTCGGGCACGGCATGCAGGCTCACACCGACGAGCCTACTCAAGGTCGGCATGTCCTTCGGGGCGTGGGTCGGCCTCCGGCCGCCTCCCCCCGGGGTGCGAGACTTCCGGGCATGGCTACCACCCCTGCGGGTACGTCCCTGCCCCTGCGCGGCGTCGTCGGCGGCGTCGCGCTGCTGGCCGTCGTCGGCGGCTTCGCGATCGGTCTGCCGAAGGTGGACTCGGGGCCGGACGGCGGCGCCTCCGTCGCCGCCCTCCCCGACAGCCTGCCGAGCGGCCTGGTGGCGGTGGACACGCTGCAGAGCGGACCCTTCGTCTCCCAGATCGACGTCGTGGCGCTGCGCGACGTCGAGGTGCGCGCCGTCTCCGCGCTCGACGACTTCTACGACTCCTCCAGCGCCTACCGCCTCTACGGGCGCGCCGACGGCAGCGCCCTCGGCGCCGTCACCGTCATCGGCCGCGCGCCGGGACCGTTCCCCGGCGACGCCCTGCCGATCGCGGCCACCGACCCCGCCAACACGGCGCGGCCCTCCGCGCTGGTGCAGCGCGTGGGTGCCGCGATCTGCGAGATCACCTGGGGGCAGGCGGTGCCGGCCGGCCAGACCCCCGACCCGACCCAGCTGCCGCAGCAGGTGCGGTGCCAGCAGGGCACCGACCAGACGGTGCAGTTCTCCGTGGCCGGCCTGACCCTCGCCGAGGTCGAGCAGGTCCTCGCCGCCCTGCCGGGCGGCGAGGGGTCGGCTCAGGACCAGTAGACGACGACGTCGTCGCCCACCTGCACCTGGTCGAACAGGGCGGCGAGGGCGTCGTAGTCGCGCACGTTGACGCAGCCGTGGGACGCCCCGGCGTAGCCGACGCCGGCGAAGTCGCTGGAGTAGTGGACGGCCTGGCCGCCGGAGAAGAACATCGCGAAGGGCATCGAGCTGCCGTAGAGCGAGGACACGTGGTCGCGGCTCTTGTACTCGACGTGGAACAGGCCCTCCCGGGTCGGGGTGTACTCGCTGCCGAAGCGCACGTCGAGGGTGGTGAGCACCCGGCCGTCCACGACCCAGCGCAGCGTGCGGCTGGTCTTGTCCACGCACAGCACCCGACCGGTCTCGCACCGCGGGTCCAGCGGGCCGGGCACGTTCTCACCGAGCCGGTTCTCCAGCTCCTCGGTGGTGGGCTCGGTGGTCATCTCCTCCAACCGGTCCAGCGTGGTGCGGTCGACCACGCCGGTGGCGGCGAATCCGCGCTTGGCCTGGAAGCCGCGCACGGCCTCGGTCGTGACGTCGCCGTAGTAGCCGGTGACGTCGGCGGCGAACCAGTCGATCTGACGCAGTCGCGCCTGGATCTCGCGCACCTGCGGGCCCTCGTCGCCCGGCGAGAACAGGGCGGGTCCGGCGACCGGGCCGGCCGGCTCGGTGGGCTGGGAGGGCTCAGTGGGCTCGGTGGGCTGGGAGGGTTCGGCGGGCTCGGTGGGCTCGGGGGTGGCCGTCCCGCGGTCGCGCGGCCGGTCCCCGTCCTGCGTGCGGGCGCTGGCGGCGCGGGTGACCTCGCGGTCGGAGGACAGCAGGCCGTTCGCGGTGAGGGCCAGCACGGTGCCTCCCAGCACGAGGGCCACCAGCACGGTGAGGGCGAGACGACGGACGGCGGTCATGGTGGGTCCTCCAGGGTTCGGATCGTTGCTCACCCAGGAGACGCCGCCCGGAGGGGTTTGGTTGCCATCACCCCCGGACCTCTACGCTGCGAGGGTGGCCCGCGCCGACCTTGACAAGCAGCCCGCCGACGTCCAGGCGATGTTCGACACCGTCGCCCGCCGGTACGACCTCACCAACGACGTCCTGTCCCTGGGGCAGGACCGCCGCTGGCGCGGGGCCGTCCTGCGGGCCGTCGCGCCGCGGGCGGGCGAGCGGGTGCTCGACCTCGCGGCCGGCACCGGCACCTCCAGCGTGCCGTTCCGGCAGCAAGGTGCGGTCGTCGTGCCCTGCGACTTCTCCCTCGGCATGCTCCGGGTCGGCAAGAAGGCCCGGCCCCAGCTGCCCTTCGTGGCCGGCGACGGCACCCGGCTGCCCTTCGCCGACGGCTCCTTCGACGCCGTCACGATCTCCTTCGGGCTGCGCAACATCGTCGACCCCCTCGCGGGCCTGCGCGAGCTGCGGCGGGTCACCCGCCCCGGCGGCCGGCTCGTGGTCTGCGAGTTCAGCCACCCCACCTGGGCGCCGTTCCGCACGCTCTACGTCGAGTACCTGATGAAGGCCCTGCCCGCAGTGGCCACGGCGGTGTCGAGCTCGCCCGACGCCTACGTCTACCTCGCGGAGTCGATCCGCGCCTGGCCCGACCAGCCCAAGCTGGCCGGCATGATCGCCGAGGCCGGCTGGCACGCCCCGGAGTGGCGCAACCTCTCCGGCGGCATCGTGGCGCTGCACCGCGCCACCGCCTGAGGCTTCCCGGCTCCCCGCGCCCGCGGGACCCCGACGCCGCCCCCATCACGCACCGAGGCCCGCCCCACCGGCAGGTGGGACGGGCCTCGCGGCACGCCGGCGGGGGCGGGAGGGATCGGGGCTCAGTACTGCGCCTGCTGGGCCCGCGCCATCAGTCGCTGGCCCAGGGCCCCGGCCGACTGGGCGTCGAGCAGGTGGGTCTGGGACTCCACCAGCCGCATCAGCGAGCCGTCGGCGCGCATCTGCTCCGAGGACTGCATCAGGATCGTGCCGGAGCCGGTGAAGTCGTACTGGCGCTCCTCGCCCGACTCCCGCCCGAACATCGCGCCCATGCCGGCCATGAACGACTGGGTCATCCAGTTGTAGTCGTAGTGCTGGCACGGCGAGGGGCAGTCGGCCCAGCCGAGCAGCGCGTCGGGGTCGGCGCGGAACGGCGGCTCCACGAAGATCACCGGGCCGTTGGAGGAGGCCAGGAACTTCCCGGTGCCGATCAGGGTGAGGTAGCCGGGGATGATCGACTGCTTGAGCTCCAGGCCTGTCTGGAAGGCCAGCAGGTTGGCGGCCTTGATCGTGAGGTTGCCGCCGTCGAGGTCGAAGGAGTTGATGTCGTTGCCGCGGTCGCCGATCACGAGCTTGCCGTGACCCGAGGCCACCACCCAGTCCTGGGAGTAGATCGGGCTGGAGAAGCGGGCCGCCACCCAGGCGGCGCGGGAGGCGTACTGCGAGACCGCGGCGAACTCGATCTGGCCGTAGTAGGCGATCATCGCGCCCTTGGAGGTGAACCACTCACCGGCCAGGTTGATCGAGAAGGCGTAGGGGTTGATGTTGTCGTCGACCGGCAGGGTGTTCGGGTCGTAGACGGTGGAGCCGGACATCTCGATCATCAGAACTTCTCCTCCGAGGCCTGGACGTAGACCCGGCCGTGGCCGGACAACTGGAGCTGGAAGGCCTCGCCGGAGCCGCGCCCGACGAGGTCGCGGAACCCGACGGCGGCCTTGAGGTCGACGTTGAGGGCCCCGGTGTGGCCGACGTAGGCCTGGGGGTCGACGCCGATCTGCTCGCCGTTGAGCGGCAGCTCGACGGTGCCGCCGTGCGAGAGCAGCGCGACGGTGCCCACACCGCTGATCTTGGAGGTGAACAGCCCCTGGCCGGTCATGGCGCCGGCCACGGCCTGGCGGATGCCGCCTTGGGCGATCATCTCGACCCCGACCGAGAGGTGGGCGTGGTAGGCGAGCAGCCGGCTCGCCTCGACGGTGAGGGTCTCGTTGCCGAGCTCGACGACGGTGACGTGCAGGCCGCGGAAGCCGTAGATGACCTTGCCCTGGCCCTCGGCGACCATGTTCGAGGTGCTCTCGCCGGCGAGGGCGGAGCCGATCATCCCGCCGATGCCCTGGCCCTGACCGGAGATCGGGCGGAAGGTCACCTGGCCCTCGTAGCCGAGCATCGAGCCGCGGCGGGCGATGACCTCGCGGCCCGGGGCGACCTCGGTGCGCACGACCTTGCTGTTGATCTGTTCGAACGACACGCCGCTCACCTCTCCGCCGGCTGGATGTACACGGTGCCCTGGCCCTCGAAGCGCAGGCTGAACGGCTCGCCGCCGCTCTCGCCCATCACGCTGCGCCAGGTGACGCCGGAGACCAGGTTCATCTGCAGGTTGCCGGTGCCGGCGACGTAGGCGTCGGGGTCGACCACCAGCGGCTGGCCCGGCACGACCGCGAGGCCGATCAGCGGCCCGTCGGAGGTGATCGCGCACTGGCCGGTGCCGCTCACGCTCGTGGTGGCCAGGCCCTGGCCGCTGGTCATGCCGCGCAGGCCGGAGAACTGCACGTCGAGCTTGAGGCCGTCGGTGACGGCCAGGATGTGCTCGGACTCGACGGTGAGCTTGTCGTTGGACAGGCCGACGACGGTGACGTCGAGCGCGGACTGGGCGATGTAGACCCGGCCCTGGCCCTGGCACTCCATGAGGTTGATCGACTCACCGGCGACGCGCTGGCGCAGCGCGGCCCGCAGGCCGCCGCCCCCGCCCATGCCGGCGTTCTTGAACGTGACCTGACCGGTGTAGGCGACCATCGAGCCCTGGGCGGCGCGGATGGTGTCTCCGGTCAGATCGGCGTGCAGCATCTTCTTGTGGGCGGACAGACTCGCCATGCGTGCTCCTGATCGTTCCTGATCGGACGGGGTGGGTCCCCGCAGGCTCCCGACGACGGACACTAGCCGCCCTCGGCTGGCTGCTGCATCCCCTGCGCGCACGGCCGGGAAACCCGGGGTGGACGGCGGCCTCCCGGCGCGGGTCACCGGGAGGGGTGGGCCGTCCCACCGGTGCGCGTGCGATCTTGCCCACACCCCCGTGTGACGTTGCCGACGTGGGGTGGCAGGATGAGGCGTCGACACCTCGTGATCTGGTTCACAAGCCGTGGGGCCGGGTCGCGCCGGAGGCGTCGCCGATGTGGAAGGAGCCCCGATGGAGCTGTACACCCCCGTCCTCGCGCTCGCCGCGCTCGCGGCCCTGTTCGCGGTCGGCTCGATCGTGACCAGCGCACTCGTCGGGCCCTCGCGGTACAACCGGGCCAAGCTCGACTCCTACGAGTGCGGCATCGAGCCGACGCCGCAGCCCGTCGGTGGCGGCCGGTTCCCGGTGAAGTACTACATCACCGCGATGCTCTTCATCGTCTTCGACATCGAGATCATCTTCCTCTACCCCTGGGCCGTGCACTTCGACGCGATGAAGCTGTTCGGCCTGGTCGAGATGGTCATCTTCATCGCCACCGTGTTCGTCGCCTACGCCTACGTCTGGCGTCGCGGCGGCCTGGACTGGGACTGATCCCGGGGCACCCCGGCGGACCGCAACCGGATCGAGAGAGGACCACTGGAATGGGTATCGAGGAGAAGCTCCCCAGCGGCGTGCTGCTCAGCACGGTCGAGGGACTCAGCGGCTACATGCGCAAGGCCAGCTTCTGGCCCGCGACCTTCGGCCTGGCCTGCTGCGCCATCGAGATGATGACCACGGGCGGCCCGAAGTACGACCTCGCCCGGTTCGGCATGGAGGTCTTCCGCGCCAGTCCGCGCCAGGCCGACCTGATGATCGTGGCCGGCCGGGTGAGCCAGAAGATGGCCCCGGTGCTGCGCCAGATCTACGACCAGATGCCGAACCCGAAGTGGGTGCTGGCCATGGGCGTGTGCGCCTCCAGCGGCGGCATGTTCAACAACTACGCGATCGTGCAGGGCGTCGACCACGTCGTCCCGGTGGACATGTACCTGCCGGGCTGCCCGCCGCGCCCGGAGATGCTGATCGACGCGATCCTCAAGCTCCACGACCAGGTGCAGAGCACCAAGCTCGGCGCGAACCGGATCGCGGAGATCCAGGCGAACGAGACCGCCGCGCTGCGGGCGCTCCCGACCTCGGACATGAAGGGGCTGCTGCGATGAGCGATCCCACCTCCACCCCCGGCGCCACGCCCGGCGGCGACGCCGTCCCGGTCGCCCCGGGCACCGAGGTCCCCGTCGTCGGGGTGCGCACCGGCATGTTCGGCGTCTCCGGCACCGGCGACACCAGCGGCTTCGGCGGCCTCGTCAGCCCGGTCGTGCTGCCGGGCGCCGCCCCGCGGCCCTACGGCGGCTGGTTCGACGACGTCGCCGACGCCCTCGAGGCCGTCGGCGGCCCGATCGGCGCGGTCGTGCACCGCGGCGAGATCACCTTCCACGTGCGCCGCGAGGACCTGCCCGCCGTGGGCCGCGCCCTGCGCGACGACCCCGCCCTGCGCTTCGAGTTCTGCGCCGGCGTCAACGGCGTGCACTACCCGGGCGACACCGGCGCCGAGCTGCACGCGGTCTACCACTTCACCTCGATGACCTACAACCGCCGGATCCGGGTCGAGGTCACCGCCCCCGACGCCGACCCGCGCATCCCCTCCCTCGCCTCGGTCTACCCGACCCTGGACTGGCACGAGCGCGAGACCTGGGACATGTTCGGGATCGTCTTCGAGGGCCACGCCGCGCTCACCCGGATCCTCATGCCCGACGACTGGCCGGGCCACCCCCAGCGCAAGGACTACCCGCTCGGCGGCATCCCCGTCGAGTACAAGGGCGGCACCATCGCGCCGCCGGACCAGCGGAGGAGCTACCACTGATGAGCACCACCGAGGACCTCTACGCCGGTGCCAACGACACCACCGACGGCAAGGTGTTCACCGTCACCGGGCGTGACTGGGACGAGATCGTGGACGGCCTGGCCGGCGCCGAGGGCGTCGAGGAGCGGGTCGTGGTCAACATGGGCCCGCAGCACCCCTCCACCCACGGCGTGCTGCGCCTGATCCTGGAGATCGAGGGCGAGACGGTGACCGAGGCCCGCTGCGGCATCGGCTACCTCCACACCGGCATCGAGAAGAACATGGAGTTCCGCTCCTGGACGCAGGGCACCACGTTCTGCACCCGGATGGACTACCTCTCGCCCTTCTTCAACGAGGCCACCTACTGCCTGGGCGTCGAGCGGCTGCTCGACATCGAGGACGACGTGCCCGAGAAGGCGCAGGTCATGCGGGTGCTGCTCATGGAGCTCAACCGCATCTCCTCCCACCTGGTGTGCATCGCCACCGGCGGCATGGAGATCGGCGCCCTGACGGTGATGACGATCGGCTTCCGCGAGCGCGAGCTGGTGCTCGACCTGTTCGAGCTCATCACCGGCCTGCGCATGAACCACGCCTTCATCCGCCCCGGCGGCGTGGCCCAGGACCTGCCGCCCGGCGCCCTGGAGGAGATCCGGTCGTTCGTGGCGCTCATGCGCAAGCGACTGCCCGAGTACGCCGCGCTGTGCAACGCCAACCCGATCTTCAAGGCGCGGCTGGAGGGCGTGGGCCACCTCGACCTCGAGGGCTGCCTGGCCCTGGGCCTGTCCGGCCCGGTGCTGCGCAGCACCGGCTACGCCGGGGACCTGCGCAAGACCCAGCCGGACTGCGGCTACGAGGACTACGACTTCGACGTCCAGACCTGGGACACCGCCGACGCCTACGGCCGCTTCCGCATCCGGCTCGCCGAGATGTGGGAGTCGCTCAAGATCGTCGAGCAGGCCGCCGACCGCCTCGCCGGTCTCGACGGCGCGCCGGTCATGGTCGCGGACAAGAAGATCGGCTGGCCCAGCCAGCTGGCGGTCGGCAGCGACGGCATGGGCAACTCCCTCGACCACATCCGCCACATCATGGGCGAGTCGATGGAGGCGCTGATCCACCACTTCAAGCTCGTCACCGAGGGCTTCCGGGTGCCGGCCGGCCAGGCCTACGTCCCGATCGAGAGCCCCCGCGGCGAGCTCGGCGCGCACGTCGTCTCCGACGGCGGCACCCGGCCGTTCCGGGTGCACTTCCGCGACCCCAGCTTCACCAACCTGCAGGCGACCAGCGTGATGAGCGAGGGCGGCCAGGTGGCCGACGTCATCGTCGCGATCGCCTCGATCGACCCCGTGATGGGAGGCGTCGACCGATGACGGCCACGAACCCGCCCGAGGCGGTGGAGACCACGCTCTCGGAGACCACGTGGAGCGAGCTGCGCGAGATCGCCGCCCGTTACCCCGAGGCCCGCTCGGGCCTGCTGCCGATGCTGCACCTGGTGCAGTCCGCGCAGGGCCGGGTGACGCCCGAGGGCATCGAGGCGTGCGCCGAGATCCTGGGCATCACCCCGGCCGAGGTCAACGGCGTGGCGACCTTCTACACGATGTACAAGCGCAAGCCGGTGGGGGAGTACCACGTCGGCGTCTGCACCACCGCGCTGTGCGCCGTCATGGGGGGCGACGAGATCCTCGCCCGCCTCCAGGACCACCTCGGCGTCGGCAACGACGAGACCACCGCCGACGGCAAGGTGACCCTCGAGCACATCGAGTGCAACGCCGCGTGCGACTACGCGCCGGTGATGATGGTCAACTGGGAGTTCCTGGACAACCAGACGCCGGACTCCGCCGTGCAGGTCGTCGACGACCTGCGCGCCGGCCGCCCGGTCACCTCCACCCGCGGTCCGCGGGTGTGCACCTGGCGGGAGGCCGAGCGCGTGCTCGCCGGCTTCCCCGACGGACGGGCCGACGAGGGCCCGTCGGGCGGACCGGCCACCCTGGCCGGGCTCGCCATCGCGCGCGAGCGTGGCTGGACCGCGCCGACCGCGCCCGAACTCACCGCCCCTGAGTCGGCACAGGAGGCCACCGATGCCTGACACCCTGACCCCGGTCCTCTCCAACACCTGGGACGCCCCGCAGTCCTGGAAGCTCGCCACCTACGAGGCGCAGGGCGGCTACGCCGCGCTGCGCACCGCCCTGGGCATGGCCCCCGACGACCTCATCACGATGGTCAAGGAGTCGGGTCTGCGCGGCCGCGGGGGCGCGGGCTTCCCCACCGGGATGAAGTGGTCCTTCATCCCGCAGGACAACCCCAAGCCCAAGTACCTCGTCGTCAACGCCGACGAGTCCGAGCCGGGCACCTGCAAGGACATCCCGCTGATGATGGCCAGCCCCCACACGCTGGTCGAGGGCGTCATCATCAGCTCCTACGCCATCCGTGCGAACCACGCCTTCATCTACATCCGCGGCGAGGTGCTCCACGTCGTGCGGCGGGTGCAGGCCGCGGTCGCGGAGGCCTACGCCGCCGGTCACCTCGGCAAGAACATCCACGGCTCGGGCTACGACCTCGACGTCGTCGTGCACACCGGCGCCGGCGCCTACATCTGCGGCGAGGAGACCGCCCTGCTGGAGGGCCTGGAGGGCCGTCGCGGCCAGCCCCGGCTGCGCCCGCCGTTCCCGGCGGTGGCCGGGCTCTACGCCAGCCCGACGGTGATCAACAACGTCGAGTCGATCGCCTCGGTGCCGTGCATCGTGAGCAACGGCGCCTCGTGGTTCTCCTCCATGGGCACCGAGAAGTCGGCCGGCATGACGCTCTACTCGCTCTCGGGCCACGTCAAGCGCCCCGGTCAGTACGAGGCGCCGCTCGGCATCACGCTGCGCGAGCTGCTCGATGTCGCCGGCGGCCTGCGCGAGGGCTCGGAGCTGAAGTTCTGGACCCCCGGCGGGTCCTCCACCCCGATCCTCACCGCCGAGCACCTCGACGTCCCGCTGGACTACGAGGGCGTCGGCGCGGCCGGCTCGATGCTCGGCACCAAGGCGCTGCAGATCTTCGACCAGACCACCTCGGTGGTGCGCGTCGTGCTGCGCTGGACCGAGTTCTACAAGCACGAGTCCTGCGGCAAGTGCACCCCGTGCCGCGAGGGCACCTGGTGGCTGGTGCAGACCCTCAAGCGCCTCGAGCGCGGCGAGGGCCAGCCTGGCGACATCGAGACCCTGCTCGACCTGTGCGACAACATCCTCGGGCGCTCCTTCTGCGCCCTCGGCGACGGCGCCACCAGCCCGATCGCCTCCGCGATCAAGTACTTCCGTGAGGAGTTCGAGGCCGGGATGCACACCCCTGCTGCGGAGCTGTTCCCCTACCGCGCCTCCACCGCCTACGCCGCGACGGTGAGCGCATGACCACCCCCGCCGAGACCGGGGTCGACCTGGTCAGCGTCACCATCGACGGCATCGCCGTGCAGGTGCCCAAGGACACCCTGGTGATCCGGGCCGCCGAGCAGGTCGGGGTCGCGATCCCGCGCTTCTGCGACCACCCGCTGCTGGCCCCGGTCGGCGCGTGCCGGCAGTGCCTGGTCGACGTCCCCGACGCCGGCAACGGGCGCGGCTTCCCCAAGCCGCAGGCCTCGTGCACCCTCCCGGTCGCCGACGGCATGGTGGTCAACACCCAGCTCACCAGCCCGGTGGCGGAGAAGGCCCAGCACGGGGTGATGGAGTTCCTGCTCATCAACCACCCGCTGGACTGCCCCGTCTGCGACAAGGGCGGCGAGTGCCCGCTGCAGAACCAGGCGATGAGCAACGGCCAGGGCGAGTCCCGCTTCTCCAGCGGCCAGGCCGGGGTCAAGCGCACCTTCCCCAAGCCGATCAACCTCAGCCCCCAGGTGCTGCTCGACCGCGAGCGCTGCATCGTGTGCCAGCGCTGCACCCGCTTCGCCGCCGAGATCCCGGGCGATCCCTTCATCGCCCTGGTCGAGCGCGGGGCGCAGCAGCAGATCGGCATCGCCGAGGACGCCCCGTTCCTGTCCTACTTCTCCGGCAACACGATCCAGATCTGCCCGGTCGGCGCGCTGACCTCGGAGTCCTACCGGTTCCGGTCCCGCCCCTTCGACCTCGTCTCCACCCCCGGCGTCGCCGAGCACGACGCCTGCGGCGCCGCGATCCGCGTGGACCACCGCCGTGGCACGGTCATGCGGCGCCTGGCCGGCCACGACCCCGAGGTCAACGAGGAGTGGATCACCGACAAGGACCGCTTCGCCTTCACCTACGCCACCCAGGACGACCGCCTCACCTACCCCCAGGTGCGCGACGAGGACGGCGAGCTGCGGCCGGCGTCGTGGCCCGAGGCGTTCGCCGTCGCGGCGCAGGGCCTGCACGCGGCCCGGGCCGCCGGCGGCGTCGCGGTGCTCACCGGCGGTCGGCTGACGGTCGAGGACGCCTACTCCTACAGCAAGTTCGCCCGCGTCGGGCTCGGCACCAACGACATCGACTTCCGCGCCCGGCCGCACTCGGCCGAGGAGGAGGCGTTCCTGGGCCGTCACGTCGTCGGCACCGCCCCGGCCGGGGGCGGCGTCACCTACGCCGACCTCGAGGCCGCCGGCACCGTCGTGCTCGTGGGCCTGGAGCCCGAGGACGAGGCCGGCACCCTGTTCCTGCGGCTGCGCAAGGCGGTGCTGCACCACGGCACCTCCGTCACCGCGATCGCGCCCTTCACCACCCGCGGCCTCGGCAAGCTCCACGCCACCGTGGTGCCCACCGCGCCCGGCGCGGAGCCGGCCGCCCTGGCCGACCTCACCGGCCTCGGCGCCGGCGACGTCGTGCTGGTCGGGGAGCGGCTCGCGGCCGTGCCCGGCGGCCTGAGCGCCGTCGTCGCGCTCCTCGAGCGCACCGGCGCCCGCGTGGGCTGGGTGCCGCGGCGCGCGGGCGACCGTGGTGCCCTCGAGGTCGGCTGCCTGCCCTCCCTGCTGCCCGGCGGCCGCCCGGTCGCCGACGCCGCCGCCCGCGTCGACGTCGCCACCGCCTGGGGCGTCGACGGCCTGCCGGCCACCCCGGGCCGCGACGCCGAGGCCATCGTGGCCGCCCTGGCCTCGGGCGAGCTCGGCGGCCTGGTGATCGCCGGCGTCGACCCCGCCGACACCCCCGACCCCGCCGCCACCCGCGCCGCGATCGAGGCCGCCGGCTTCGTCGTGGCCCTGGAGCTGCGGGCCACCGACGTCACCCGCGCCGCCGACGTCGTGCTCCCGGTCGCCCCCGTGGTGGCCAAGGAGGGCGCGTTCGTCACCTGGGACGGCCGGGTCCGGCCCTTCGAGGCGGCCGTGCCGAGCCCGTCGGCGCTGCCCGACACCCGGGTGCTGGCCGGCATCTCCGAGGAGCTCGCGGCCCTCGGCGACGCCGCCCCGCTCGGCTTCCGCACCGTCGCCCAGGCCCGGGCCGAGATGACCGAGCTCGGCCCCTGGGACGGCGAGCGGGTGCCCTTCGTCCCCGTGCCCGCCGAGGGGCCCGGGTCCGTCGGCGACGGCCCGGTGCTCGCCAGCTGGAAGCTCATGCTCGACCTCGGGTCGATGCAGGACGGCGACAAGCACCTCGCCGCCACGGCCCGCCCGGCCACCGCGGTGGTCTCCCGCGCGGTCTTCGACGCCGTGGGCGGCGTCGTCACCCTCACCGGCGACCGCGGCTCGGTCACGCTGCCCGCCGAGGTCGCCGACGACCTCGCCGACGGCGTCGTCTGGGCCCCGGCCAACTCCACCGGTCAGGGCCTGCTCACCGACCTCGCCGGCCCGGGCTCCCGGGTCACCGTCACCGGAGGCAACCTGTGATGCTCCCCGTCCTCCCGCTCGCCGCGGACACCGAGCTGGCCGCCTTCGGCCAGGACACCTGGTGGATCCTGACCATCAAGGTTTTCGCGATCTTCCTCGTGCTCGTGCTGCTCACCCTGTTCAACATCTGGGCCGAGCGCCGCGTGGTGGCCCGCATGCAGCACCGCATCGGCCCGAACGTGCACGGGCCCTTCGGCCTGCTGCAGTCGCTGGCCGACGGTGTGAAGCTGATGTTCAAGGAGGACATCCTCCCCAAGGCCGCCGACAAGGTGGTCTTCATCCTCGCCCCGATCATCGCGGCGGTGCCGGCGTTCGTGACCTTCGCGGTGATCCCCTTCGGTCCCGAGGTCACGATGTTCGGCGAGCGCACCCCGCTGCAGCTCACCGACATGCCCGTGGCGGTGCTGTTCGTGATGGCGGTCGCCTCGATCGGCATCTACGGCATCGTGCTCGGCGGCTGGTCGAGCGGCTCCACCTACTCCCTGCTCGGCGGCCTGCGCTCGAGCGCCCAGATGATCTCCTACGAGGTCGCGATGGGCCTGGCGCTGGTGGCGGTGTTCCTCTACGCCGGCTCGATGTCGACCTCGGAGATCGTCGCGGCCCAGGAGGACCTCTGGTTCGGCCTGATCCTGATCCCGTCCTTCGTGATCTACGTGATCGCGATGGTGGGGGAGACCAACCGCGCCCCCTTCGACCTCCCCGAGGCCGAGGGCGAGCTGGTCGGCGGCTTCCACACCGAGTACTCCTCGATCAAGTTCGCGCTGTTCTTCCTCGCCGAGTACATCAACATGGCCACCGTCTCGGCGCTGGCCACGACGCTGTTCCTCGGCGGCTGGCGCGCGCCCTTCTGGATCGACAAGGTCTGGGCGGGCGCCAACGAGGGCTACGTGCCGGTGATCTGGTTCTTCGGCAAGGTGCTGTTCTTCATCTTCTTCTTCATCTGGCTGCGCGGCTCGCTGCCCCGACTGCGCTACGACCAGTTCATGGCCTTCGGCTGGAAGCGCCTCATCCCGATCGCGCTGGTGTGGATCGTCGCGGTCGCCACGCTGCGGGCCGCCAAGCTCGAGGGCTGGCTGGAGGGCGACTCCCTGCGCATCGTCATCGGGGTGCTCGCCGCGATCCTGCTGGTGCTCTTCTTCGTCGGCGGCACCGGTGGCGCCGCCGACACCGAGGACGCCGAGGTCGACCTCACCCCGCGCGAGGGCGGCTTCCCGACCCCGCCGATGCCGAGCACCGGTGCGGTGCGCGGCGCCGCCGCCCCGCTGGTGTTCGCCAGCCCGCCGACCCCCGCCCGCGTCGCAGGAGAGGACGCCTGATGGCCGACCAGCCCGAGACCAAGACGCTCAAGGAGCAGCTCTGGGACCCGATCGCCGGCTTCGGCGTGACGTTCCGGACGATGTTCCGCAAGGTCGTCACCGAGCAGTACCCGTTCGAGAAGCTCCCCACCGCGCCGCGCTTCCACGGCCGCCACCAGCTCAACCGCTGGCCCGACGGCCTGGAGAAGTGCGTGGGCTGCGAGCTGTGCGCCTGGGCCTGCCCGGCCGACGCGATCTACGTCGAGGGTGCCTCCAACGACGACGCCGCGGGCGAGCGGTACAGCCCCGGGGAGCGCTACGGCCGCGTCTACCAGATCAACTACCTGCGCTGCATCCTGTGCGGGCTGTGCATCGAGGCCTGCCCCACGCGCGCGCTGACGATGACCAACGAGTACGAGCTGGCCGACGACAACCGCACCGACCTCATCTACGAGAAGTCCGACCTGCTCGCCCCGCTGCTGCCGGGCATGGAGCAGCCGCCCCACCCCATGCTGCTGGGCGAGGACGAGTCGGCCTACTACCGCGGCGCCACGGGCGCCGCGCCGGCCACCCCGGCCGCCGGCGGAGCGGGGGAGGGCCGGTGACCGCCTTCTGGATCCTCAGCCCGCTCATGGTCGCGGCCGCGCTCGGCATCCTGTTCGTGCGCAAGGCCGTGCACGCGGCGCTCCTGCTGGCCGTGGTGATGATCAGCCTCGCGGTGCTCTACCTCAACCTGGAGGCGCCGTTCCTGTTCGCGGTGCAGATCATCGTCTACACCGGCGCCATCCTGATGCTCTTCCTCTTCGTGCTGATGCTCGTCGGCGTCGACGCCGCCGACTCGGTGGTCGAGACGATCAAGGGCCAGCGCGTGCTGGCCGCCGTCACGGGCCTGCTGCTCGGCCTGCTGCTCGTGCTCAGCCTGGGCCAGCTGGTGCTCGGCGACCCGGTCGGCCTCGAGGAGGCCAACACCGGCGGCAACATCCAGGCGGTCGCGAACGTGCTGTTCTCCCGCTACATCCTGGCCTTCGAGGTCACCAGCGCGCTGCTGATCACCGCCGCCGTCGGGGCGATGGTGCTGGCCCACCGCGAGCGGCTCACCCCGCGTCGCACCCAGGCCGACCTCGCCGCCCAGCGGGTGCGCGACTTCACCGAGAAGGGCACGCCGCTCGTGCCGCTCCCGGCCCCCGGCGTCTACGCCCGCCACAACGCCGTCGACACCCCCGCGCTGCTGCCCGACGGCACCGCCGCGGAGTCCTCGGTGCCGCGCGTCCTCGCCGCCCGCGGCACGGTGCGCTCGGCGCCGGCGCTGGCCGACGACATCGACGAGCTGCGCCGTCAGCTCGGGCTGCGCGACGGCGGCCCGTCCCTCGCGCCCACCGCCGAGGACGGGGAGGCCCCGGCCGAGGCCCCCGGCGACACCCCCGGCGACACCCCCGGTCAGGAGGGCCGGTCCTGATGGACGACGTCACCCCCTACATCGTGCTGTCCTCGATCCTGTTCACCATCGGGGCCGTGGGCGTGCTGGTGCGCCGCAACGCCATCGTGGTGTTCATGTGCGTGGAGCTGATGCTCAACGCCTGCAACCTGGCGCTGGTGGCCTTCGCCAAGCAGCACGGCAACCTCGACGGTCAGATCGCCGCCTTCTTCGTGATGGTCGTGGCCGCCGCCGAGGTCGTGGTCGGACTCGCGATCATCATGACCATCTTCCGGACCCGTCGCTCGGCCTCGGTCGACGACGCGAGCCTGCTGAAGTTCTGAAGGGCTAGAACATGTTGCTCACCGAAGCCGCGGAGCCGCTGGTGCCCGTGGTCGCCCCCCTCGAGGCCTCGGGCGTCTCCAGCCTGCTGTGGCTGGTCATCGCCCTCCCGCTCGCCGGTGCCGCGATCCTGCTGCTCGGCGGACGTCGCACCGACCGCTGGGGCCACCTGCTCGGCACCGCCACGACCCTGGGCTCCTTCGTGCTCGCGGTCGTGCTCTTCCTCGACCTGCAGGGTCGTGAGGAGTCGGAGCGCCAGATCGTCCAGCGCCTCTACGACTGGGTGCAGGTCGGCGGCCTCGACGTCGGCATGGACCTGCTGCTCGACCCGCTCTCGGTGCTCTTCCTGCTGCTCATCACCGGTGTCGGTTCGCTGATCCACATCTACTCCATCGGCTACATGGAGCACGACGACCGGCGCCGTCGGTTCTTCGCCTACCTCAACCTGTTCGTGGCGGCCATGCTGATGCTGGTCCTCTCGGAGAACTACCTCGGCCTGTTCCTGGGCTGGGAGGGCGTGGGTCTGGCCTCCTACCTGCTCATCGGGTTCTGGCAGCACAAGGACTCCGCCGCGGCGGCCGCCAAGAAGGCCTTCGTGGTCAACCGGGTCGGCGACATGGGCATGGCGATGGCACTGTTCCTCGCCTTCACGACCTTCGGCTCCACCTCGTTCTCGGTGATCAGCGCCCACGCCGACCAGGCCTCGGAGACCACGCTGACCTGGCTGGGGGTGCTGCTGCTCATCGGTGCCTGCGGCAAGTCCGCGCAGGTGCCGCTGCAGACCTGGCTGCTGGACGCCATGGAGGGCCCGACCCCGGTCTCGGCGCTCATCCACGCCGCCACGATGGTCACCGCGGGCGTCTACCTCGTGACCCGCTCCAACTTCGTGTTCGAGAACGCGCCGGCCGCCCAGACCGCCGTGGTCGTCGTCGCGGTGGTCAGCATCCTGTGGGGTGCGGCGATCGGATGCGCGAAGGACGACATCAAGAAGGCGCTGGCCGGCTCCACGATGAGCCAGATCGGCTACATGATGCTCGCCGCCGGTCTCGGCGTCGCGGGCTACGCCTACGCGATCTTCCACCTCATCACCCACGGCTTCTTCAAGGCCAACATGTTCCTCGGCGCCGGCTCGGTGATGCACGGCATGGACGACGACGTCGACATGCGCCACTACGGCGCGCTGCGCAAGGCCATGCCGGTCACCTTCGCGACCTTCGCCCTGGGCTACCTCGCGATCATCGGGTTCCCCGGCTTCTCCGGGTTCTGGTCCAAGGACAAGATCATCGAGACCGCCCTGGCCGAGAACTGGGTCGTCGGCATCGCGGCCCTGGTGGGCGCCGGCGTGACGGCGTTCTACATGACGCGCCTGATGATCATGACCTTCTTCTCCACCAAGCGCTGGCAGCCCGAGGTGCACCCGCACGAGTCGCCGAAGGTGATGACCTTCCCGCTGATCGTGCTCGCCGCGCTGTCGGTGCTCGGCGGCGTGCTGATCCTCGGCGACTGGATCAAGGACTGGCTGGCGCCGGTCGTCGGCAAGGAGGAGCACCACGAGCCGCCGATCCCGATCTGGGCGATCACCGGCATCACCGTGCTCGTCGTCGCCGCCGGTGTGGCGCTGGCCTTCCGCATCTTCCAGCAGGGCGAGGTGCCCGCCACCGCCCCCGAGGACGTCTCGCCGTTCACGCGGGCCGCGCGGCGCGAGCTGTACGGCAACGAGATCAACGAGGCGCTGGTGATCGGCCCCGGTCGCCGGCTCACCTCCACCCTGCTGGCGGTCGACGACGGCGGCGCCGACGGCGGCTTCCGCGGCCTCGCGCAGATCGTGCGCGGCGTGGGGCTCCAGGTCCGACGCCTGCAGAGCGGCTACGTGCGCTCCTATGCGCTCTCGCTGCTGATCGGCGTGGTCGTCCTCGTGGCCGCGATGCTGGCGGTGAACCTGTGAGGATCCCGCACCCCCACGCCCTGTTCGTCCCGGCCGCACGGGCTCCGCGCCCGCTCGGCCACGCTCCCTCCGGGATGGTCCGCTGATGCTCTCCGCACTCCTGCTCGTCCCGCTGCTCGGGGCGCTCGCCGTCGCGCTGCTCCCCGCGGCGCACTCCCGCTCGATCGCGATCGGCGCCTCGGCTGGCACCCTCGGCCTCGGCATCGCCGCCCTGACCCGGTACGACACCGGCGCCGGGGGCTACCAGCTCAGCGAGACCGTGAACTGGATCGAGCCGCTGGGCGTGCACTACGCCCTGGGCCTGGACGGCCTGGGCCTGCTCATGGTGCTGCTGACCGTCGTGCTCGTGCCCGTGGTGATCGTGGCCGGGTGGGCCGAGGGCGAGGCGAACCCGCGCAGCTACTACGCCTGGGTGCTGGCCCTGGAGGGGCTGAGCCTGGCGGTCTTCCTCGCCACCGACGTGTTCCTCTTCTACGTCGTCTTCGAGGCCACCCTGATCCCGGCCTACTTCCTCATCGGCGGGTTCGGCGGCGCCAAGCGCGCCTCGGCCGCCCTGAAGTTCCTCATGTTCCAGCTGGGCGGCGGTCTGGTGCTGCTGGCCTCGGTGATCGGCCTCTACGTCGTCTCGGCCCAGCAGGGCGAGGCGTCCTACCTGCTCACCGACCTGCAGGGCCTGGACCTGGCCACCGACACCGGCCGGTGGCTGTTCGTCGGCTTCTTCATCGCCTTCGCGATCAAGGCGCCGCTGTTCCCGGTGCACACCTGGCTGGCCGACACCACCGAGCAGGCGACGCCGGGCACCTCGGTGCTGCTGGTCTGCGTGCTCGACAAGATCGGCACCTTCGGCATGCTGCGCTTCTGCCTGGGCCTGTTCCCCGAGGCCTCGCAGTGGGCGACCCCGGTGGTCGTCACCCTCGCCGTCGTCTCGATCATCTACGGCGCCTTCGTGGCGATCGGCCAGGACGACCTGCTGCGGCTGATCGGTCTGACCTCGCTGAGCCACTTCGGCTTCATCACCCTGGGCATCTTCGTCTTCAGCAGCCAGGGCGGGTCGGGCGCGATCCTCTACATGGTCAACCACGGCCTCGGGACCGCACTGCTGTTCCTCGTCGCGGGCTACCTCATCCAGCGTCGGGGCACCGCCTCGATCCGCGAGATGGGCGGCCTGGAGAAGACCACTCCGGTGCTGGCCGGCCTGTTCCTCGTCGCCGGCCTGGCCACCCTCGGCCTGCCGGGCCTGAGCCCGTTCGTCTCGGAGTTTCTCGTGCTGCTCTCGGCCTTCGACTACCACTGGTGGGTGGGCGCGCTGGCGGTCACCGGCATCGTGCTCGCCGCGATCTACGTGCTCTGGGCCTACCAGCGCATCATGACCGGACCCCGCGACGACGCCGCCGGGACGCCCGACGCCACGACCCGCGAGTGGGTCGCGGTGGCGCCGCTCGTGGCCGCGCTCGTGTTCTTCGGCTTCTACCCCCAGCCGCTGCTGGACGCCAGCAACCCGTACGTGGACGACCTGATGCAGATCGTGGGTGTCACCGACGACCAACCGACCGTCCCCCTGGGCGGCGCCGGAGAGGCGGGCAACTGACATGGAGTTCGTGAAGCCGAGCATCGAGTACTTCGAGCTCTCGCCGCTGTTCGTGCTCTTCGGGGCGGCGTGCCTCGGCGTGATCGTGGAGGCCTTCGCGGCCCGCGAGCAGCGCCACCGCCTCCAGGTCACGCTGTCCACCGTCGCCGTCGGCGCCGCCCTCGTGCTCACGGTCCTGGTCGGGCTCGACCTCCCGGAGACGGCGAGCGCCCGCGGCATCCTCGCCGCCGAGGGCTCGGTCGCGGTCGACGGCCCGACGGTGTTCCTGTGGGGCACCGTGCTGGTCTTCGCCCTGGCCGGGATCGCCCTGTTCGCCGAGCGTCGGCTCGAGGCCGGCGTCCCGGCCTTCGCCGGTCAGGCGGCCGCCCTGCCGGGCTCCGAGGCCGAGCGCGAGGCGTCGACGAAGGGCCTCTCGCACACCGAGGTCTACCCGCTGCTGATGTTCGCGGTCACCGGCATGCTGCTCTTCCCCGCCTCCGGCGACCTGCTCACGATGTTCGTGGCCCTGGAGGTCCTGAGCCTGCCGCTGTACCTGCTGTGCGGTCTGGCGCGGCGGCGCCGCCTGCTCAGCCAGGAGGCCGCGCTGAAGTACTTCCTGCTCGGCGCCTTCTCCTCCGGGTTCTTCCTCTACGGCGTGGCGCTGGTCTACGGCTACGCCGGCACCATGGACCTGGGCGGCATCGCCACCGCGGTGCAGAACAACACCCAGGACCGCGTGCTGCTCCTGCTCGGCATCGCGATGCTCTCGGTGGGCCTGCTGTTCAAGGTCGGCGCCGTGCCCTTCCAGGCATGGACCCCCGACGTCTACCAGGGCGCGCCCACCGCGGTCACCGCCTTCATGTCCGCGGCCACCACGGTGGCGGCGTTCGGCGCGATCGCGCGGGTCTACTACGTCGCCTTCGGTGCGGGCCGCTGGGACTGGCAGCCGCTGCTGTGGGTGGTGGCGATCCTGACCATGCTGGTCGGCTCGATCGTGGCCGCCGTGCAGACCGACGTGAAGCGCATGCTGGCCTACAGCGCCATCGCGCACACCGGCTTCCTGCTCGTCGGTGTGCTCGGGGTGCAGGCCGGTGCCGACCTCGGGCCGGACGAGATCACCTCCACGCAGGCCATCCTGTTCTACCTGGTCACCTACGGTGTCGCCTCGATCGGCACGTTCGCCCTGGTCACGATGGTGCGCGACGGCGGCGGCGAGATCACCGCGCTGGACCGCTGGGCGGGCCTGGGCCGCCGGGCCCCGTGGGTGGCCGGCACCTTCGTGCTCTTCCTGCTCTCGATGGCCGGCATCCCGCTCACCGGCGGGTTCATCGGCAAGTGGTCGGTGTTCACCGTCGCGATGTCGTCCGGCGCCTGGCCGGTCGTGCTGGTCGCGATCGCCTCCAGCATCATCGCGGTGTCCTTCTACGTCCGCCACGTGCGCACGATGTTCTTCACCGAGCCCGCCGAGGGGGTCGAGGGCGCCTCGGTCACCGCGGCCTCCCCGCTCACCACGGCGACGGTGGCGGTGTGCGCCGTGGCGACCGTCGTCCTGGGCGTCGTGCCCGGCCCCCTGCTCGACCTCGCCGGCCATGCGGGAGACTTCATCAGGTGACCACCGCCTCCCCCGCCGAGCTCGCGCTCCCCATCGACGACGCGGCCCTCGCCACCCGCTTGCGTGAGCGGATGGCCGCCGTGGAGTCCGCGCTCTTCGAGCACGCCACCAGCCCCTCGCCCTACGTCACCGAGGCCGCCCGGCACCTGCTGTCGGCCGGGGGCAAGCGGTTCCGGCCGCTGCTGGTGCTGCTCGCGGCGGAGGCCGGCCCGCACGCCGACGCCTCGGAGGTCCTCACCGCGGCCTGCGTCGTGGAGATCACCCACGTCGGCTCGCTCTACCACGACGACGTCATGGATGAGGCGGCGCTGCGCCGGGGGGCCGACTCCGCGAACTCGCGGTGGGACAACCACGTCGCGATCCTCACCGGCGACTGGCTGTTCGCGAAGTCCTCCGAGCTCACCGCCCAGCTCGGCCCCGACGCCGTGCGCATCCAGGCCGAGACCTTCACGCGGCTGGTGGAGGGCCAGATCCTCGAGGGCGTCGTGCCGGAGGGCGACCCGCTGCAGCACTACCTCGCGGTCGTGGCCGGCAAGACCGGCTCGCTGATCGCCACCTCGGCGCGCTACGGCGCCCGCTTCGGCGGCGCGAGCCGCGAGGTCGAGGGGGCGCTCACCGCCTACGGCGAGATCGTCGGGTCGGCCTTCCAGCTCTCCGACGACATCCTCGACATCGCCTCCGACTCCGAGGAGTCCGGCAAGACCCCCGGCACCGACCTGCGTGAGGGGGTGCCGACCCTGCCGGTGCTGATGGCCCAGGCCTCCACCGACCCCGCCGACGCCCGGCTGCTGGAGCTGCTGGCCGGCGACCTCACCGACGACGCCCGCCACGCCGAGGCGCTCGCGCTGCTGCGCGTGCACCCGGCGCTGGCCCAGGCCCGTGCCTACGTCGTCGACCAGGCCCAGCGCGCCAAGGCGCTGCTGGAGGTGCTGCCCGCGGGGTCGGTGCGCCAGGCGCTGGAGGACTTCGCCGACGTCGTCGCGCTGCGCACCGCCTGAGGCCGCCGGTGCCCGGGCCGGGCGCCGGCCTCACACCGCCAGGCTCGCCTCGGCGCTGACCTGCAGCGCCCGCCGGTGGTGCCGCAGCGCCTCGAGGGTGAAGATCACCAGCGCCGCCCACACCAGCGTGAACCCGATCCAGCGCCCGGTCGTCATCGTCTCGTCGAACACCGTCAGTCCCAGCAGGAACTGCAGGACCGGGGCGAGGTACTGCAGCAGCCCGAGGTTGACCATCGAGACGCGTACGGCCGCCGCCCCGAACAGGATCAGGGGGATCGCGGTGACCAGCCCGGTGGTCGGCAGCAGCAGTGCGTGGTCGAGCCCGTGGTCGAAGGCCGTGCCGTCACCGCGCAGGGTGAGGGCCAGCAGGAACACCGCCGCGAACGGCGCGATGAGCAGGGTCTCGAACGTCAGCGACTCCACCGGCTCGACCCCGGCGGCCTTCTTGGCCAGCCCGTAGGTGCCGAAGGAGAACGCGAGGACCAGCGCGATCCACGGGGGGCGGCCGTAGTCGACGGTCAGCACCACCACGGCCAGGCCGCCCACCCCCAGCGCCGCCCACTGTGCGGGCCGCAACCGCTCGCGCAGCACGACCACCCCCATCAGCACGGTCACGAGCGGGTTGATGAAGTAGCCCAGCGAGGTCTCCACCACCCGGCCGCTGTTGACGCCGTAGATGTACATCGCCCAGTTCGAGGTGATCGTGAGGGCGGCCAGCGCCAGCAGACTCCGGGTGCGGCGGTCGGCGGCCAGCGCCCGCAGCTGGGCGGTGCGCCGCGTGAGCGCCACCAGCGCGAGCATCACCAGCACCGACCACAGCACGCGGTGCGCGAGGATCTCCACCGGCCCGGAGGGTTCCAGCAGCGGCCAGTACAGCGGGAACGCCCCCCAGATGAGGTAGGCGGCCACGCCGTAGGCCAGGCCGCCGCGCGCGGAACTCGAGGTCACCCGGTGAGCCTAGGGCGTGGCGGTCGCGGGTGCGCGCGGGTTCGGGACGCGGCGGCCGGCGTCCACGCCCCGAGAGCCGTCAGAGCCTAGGGTTTGTCTGACAGTCGGGGTGGGCACCACCTTCCCGACCACCCCGAGAACCGACGAAAGTGAGACGACATGCGAGTCCTGCGCCCTGTGGCCCTCGCCCTGGTGCTGGCCCTGGTGGCCCTGCTCCCGTTCAGCGCCGGCGCCCAGGCCGTGTCCACCTCGGACCGCCCCGCCGTCAGCGCCAAAGCCGTGAAGGTCGGCACCAAGATCATCAAGAAGAACGGCAAGCTGTTCATGGTCGGCCGCGTGACGCCGGCCAAGGGCCCGGTGACCATCCAGAAGGCCACCAAGTGCAACGCCGCGAAGGGCACCTGCAACTTCAAGTTCTTCGCCAAGACCAAGGTCAACAAGAAGGGCAACTACCGGATCCGCGTCTACGCCCCGCAGCGCGGGTCGTGGGCCTGGCGCGCCAAGGTGGGCGCGTCGTCCAGCTCGATCTGGGTGACCTGCAAGCAGCGCAGCGGCACCTCGCAGTGCCCGACCCCCTGATCCCGGGTCCCTCCTGCTGATGCCGGGCCCCGGCGGACATCACGTCCGCCGGGGCCCGGTGCCGTTCCGGGGGCCCGCCTACCGCGCCGTGGCGACCTCGCGCACCACGGCCCCGAGCACCTGGGCGGCCTCGGCGAACCGGTCGCGATCGGCCCCGGCGAAGCCGGCGCGCAGGTAGGGCCCGGTCGGCTCCGCCGGGAACCACTCGTCGCCGGCGGCGAGCAGCACGTCCTGCTGCTCGCACCGTCGCACCACCTCGGCCGGGTCGGTGCCGTCGGGGAGCCGCAGCCACAGGTGGATCCCCCCGACGGGCCGATGCGCCACCTCCACCTCGGGGGCGTGCGTCGTCAGGGCCTCCAGGAGCTCGTCGCGCCGCACCCGCAGCCCCGCACGCAGCGTGCGCAGGTGGCGCGCCCACCCCGGCTGGGTCACGACGTCCAGGGCGGCGGCCTGCAGCACCCCGCTCACGTACATCGTCTGCGCGGCCCGGTCGGCTAGGATGCGGTCGCGGGCCGGTCCGCGCGCCACGATCGCGCCGACCCGCAGGGCGGGGGAGACCGACTTGGTGAGCGTGCGCAGGTACACCACGTGGCCGTCGTCGTCGTGGCCCACCAGCGGCCGCGGGTCCACGTCGATGGCGAGGTCGTGGGCCCAGTCGTCCTCCACGAGGAAGCAGCCGTGCCGTCGCACGGCGGCCAGCACCGCCCGGCCGGTCTCCTCGCTCCACCGGCCCCCGGTGGGGTTGGCGAAGGTGGGCTGGGCGTAGAAGGCACGGGCACCGCTGGTGGCCAGGGCGTGGTCGACCACGTCGGGGTCGGGGCCGTCCGGACCGCTGGGCACCGGCACCAGCCGGACACCGGTCTGCGCGGCGGCCAGCAGGGCGCCCCAGTAGGTGGGCGACTCGATCACCAGGGCCCCGCCCGACCCCACGAGCGTCCGGAACACCGAGCCCAGCGCGCCCTGGAGGCCGGCGACCACCAGGGCGTCCCGCTCGCCGGGCGGGGTGACGCCGGGCCGTGCGTGGCGCCCGGCCTCGCGGGCGAACCAGGCCCGGAGCTCGGGCAGGCCGGCCGGCGGCATCCGCTGCACGGCGGCGTCCCCGCGCGACGCGCGGGCGAGCGCGGCCCGGACCAGCCGCTCGGGGAGCAGTGCGGGGTCGGGGTAGCCGCCGCGCAGCTCCACGGCGTCCGGTCGGCCGCTGCGCTGCGGCGAGGCCAGCCCGGGCAGCAGCGCCGGCCGCGCGCCGAGGGCGGCGGTCTGCCACGCCAGGTCGGCGGTGCGCGGGACGGGGGCGGTGAGGGTGAAGGTGCCGACACCGGGTCGGCTCTCCACCAGGCCCTGGGCGACCAGGTGCTGCACCGCCTTGTGCACCGTCACCGGGCTCACGCCGTGCTGGGCCACCAGGGCGCGCGACGAGGGCAGCCGGGTCCCCGGCGGGGCGTCCGCCACCCAGGAACGCAGTCGCTCGACCAGTCGCCCCGCGCTATCCTGGTTCATGACGAGACAGAGTAGCGCTACTGCCCTCGGAGCGCCTCCGCTACCGTCCCCGCGTGGTCTGGCCTGGGGGTTCGTGGGGGTCCTCGCGTTCTCCTTCTCGGTGCCGTTCACCCGGCTCGCGGTGCAGGGCGGCCTGCCGCCGCTGTTCGTCGGGGCCGGCCGCGCCGTCGTCGCGGCCGTGCTGGCCGCGGCGGCGCTCGCGCTCACCCGCCAGCGGCTCCCGCGCGCCCGGCAGTGGGTCCGGCTGCTCGTCGTGGCCGGCGGGGTGGTCGCGGGGTTCCCGCTGCTCACCTCCCTCGCCCTCGACCGCGTGCCGGCCGGCCACAGCGCCGTGGTGATCGGGCTGCTGCCGGCGGCCACGGCCGCGACGGTCGTGCTGCGGACGCGCGAGCGGGTGGCGGCCCGCTTCTGGGTGGCCGCCGGGGCGGGCGCGGTCGCGGTCGCCGGTGTCACCGCCGCCGGCTCCGGGCTGCCCCAGGGCGCGGGAGCGGCGGACCTGCTGCTCGTGGGCGCGGTCCTCGCCGCGGCGCTGGGCTACGCCGAGGGCGGGCTGCTGGCGCGCGAGCTCGGCGCCTGGCAGACCGTGTCGTGGGCCCTGGTGCTCGCCTCGCCCGCGATGCTCGCCGTCACCGTCGTCGCGCTCCTCGGTCCGGCCACCGCCGACGATCGCTGGTCGGCGGTCCCGGCGTCGGCCTGGGCGGCCTTCGCCTACCTCGCGGCGGTGTCGATGTACCTCGGCTTCTTCGCCTGGTACCGGGGCCTCGCGCTGGGGCCGATGGCCCAGGTGAGCCAGGTCCAGCTGCTGCAGCCGGTGCTCAGCCTGGTCTGGGCGACCCTGCTGCTCGGCGAGCACCTCGCTCCCGCCACCGTCGTCGGCGGCGCGGTGGTCATCGCCTGTGCGCGCAGCGCGGTGCGGGCCCGGCAGGCGCCGCCCGCCCGTCCCGCGCCCGGACGCACGACCGCGGAGCCCCCGGTGGCCCGGTGACTCCGCGGTCGGTGCGGTGCGGTGCAGTCGGTGCTGGGCGGCGTCAGACCGTCCAGGTGTCGCCGGCGTGGAGCAGGGCGGTGAGGCGGTCGTCCTGGCTGCCCTCGACGGCGCCCTGCGCCCGCTGCACCTGGTCGCGGGTGAGGTCGTCGTAGGTCGGGCGCTGCACCTGGCGGAAGATGCCGATGGGCGAGCGGTGCAGCACGCCGGCGTCGGTGAGCCGGCTCAGCGCGAACGCGGTGGTGGGGTCCTCGGCGTGGGCGTCGTGCACCAGCAGGGCGTCGGTGCCGACCTCGGCGACGTCGACCACCCGCACGCCGCCGGTGGCGGCGTCCCGGACGACGCCCTTGGCGGGCAGGCCGTCCTCGCCCGGCGCGCCGAACCGGATCGGCTCGCCGTGGGTGAGCGGGATGATCGCCTCGGCCTTGGTGTCGTTGTCCTTGATGGAGTCGAACGCGCCGTCGTTGAAGATCGGGCAGTTCTGGTAGATCTCCACCAGCGACGTGCCGCGGTGGGCGGCGGCCGCGGCGAGCACCGAGGTGAGGTGCTTGCGGTCGGAGTCGATGGTGCGGGCCACGAACGACGCCTCCGCGCCGAGCGCGAGCGACACCGGGTTGAAGGGGTGGTCGACCGAGCCCATCGGGGTGGACTTGGTGACCTTGCCGGCCTCGCTGGTGGGGGAGTACTGGCCCTTGGTGAGGCCGTAGATCCGGTTGTTGAACAGCAGGATCGTCATGTTGACGTTGCGGCGCAGCGCGTGGATCAGGTGGTTGCCGCCGATGGACAGCGCGTCGCCGTCGCCGGTGACGACCCACACCGAGAGGTCCTCGCGGGCGGTGGCCAGACCGGTGGCGATCGACGGCGCCCGGCCGTGGATCGAGTGCATCCCGTAGGTCTCGAGGTAGTACGGGAAGCGGCTGGAGCAGCCGATGCCGGAGATGAACACGATGTTCTCCCGGCGCAGGCCCAGGTCGGGCAGGAAGGACTGCACGGCCTTGAGCACGGCGTAGTCGCCGCACCCGGGGCACCAGCGCACCTCCTGGTCGGAGGAGAAGTCCTTCCCGCTCTGCGGGGTGTCGGTCGTGGGAACCAGCTCGGTGCCCGAACGCAGGGCCGGCAGGCCCAGGTCGATGTTCGTCATCGCACGCCCTCCTCGGCGTCGGTGGATCCGGTGGCGGCGGTGAGGTCGACGGTGATGCCCTCGGCCTCGGCCACGAGGTTGCCGATCGCCTCGGCGAGGTCGGCGGCCTTGAGCGGCAGGCCGCGCACCTGGTTGTAGCCGATGGCGTCGACCAGGTACTCGGCGCGCAGCAGCTTGGAGAGCTGGCCGAGGTTCATCTCGGGCACCAGGACCTTGTCGTAGCGCTTGAGGATGTCGCCGAGGTCGTTCGGGAACGGGTTGAGGTGGCGCAGGTGCACCTGGGCGACGTGGTAGCCGGCCTTGCGGACCCGGCGGCAGCCGGCGCCGATCGGGCCGTAGGTGGAGCCCCAGCCGATCACCAGCACCTTGGCCTCGCCGGACGGGTCGTCGACCTCGAGCGGGGGCAGCGAGGCGGCGATGGCCTCGATCTTGGCCTGGCGGGTGCGGACCATGCGGTCGTGGTTGGCGGGGTCGTAGGAGATGTTGCCGTGACCCTCGCCCTTCTCCAGTCCGCCGATGCGGTGCTCCAGGCCGGGGGTGCCGGGCACGGCCCACGGGCGTGCCAGGGTCTCCTCGTCGCGCAGGTAGGGCCAGAACTCGTCGGGGGTGCCGTCGGTCGACTTCTCCGAGGCGTGGTTGGGCTCGGTGGCGAAGGCCGGGTCGATGGCCGGCATCTCCGCCAGCGTCGGGATGCGCCACGGCTCGGACCCGTTGGCGAGGTAGCCGTCGGAGAGCAGCACGACGGGGGTGCGGTGGGTGACCGCGATGCGGGTCGCCTCCACCGCGGCCATGAAGCAGTCGCCGGGGGACTGGGGCGCGATGACGGCCAGCGGCGCCTCGCCGTTGCGGCCGTACATCGCCTGCAGCAGGTCGGCCTGCTCGGTCTTGGTGGGCAGACCGGTGGAGGGGCCGCCGCGCTGGACGTCGACGACGACCAGCGGCAGCTCGGTCATGACCGCCAGGCCGAGGAACTCCGACTTCAGCGCGACGCCGGGGCCGGAGGTGGTGGTGACGCCGAGCGCGCCACCGAAGGCCGCGCCGATGGCCGAGCCGATGCCGGCGATCTCGTCCTCGGCCTGGAACGTGGTGACGCCGAAGCCCTTGTGCTTGCTCAGCTCGTGCAGGATGTCGGAGGCCGGGGTGATCGGGTAGGACCCGAGGAAGACCGGCAGCCCCGAGCGCACCCCGCCCGCGATGAGGCCGTAGGCCAGCGCGAGGTTGCCGGTGATGTTGCGGTAGGTGCCCTCGGGCAGCTTGGCGGGCTTGATCTCGTACTGCACCGCGAAGGCCTCGGTGGTCTCACCGAAGTTCCAGCCCGACTTGAACGCGGTGATGTTGGCGTCGCGCACCGCGGGGTTCTTGGCGAACTTGGCGCCCAGGAACGTCTCGGTGTGCTCGGTGGGGCGGCCGTACATCCAGGACAGCAGGCCCAGGGCGAACATGTTCTTCGCCCGGGCGGCGTCCTTGCGGGAGAGCCCGAACTCCTTGACGGCCTCCACGGTCATGCCGGTGAGGTCGACCGGGTGGACCGCGAAGTCGCCCAGCAGCGACCCGGCGTCGCCCAGGGACTCCAGCGGGTTGGCCTCGTAGCCGGCCTTGGCGAGGTTGCGGGCCGTGAAGTCGTGGGTGTCCACGATCACCGTCGCGCCCTTGGGCAGGTCGGGCAGGTTCGCCTTGAGCGCGGCCGGGTTCATCGCGACCAGCACGTCGGGCGCGTCGCCGGCGGTGAGGATGTCGTGGTCGGCGAAGTGCACCTGGAACGACGAGACGCCCGGCAGGGTGCCCTGGGGGGCCCGGATCTCGGCCGGGAAGTTGGGGAGCGTCACGAGGTCGTTGCCGAAGACGGCCGACTCCTGCGTGAACCGGTCGCCGGTGAGCTGCATGCCGTCACCGGAGTCTCCTGCGAACCGGATGATCACCCGGTCCAGCTGCTTGACCTGCTTGGCCACTGTTCCACCTTCGTCGCGCTGCCCGCGTCGTCGCGGGCGTGAGTGGGTCCCGGGTCGTCCCGGCAGTCAAAAGTAGAACGCGTTCTAGACACCTGTCCAGGGCGGCGCCCTCCGCTCCACGATAACGACCGACCGTCGCCCGAGGGGGTCGTCCTGCCACTCGGATGGCGCCGGGAGTGACCGATCCCACTGGTCTAGACCGGATCGTGGCGACTGAGTGTGTCGATTCGACTGCGTTACCAATGTTGATTAGCCTGATCGAGTTAAGTCCGCGGGTGGCCCATGGCCGCCCCGACCCCCAGGAGCTTCGACCATGAAGAAGACCCAGCGGCTGGCCGCCGTCGCGGCGCTCTCCGCGCTGGCGCTGACGGCCTGCACCTCCACCGGTGGCAACGAGTCCGGCACCGACGTGCGCGTCGTCGCCTTCTCCGTGATGGAGAACGCCAACGAGCCGGTGTTCGAGGACTTCAAGGCCACCGACGCCGGTGCCGACGTGAACTTCGTGCCCAGCTACGGCCCCTCCGGCGACCAGAGCCGCTCGGTCGTGAACGGCGCCGACGCCGACGTCGTCCACTTCTCCCTCGAGACCGACGTCACGCGTCTGGTCGACGCCGGCCTGGTGGACCAGAACTGGAAGGACACCCCCACGAACGGCATCGCGACGTCCTCGGTCGTGGTGTTCGTCGTGCGCAAGGGCAACCCCGAGAACATCCAGGGCTGGGACGACCTGGTCAAGCCCGGCATCGAGGTCGTGACCCCGAACCCCGGCTCCTCCGGCTCGGCGCGGTGGAACATCCTCGCCGCCTGGGCGCACGTCGCCGGCAACGGCGGCACCGAGGAGCAGGCCAAGACCTTCGTCTCCGACCTGCTCGCCAACACCCCGGCCCTGCCCGCCTCCGCCCGTGACGCGACCTCGGCCTTCGAGGAGGGCGACCAGGACGTCCTGCTCAGCTACGAGAACGAGGCGGTCATCGCCAAGCAGAACGGCGTCGACGTCGACTACATCGTGCCCGACGACACCCTGCTGATCGAGAACCCCGCCGCGGTCACCACCGAGGCCTCCGACGCCGGCAAGGCGTTCCTCGAGTTCATGACCAGCCCCGAGGCGCAGGCCGACTACGCCCAGGCCGGCTTCCGGCCCGTGATCGACGGCGTCGACTTCGGCGACGTCGAGGGTGCCAACGACCCGACCGACCCCTTCCCGGTGCCCCCGACGCTGTTCACCATCGACGACACCTTCAACGGGTGGGGCGAGGCCGCCGACACGTTCTTCGCCGACGGCGAGGACGGCGGTCCGGTCGGCATCATCACCCAGCTGATCGCCGACTCCGGCTCCGACGCCCAGGAGTGACGTCGGCTGTGACCACTCTCGACGCCGCTCCCGCCCGCCCGGCGCGTACCCGGGCGAGCGGGGGCGGCCAGCCCCTCGGCGGGGGTTCGGCCCTCGCCCTCGGCCTGGCGATGATCTGGTTCAGCCTGCTCGTGCTCATCCCGCTGACCGCGATCGTGATCAGCGCCTCCGAGCGCGGGTTCGGCGGGTACTGGGACACCATCACCGCGCCGCAGACCCTCGCCGCCGTCCGCCTGACGGTGGGCCAGGCGCTGTTCGTGACCGCGATCAACGTCGTGATGGGCACGATCATCGCCTGGGTCCTCGTCCGTGACCGCTTCTTCGGCAAGCGGGTGCTCGACGTCATCATCGACATCCCGTTCGCCCTGCCCACGATCGTCGCCGGTCTGGTGCTGCTCGGCCTCTACGGTCCCGACAGCCCCCTCGGCCTGGACTGGGCCTACTCCTCCAAGGCCGTCTTCCTCGCGCTCGCCTTCGTCACCCTGCCCTTCGTGGTGCGCACGGTGCAGCCGGTGCTGGCCGAGCTCGAGGGCGACGTCGAGGAGGCCGCGGCCTCCCTCGGCGCCTCCAAGGCCACCATCGTGCGGCGGATCATCCTGCCCAGCCTCACTCCGGCCATCGCGGCGGGCGCGGCGCTGAGCTTCGCCCGCGCGATCGCGGAGTACGGGTCGCTGGTGCTGCTCTCGGGCAACAAGCCCTTCAGCACCGAGGTCGTCTCCGTGCGCGTGCTCACCTTCATCGAGAACGGCAGCACCTCCTCGGCGGCCGCCCTGGCGAGCCTGATGCTCCTGGTGGCGCTGGTGGTCATCGTCGCCCTTGACCTGATCCAGCGGCGGGTGAGTCGCCGTGGCTGACCTGATCCAGAAGCCCGACACGCGCTCGCGCGACCCCCACGCCACCCCGACCCCGACCCGGCGCTCGCCGGTGGCCCGGGTGCGGCAACGCTGGGCGCGGCTGGTGGCCCTGCTCGCCCTGCTGCGGCGCGACCCCGCCGAGGCCGGCCGGCTGTTCGTCGCCTGGGTGCGGCGCAACGCGATGCGGTGGCTGCTGCGCTACCTCGCCCTGGGCTACGTCTTCTTCCTCGTGGCCTGGCCGGTGGCGCTCGTGGTCAAGGAGGCCTTCGCCGACGGCGTCAGCGGCATGCTGTCGATCTTCGGCGACGAGCAGGTCGTCCACGCCCTCACCCTCACCGCCCAGGTGGCGGTGCAGGCCGTGATCATCAACCTGGTCTTCGGCGTCACGATCTCGCTGCTGCTGGTGCGCTACCGGTTCCCCGGCAAGCGGCTGCTCTCGGCGCTGATCGACGTCCCGCTCTCGGTCTCGCCGGTGGTCGTGGGCCTCTCGCTGCTGCTGGTCTACAACGGCCGCGACGGGTTCTTCGGCACCTGGCTGGAGGAGAACGGCGTCCAGATCATCTTCAGCGGGCCGGGCATCATCATGGCCACCTGCTTCGTGGCGCTCCCGCTGGTCATCCGCGAGGTCGTGCCGGTCCTCCAGGAGATCGGCGACGAACAGGAGCAGGCCGCCCGCAGCCTCGGGGCCAGCGGCCGGCAGACCTTCTGGCGCATCACCCTGCCGAGCATCAAGTGGGCCGTCGTCTACGGCGTCGTCCTCAGCCTCGCCCGCAGCCTCGGCGAGTTCGGCGCCGTCAAGGTCGTCTCGGGCAACTACCTCAACCAGACCCAGACCGCGACGCTGGTCGTGGAGGAGCAGTACCAGAGCTTCGAGAAGGCCTCGGCCTACTCGGTCTCCTTCGTGCTGGCCTTCGTGAGCGTGCTGTGCATCGTGGTCGTGTCGTTCCTGCGTCCCAAGGAGCACTCGTGAGCATCGATGTCACCCACGTCTCGAAGCGCTTCGGCGACTTCGTGGCCCTCGACGACGTCAGCGTCTCGCTGCCGACCGGTCAGCTCACCGCGCTGCTCGGCCCGTCGGGCGGCGGCAAGTCCACCCTGCTGCGCATCATCGCCGGCCTCGACACCGCCGATTCCGGCACGATCTCCATCGAGGGTCGTGACGCGACGAAGCTGCCGCCGCAGAAGCGCAACGTCGGCTTCGTCTTCCAGCACTACGCGGCCTTCAAGCACCTGAGCGTGGAGAAGAACGTCGCGTTCGGCCTGGAGATCCGCAAGCGCCCCAAGGCCGAGGTGAAGGCCAAGGTCGCCGAGCTGCTGGACCTGGTGCACCTGAGCCAGTTCGGGCACCGGCTGCCCAGCCAGCTCTCCGGCGGTCAGCGCCAGCGCATGGCGCTGGCCCGGGCGCTCGCCGTGGAGCCCACGGTGCTGCTGCTCGACGAGCCGTTCGGCGCGCTGGACGCCAAGGTCCGCAAGGAGCTGCGCGACTGGCTGCGCCGGCTGCACGACGAGGTCCACGTCACGACGATCTTCGTGACCCACGACCAGGAGGAGGCCCTCGAGGTCGCCGACGAGATCGTGGTGATCAACCAGGGCCGGGTCGAGCAGGTCGGCAGCCCCGACCAGCTCTACGACGACCCGGCCAACGACTTCGTCATGGGCTTCCTCGGGGAGGTCACCACCCTCGGCGGTCAGCGGCTGCGCCCGCACGACATCGAGGTCGACACCACCCCGGGCCGGGCAGGTGCGCTGCCCGGGACGGTGGTGCGCCACCTGCGGGTCGGCTTCGAGGTGCGCCTCACGGTGGCCGTGGACGGCGCGGAGTCCGACGTCGACGTCGTCCTCACCCGCACCCACGCCCGCTCCCTGGGGGTGGACGAGGGCGCCCGGGTGTGGCTCACCCCCGCCGCCGGCGCCACCACGGTGCCGGTGCTCGCCAAGCGCTGAGTCACCGCGACGCTGTCCGTCGTCCCCCGGCGACCACCAGGCAGCGGCAGGGGGAGGGTCGGTCAGCGGTAGTTGACGAACTGGACGGCGAAGTCCCAGTCCTGGCCCTTCACGAGGGCGATGACGGCCTGGAGGTCGTCGCGCTTCTTGGAGGACACGCGCAGCTCGTCGCCCTGCACCTGCGCCTTGACGCCCTTGGGGCCCTCGTCGCGGATGAGCTTGCCGATCTTCTTGGCGTCCTCGCTGGAGATGCCCTCCTTGAGCGTGATGCCGATCTTGGACTGCTGGCCCGAGGCCCGCGGCTCGGAGGCGTCGAGGACCTTGAGGCTGACGTTGCGCTTGATCAGCTTCTCCTTGAACACGTCGAGCACGGCGCTGGCGCGGTCGTCGGCCGAGGCGGTGATCTCGATGGCGTGCTCGCCCTTCCACTCGATGGTGGCGCCCGTGCCCTTGAAGTCGAAGCGGGTGGCGACCTCGCGGGCGGTCTGGCCCAGGGCGTTGTCGACCTCCTGGCGGTCGAGCTTGCTCACGATGTCGAAGGACGAGTCGGCCATGGCGGTGCTGCTCCTGAGGGGGTCGTGGTGGATCGGGCTGCCCGGTGAGCCCACGTCGAGCCTAGAGCGTCGGGCGATTCACAGGCGGGGCCGGTGCTGCGCTATCGTCTCCGGTGCGCCCGGAAGGCCTCGGCTCTTCCGGAGGACACCCGGCAGGTTGCCCGAGCGGCCAAAGGGAGCTGACTGTAAATCAGCCGGCACAGCCTACAGTGGTTCGAATCCACTACCTGCCACCGCAGCGGCCCTCCGACGCCCGGAGGGCCGCGGGTGTTTTTGCGGGGGCCGCGACCGGCCGTCCCTCAGTCGGGTGCGGCGAGGTAGGTGCCGGCCAGCCGCGCGATCTCGGCGACGGCGTCGGCGCGGGAGAGCGCGGCGGGCTGGTCGAGCACCCACCGCACCGCGAGCTGCTCCACGGCGAGCACCACCACCCAGGCGCGCTGCTGGCGCAGGGTCGCATCGTCGACGCCGAGCCCGGCCAGGTAGGCGCCCGCGAGCTGGATGACCCGCTGCTCCAGCGCCCGGCGCTGGCGGGCGAGGTGGGCCGCGGGGAGCTCCTCGGTGACGACGCGCAGCACGGCGGCGTCGGCCTCGAGCGCGGCGAGCAGGGCGTCGGCGACGGCATGGCCCATGGCCGGGCCCGTGGCACCGATCCGGTCGGCCAGGGCGGCGGCCACGCGCTCGGCGACCTCGTCGCTCCACCGGTCGAGCACGACGTCGAGGATCGCGGCCTTGTCGGGGAAGTACTGGTAGAGCGAGCCGGGGCTGACGCCGGCGGCGTCGGCGACCTTGTTGGTGGTGAAGCCGTCGTACCCGTGGGCCACGAGCACGTCGCGGCCGGCGGCGACCAGGCGCTCGACCATCGCGCGGGAGCGGGCCTGCCGCGGCGTCTTCCTCATGGAACGCGAATTGTAGGCGAGTAAACGCTCGCCTCATGCTGCGACCATGGCCGTCCTCCCGATGTCCCCCTCGCCCTCCTCCCACCCCGCCCACCCCGCGCGCCACCGCGAGGCCGAGCCCCGCAACCGGCGGCTCGGCCGGGCGCTGCGCGCCGTCGCCCGGGTCGAGGAGGTGGACGAGTCGCTGCTCGCGGAGATCGGGGCCGCCTTCGGGCGGGTGGACGGCCCCGGTGCCCGGTTGGCGGAGGCCATGCGTCGTCCGGCCGGGGACCCGCAGCGGGTGACCCACGCCCGGCTCGACCGCGCGCTGCGCGACGGCGCGGAGCCGGGCGACCCGGAGGCACTGGTGGCCTTCCTGGCCACCGTCGAGGCGACGCCGGCGTGGGTCGACCCCGCCCTGCTCGCCCGGGGCCAGCGGGTCTACCACCGCTTCGGGCAGAACGCCGCCGACGTGCTGCTGCAGCTCTCGCTCATCGGGGGCTACCGGTTCGGCGGGCCCACCGACCTGCTGGTGGCCACCGGCGGGCTGCACGGCGACGCGACCGTGCGCCGGCTCGCCGAGACGCAGTACTGGGCCACGACGCTGTCGCGTCCCGGGGGCCTCGAGCGTGACGGCGAGGCATGGCGGCTCACCGTCCACGTCCGTGCGATGCACGCGCTCGTCAACGCGACCTTCGCCCCGCGGTGGGACGTGGCGCGGTGGGGGCAGCCGATCAACCAGGCCGACCAGGCCGCCACCCTGGGCCTGTTCGACGCCGTGGTGCTGCTGGGCGTGCGGGCGCTCGGGGTGCCGGTGAGCCGGGAAGACTCCCGGGCGGTGATGCACCTGTGGCGCTACGTCGGCTGGTTGCTGGGGGTGGAGGACCGCTTCCTCGTCGCCACCGAACGCGAGCGGCACCGGCTCAACTACCACCTGCTGCTGGCCCAGGCCGACCTCACGCCGGCCGGCCCCCTGCTCGCACAGGCGGTGGTGGACGCGCAGCGCGACCTGCACTACCCGGACCGGGCGCGGTGGCGCGGCTGGTGGGCCCGCGAGCGGATGCTGAGCATGCTCACCGTCTTCCTCGGTCCGCAGAGCATGCGCGAGCTCGGCCTGCCGCGGCGCCCGCCGTGGGCGCATCCGCTGACGATCGCGACCAACCTGTGGCGCTACCGCACCCCCTGGGGGCGCCGTGGCCTCGACGCGTGGGGCACGCGGGTGCGCGAGCGCGTGATGGCGCGCTACTTCGGGCCCGACGGCGCCGCCCGGTCGGTCGGCGCGCTGCCGGAGGGGTCGGCCGTCTCATGAGGTGAGAAATTCCGGGCCGGACTGAACCGTAGGGGCCCCGTGATCCGTACCACCCGGTGTCGCGGCTCGCCGAGCCGCCCCGACTCGGAAGGCAGATCCATGCGCCTGGTTCCCTCAGCTCTGGCCGGTAAGCGCCCCAGCGCCCCGATGATCGTCTCCACGGCCGCGCTCGTCGTGGCCCTGGGTGGCACCTCCTACGCCGCCACCCAGATCCGCACCGCGGACATCGCCGACAACGCCGTGACCTCGGCCAAGATCAAGGACGGCGCGGTCAAGACCAACGACCTCGCCAAGGGCGTCATCAAGTCCGGTCCGCAGGGCCCGCAGGGCGACGCTGGTCCCCGCGGCCCGAAGGGCGACACCGGTGACACCGGTCCCGCCGGCGTGGGCCGCTGGGCCCTGATCAACCCGGCCGGCCAGATCGCGGCGCAGTCCGGCGGCTTCGAGATTCTCGCGGCCTACCCGACGCTGCCCGACTCCAACCCGACGGACGCGATCGACGACACCCTGCGCGCCAACGGCAACGTCTACCTCGACGCCAACGAGCCGCTCGGCAACAACGGCCTGATCGCCACGATCATGCTGCAGAACACCACCGAGCTCGACGTGATGGGCGCCCCGGGCTTCGGCAACACCAACGGTCGCGCCGCCGGTGCCGACGCCAACCCCGAGTTCTCCGGTGAGATCTCGGTGAGCCGCTGCACGAACTTCACTCCGGCCCCGCCGAACGCCGTCACCAACTGCGCGCCGACCAACGCGCGCAACGCCGAGGCCTTCGTCGTGAGCCCGCGCAACAGCGACGGCTCGGTGACCGTCGACGGGTCGCGCAAGTGGTTCTACGTCGTCATCACCGGCGACTCGAGCGACTACGTGGCGCCGACCCCGGCTCCCTGATCGACCGGGTCCGCCCGCATCCTCGGGGCCCCGTCACGCCGGTGTCAGGCACTGCGTGGCGGGGCCTCGTGCTGTCCGGACGTGGGACGCCGAGCGCGGTAGGTCGCGCCGTCGCGCTCGGCCCAGCCGGCGTCGATGAGCGTGGCCACGATCCGGTAGGTCGTCTGGCGCGGCAGGCCGCACGCCTCGGCGAGGTCGCGCATGGTCCAGGCGCGCTGGTCGAGCAGCTCGAGGGCGCGCAGCCCGTTGCTCAGGGTGCTGAGGCGGTTCGTGGTGACCATGGCGGCTAAACAATATCGGAAAACCCGACATTGGGGGAACCGGCACGCCCCGGTGCCGTGGCACTCACTCCGGGGGCAGGTCCAGGGCGCCGGTGTTGAGGGCGGAGTCCTTGCGCGAGACCAGGTCGTGGCGCTCCTGCGGCTCCAGCTGCTCCAGCAGCGCGCCCCACGACGCCGGGTGGCCGCTGACCTCCGGGCCGCGCGGCACGGGCACGACCGTGTGCACCACGCGGTCGGCGTAGAGGTGCAGCATCGTGAACGCCTGGTGGGCGTCGACGCCGGAGATCAGCCGGTCGTGGGGGAGCGGGTCGCTGGTGTAGCAGGTGGCCGAGGCCACCGACACCGGCACGCCGGCGAAGGTCGAGACGCTGGTGTAGTGGAAGTGGCCGCCGATCACGACGCGCACGTCGCTGCCGGCCACGACCGCGGCGAGCCGGTCCTGGTCGTGCAGCTCGATGAGTGCGGCCGCCGGGAGCATCGGCACCGGGATCGGCGGGTGGTGCAGGGCCAGCACGGTGCCGTGCTCGGCCGGGGTGGCGAGGACCTCGGCCAGCCACGCCAGCTGGGCGTCGTCGAGCGCGCCGTGGTGGTAGCCGGGCACGGTGGAGTCCAGGGCCACGATTCGCAGCCCCCGCACCTCGTGCACCCGGTCGCGGGGCAGCGCGGGGTCGGTGGCGTCGTCGTCGAGCAGGCCGGCCGACCAGGCGGCGCGGTCGTCGTGGTTGCCCATCGTCCACACCACCTCGGCCCCCAGGGACCGCGCGGCCGGTTCCACCAGGGCGCGCAACCGGGCGTAGGCGGCGGGTTCGCCGCGATCGGCGAGATCGCCGGTGAACACCAGCACGTCGGGGCGCGGATCGAGGTCGCCCAGCCGCTCCAGCGCCAGCCGCAGCCCCGCCTCGGGGTCGACGACGCCGTACTGCCGGGCGCCGTCGGCCAGCAGGTGCGGATCACTGAGGTGGGCCACCACGTGGGTCGGGTGCGGGTGCTGTCCCAGCGGGATCATGCGGCCCACCGTAGTCGGCGCACCGCCGGTGGGTACGACGACGACCCGGGCGGACCTCAGCGGGTGCGCAGCAGCCGGAAGACGGGGATGGTGCGGTCGGTGCGGGCCTCGTAGACGGCGAAGTTGGGCCAGGCGTCCAGCATCGTGCGCCATGCGGCCGCGCGGTCCTCGCCGTCCAGCTCGGTGGCGGTGACCTCGTGCTCCACCCCGTCCACGCGGATCCGGGCGGTCGTGGCGGCGCGCAGGTTGCCCACCCACACCGGCATCTGCGGCGCGCCGAAGTAGGACCCGGCGACGAGCCAGCTGTCGCGGTCGGGCACGCACAGCAGCGGGGTGGTGCGCGGGATCCCGGTCTTGCGGCCCGGCACGGTGAGGGCGAGGTTGGGCAGGCCGGCGATGTCGAGCAGGGTCACCCGCCCGCTGGTGACCCGCTGCAGGCGGGTGTCGACCCACACGATCTGCGGCAGCAGCCGCGGCATCCAGGAGATCGAGCCGATCCTCACGGCGAGCGGTGTCAGCAGTCCCATGCGCCGACCGTAGAGGGCCCGGTCGCACCCCGGCGGAGGTGTCCGACACGACCACGGGCCGGCCCCCGCGCGGTGCGGTGGCCGGCCCGGGGCGCAGCAGGTGGATCAGGGGGTGGATCAGGGGGCGACGGGCTGCCCGGTGAGGTGCTTGTAGGTGTAGGCGGTGCCGATCAGCGCGATCGGGTAGGTCACCAGGGCGCCGACGCCGCACAGGCAGCCGCCGATGGAGCCGACCACCGCGGCCACCAGCCACCACAGGATCGTGTCGCCCAGCCGGCTGCGCACGAGGTCGACCGAGGCCTTGACGGCGTCCACCGGCTCCATGTTCTTGTCCACCACGAAGTACATGGCGTAGCTGGTGGCGAACGCGACGATCACGCCCGGCAGGTAGCACAGCAGGAAGCCGACGAAGCTCAGCCCGCCGATGATCAGCGCAGTGACCAGCACCTTGCCGACGTCGGCGAACTTGAACGCCGAGCTCATCAGGAACGGGCGGCCCTCGGTGACGTCGAGGGCGCCGCGGATGAGGCCGGCGCCGATCAGCTGGGCGGCCACGATCACCACGCCGATGGTGAGCGAGAGCAGGACCAGGGAGAGCACGAAGCTGTCCGAGCCCACGGCCGCGGTGATCGCGAACATGACGCCGTACACGACGCCGATGCCGACGAACAGCACCAGCGCGGTGAGCAGGATCTGGCCGACGTTGGCCTGGAACTTGGTCCAGCCGTAGCTCAGGGCGTTGCCGATGCTCCAGCCCGAGTTCGGCACCGGCGGCATCGGGGCGCCGTAGCCCGGGGGCGGCGGCGGGGGCGTCTGGAAGGACATGGGGTTCTCCTGGGGGTGCGGGACACGGATCCGCCGCGCGGCGACGAGCGGCGGAGCGGTGCAGTGAAACTAGCGCGTCCACCGCCCCGGGGCACCCGATCCGTCCTCAGGGGCGAGGAATGTTCACCTGCGGCGCGGTTGGATGGGGGGCATGAGCAGACGCGCCCCGCGCCAGGACGTCGACGAGCAGGACCTCCGGGTCGGCGAGGAGGGCACGGCCGCGGCCGGGCCGGTGGCCGTGGCGGTGGCCATGAAGCGGTCGGTGGAGCAGATGGGGCCGGTGCGCACGGCACGCACGCTGCTGGCCCTCAACCAGGCCGACGGGTTCGACTGCATGGGGTGCGCCTGGCCCGACCCCGACGCGAGCCACCGCCACACCGCGGAGTTCTGCGAGAACGGCGCCAAGGCCGTGGCCGAGGAGGCCACCAGGCGCCGCGTCGAGCGCGACTTCTTCGCCACCCACTCCGTGGCGGACCTCGCCACCCGCACCGAGTACTGGCTGGGGCAGCAGGGCCGGCTCACCGAGCCGATGGTGCTGCGCGAGGGCGCCACCCACTACGAGCCGATCACCTGGAACGACGCCTTCGCGCTGATCGCGGGCCACCTGCAGGGCCTGGACAGCCCCGACCAGGCGGTGTTTTACACCTCCGGCAAGACCTCGAACGAGGCGGCGTTCGTCTACCAGCTCTTCGCCCGCGCCTACGGCACCAACAACCTGCCCGACTGCTCCAACATGTGTCACGAGTCCACCTCGGTGGCGCTGCAGGACACCATCGGCATCGGCAAGGGGTCGGTGAGCCTCACCGACGTCGAGACCGCGGCGGTGGTCGTCGTGGCCGGCCAGAACCCCGGCACCAACCACCCCCGCATGCTCAGCGCGCTCGAGAAGGCCAAGCGGGCCGGGGCCACCATCGTGGCGATCAACCCGCTGCGCGAGGCCGGGCTGGTGCGGTTCAAGAACCCGCAGAAGGTGCGCGGCGTGATCGGGGGCGGCACCCCGCTCGCCGACCTCTTCCTGCCGGTGCGCATCGGCGGCGACCTCGCGCTGTGGCAGGGGGTCGCGGCGCGCCTGCTCGAGCGCGACGCCGTCGACCACGCGTTCGTGGCCGAGCACACCACCGGCTTCGAGGCCTGGGCCGAGCACGCCCGCGCCGTCGACTGGGCCGAGGTGGAGCGGGCCTCGGGTCTGACGCGTGCGCAGGTCGAGGAGTTCGCCGACCTGCTCGCCGGCTCCCGCGGCACCGTCTACTGCTGGGCGATGGGCATCACCCAGCACCGCAACGCCGTGGCCACCATCAAGGAGATCGTCAATGTCGCCCTGCTGCGGGGCGACATCGGCAAGCCCGGCGCCGGCCTGTGCCCGGTGCGCGGCCACTCCAACGTGCAGGGCGACCGCACGATGGGCATCTGGGAGAAGCCGCCGGCGGCCTTCCTCGACGCGCTGGCCGCGGAGTTCGGCTTCGAGCCGCCGCGCGAGCACGGCCTGGACGCCGTCGACGCCGTGCGGGCGCTCGACGAGGGCCGGGCCCGGGTGTTCTTCGCGATGGGCGGCAACTTCACCAGCGCGATCTCCGACACCGCCGTGACCGAGCGCGCGATGCGCCGCGCCGACCTCACGGTGCACGTGTCCACCAAGCTCAACCGCTCCCACGTCGTGCCCGGCCGCGAGGCGCTGATCCTGCCCACGCTGGGACGCACGGAGAAGGACCTCACCGGGGGTCGGGAGCAGCGGGTCACCGTGGAGGACTCGATGTCGGAGGTGCACGCCAGCCGGGGCCCGCTCGGGCCGGCCTCGCCGCACCTGCGCTCGGAGGTCGACATCGTGTGCTCCCTGGCCCAGGCCACCCTCGGCGACCGCCACGGCATCGACTGGGACGCCTTCCGGGCCGACTACGCCGAGATCCGGCACCGCGTGGCCCGGGTGGTGCCCGGCTGCGAGGACTACGACGCGCGCGTGCGACGCCCGGGCGGGTTCACCCTGCCCCACCCCCCGCGGGACTCCCGCACCTTCCCGACCGCGGTCGGGAAGGCGGTGTTCTCGATCAGTCCGATGGCGGTGCTGGAGGTGCCCGAGGGCCGGTTGCTGCTGCAGACCCTGCGCAGCCACGACCAGTTCAACACCACCATCTACGGCCTCTCCGACCGCTACCGCGGGATCGAGGGCGGCCGCCGGGTGGTGCTCGTGCACCCCGAGGACATCCGCCACCTCGGCTGGAACGACGGCGACCTCGTGGACCTCGTCAGCGAGTGGGGCGAGGGGGCGCAGCGGGTCGAGCGCATCGCCCCGCGGTTCCGGATCGTGGCCTACGACCAGCCGATCGGCTGCGCGGCGGCCTACTACCCCGAGACCAACCCGCTGATCCCGCTGGACTCGGTGGCCCTGGAGAGCAACACGCCCACGTCCAAGGGCGTGGTCGTGCGGCTGGAGCCCGCCAGCGAGCGCGAGCCCGGACTGCTGCCGTGAGCAACCTCGACCGGGACCCCCACCCGCCGGAGCCCGTCCCGGCGGGCGGCCCCGGGCCGCAGCTGCTGCGGCCGCGCGACGTCCCGCTCGGCGGGCCGCGGGCGATGACCGTGCGCCGCACCCTGCCCTCCCGTGAGCGCACGTTCATCGGCGCCTGGTGCTTCGTCGACCACTACGGCCCCGACGACGTCGCCGAGACCGGCGGCATGGTCGTGGCGCCCCACCCCCACACCGGCCTGGCCACGGTGAGCTGGCTGTTCACCGGCGAGATCGAGCACCGCGACAGCGCCGGCCACCACGCGATGGTGCGCCCCGGCGAGGTGAACCTGATGACCGCCGGGCGCGGGATCAGCCACTCCGAGGTCTCCACCCCCGGCACCACCGTGCTCCACGGCGCCCAGCTGTGGGTGGCGCTGCCGGAGGCCGCGCGCGACACCGCCCCGCGCTTCGAGCACCACGCGCCCGACCCGGTGACGGGGGAGGGCTACGAGGCCCGGGTCTTCCTCGGCTCGCTGCTCGGCGTCACCTCGCCGGTCACCACCGACTCCCCGCTGCTCGGCGTCGAGCTGCTCCTGGAGCCCGGTGCCGCAGTGGAGATCGAGGTCGATCCCGCCCACGAGCACGGCGTGCTGCTCGACGCCGGCGGGCTCGCGGTCGACGACGTCGTCCTGGCCCCCGGCGACCTCCTCGCCCTCCCGCCCGGCGCCGCGGTACGACGGTTCGTCGCGGGCCCCGCGCCGGTGCGGGCGCTGCTGCTCGGCGGCCCGCCGTTCGGGGAGGAGATCGTGATGTGGTGGAACTTCGTGGGCCGCACCCACGACGACGTGGTGGCGGCCCGGGAGCAGTGGCAGGCGCAGCTCGGCCCCGAGGGCGAGGGACACCTGGGACTGGTCGACGGCCGGTTCGGGGTCCCCGTGGGCGCCGACCTCCCGCCGGTGCCCGCGCCCGCCCTCCCCGGCGTGCGGCTGCGTCCCCGCCGTTGAGCGTCGTACCAAGCATCCGGCAGACGATGTGAGGCGAATCGCCTGCCGGATGCTTGGTACGACGTCGGCCGGGGCCCCCGGATCGGCGAGGATGACGCCTCGTGGAGGCGGTGATCGGTGAGGACGGCGTGGCGCGGTGCCCGTGGGCGGCGGCGCCCGGGCTGCTGCGCGACTACCACGACGCCGAGTGGGGCCGCGGCGTCACCGGTGAGGCGGCCTGGTTCGAGCGGCTGAGCCTGGAGGCCTTCCAGTCCGGGCTCTCCTGGGCGGTCGTGCTGCGCAAGCGGCCCGCCTTCCGGGCCGCGTTCGCGGGGTTCGACGCCGACGTCGTGGCCGGGTTCGACGACGTCGACCGCGACCGGCTGCTCGCCGACGCCGGCATCGTGCGCAACCGCGCCAAGATCGAGGCGACGATCGCCAACGCCGCGGCGGTGCGGGAGCTGCGGGCCGAGGGCGGTCTGGAGGTCCACGTGCGCGCGGCCGCGCCGTCGTCGTGGACCCCGGTGCGCGACACCGACGAGCTCCCCACGACCTGCCCGGAGTCGGTGGCGCTGGCCCGCGACCTCAAACGGCGCGGTTTCCGGTTCGTCGGCCCCACCACTCTGCACGCCCTGTTCGAGGCGCTCGGGCTGGTCGAGGCCCACCTGGTCGGCTGCTTCCGCTCGCCCCACGCCCCCGTCGGGGCGCCCGCGGCGGTGGCGCCGTGATCCTCGGACTGCTCGCGCTGCTCGGCTGCCAGCTGGTCGGGGAGGTGCTGGTGCGCCTGCTCGACCTGCCGGTGCCCGGGCCCGTGATCGGCATGGTGGTGCTGCTGGTCCTGCTCGCCTGGCGCCGGCCGGCCCCCGAAGCCCCGGTGCTGCGGGCCGCCGACGGGCTGCTCGCCCACCTGCAGCTGCTCTTCATCCCCGCGGGCGTCGGCGTCGTCGCCTACCTGACGGTGCTGCGCCAGGAGGCCGTCCCGATCGTCGTGGCGATGCTCGGGTCCTGGCTCGCCGGCCTCGTGGTCGTCGGGGGCCTGCTGCAGCTCGCCGCGCGCCGTCGTCCCGGGAGAGGGGACCGGTGAGCCGCCTCGAGGAGGTCGGCGAGCTGCTGCGCACCTCCCCGCTCGCCCTGATCGTGCTGACCCTGGCCTGCTACGAGCTGGGTCGCCGGCTGCGCGAGCGCACCGGTGGCCATCCCGTCGCCCAGCCGACGCTGGTGGCGATGGCCGTGATCTGTCCGCTGCTGCTGCTCACCGACATCGACTACGACACCTACCGCGCCGCCGTCGACCCGCTGGTGTTCCTGCTCGGGCCCGCCACCGTGGCGCTCGCGGTGCCGCTGTACCGCCAGGCCCACCGGCTGCGCGGGCGCGTGGGGGCGATGCTGGTCGCGATCCCGGTGGGGGCCGCGGTCTCGATCCTCACCGCCGTCCTGCTCGCCCGGCTCGCCGGGGGCGAGGAGGTCGTGCAGCGCACCCTGGCCCCGAAGGCCGCCACCACGCCGGTGGCGATCAGCCTCTCCGACCAGCTGGGCGGGCTGCCGCCGCTCTCGGCGGTCTTCGCGATCCTCATCGGCATCCTCGGCGCGGTGGTCGGCCCGGGCCTGATGACCCGCCTGGGCATCCGCGACGCCGTCGCCCGCGGACTGGCGCTGGGCTCGGTGAGCCACGGCATCGGCACCAGCCGGCTGCTCCACGACGACGAGGCGCAGGGCGCCTTCGGCGGCCTCGGCATGGGGCTCACCGCGCTCGCCACGAGCCTGGTGCTGCCGCTGCTGGCGCTCTGGCTGTTCTGAGGGGCCGCGGCGGCTGTCGTGGGCTGTCGTGGGCTGGTGCGGGCCGCTACCGTCCGAGCATGACCTCCCCGTCACTCCCGTCCCGTGTCAGCGCCGTGCGCGACGACGCCCTCGGCGACCACGACGCCGTCGGTCTGGCCCGGGCGCTGCAGCGTCGCGAGGTCGGCGCGGCCGAGGTCGTGGGGGCCGCGCTGGCGCGCGTGGAGGCCGTCGACCCGGCGCTGAACGCGATGGCCCACCGCGACTACGACCGGGCCCGCAGCCTGGCGATGCGCCCCGGCCAGGGGTTCTTCGCCGGCGTGCCGACGGTGCTCAAGGACAACGTCGACGTCGCCGGGATGCCCACGATGTCCGGCACCGACGCCTGGCGCCCGCGCCCGGCCGCGGCCGACGGCGACTGGACCCGGATGTACCGCGCCACCGGCCTGCTGCCGCTGGGCAAGAGCCGGCTCTCGGAGTACGGCTTCCTGCCCACCGCCGAGCACCCGCGCCTGGGTCCGGTGCGCAACCCCTGGGACACCGGGCGCAGCAGCGGGGCGTCCTCCGCGGGGGCGGCCGCGCTCGTGGCCAGCGGCGCCCTGCCGATCGCCCACGCCAACGACGGCGGCGGCTCGATCCGCATCCCGGCCTCCGCCTGCGGCCTGGTCGGGCTCAAGCCCACCCGCGGCCGCTTCGCCCAGGACGCGCTGATGCGCCGGATGCCGGTGCGGATCGTCTCCGACGGCGTCCTGACCCGGTCGGTGCGCGACACCGCGGCCTTCTGCCGCGAGGCCGAGCTGGCCCACCGGGCGCTGCACCTGCGTCCGATCGGCGACGTGACCGGCCCGGCCCCCAAGCGGCTGCGGGTGCGCGTGGTCACCGCGGCGCTGGGGCAGGAGGTCTCGCCCGAGGTGGCGGCCCGCACGCGCGAGACCGCCGAGCTGCTGGCGAGCCTGGGCCACCACGTCGAGGAGGAGACCGCCGCGCCGGTGTCGGCGTCCTTCCGCGAGGACTTCCTGCTCTACTGGGCCTTCCTCGGCCTGGTGCTGGTGCGCACCGGCCGCGCCACCCACGGCGCCACGTGGGACGTGACCCGCCACGACGACTTCACCCTCGGGCTGGCCCGGCACGCCCGCCGTCACCTCCACCGGCTGCCCGGCGCGATCGCCCGGCTGCGGGCGAGCGCGACCGACTCCGCCGCGTGGTTCCGCCGTTGCGACGTCGTGCTGTCGCCGACGCTGGGCACCGCCACCCCGCCGCTGGGCCACCTCGGTCCGGACGTGCCCTACGAGGAGCTGCTCGAGCGCACCCTGGGCTGGCTGGCCTTCACCCCGCTGCAGAACGCCACCGGCGACCCGGCGATCTCGCTGCCGCTGTGCACCACCGGGGACGGGATGCCGCTGGGGATGATGTTCTCCGCGGGGGCCGGTCAGGAGGCCACCCTCCTGCAGGTGGCCTACGAGCTGGAGCAGGCGCATCCCTTCGCCCGTCTCACGCCCTGAGGTGCCGCGACGCCCCTGCTGACCTGCGATGATGCGCTGGAGGTCGAAGTCCGGACCGTCGGGACGGGGCCCGATTTCACCACCCGCCCACCGACCTTGTATGGTTCTTCCTCGTTGCCCCTTTAGCTCAGTCGGCAGAGCGTCTCCATGGTAAGGAGAAGGTCTACGGTTCGATTCCGTAAAGGGGCTCTGGGTAACCACCACCCTGGCGGGGTAGCTCAGGTGGTTAGAGCACACGGCTCATAATCGTGGTGTCGCGGGTTCGAGTCCCGCCCCCGCTACCGCACGTCCACCGCAGTCGATCCGCACCGATCGCCGCAGCACCGAAGGAACTTCCCGTGGCCAGCAAGAGCTCCGACGTCCGCCCCAAGATCACGCTCGCCTGCGTGGACTGCAAGGAGCGGAACTACATCACGAAGAAGAACCGCCGCAACGACCCCGACCGGCTCGAGCTGGCCAAGTTCTGCCCGCGGTGCCGCAAGCACACCGCGCACCGCGAGACCCGCTGAGTCCCGCACCTCGACGTCCCGACGGGGCCCCGCCTGAGCCAGGCGGGGCCCCGTCGTCGTCCCCGGCACGCATCGACGGCGCCGGGCGAGGCGGGCGGCGGGCTCGCTACGGTGGGGGCATGCCCCTGGACGCCGCCGTCGGCCGCCGGTACCGCGCCCCCGCGCCCTACGTCGTGACCCCCGAGGCCGTCGCGGCCTTCGCCGCCGCGGTCGGTGTCGGGTCCGACGCCGTGCCGCCCACCTTCCCGATCGTGCCGGCGTTCGTCGCCGTCGGGGAGTTCCTGCGCGCCGAGGACGTCGAGCTGGCCCGCATCGTGCACGGGGAGCAGCGCTTCGCCTACGAGCGCCCCGTGCGGGTCGGCGACGTGCTCGACGCCGAGCTGAGCGTGGACCGCGTCCGCTCCCTCGGCGGCAACGACATCATCAGCACCAGCACCGCCCTCACCGACCCCGACGGCGCCCTGGTGTGCACCGCCGTGGCGACCTTCGTGCACCGGGGTGCGGTGTGAGCGCCGCGGCGTCCTGGGAGCCCGGCACGACGCTGCCGCCCCAGACCTACCGGATCACGCGCGCCGACCTGGCGGCCTACGCCGCCGCGAGCGGCGATCCCAACCCCATCCACCTCGACGAGCAGGTGGCCCTGGCCGTCGGCCTGCCCGGCGTCATCGCCCACGGCATGTACACCCTCGCGCTCGCCGCGCGCGCGGTGAGCACCTGGAGCGACGACGCACCGGTGCTCGAGCTCGGCGCCAAGTTCACCGCGCCGGTGGTGGTCGACGCCGAGCAGGGCGCCGTCGTCACGGTCGCCGGCACGGTCAAGGACGTCGCCGACGGCGTGGCGACCCTCGCCCTCGACGTCCGCTGCGGGGAGGGCACCGTCCTCGGCGTTCCCCGGGCCCGGATCCGTGTCTGAGGGCCCCGCCGTGCTCCTGCGCGACCACACCACGCTGCGCGTGGGCGGCCCGGCCCGCCACTGGGTCGAGGCCACCACCGAGGCCGAGCTCCTCGCCGCCGTCACGGCCGCCGAGGACCGCGGCGAGCCCGTGCTCGTGCTCGGCGGAGGCAGCAACCTGCTCGTCGGCGACGACGGCGTGCCCGGCACGGTCGTGAAGGTGGCCACCCGCGGGATCCGCGAGGACGTCGACACCTGCAGCGGCGCCACCGTCACGGTCGCCGCGGGGGAGGAGTGGGACGCGCTGGTGGCGCACGCCGTCGCCCGGGGCTGGGTGGGGGTCGAGACCCTGGCCGGGATCCCGGGCTCGGTGGGGGCGGTGCCGGTGCAGAACGTCGGGGCCTACGGCGCCGAGGTCGCCCAGGTCATCGCGCGGGTGCGGGCCTACGACCGGCACGAGCGACGCGTCGTGACCCGCAGTGCGCCCGAGTGCGGCTTCGGCTACCGCACCTCGGTGTTCAAGGCCGAGCCCGACCGTCACGTCGTGCTCGACGTGACCTTCCAGCTGCGCCTGGGCGACCTCTCGGCGCCGGTCGCCTACGCCGAGCTGGCCCGCACCCTCGGGGTCGCGGAGGGGGCGCGCGCGCCGCTGGCTCAGGTGCGCGAGGCCGTGCTGGGACTGCGGCGGGGCAAGGGCATGGTGCTCGACGCCGCCGACCACGACACCTGGAGTGCGGGCTCGTTCTTCACCAACCCGGTCCTGCCTCCTGACGCGGTGCCCGCCGGCGCCCCGGCCTGGCCCCAGCCGGACGGCCGGGTCAAGACCAGCGCCGCCTGGCTCATCGAGCACGCCGGCTTCGCGCGGGGACACGGCGCGGGACGGGCCACGCTGTCCACGAAGCACACCCTGGCCCTCACCAACCGCGGAGCGGCCGCCGCCAGCGACGTGCTGGCGCTGGCCCGCGAGGTCCGTGACGGCGTGCGGTCCCGGTTCGGGATCGACCTCGACCCCGAACCGGTGCTCGTCGGCTGCGCCCTCTGACCGCCGCCCCCGGCGGTGTGGGAGACGGCGTCAGTAGCTGCTGGTGTCGTCGAAGCCGCCGTTGGCAGCGACGATGATGATCACCACGACGGCGGCGATCGCCAGGACGAGCAGGATCGTGCCGATGATGCCGAGGATGAAGCCGGTGAGCGCGAACCCGCGCCCGCCGAGGGTGCCCTGTGAGCGGTCGATGCGCTTCATCGAGATCCGGCCCAGCACCAGGGCGACGGGCGAGCCCAGCAGGCCGATGCCGTAGCCGCAGGCCAGCACGAAGGACACGATGCCGACGACCATCGAGGCCACGCTCAGGCTCTCGTTCGGTGGTGCCGGGGTGTAGAGCCCCGCGCCGTAGGGGGAGCCGTACGGGGCCTGTCCGTAGGCCGGCTGGCCGTAGGCGGGCTGGCCGTACGGGGCCTGGCCGTAGGTGGGCTGGCCGTAGGCCCCCGGGTCCTGCGGTGCAGGCGGCAGGTCGGAGACCGGCCGGCCCGCGCCGGTCTCGTCCGCGGGGCCGCTCGCGTCGGGCTTGGCCCAGGGGTCGGGGGAGAAGTCACCGGGGGTGGTCATGGCGGCATTGTGCCCTCCGCCCTCCGATCCACGCCGCCCGCACCCGCTCCCGGGGCAGGTCGGCTCAGGAGGCCAGCCAGGCGTCGACGTCGGCCAGCGCCCGGGCGCGGACGTCCTGGGGGGCGCGGGAGGCGGCGAAGGACATCCGGGCCAGGGTGGCCAGGGTGGCGTCGTCGAGCTCGTGGGCGGCGCGCATCGTGGCGTACTGACCGGCCAGCCGGGAGCCGAAGAGCAGGGGGTCGTCGGCGCCGAGCGCCACGGTGGCGCCCGCCGCGAGCAGCTGGGGCACCGGTACCGAGGTGAGGTCGCTGTAGACCCCGAGCGCCACGTTGGAGGTGGGGCAGACCTCGAGCGCCACCCCGCGCTCGACGACGTCGGCGAGCACCGCGGGATCCTCGACCGACCGCACGCCGTGGCCGAGTCGGTCGGCGTGCAGCACGTCCAGGCACGTGCGCACGTGCTCGGCGCCGCGCAGCTCACCGCCGTGCGGCACCAGCAGGAGTCCGGCCCGGCGGGCGATGTCGAAGGCCCCGGCGAACTCCTCGGTGCGGCCGCGGCGCTCGTCGTTGGAGAGCCCGAACCCGATCACGCCGCGCCCGGCGTACTGCGCGGCCAGACGGGCCAGGGTGCGGGCGTCGAGCGGGTGGCGGGTGCGGTTGGCCGCGATCACCACGCCGATGCCCAGGCCCGTGGCCGCGGAGGCCTCGCGCACCGCGTCGAGGACGAGGTCGGTGAAGGCGGTGATGCCGCCGAACCGCGCGGCGTACCCGCTGGGGTCGACCTGCAGCTCCAGCCACCGGCCGCCGTCGCGGACGTCGTCCTCGGCGGCCTCGCGCACCAGCCGGCGCACGTCGTCCTCGGTGCGCAGCACCGACCGGGCGACGTCGTAGAGCCGCTGGAACCGGAACCAGCCCTTCTCGTCGGCCGCGCTGAGCACCGGCGGCCAGTCGTGCTCGAGGGCGTCCGGGAGGGGGATCGCGTCGCGGGCCGCGAGCTCGAGCAGCGTGGCGTGCCGCATCGAGCCGGTGAAGTGCAGGTGCAGGTGCGCCTTCGGCAGCGCGTCCAGCGGCCTCACGAGGGACCCGGCCCCGGGCTCAGCCCGCCAGCTTCTCGGCCGCCGCGAGCAGCACGCAGGTGGCGACCGCCTCCATCGCGGCCGTCACGTCGGCCATCCCCGGGAAGGTGGGCGCGAGCCGGATGTTGCGGTCGTGCGGGTCGTGGCCGCCGGGGAACGCCGAGCCGGCCGGCGTCAGCGCCACCCCGGCCTGCTTGGCCAGGGCGACGACGCGCGAGGCGGTGCCGTCGAGCACGTCCAGGCTCACGAAGTAGCCGCCCACGGGATCGGTCCACGTGGCCACGCCCAGGCCGCCGAGACGCTCGGCGAGCACGCGCTGGACCTCGGCGAACTTCGGGGCGATGAGCTCGCGGTGCTTGACCATGTGGGCCCGCACGCCGTCGGCGTCGCCGAAGAACTCGGCGTGGCGCCACTGGTTGAGCTTGTCGGGGCCGATGGAGCCCTTGCCGAGGTGGCCGGTGAACCACGCCACGACCTCGGGGGAGCCGGCGAGGAACGCCACGCCCGCGCCGGCGTAGGTGACCTTGGAGGTGGAGGCGAACATGATCGCCCGGTGCGGGTTGCCGGCCGCCGCGGCGTACCCGAGCAGGTCGGCGGTGGGGGTCTCGACCTCGGTGAGGTGGTGCAGCGCGTAGGCGTTGTCCCACAGGATCGTGAAGTCCGGCGCCGCCGTGGGCATGGCCGCGAGCCGGCGGGCGACGTCGTCGCTGACGGTGTCGCCGGTGGGGTTGGCGTAGGTCGGCACCAGCCACATGCCCTTGATCGAGGGGTCGGCGGCCACGAGCGCCTCGAGGGCGTCCATGTCGGGGCCGTCGGCCAGCAGCGGCACGGTGACGGTGTCGATGCCCAGCCAGGACAGCAGCGTGAAGTGACGGTCGTAGCCGGGCACCGGGCACACGAAGGTGACCTTCTCCTCCGCCGACCACGGCCGCTCGCTGGTGACCCCGCCGTGCAGCCACAGGTCGAGCAGCGCCTCGCGCATCATCACGAGGCTGGAGCTGCCGCCGGCGACGAGCTGGGCAGTGGGCACGCCGAGCAGCGGCGCGAAGATCTCGCGCAGCTCCAGCACGCCCTCGAGGCCGCCGTAGTTGCGGGTGTCGACGCCGCTCGGGGTGATCGGGGTGGTCGGCAGGCTCAGCAGCCGGTCGGCGAGCTCGAGCTGCGCCGTGGCGGGCTTGCCGCGCGTGAGGTCGAGCGAGAGTCCGCTCGCGACGAGGGAGTCGTAGGCGGCGCGCTGGTCGGCGAGGATCTGCTGCAGCTCCTCGGCGGAGCGCTGGGCCAGGGGCAGGGTCTGCTCGGTCACGCCCCCACTCTCCCAGACCGCACCCACGCCCGCGCGCGCGAGGGCGTCGTGGCGCCACCACGGCCCCGGGGCGGTGGGACGCCGGTACGGCTCCGGCACGACTCCGGTTCGACTCGGGCTGGGGCGAGGCCGTATGGTTGCCCGCAGTGGACAACCGCGAACGCTCAGGCATGCCCTCGACCGTTCCCGGTGATCCCGGAGGGCACTAGCTCAACTGGCAGAGCATCGGTCTCCAAAACCGAAGGTTGGGGGTTCAAGTCCCTCGTGCCCTGCACGATCCCGCACCACCCGGACCACCCGGTCCACCAGCACCACCTGAGAACAGCACCCACCCAGCACAGCCGACGAGAGGTGAAGTCGTGTCGGAGAGCAGCACGGTCCGCGGCAAGGGCGCCGGCTCGCCCGACGACGCGCCGCGTCGCACCAGCATCCCGACCTTCTACCGCCAGGTCGTCGCCGAGCTCCGCAAGGTCGTCTACCCGACCCAGGAGCAGCTGGTCACCTACTTCCTCGTGGTCCTGGTGTTCGTCGTGGTGATGATGTCGTTCGTCTCCGCCCTCGACCTCGGTCTGGGCAAGCTCGTCTTCGCGGTCTTCACCGCCGGCGACGACATCTAGTCCCCCCACGGCGCGCCGGAGCCCGCCCGGGTCCCTCGCGTGTCGCCCACCCGAACCACCCCCGCGACAAGCGATGGAGCAGCACGTGTCTGAGCAGTACGACGAGTCGACCGAGGACCTCGCCGAGGACCTCGCCCCCGAGGCCGACGGGGCCGACGAGGCCGCGGAGGAGCCCACCGACGCCCCCGAGGCGCTCGACGAGGCTGACGAGGCCGACGCCGAGGACGCGGAGGACGACACCGACGCGGAGACCGACGTCGTCGACGACGAGGACCCCCTCGAGGCGTTCCGCCGCGAGCTGTGGGCCAAGCCGGGCGACTGGTACGTCGTGCACACCTACTCCGGCATGGAGAACCGGGTGAAGTCCAACCTCGAGAACCGCATCGTGTCCTTGAACATGGAGGACTACATCCACGAGATCGTGGTGCCGATCGAGGACTTCGTCGAGATCAAGAACGGCCAGCGCCGGACCCGCAAGAAGCCCTCGCTGCCCGGCTACGTGCTGGTGCGCATGGACCTCACCGACGAGTCGTGGTCGGCCGTGCGCCACACGCCCTCGGTCACCGGTTTCGTCGGCAACTCCCACCAGCCGGTGCCGCTGAGCATGAGCGAGGTCGAGTCGATGCTCGCCCCCGCCGTGGTCGCCACCGCCGAGGCGGCCGCCGCCTCCGCCGCCGCCGGTGCGGGCACCTCCGTCGGCACCGCCACCGCGAAGAAGCCGATCGAGGTCGCCGACTTCGAGGTCACCGACTCCGTGATGGTCGTCGACGGCCCGTTCGCCACGCTCCACGCGACGATCACCGAGATCAACGCCGAGTCCCAGCGCGTCAAGGCGCTGGTCGAGATCTTCGGCCGGGAGACCCCGGTCGAGCTGAGCTTCAGCCAGATCCAGAAGGTCTGAGCCCAGCACGTAGGAACCCGTGGCAGAGGACCGTCGGTCCTCGTCATGACCACAGAACAGGAAGAGAGCGAATGCCTCCCAAGAAGAAGATCGCTGCGCTGGTCAAGGTGCAGCTGCAGGCCGGCGCCGCGACGCCGGCGCCGCCGGTCGGTACCGCGTTGGGTCCGCACGGCGTCAACATCATGGACTTCTGCAAGGCGTACAACGCCCAGACCGAGGCCATGCGCGGCAACGTGATCCCCGTCGAGATCACCATCTACGAGGACCGCAGCTTCACCTTCGTCACCAAGACGCCCCCGGCGTCGGAGCTGATCAAGAAGGCCGCCGGTCTCTCGAAGGGCTCGAGCGTCCCGCACAAGGACAAGGTCGGCAAGCTGACCAAGGACCAGGTGCGCGAGATCGCCGCCACCAAGCTCCCCGACCTCAACGCCAACGACCTCGACGCGGCGATGAAGATCGTCGAGGGCACCGCCCGCTCGATGGGCGTCACCACCGAGTAACACCCCCGTGGCAGGGCCGCGCTGGCCCACCAGGACCACATCCTTCGCGCCTACTCGAAAGAAGAAGAGACATGCAGCGCAGCAAGACCTACCGCGCGGCGGCGGAGACGTTCGACAAGAACGAGCTCCACGCCCCGCTGGCCGCGATCAAGATCGCGAAGACCACCTCCAAGAAGAAGTTCGACGAGACCGTGGACGTCGTCATGCGTCTCGGCGTCGACCCCCGCAAGGCCGACCAGATGGTGCGCGGCACCGTCAACCTGCCCCACGGCACCGGCAAGATCGCCCGCGTCCTGGTGTTCGCGAACGCCGACAAGGCCGAGGCCGCCCGTGAGGCCGGCGCCGACATCGTCGGTGGCGACGAGCTGATCGACAAGGTCGCCGGCGGCTGGCTGGAGTTCGACGCCGTCGTCGCCACGCCCGACATGATGGGCAAGGTCGGTCGCCTGGGTCGCGTGCTCGGTCCCCGCGGCCTCATGCCGAACCCCAAGACCGGCACCGTGACCCCCGACCCGGCCAAGGCCGTCACCGACATCAAGGGCGGCAAGATCGAGTTCCGGGTCGACCGGCACGCGAACCTGCACTTCATCATCGGCAAGGCCTCCTTCTCCGAGACCGCGCTCGCGGAGAACTACGCCGCCGCGCTGGAGGAGGTGCTGCGGCTCAAGCCGGCCAGCTCCAAGGGCCGCTACCTGAAGAAGGTCACCTTCTCCACCACGATGGGCCCCGGCATCCAGGTCGACCCGAACCGCACCCGCAACATCGCGCTCGAGGACGACGCCCCGGCGGTCTGATCCTCCTGATCCCCCGCGTCACCCACCGCGGCCCCGTCCCCCTCGCGGGGGGGCGGGGCCGCGGTGCGTCCGGGGGCGTCCGGAGGCGTCCGGTGGCGGACGGGATCAGGTGCGGTGCAGGAAGCCCAGGGCCGCCACGACCCGGCCCGACTCCTCGCACACCCACACCGGGTCGGGGCCGCCGAGGTCGGGGGAGATGAACAGGCTGTGCTCGGGGGCGTCGTCGCACTCCAGGCACAGCGGCCACCGGCCCGAGGTCGAGAACAGCGCGTCCTGCACGTCCTGGGCGACCAGGCCGGCGACGTAGACCGCTCCCTCGGGCCACTGCTCGGCCCACCACTGCCGCGCGGCGACGGCGTCCTCCAGCGCCGAGACGGCCGTGGCGGTGGCGTGCCGGCGCGCCTGGAGGTCGGCCAGCACGCGGGCGCGGGCATCGAGGAGCAGCGAGGAATCCACACCCCCATTGTGCGCGGGTTTCAAGTCCCGGTCCGGCAGGGCACCCGGGTCTCCCCATCCCCGACCGAGGAGGCCCCATGTCCGACACGACCCTGCAGGTGCGCCGCTGGCGCGACCTGGTGACCCTGCACGAGGCGCTGGAGGAGGCCACCGGCCAGTGGCGCGCCACCTGCCGCTTCGCCGCCACGCACGTCGCCGACCCGTCCGGGTTCCGGCCCAGCCCGGTGTGCGTGCTCAGCCCGCTGGGCGACGCCGTCGCGCGCCTGGCCGAGGGCGTCGGGGCGGCCGAGACCGCCGTCGTCGAGGACTGGGAGCGCCTCGCTGCGGGCCTCGAGCGGGTGGCGGTCGACCTCGGCGGTGCCGACGCACGCTCCGCCCTCGCCTCCCGCACGCTCCTGGAGACGGTCCTGGGGTGGGTGGCATGAGCGAGGAGGTGGGCGTCCACCTGGTCGAGCCCGATCTGGCCGCCCCGCCCGAGCGCGGTGGCACGCTGCGCCACGACGCGGACTTCGAGGCCTGGGAGGGTGCGGTCGAGGGGGCGCGCGAGGTCGTGAACCGCATGGTCGGGGTGCTCGGCGGACTGGGGGTGCACCTGCCGGCGCTCCCCGAGGTCGGCCTGCGCACCCTGCTGGTGGACCCGCTTGTCGGCGACCTCACGGCGGTGCGCGCCACGGCCGACTCCTGCGTGGTCACCCGCGACGCGCTGCGCCGGGTGGCGCTCAACCTCGGGATCATCGGGGCGTGGAGCGTGCCGGTCTGGGAGGGCCGGGCGGCCGAGGCGTTCCGGGCCGCGCTCGTGGTCCGCGCCGTGCGCGTCGAGGCGTTCGCCGAGCTGGTCGGCGCCGGGTGGTACGTCCTCGACGAGATCGCCGGGGTCGTGGAGCACGTCCAGGTGGAGGTCGAGGCCGCGGTCGCCGAGCTCGGCGAGGTGCTGCTCCGCGTCGTCGCCCGGATCCTCAGTCGGGTGTCCAGCCCGGTGGGCTGGGGCGTGTTCGCCCTCGAGTTCGGCCTCAAGGGCCTCGACGCCGTCACCGACATCGTCGACGACCTGCGCCGGGTGTGGGAGATCATCGACGCCCTCATCGCCCGCCAGGAGGAGGTCGCGGCGTGGGCGCGGGCGCAGCAGGAGCGCCTCGACGCCGTGCTGTCGGTGGCCGCGATGGTCCGCAGCGTGCGCCGCCACGGGCTGAGTCGCACGGGCTGAGTCGCACGGGGAGTCCGGCTAGGGTCGGGACATGAGGCCGCTGCTGGAGGTCGTCGTGCGTCATCCGCGCGACGTCCCCGGCGCGCTCGACGGCGGCGCCGACCGGCTGAGCCTCGAGCAGCCCGGCGCCGACCTCGACCTCGCCGGGGTCTCGGCGGTGGTGCGGGCCGCGGGTGCGGTGCCCGTGCGACTGCGGTTCCCCCACCCCCCGCCGGACGACCTCGGCCCCCGGCTCGCCGCGGTGCGCGGGCTCGGGGTGGCGGGCGTCGGACTCGGCCTGGTCGACGAGGACCTCGAGGTCGACGTCGCGGCCGGCTTCGGCCTGCGCGAGGTGGCCCCCGACCTCGCCTGGACCTTCGAGGACGACGTCGACCGCGTGCTCGACCCCGTCCGCGCCTGGCGGCGGCTCCGCACGCTCCCGGGACTCACCGCGGTGGCCACGGCCGGGGCCGCCCCCGGCCGCCCCTGCGACGTCGACGCGCTGCTGGCCCACGCAGCCGACCCGGCGGTGGCGGCCCTGCTGATGCCGGCCGGGGAGTGGCCCGCCGAGGCCGTGCCGTGGCTGGTGCGGGCAGGCGTGCGCCAGTTCCGCGTCGGCGACGCCGCGCGCGTGGGCGGGTCGGAGCGGGCCTACGTCGACGCGGGCCGGGTGCGGTCCTGGCGGCTGCTGCTGGACCACGAGGCGCAGCGGGCGTGAGCGTGCTCATCGACCCGCCCGACGTGCCGCGCCACGGCCGCTGGTGGTCGCACCTGGCCAGCGACGTCTCGCTCGCCGAGCTGCACGCCTTCGCCGCCGCCCACGGCGTCCCGCCCCGCGCCTTCGACCGCGACCACTACGACGTGCCGGCCGAGTACTACGAGGTGCTGGTGGCCGCCGGTGCCGAGCCGACGCCGAGCCGGGAGCTCGTGCGGCGGCTACGGGCCGCCGGCCTGCGGCGCCCGCGTCGCCGCACCGCCGACGACGGGCCGTCGGTCAGTCCCGCTGCGGGAGCCGGCTGAGCTCGGCGGCCACGTTGGCGCGGGCCGGCCGCTCCCAGGCGGCGATCGCCGGAGCGGTGTGGAACAGCGAGGGCTTGGCGAGCAGCTGCTCCAGCACGTGGCGCCGCCCGGCGGTGAAGGTGGCGTCGTCGAGGTGGGCGTACTCGCGCCGCACCGCCGCCACGTACGCGGCGTACCGCCCGGGGTCGGCGGCGAGGATCCCGAGGTCGGCGTCGGAGATGACCTCGCCGTTGCGGTCGCCCGGCGCGGGACGGTGGGTCTCGGTGAGTCGCACCAGCCGGGCCACCTCCGCCACGACCGCGGCCGGCAGCCACGGCGCGAGCGCGGCCTCGGCCCAGGTGGCCGAGCGCTCCTCCGCGTCGCGCTCGCCGTCGTACACGGCGTCGTGGAACCACGCGGCCAGCAGCACCGGCAGCGGCTCGCAGTCGGCGCCGGCGTCGCGCAGACCCTCGATGCGGTCGAGGACCTCGCTGAGGTGGCGCCGGTCGTGGTAGCCGCGGGTGGGTCCGTCGTAGGCCGCGAGCAGCTCGCGGGCCGTCCCAGGATCCTCGGGCAGCGGCCACCGGTCGAGCAGGGCGTCGGGCACGGACCCATCCCACCACCCGAGGTGGGCCGCGGGGAACACCGCCCCGCCCGGGGCGGCGTCAGCCGGCGGCGGCCTGGAGTGGCGGGGGCGTCATCGCCCACCGGATCGTGCCGGTGGCCACCGTGCCCAGCGCGCGCACCACGGTGCGCTCGGTGACCGGCGCCCAGGGCAGGCGCAGGTGCCGGCGGGTCCAGGCCGGCATCAGCCCGATCGCACCCGCCGCCAGCACGCCGTAGGGCACCCGCGCGGGCAGCGGCAGCGGCGGGGTGAGCAGCAGGTGCTTCACGGCCTCGCGCGCTTCAGGGCTGCCGCTGAGCTCGGGCCGGTAGGAGGCCAGGCAGGCCGCCAGCTCGGCCTCGGTGCGCGGGACGTCGGTGGCACCGAGCCGCTCGGCCACCACCCCGACCTGGGCGACGTAGGTGTCGCGCTCGTCCTGGGTGAGGGTCGTCGCACCGTAGACGGTGTGGGCCCGCAGGAAGCTGTCGACCTCGGCGATGTGCACCCAGCGCAGCAGGTGGGGGTCGCTGGCGGCGTAGGGCGTGCCGTCGGGCATCGTGCCCCGCACCCGCTCGTGGATCGCGCGCACGATGTCGACCGCCCGCTGGGCGTCGTCCTCGTGGGCGAAGGTGGTCTCGGCCAGGAAGCGCGAGGTGCGGTGCAGCCGGCCCCACATGTCGCCGCGGTAGCCGGAGTGCTCCGAGACCGCGCGCATCGCGGCGGGGTGCAGGGTCTGCAGCAGCAGGGCGCGCATGCCGCCGATGAACATCGAGGCGTCGCCGTGCACCACCGTGATCGGGCTGCCGGGCTCGAACCAGCGCGGCCCGGGCGTGCCGTGGATGCGCTGGCGGTGGGACTCGCCCTCGGGGCCCGCGACGCGCTGGAACAGCGCCTCGCCCAACCGCCCCCGCACCGTCTGGATCACGTCCTCCAGAGTAGGGCCGGCCCCCTCGCCTCCCGGGGTGAGCGCGTGCTCGTCGTCACCAGCGGAATGCACCGGGATCGGCCGGGAACCGGTGCATTCCGCTGGTGAC
>NZ_CAXQZB010000044.1:0-2160 GCF_964228225.1 Nocardioides sp.
CGAAGGTCACGGCCTGGCGGGCCGTGGTCGAGTCGTCCTCGACGTCGCTGGCGACCAGCGAACCGGGCACGTACTCCACGACGATCTCGCGCACCTCGCCGCGCCCGGCGGGGCACGACTGCCAGTCCATCACGCTCCCGGCCTCGGGCCAGTCAGGGCGCGGCGCAGGCGGTGGGGACGGGTCGCGGCAGGGAGCACCCCGACAGTGTGCGGGGTGCTCCCGGGCGGTGATGCCCCGTCCGGGATGTGAGGCCCGGGAGGTGGGGACCGAGAGGTGGGGCCCGGGATCAGCGCCCGGTCGGCTCCTCGTCCCAGCCCCGGCGGGCGCGGCCACGTCGGGCGGCGCGCACCGTGCGGCGCTCGGCGGCCCGGGCGGCGGCCAGGCGTCGGTCGCGGATGCGGGTGACGGCGAGGTCGGGCAGCAGCGGCTCGAACATCTCAGGCCTCCTGCAGCACGATGTCGCCGCTGACGGTGCGGGCCCGCACCACCACGAAGGGGTCGCCCTGCGCCGGTTCGCCCCGGCCCTGCAGCCGCGACTCCAGGCGTCCGGTCACGGTGGAGACCTCGGTCCACACGGGGATCCCGGGCGCGACGCCGATCCGCACGTCGCCCGAGGCGCCGGTGAAGCCCAGGGCCCCCGTGCTGATGCGGTCGACGACGGCGTCGCCGCTGCCGGTGGCCATCGACACCTCGCCGGCGGCGTCGATCACCCGCAGGTCGCCGGAGCCGGTCTTCACCGACAACGTGCCGGTGTGGTGGTCCACCTGCACGTCGCCGGACCCGGTCGAGACGGCGCTGGTGGCCCCGGCGTGGCCGACGTGCACGTCGCCGGAGCCGCTGCGCACGCGCAGCTCGGCGCCGGCGCGGTGCACCTGGACCGCGCCGGAGCCGGTGTCGACCTGGCAGGCGCCGGTGACCTCGGCCAGGGTGAGGTCGCCCGACCCGGACTTCACGCGGGCGTCGGTCAGCGGCCCCTCGGTGTGCAGGTCGGTGGAGCCCAGGCGGGCGGCCAGACTGCTCGCCCGCGGCGCCTCGACCTCGACGTGCAGGGCGCGGTCGCCGCTGAAGAAGCCACGACGGCGCGGCTGGTGGATCCGCAGCGTGGTGCCCTCCAGGGACACCTCGGTGCCGGCGGCGTCGGCGCCCTCGAGGCGCACGGTGGTCTCGGTGGTGTCGGTGAGCACCAGGCTGACGTGGCCGCGCTCGACCTCGACGTCGAGCTGGAGCGGCTGTGGGGTGGCGAACCGGTGGTCGGTCATGGGGTGTCGCTTTCGTGGAGCCCCCGGGCGGGGGCGTGCGGGGTCGCGCCACTCACCCGCCGGCGGTCGCGGGCAACTGCGGGCGGTGGTGGGCGTCGGAGGTGCGGGGGCCGGGCGGGCCGAGGGGTCTCAGGCCCAGCCGGTCATGCGGCGTCGGGCGCCGGGCTCGAAGGGGAAGGAGTCGCGGGACAGGAACGGGATGCTGGACAGGTCGACGTCGACGCGGATGGCGCCGCTGCGGGTGGCGTCGCGCACCACGCCGACCAGCCAGGTGTTGAGGGACTGACCGGCTTCCGCCGCCGCCTCCTCCGCGCGCGCCTTCAGCGACTCGGGGATGCGCAGGCTGATGCGGGCCAGGGTGCCCTCGTCCTCGAGGTCCGGTCCGGCCGCGTCGGGGGCGGCGGGTGGGGCCGGCGGGAGCGGCGGCGTCGGCGGGGCGGGTGGGGTGAGGCCGGCGCCGAGCGGCGACTCGACCCGGAAGGCCAGGTCGCGGCCCTGGAGCTGCACGCTGACCTCGCCGGCGAGGTCGGTGGTGATCTCCGCGCAGGCGTGGCTGATGGCCTCCATCAGGGCCAACCGCGCGGTGGCGTCGAGGGCGTATCCGAGTCGTTCGGCCAGCGCCTCGGCCTCGGGACCGGCGCTCACCGCGGCCTGCTGGAGGTCGCGGCGCAGGTGCTCGACGTACGGGGTCAGGTCCATGACGTCATCATGACATCACTATGGCGTCATTGGCAATCAGGTTGGCGTCATTACGACGTCATGGTGCGGCAGTGTGATGTCACGCAGCGTCGGCGGCCGGGCCGCGATTCCGCTCTCGCGCCGGGACAGTTTGCTCGGCTGGCCGAGCAGACTGCCCGACACGCCGGACGCGGCACGGCGTGTCGGGCAGTTTCCTCGGCT
>NZ_CAXQZB010000045.1:0-79690 GCF_964228225.1 Nocardioides sp.
ACGACGACGGCCGCCGCCCCCCTTGGGTATGGGGGGCCGTCGTGGTGTCGTGGCCGTGCGGTGTGCGGGTCAGCGCGCGCCGGCGATGCGGTACTGGCGCACCGAGAGCGGCACGAACACCGCCAGGATCAGCACGACCCAGCCCAGGGTGTAGAGGGTGGCGTTCTGCATGGCCCAGGAGTCGGGGACCGGCACGCCGGGGGCGATGTTGCCGAACAGCTCGCGGCAGGCCTGGGTGAGGGTGGAGACGGGGTTCCACTCCACGAAGGTGCGCAGCACGCCGTCGAAGGACTCGGTGGGCACGAACGCGTTGGACACGAACGTCAACGGCATGATCACGATGAACGAGGCGTTGTTGATGACCTCGACGCTGGGCACCAGCAGGCCGATCCACGCGAGCACCCAGCTGATGGCGTAGGCGAACAGCAGCAGCAGGCCGAACCCGAGCAGCAGGTCGACCACGCCCTCGCGGGCGCGCCAGCCCACCAGCAGGCCGGTCAGGGCCATGATGATGAGCGAGAGCACGTTGTAGACGACGTCGGAGGACGTGCGGCCGATCAGCACCGCGGCCGGCGACATCGGCAGGCTGCGGAAGCGGTCGATGATGCCCTTGGTCATGTCCTCGGCCAGACCCGCGCCGGTGAACGTGGCACCGAACACGACCGTCTGGGCGAAGATCCCGCCGATCAGGAACTCCTTGTAGTCGACGTCGCCGGGCACGTTGATCGCGCCGCCGAAGACGTAGGCGAAGAGCAGCACGAACATGATCGGGCTGATCAGCACGAACACGAGCACCTCGGGCACCCGCTTGATCTTGATGAGGTTGCGCTGGGCGACGACCCAGCCGTCGGAGAGGGCGTGGCTGACGGCGTTCATCCTCAGGACTCCTTCGCCAGGGTGGGGGCGTCGTGCGACGCGGTGTCGTGGGTGGGCTCGGCGCTCGCGGGCTCGGACGCGGCCTCGGCCGCCGGGGCGGCCGGCTGGCCGGTGAGGGTGAGGAAGACGTCGTCGAGCGTGGGGCGCCGCAGCCCGGCGTCGAGCACGGCGACGTCGTGGTCCTCGAGGTGCTGCAGCACCGCGATGAGGGCGCGGGCGCCGCCCTCGGCGGCGGCGGTGACGGTGCGTTCGTCGACGCTGACCTCCCCGCGGGCCACGCCGCGCAGGGCGTCGACGGCGATCTGGGTGCGGGCGGCGTCGGCCACCACGATCTCGATGCGCTCGCCGCCGGTGCGCGACTTGAGCTCGTCGGCGGTGCCGCGGGCGATCGCCTGTCCGTGGTCGATGACGACGATGTCGTCGGCGAGGCGGTCGGCCTCCTCGAGGTACTGCGTGGTGAGCAGCAGGGTGCTGCCGGTGGCCACGAGCTCGCGGATGACGTCCCACATCTCCAGCCGCGAGCGCGGGTCGAGGCCGGTGGTGGGCTCGTCGAGGATCAGCACCGGCGGCGCGGCCACGAGCGCGCCCGCGAGGTCGAGGCGTCGTCGCATGCCGCCGGAGTAGGTCTTGGAGGGCCGGTGGGCGGCATCGGAGAGCGAGAACCGCTCCAGCAGCTCACCCGCCCGCTCGCGCGCCTGGTGCTTCGGCATGCCGTACAGGCGCCCCACCATCGTGAGGTTCTCGAAGCCGGTGAGGTGCTCGTCGACCGCGGCGTACTGGCCCGACAGGCCGATCCGGCGGCGCACCTCCTGCGGGTTGCTCCGGACGTCGACGCCCGCGACCGTCGCCGAGCCCTCGTCGAAGGGGTGCAGGGTGGCCAGGCACCGCACGGCGGTGGTCTTGCCGGCGCCGTTGGGGCCCAACAGCCCGAGCACGGTGCCCTCGGGCACGCTGAGGTCCAGGCCCTTGAGGGCCTCGACCCCCTTGAAGCGCTTCACCAGTCCGGTGGCGCGGATCATCTCGACCATGCGAGGTCCTTCGGTTCGACGACGTGGGGAGCGGGCGTGGCGCCCACTCTGGACCGTAGCGACCGCCACCGACAACGGGATTCATCGCTGCTGACGTCACCTGGTGCTGATCCGCGCCGCGGGCGCCACCTACGATCGAGCGGTGCCCGACCCCGCCGCCGTCCGCCCCGTGCTCGTGGTCGGTGGCGCCGGGGTCGACGTCGTGGCCCGCCCGGCCCCACGGGCCGACGACGACGGCGTCGCCACGAGCCGACCCGGCACCACCCGCACCGCCGCCGGCGGGGTCGGTCGCAACGTCGCGGAGGTGCTGGCCCGGCTCGGATCGCCGACCCGCCTGGTCACCGCGCTCGGCTCCGACGCCCACGGCGACCTCGTGCGCCGCTCCTGCGCGCAGGCCGGCCTCGACCTGAGGGCCGTCACCGTGCCGGCGGCGACGGCGTCCTACGTCGCCCTGCTCGACGCCGACGGCGAGCTCGTGGGGGCGGTGAGCGACCACGCCGCCACGGACCTGCTCGGGCCCGGCGACGTGCCCGATCCCGTCGGCGCCGCGGTGCTCGTGCTCGACACCAACCTCCCCGCGCCCGTGCTCGCCGCGGTCTGGGACGCCGCGGTCGCGGCCGGAGTGCCGGTGGTGGTCGACGCCGTCAGTGTGCCGAAGGCCCACCGGCTGCGTCCGCTGCTCACCCCCGACCGCCCGCTGCTGCTGCTCGCCGCCTCCGCCCCCGAGCTGGCCGTGCTCGGCGCGCCCGCCGACCTGCACGGCGCGGGCGTCGCGTGGGTGTGGGAGCGGCGCGGCCCGGCGGGGTCGCTGCTGCTCGGGGCGGGTGGACCGGGGGCCGAGCACCGGCTGCCCGCCGTCGACCCCGCCCGGGTCGGGGGCCTGGTCGACGTCACCGGGGCCGGCGACGCCATGCTGGCCGCCTGGGTGCACGCCACCCGCGGCGGGGCCGACCCGGCCGCCGCCGCCCGCTACGCCCACGCCGCCGCCGCGCTCACCCTCGCGCACGCCGGCGCCGTGCGGCCCGACCTGACCGACGACCTCGTGAGGAGCCTGCTGTGAGCATCCCGATCCGTACCAGCCCGGAGGTCGCCGACGCGCTCGCCGCGGGCCGCCCCGTCGTCGCGCTGGAGAGCACGATCATCAGCCACGGCATGCCTTACCCCGACAACGTCGCGATGGCGCGCGAGGTCGAAGGCATCGTGCGCGCCGGGGGCGCGGTGCCCGCCACGATCGCGCTGCTGCACGGCGTGCCCACCGTCGGGCTCGACGACGACGAGCTCGAGCTGCTGGCCTCCGACCCGGGCGTGGGGAAGGTCAGCGTGCGCGACCTGCCCTGGGTGATGGCCGGGCGTCGTCACGGCGCGACCACGGTGGCGGCCACCATGCGGTTGGCCTCGCTGGTCGGCATCGAGGTCTTCGTGACCGGCGGCCTCGGCGGGGTGCACCGCGGCGCCCCGGAGAGCTTCGACGTCTCGGCCGACCTCACCGAGCTCGCCACCACCCCGGTCACCGTCGTGTGCGCGGGCGTGAAGAGCATCCTCGACATCGCCCTCACCCTGGAGGTCCTGGAGACCAACGGCGTGCCGGTGGCGGTGGTCGGCAGCGACGAGTTCCCCTCCTTCTACTCCCGCAGCAGCGGCCTGGCGTCCCCGGCCCGCGTGGCCGACGCCGCCGAGGCGGCCGCTGCGGTGGGCGCCGCCCGCGCCCTCGGCATGCGCTCCGGGCTCGTGCTCGCCCACCCGGTGCCGGTGGAGGACGAGATCCCCGCCGACCAGATCGGCGCCGTCATCGACCACGCCCTGGCCGACCTCGCCCGCCTCGGCATCACCGGCAAGGACATCACCCCGTACCTGCTGAAGCGGATCGTCGAGCTCACCGACGGTGCCAGCCTGGCCACCAACATCGCGCTCGTGCGCGCCAACGCCCGCTTCGGCGCCGCCCTCGCCGTCGCGCTCGCCGGCTGAGCCTCCGGGCCGAACTCCCACGCCACCCGCAGGCCTTCCGCCGTTCACGCCGAGGTGGCACCCTCACCCGGGTGAGCACCTCCCGTCGCGGCCTGCTGGCCGGCGCCGCCGTCACCCCGCTGCTCTGGACGCCGCCGGGGGCGAGCGCCGCCCCGCCGCGCGGCGTGCACCTGGTGTACGGCGCCGACGCGCGCCGCACGATGACGATCTCCTGGGCGACGCCGGGCTCGGTCGCGCGCCCCGAGGTCGAGGTCGGCCGTGATCGCGGTCTCGGGATGAGCGTGCCCGTGCGCAGCACCGGCTCGCGGCGCACCGGCACGGTCTACCACCACGCCACCGTCCGGGGCCTGGAGCCGGGCACCCGCTACCGCTACCGGATCACCCACCGCGGCGGCGCCCTGCGCACCGGCACCTTCACCACCGCCCCCGCGCGGCCGGTGCCGTTCCGGTTCGCCGCCTTCGGCGACATGGGCGTCAACGCCGCCGCGGCCGCCCACGTGGCGTTGATGAACAAGCAGCAGCCCGACCTCGCCTTCGTCGTCGGCGACCTCTGCTACGCCGACTCCTCCGGCGGCACCGGCGCCGGCGGGCCCCAGACCCAGGACTTCGCGACCTGGGACCGGTGGCTGCGCCAGATCGAGCCGAGCGCGCGCACGACGCCGTGGATGACCACCGTGGGCAACCACGAGATGGAGGCGGGCAACGGCGAGCTCGGCTACGACGGCTACCTCGACCGCTTCCGGCTGCCCGGCAACGGCGTGCAGGGGGCGCCGGTCACCTACTCCTTCACCTGGAGCAACGTCGGGTTCGTGGCCCTGGACGGCAACGACGCCTCCTCCGAGATCGACCGCAACAACGGCTACCTCGGCGCCGCCCAGGACCGGTGGCTCGACCGGCGGCTGCGCGAGCTGCGGGCCGACCCCGACGTCGACTTCCTCGTCGTGGGCTTCCACAACTGCGTGTACTGCACCAACCTCGTGCACGGCTCCGACGGCGGCATCCGGGCGCGCTGGGAGCCGATCTTCGACCGCCACGGCGTCGACCTCGTGGTCAACGGCCACAACCACTGCTACGAGCGGTCGCACCCGATGCGGGCCGGCGCGCCCGTGGTCGAGGCCGGGCGCGGCGCGGTGGTCGACTCCCGCCGCGGCACCACCTACCTCACCGCCGGCGGCGCCGGTCAGGCCGTGTACCCCACCGGCGGCCTGCCGCTGTCCTACGTCACCGACGAGGACGGCCTGCGCATCCCCGAGGCCACCACCTACGCCTCGGTCGTGGAGAACACCCACAGCCTGGCGTTCCTCGACGTCACCCCCCGCTCCGCCGGCCGCCCCGCCACCATGCGCCTCACCGCCCTGGCCACCGACGGCACCCGCATCGACCGGGTGACCCTGCGCCGCGGCTGACAACACGGCGTCACGGGACGTCGATGTTCGGGTGCGGGCGTCTCGTGACGCTCGCTGGCGCTCGCTCCTCGACGACCGTCTGCGGGGCGCCGTCGCGAGGCGCGGTGAGGTGGGGGTCGGCCGTCGGGACCAGCCGCTAGCCTCGCGGGATGCACTACGTCGGGATCGACCTCGCCTGGGGGGAGCGCAACCCCACCGGCGTCGCCGTGCTCGATGCGGCCGGGCGGCTGCTCCACGTCAGCGCCCAGCGCAGCGACGACGACATCGAGGCCGCGCTCGCCGCCTACGTCGACGGCGACTGCGTGGTCGCCATCGACGCCCCGCTCGTGGTCACCAACCCCACCGGCTCCCGGCCCGCCGAGCAGGCGCTCTCGGCCGACTTCCGCCGCTTCGACGCCGGCACCCACCCCACCAACCTCGGCAAGCCGGAGTTCGCCGAGGGGCCGCGCGGGGGCCGGCTGGCCAAGCGGCTCGGGCTCGACGTCAACCCCCGCTCGCGGCGCCGCCGGCGCGCGATGGAGGTCTACCCCCACGCCGCCAGCATCGTGCTCTTCGACCTCCCCAAGGTGCTGAAGTACAAGAACAAGCCCGGCCGCGACCTCGACCTGCTGCGCAGCGAGATGCTGCGCCTGATGCGCGGCGTCGAGCAGCTGCACAACCCCGACGGACCCGACGGCGCGTGGGCACGGCTGCGCCACGACGTCGAGCACGCCACCCGCAAGAGCCAGCTGCGTCACGTCGAGGACCAGGTCGACGCCGTGCTGTGCGCGTGCATCGCGCGCTTCGCCGACACCCGCCCCGACGACGTCACCCTCTACGGCGACCTCGAGACCGGCTACATCGTCACCCCCTCGCTCGGCGCCGCGGTGGTGAGCCGTCACAAGGTCGTGCGGGAGGCCGTGGCCCGCTACGCGGCCGAACAACCGGCCCGCGAGGTCGCCGCAGCCGAGGCGGTCGCGCGGATCACCCACGTGCTCGACGAGGCCGGCATCAACTACCTCTCGGTCACCGGCCGCGCGAAGAGCGTCACCTCCTTCGCCGAGAAGGCCGGACGCACCCGCGACGGCGAGCCGCTCTACCCCGACCCGCTGCACGACATCGGCGACCAGATCGGCGTGCGCGTGATCACCTACGTGCGCGGCGACGTCGACCGCGTCGCGGCCCTGCTCGCCTCCGACCTGGTGGTCACCGACGACCGCGACCTCGGGCGCGAGACCGCCGGCGAGGGGCGCTTCGGCTACGCCAGCCGGCACCTCCAGGTCCGCGTCGACGACACGACCGCCCAGGTGCAGGTGCGCACGGTGCTGCAGCACGCCTGGGCCGAGTTCGAGCACGACATCCGCTACAAGGGTGCGGTGCCGCCCGAGCACGTGCGCGAGTTCGACCGTCGCTTCACCCTCGCCGCGGGCCTGCTCGAGCTCGCCGACCGCGAGTTCGCCGAGATCCGCGAGCGGGTGCAGGCCGCCGCGCCCCCCGCCGCGGCCGCGGCCGACGCCAGCGGTGCCGCCGACTGGCTCGACCCTCGGGCGCTCGGTGCCTTCCTGGCCACCCACTACCCCGAGGCGCAGTGGTCGCGCGCCGAGCACTACGGCTGGCTCTCGGGGCTGCTGCAGGACCTCGACGTCACGACCTTCGCCGCGCTGGCCGAGGTGCTCGGCGGGGTCGACGAGGACCTCATCGGCGAGCGGATGGCCTATCGGCAGCCGCCGGGCGCGGTGCGCCGGCTCGACGACGCCCTGCTGCAGCGTTTCGGGCGCCGCTACGTCGAGCTGCCCGGCAACGCCCACCGCACGACGTCGCTCTCGCAGCGACTGGCCCGGCTCACCGACCCCGACGCGACCCCGGACCCGGCATGAGCGGACCCGGGGGCGACGACGCCGCCCTGGCGGCCGAGCTCGACGTCGCCGGCGCCACGGGCTGGCCGGTGCGCACCCCGCGCCTGCGGCTGCGCCCGGCGGTGGCGGCGGACGCCGAGCCGACCTTCGCGCTGCGCTCCGATCCGGAGGTGGCCCGCTGGCTCACCTCGCAGGTCGGCGATCCCGCGGCCTACCGCGAGCGCTTCGTCGCCAAGCTCGGGTCCACCGTGGTGGTCGAGCACGAGGGTCGGGTGGTGATGGACCTGATGGTGAGCATCGCCGATGCCTGGGCGCAGGCGGAGGTGCGCGAGCAGGCGCTGGCCTGCGAGGCCGAGCTCGGCTGGACCCTCGACCCCGCCCACGCCGGTCGCGGCCTCGCCACCGAGGCGGTGCGTGCCCTGCTCGACCTGTGCTTCGCGTCGCGCGCCGAGGGCGGCCTCGGACTGCGGCGCGTCATCGCGGTGTGCTTCGCCGACAACACCGCGTCGTGGCGGCTGATGGAGCGGCTCGGGATGCGTCGGGAGGGTCATGCGGTGGCCGACGCGCTGCACCGCGACGGCACCTGGCGCGACACCCTCACCTACGCGCTGCTGGCCTCCGAGCACCCGGCCGGGCCGTCGCTCAGCTGACGGCGGCGCCGTAGGCCAGCGCGGCCACGGCGAAGGTGAGCATCTCGGCCACGACGGTGCCCAGCGCCCACGCCCACGGGGTGCGGCGTCGCACGATCGCGACGATCGTCGTGACCAGCCCCGCCAGCAGCACCACCCCGGCGACCACGATCGCGGTGACCACCGTGCTCGCTGCGGCGTCGACGCTGCACGAGGGCGGGGGACAGGAGTCGAGGAACGCCACGCTCACCAGGGCGACCAACGAGCCGAGGACGGCGAGCAGCACCGCGACCCCGAGCAGCACCACGGCCGCGACGATGCCGGGGGTGCGCGACGGCCGACCTGCCGCGGGGGTCGGCGGCGTCGGGAACACCGGATCGGGCGGGGTGGGCACGAACGTCACGGGGCCGATGGTGGCAGATCGGTCTTGAGGAGGCTCCGAGTGCGGTGCGGCGGACGGGGCGGACGAGCGTGGCGAGCGGCGGGGGCTCAGGCGGTGACGGTGCCGTCGTCGCCCTCACCGGCGGGCGGGCCCTGGTAGCGGCACAGGGTGAGGGTGGTGGCCTTGTGCACCTGGAACTCGGGGGAGCCGGCGGAGGCGGCGAGGTACTGCTCGGCGGGCAGGGCGGCGTAGTAGCGCACGGCGTCGAGCAGCGCCTCCAGGGCCGGGGAGGGATCCGCGGCGTAGGCCTCCTCGGCCAGCGGGACCGCGGCCACGAACCGGGCGACGGTCTCGTCGAGGTCGCCGGCGTTGAAGGCGTCGATGCCGGCGCGCACCTCGGGGCAGGGCAGCGGATCGCCGGCCGGGGCGTCGGGCGCCGGGGATCCCGGGGCGGTAGGGACGGGGGCGGCGGGCTCCGAGGCGGTGGGGACGGTGGGGTCCGCCGGGGCGGCGTCGGCGCCGTCGTCCTGGCCGCTGCAGCCGCCGAGGAACACCAGGGCCGCTGTCGCGGTGAGGGCGGCGAACCGCGCGCGACGGGGCAGGACGGACGGGCGCGCGGTCATGCCTCCAGGTTAGGCAGCCGCGCGGGTGACCCGGTAGCGCACGAAGGAGGGGACCACGAGGGCGGCCACCACCACGCCGACGATCACCAGCACTCCGCCGCCGGCGGCTGCGGCGGCCGCGCCCACCGACACCGCGGCGGCACCGTGCAGCGCATCGGCGATGCGGGGTCCGCCGGCCACGACGACGATGAAGATGCCCTGGAGGCGACCGCGGACGTCGTCGGACGCCGCGGCCTGCAGCATCGAGGTGCGGAACGCCGCCGAGGCCATGTCGGCGGCCCCGCCGACCGCCAGCAGGGTGACCGCCACGACGAGCAGGGGGGTGCGCGCGGCGGGCACCTCGGCGGCGACGCCGACCGCGACGCCGAAGCCCACGATCGCCGCCCCCCACACCACGATGCACACCACGACGGCGCGGCCGTGGGCCTCGACCCGCGAGACCCAGCCCGAGAGCACCCCGCCCGCGACGGCGCCCAGGGGGATGGCGGCGAAGAGCAGCGCGAAGGCCAGCCCGCCCTCGCGGGGGCCGTCGAAGGACGTGGCCGCGATCTCGGGGAACAGCGCGCGCGGCATGCCGAAGACCATGGCGATGAGGTCCACCACGAAGGACATCAGCAGGATCGGCTGGGTGCGCAGGTAGGCGAAGCCCTCGATCACCGAGCGCAGTCCCGGGGTGCCGCTCGGCGCGCCCGGCAGGCGCACCGGGGGCAGCGGTGGCAGCCGCAGCACCGCGCCCAGCGTGGTGAGCAGGGACACCGCGTCCAGGGCGTAGAGCAGCTCGAGGCCGGTCACCGGGAGGAGCACCCCGGCGAGCAGCGGGCCGGCGATGCCGCCGGCCATCGTGACCGTCATCATCAGCGAGTTGGCGGCCGGCAGCAGGCGCGGATCCAGCAGCCGTGGCAGCACGGCGCTGCGCGTGGGCTGGTTGATCGCGAAGAACGCCTGCTGCACCGCGAACAGGCACAGCAGCAGCCACACGTTCGTGTTGCCGAGCGCGGCCTGCACCCAGAACAGGGCGCTGGTGACGATCAGTCCGGTGGTGGTGATGAGCAGCAGCCGGCGCCGGTCCATCACGTCGGCCAGCGCACCGCCCCAGAGTCCGAACACGATCAGCGGCACCAGACCGAAGACGCCGGTCAGGCCGACGTAGGCCGACGAGCCGGTGTCGGCGTAGATCTGGGCCGGCACCGCGACGACGGTCAGCTGTGCGCCGACGACCGTGACGATGCTGGCCCGCCACAGCCGGCCGAAGTGCGGCTCCTGGAGGGGCCGGGTGTCGGCCACGAGACCGCGCAGCCGGGCCCGAGCCCCGGGCGCGGCCACGTCAGGCCTCGGCCCGGTCGGGTTCCGCGTCGGGTTCCGCGTCGGGGACGACCGGCCGGGCGCCGGCGGCGTGGCGCTGCGCGAGCTCGCGGTAGTAGGCGCTGTTGGTCTCGATCCACAGCTCCGAGGTGGTGCCGGCCACGGGCTTGAGCGGCTTGCAGGGGGTGCCGGCGGCCAGGACGCCGGCAGGGATCTCGGTGCCCGGTGTCACGACCGAGCCGGCGGCCACGAGGCTGCCCGCCCCGACCCGGGCGTGGTCCAGCAGGGTGCTGCCGTTGCCGATCAGCGCCTGCTCGCCCACCTCGGCGCAGTGCACGACGCAGCCGTGGCCGATGGTGGCGCGCGGGCCGACCTCGAGCGTGCCGCCCGGCTCGGCGTGCAGCACCGAGTTGTCCTGCACGTTGGTGCCCTCGCGGATGACGATGCGGCAGATGTCGCCGCGCAGCACCGCGCCGTACCAGATGCTCGCCCCGGCCTCGACCGTCACGTCGCCGATCAGCACGGCGGTGGGCGCCACCCAGGCGTCGGGGTGGACGGTGGGGCAGGTGCCCTCGAACTCGAACAGACTCACCCCTGCACGCTAGCGTCGATGAGTCCGGCTCCGGCCGGCGGTCGGTACCGGCGTCCGACCGCACCTCCCCGCCCCACCAGGAGAACGCCCATGTCCTTCCAGGCCTACCTCGACGGCGCCGAGAAGAAGACCGGCCACACCCCGCAGCAGCTGCTCGACGCCCTGGGCGCCGCCGGGTTCGACGCCGGCAGCAAGGCGGGCGACGTCCTCGCCTGGCTGGCCGCCGAGCACGGCCTGGGACGCGGCCACGGGATGGCGCTGGTGCACGTGCTCAAGAACGGCCCGGTCATCAGCGACAAGCACGTGGGCACCAGCGGCACCCACCGCGACGAGTCCACCCGGCTGCGTCTGGACGGCCTGGCCCACCGCGACGGGTGACCTGCGCTCACGTGTCGCCGGGTTGACTGGCGGCATGCCGCCCGTGAAGCCGATCAAGCCCGGTCCCGGTCAGGAGTCGTGCTGGGACTACCCCCGCCCGCCGGCCTGCGAGCCCAGCTCGGCCTCGATCGAGATCGTGCTCGGCGGGGTGACGATCGCCCGCACCACCAGTTCGTGGCGGGTCCTCGAGACCAGCCACCCGCCCACCTTCTACCTGCCCGCGGCGGCGTTCGTCCCCGGTGCGCTGCGCCCGGCCGAGGGCTCCTCGTTCTGCGAGTGGAAGGGGCGGGCGGCCTACTACGACGTGCTCGGCGGTCCCGACCTCGACGTCGTCGCCCCGCGTGCCGGGTGGACCTACCCCGACCCCACCCCCGGGTTCGCGGCCCTGCGCGACGCCGTGGCCGTGATGCCCGCCGCCATGGACCGCTGCCTGGTCGACGACGAGGTGGTGGTCCCCCAGGAGGGCGGCTTCTACGGCGGCTGGATCACCTCGCGGGTGGTCGGACCGTTCAAGGGCGGACCGGGCACCTGGGGTTGGTGAACGGTCCGACTGTCGGTGGCCGGTCCTAGGCTCAGGATCCCGCCGACGCCGACCCCTCGGGAGCCCCCGTGACCACCACCGACCCCGCCGCCTTCGCCAGTTCTGCGCACGCCGATCTCGTCACCACCCTGCAGCAGCACCGCGCGTTCCTGTGCCGCACCGTGCAGGGCCTCGACGACGCCGCGGCCCGCAGCACCCCCACCGTCAGCACGCTGAGCCTGGCCTCGCTGCTCAAGCACGTGAGCGACACCGAGGCCGGCTGGGCCGATTTCGCCCGTACCGGCGTGATGGCGGGTGCCGAGGGCTGGGACGGGGAGGACACCCGGTTCGTGCTCACCGAGGCCGACACCCTCGAGGCGCTGCTGGGCCGCTACGCCGAGGTGGCTGCGGCCACCGACGCGTTCCTCGCCACCGCCGACCTCGACGCCGCCCACCCGTTGCCCGCCGCCCCGTGGTTCACCCCGGGTGCGTCGTGGTCGGTGCGACGGATCGCCCTGCACGTGCTGGCCGAGACCAGCCAGCACGCCGGGCACGCCGACATCATCCGCGAGAGCATCGACGGCGCCCGCACGATGGGCTGACGCCGAGTCCCGTCAGGACCGGCAGGTGCGTGTTCCGGTGTCGTAGTACGAGGAGGCGGTGCCGAGCAGTCGGCAGGCGCCGGTCGGGAAGAACTCACCCGAGGACGGGCCGCCGTTGCAGGGCCCGTCGGACTCCCCGGGCAGCTTGACCCACAGCCGGCCGTCGAAGGCGCCGTCGAAGCGCAGCTGCGGCGGCAGGCCCAGGCGCGCGTCGACGGGGTTGCACACGTCGCCGTTCTCCGGACCGTTGCGGCCCGCGCCGTTGCGGGAGGTGTCCATGACGTAGCGGACGCCGCCGATCCCGCGGGCCTTGAGCGCCCGCACCACCGCGGTGGCGTAGGTGTGCTCGTCGGTGGTGGCGCGGGTGTTGGCGACGTTGGTCGCGATGCCCCGCGCGGTGGCCACCCCCGCCTTCGCCAGCAGCGGCGCCGTGTGGGCGGGGGTCTGCCAGCCAGAGTGTCCGGCATCGAGGTACACCCAGGCGCCGGCCTTGGTGAGCACCGTGACGGCGTCGCGCAGCAGGGCGAGGCGGTCGCCCTGGCCGGTGCAGGAAGGGTTGCCGATGAACGGCACCGCGTCGGGCTCGAGGATCAGGATCGGGCGGGTGCCCCGCAGGCCCTTCGCCACGGCGCGCACGAAGGCGCGGTACTCGGCGTCGGTCACCTGCTCGTCCTGGGAGGAGTACAGGCCGCAGTCGCGGTCGGGGATGTTGTAGACCACCAGCAGTGGCGTCTTGCCGGCCCGCTCGGCGCGCGTGACGTAGTCGCGGGTCGCGGCGGCGGGGTCGTCGTAGTAGTCGGTGATCCACAGCGGCTGCGCCTTGCGCCCGATCGCGGCGAACGCCGGCCCGGCCTGCGCGGCCTTCATCCGCGGGTCGACGTACAGCCCGCGCGTCCGGCGCGGGTCGGCGGCCGCACGCGAGGCCGTGATCGTGGTGGTGGACGCCCCGCTGTCCGGGCTCGACCGTTCCGCCTGGGCCGAGGTCGGCACGGTGAACGCTCCAGCCAGGAGCAGCAGCAGGATCGGGAGTCGCCGTCGCACCGGCTCAGGCTAGGTCGCCCACCGCAAGGTCGCCCGAGGTTTGGCGTCGTATCAACCGCAGGTGCTGTTTCGGCGCCGAAAAACAGCAGGGACGGGTGGTACGACGCCCCCGCCGACTGCCGGCCCACCGCGTCTCGTGACGGCGCGGGGGCGCCTCCTCGACGAACATGCGGCGGCGAGTGTCACGAGACGCGCGCACCCGGCTGACCGCGTCTCGTGACGGCGCGGGGGACACGGTCGTCGAGGAGCGAGCGAAGCGAGCGTCACGAGACGCGCGCACCTGACAGGCCTGCGTCCCCCGCAGTCGACGCCCGCACCGGGTGGGCCCGGGTGCTCAGCCCACGCAGACCCGGCGGTAGTCGTCGTAGTAGGCCCAGGACTGCCCCATCAGACGGCAGGCGCCGCTGGGGAAGAACTCCCCGGCGGCCGGACCGCCGTTGCAGTAGCCGTCGGACTCCCCGGGCGGCTTGATCCACAGCAGCGCGTCCACGACGCCGGAGAAGACGGTGCGGGGCGGCTCGCCGAGGCGCGCGGCGACGGGGTTGCAGTAGTCGCGCGGGTCGGGCCCCGCGCGTCCGGCACCGCTGCGCCCGACGTCGATCACGGCGTGCACCCCGGAGATGCCGCGGCGGGCCAGACGTGCGGCGATCGCGCGGGCGTAGGCCAGCTCGTCGACCTTCGCGCGGGTGTGGGCGACGTTGGTGGCGAAGCCGCGGGCGCCGGCGACGTCGACCCGCTGCAGCAGCCGGGCCATCCGACCGGGAGGCTGCCAGCCGGAGTTGCCGGCGTCGACATACACCCAGGCCCCGGCGGCCCCGAGCACCCGCACCGCATCCCGCAGCAGGGCCAGGCGCGCCCCCTGCCCGCCGCAGCCGGTGTCGCCGACGAAGGAGAGGGCGTCGGGCTCGAGCACCACCAGCGGGTGGCTGTCGGTGAGGCCGGCGGCGACGGCGCGCACGTAGGCCCGGTACTGCGCGCCCGAGACGGGGCTCGGTTGGGCGCTGAACTGGCCGCAGTCCCGGCCGGGGATGTTGTAGACCACCAGCATCGGGGTGCGGTCGGCCGCCTCGGCCCGCCGCACGTACTCGCGGGTGTGGCGGGTCGGCTCGGGACCGCCGGTGAGCCACAGCGCCTGCGGCTCCCGGGCGATCTCGCGGAACGCCGCTCCCGCCCGCGCCGCCAGGGTGCGGCGCACGAACAGGTCCCGGGTCAGTCGCGGGTCGGTCCCGTCGCGGGGTGCGACCGACGCCGGGTGCTCGGCGACCCGCGGCGCCGGCACGGTCGGCGCGGCCAGCGCCGGGGCGAGGCCGGCGAGCGCCAGTGCCAGGCCGGCGAGCAGGGAGCGGGACCCGAGGTTCACCCGTTCAGGCTAAGGACTCCTCACCGGGCCCGGTCCGCGCTTCCGCGCAAGGTTCACCGCGGATTCGTACTCGCCGGGCTCAGGTGGTGACGACCCTCACCCGCGGTCTCACCCGGACCCTCCCCCGGCGGTCGGCGGCACGGGCTGGTCGTCGTCGCGGGTGCCGAACACGCCGACCAGCTCGATCTCCTCGGCGGTGAAGTGCGGCGCCATGGCCTGCAGCTGCCGGCGACTGCGGCGCGAGAAGGCCGCCCGGAAAAGCTCGTAGTCGGGTACCCGGCCCCGCAGCGGCGCCACCCGGTCGGCGACGGCCTCCAGGATCGGTGCCCACGCCGACGACGCCGGCGCGGGCAGGCCGAGCGCCTCGTGGAGGTCGGCCAGGTGCACGGCCGAGTCGAATGCCGGCGGCGCCACGCCGGAGGCCGCCACGGCCGCCACAGCGGCGTCGCGTCCGTCGCGCAGCTCCTCGATCAGCTCCGCCAGGGTGCGATCGGCCCGCTCGGCCACCTGGCGCGCGGTCCACGCCTCGCCCGGGGCGCCGTCCAGACGCCCCGCGACCATGTCGGCCCCGACCCCCGCCAGGTGGGCGACGACGTCGCGCAGGGTCCACTGCGGCGTCGCCGGCACCGGCAGGGCGGGGTCGAGGTCGCCGCCGTCCAGCAGCCGCAGCAGGTCGTCGAGGCGGTCACCGTAGAAGGCGGCCCAGGGGGAGGGGTCGGCGGGGACGTCGGTCACCGGCCCATGGTGGCAGCACCCGTCGGATCAGCGGGCGCGCACCGCGGCGCTGCGGGCCGACCAGGGGCCCCAACCGGCGGCGTTGCGGCTGCGCACCTGCGCCACCCACAGGCCCTCGGCCACGGGCGTCTCGACGGTCCGCGCGATGCCGACCACGTCGGTGGTGACGACGCCGGCGCGGCCGACCCGCTGCCACCGCACCTGCCCCTGCTCGACCACGCCGCCCGGCACGGTCCAGCGGGCGCGCACCGTGAGGGCGCCTCCGCCGGCACCGGGCACGACGGCGTCCAGCCTCGGCGTGCCGGGGAGCACGGGCTCGGCCACCGGAGGTGCCGGGGCCACGGCGTCGACGTTGATCCGCCCGCCCACGCCGGCGGGGTTGACCGCCGCCACGCTGAGACGAAGGGGCCCGGGCGGGAGGTCGGTGAGCGTGGCGGACGTCGCCGCACCGTCGACCATCCGCAGCACCGAGCCCTGCAGCCCGATCTGGTAGCCCAGCAGGTCGGCGTCGCCGTCGTCGAGGGGCGGGAGCCAGGTCAGGTGCACCCCGGCGGCGTCGGTGAGCACCGCGACGTCGCGCGGCAGGCCCGGACGCACGGCGGCGGTCACGAAGCGCAGGGTCGCCGTGACCGGTGCCGAGACGGGCGACAGGGCCGTGAGCCGCACCTCGTGCGCGCCCGCCCGCAGGCCGGCCAGCCGCACCTCGTGGGTCGCGGGGTCGAGGTCGCGGGCGGGCTCGCGGTCCACCTCCAGCCGCAGGCCGGTGAGACCGACGAGCTCGTCCTGGGTCTCCCAGCGCAGGTAGGCGGCCCGGGCCTCGAGGCGGACGCTGAGCGCGAGCGGCGCCGAGGGCTGATCGGCGGCGGCGGCGGAGGTGGGGGCGAGGGTGGCGATCGGTCCGAGCAGCGATCCCACGAGCAGGATGGTCGCGGCGGCGCGGCGGGCGCGCGGACGACGACGCAGCGGGCTGGTGGTGGGCATGCTCCGACGCTAGGGCCGGGCGAGCCGCGCGGGTGCGGGCTTGAGGCCGCCTTGCGGCAACCGAGCACGCGCGGGCCCCCCAACGGATCCCGACCGACCCGAACCGAATCAGCTGCCGCACGGCCCGGGAACGGCACCGCCCCGGCCGGACCGAGGTCCGACCGGGGCGGTGGAGGGCTGTCAGCCGGGGACGACCGCGCGGATCAGCGCGGGCGCACCCCCCGGCTCACCGCGCTGTACGCGCTCCAGCCGGCGCTGTTGTGCGCGCGCACCTGGGCGGCCCACACCCCGGCGGGCAGCTTGACCTCGGCGCGCGTCGCCGCACCCCGCAGGGTCGTGGTGGCGGTGCGGGTGGAGCCGACCAGCTTCCACAGGATCTGCACCTGGTCGATCGCGCCGCCGCCGGCCGGGACCGCGCCGAGCTTCCACGCGGCGATGAGGGTCAGCGCACCACCGCGCTTGCCCTGCGCCAGGGACGGCGTGCCGGGCGCGGCCGGCACGGCAGGCGTCGCGACGGTGACGGTGACCTCGGCCGCCGCGCCCTCGCCGGCGCTGTTGACCGCCACGAGCCGCAGCGTCTGCGCCCCGGGGGTCTGGCCGGTGAGGGTGGTCGAGCGCGCCGAGGCGGGCAGCTGCTGCAGCGTGGTGGTGCCGCGCTTGAGCAGGTAGCCGGTGATCGCCGCGCCCCCGTCGGAGGACGGGGCCTGCCACGTCAGGCTGATCGTGGTGCCCGAGGCCGAGCCCTGCAGCGACAGCGGGGCGCTCGGCGGGGTGGCGACGTTCTCGATCGTGACCGTGCGGCTCACCTCGCTGCTCATGCCGTCGGCCGAGATCGCGCGCACGCCGAGCACGTGCTGGCCCGCGGCGAGCACCCCGCTGGTGTAGGAGCGGGCGCTGGGACCGAGGTCCACGAGCGCGCCGTTGTCCACCCGCACGCGGTAGCCGCTGATCACGGCGGACCCGCTGCTCAGGGGCGGGGACCAGGTGAGGGTCGCGGTCTGGCCCGACACCGTGGCGGCGACGTCGCCCGGCTCGCTGGGCGCCACGGGGTCCGCGGCGATCGTGACCGAGCGCACGACCTCGCTGCTGGTGCCCGCGGCGGACACGGCGCGGATGCCGAGCTCGTGGGTGCCGGGGGCCAGGGCGGCGGTGGAGAAGGTGCGGTCGGTGGCCGCGACGTCCTGCGGGGCACCGGTGTCGACCCGGATCCGGTAGGCGCTGATCGGCGAGGAACCGGCCGAGGCCGGGGCGCCCCACGTCAGGGTCGCGACCGAACCGGACACGGTGGCGGCGACGGTGGTCGGCTCACCGGGGGCGACCTGGGCGTTCGGCACGGTGACCGTGGTGGTGGCCTCGGTGCTGCTGCCCGCGGCGCTCACCGCCCGCACGCCGAGCAGGTGCTGGCCGGCGGCCAGGCCGGTCAGCGCCTTGGAGGTGGTGGTGGAGGTGCCGGCGGCGTTGCCGTCGACGGTGATCGAGTAGCCGGTCACCGGCGAGGAGCCCTGGTCCACCGGCGCGGTCCAGCTCAGGTTCACGGTGCCGTCGGTGACGCTGGCGGCGAGGTTCGTGGGGGCGCCGGGGGCGACCTGCTGGCTGGCGGCGCAGTTGGTGACCGCGAGGCGGTACGAGCCAAGGCTGCCGTAGTCGGAGTACGCCGAGTCGGCGGGCACCGACTGGCCGGCGCCGTCCACCTTGGCGTAGTAGGTGCCGGAGGCGAGGTTGTCGGTGATGGTGGCGTCCAGGCCGCCGGCCTCGTTCTTGTCCGCGACCTTGTAGGTGGCCGGGTTGGCGGTGGCGACGGTGCCGCCGTTGCCGTTCAGCAGCGTCAGGCTGATGTCGAGGTTCGGGCCGATCGAGGTGGGCGTGGCGGTCACCGACACGTTGCCCGAGCAGGTGCCGAGGTTGAACACGTCGACGTCGGTGCGGCTGCCGATGATCGCCGGCGCGGCCTCGGTCGGCAGCGTGGTGCCGGCACCGGCGACGTCGTTGCCGACGTCGTCGGGACGGAACGCGAGACCGTTCTCCCCGAACACCACGAAGTCGTCCTGGGTGGTGTTGGAGGCGAAGGCGTAGTCGCCGGGGTTCCACTGGGTGAGCGGGGAGCCGTACGGCGCGCCCATGATCGGGCCCCAGATCTCGGTGCCCGAGTGGTACTCGGCGGCGGGCAGGGTGCCGCCCTCCAGCAGGCCGTCGTGGGCCAGGCCCAGGTTGTGGCCGACCTCGTGGCTCAGGGCCTCGGCGATCGCCTTGGGGTCCTTGCCGTCGTTGAGCAGCTTGGAGAACACCCAGGCCGGGCGGTAGGTGTCGGCGTCGACCGAGCCGAACACGCCGGTGTAGGCGATGCCGCCGCACTGGCTCTGGCAGATCGCGTCGCTCACGGCCGAGGAGTCCGTGACGAACGCGGTGGTGCCGTAGGTGGTGTCGGCCTCGGAGGTGCGCGAGAGCCGGTCGGCGGAGGGCTGCTCGGTGGTGACGTCGATGTCGAAGGGCGCGTAGTCCTCGGCGACGCGGTTCCACAGCGCCTGGACGCCGAGCAGCTCGTTGTCGTTGAAGGTCGCGCCGTCGCCGTCCATGTCCCAACCGGGCAACGGGTTCGGGAACGCGCCGTAGGACTCGTTCCACGCCGTGCCGGCGACGGTGCCGCCGTCGACGTCGATGAACAGCGTCGTGGCCGCGCCGGGCTTGCTGTGCAGCTGGAAGGTCTGCGACAGCGGGGCGGTGCGGGCCGCGCGGGGACGGAACTTCTCGTACGGCGTGCCCTCCGGGATGCGAGGGTCGACGTAGAGCTTGGGCTCGGACGAGGCGGCCGGGGCGGCCTGCGGTCCGGCGACGGCCTGGGCCGGCATGGTGGTGACGAGCACGCCACCGATCAGGGTCGAGGCGGCGAGGAGGGCCGCCCCTGGACGGGAGAAGGAGAGAGGCACCCGCGCACACTAGGGCGGGTATCTCGGCCCGCGTGGTCGAACAACGACAAGAGGGCGACAAGATCGCGCGTCGCCCGTGTGTCGCCGCAGGGCCCGCCCCACGTGGCCCCTCCGTCGGCGTCCCTGGTCTGGACCAGCGACGGAATCTTTTCCGGGGAGGGTCGTGATGCGGTGATCCCGTTCGTGGGGTAGGCAGGGGACGACGTCCCCGACACCTGTCACCTTCACTCCGAGGAGCCCTCATGCCGCAGTACCTGCTCTCCGTGCACCACGACCCCACCGACGCCGCCGACGCCATCCACGCGACGCCCGAGCAGATGGAGCGGATGTTCGCCGCCGTCGGCGCCTTCAACACCGAGGTGCAGGAGGCCGGCGCGTGGGTCTTCGCCGGGGGTCTGATGCCGATCGACGCCGCCTCGGTGGTCGACGCCACCGGAGAGTCGCCGGTGGTCACCGACGGCCCCTACTCCGAGGCCAAGGAGTACCTCGGCGGCTTCTGGATCATCGAGGCCGCCGACCTCGACGCCGCGCTGGCCTGGGCGGCCAAGGGCTCGGCCGCCTGTGAGGGCAAGGTCGAGGTGCGTCCGTTCCAGGGCGAGTGACCGGCGGCGGGGCGACGGCCCGGGAGGCGGTCGAGGCCGTCCACCGGGCCGAGCACGCCCGGATCGTGGCGGCACTCGCCCGCCGGTTCGGCGACCTCGACCTGGCCGAGGACGCCGCCGGCGAGGCGCTCGTCGTCGCGCTCGAGCGGTGGCCGGTCGACGGCGTCCCCGCCAACCCCGGCGGATGGCTCACCACCACCGCCACCCGCCGGGCCCTGGACCGGCTGCGCCGCGAGGGCCACCGCGAGGACAAGCACCGGGCCGCCCTCCTGGTCCTCGACGACACCCCGCACGCACCGGTGGGGGTGGTCGACGACGACCGGCTGCGGCTGATGTTCGTGTGCGCACACCCGGACCTGGCCCCCGAGGCGCGGATCGCGCTCACCCTGCGGCTGGTGGCCGGGGTGCCCACCGCCCGCATCGCGGCGGCGTTCCTCGTGCCCGAGACGACGATGGCCCAGCGCCTGACCCGCGCGAAGGCCGCCATCGCGCGTCGTCGGCTGCCGTTCGCCGTGCCCGAGGCTGCGGATCTTCCCGCGCGGACCGCCACCGTGCTGCACGTCGTCTGGATGGTCTTCGACCAGGGTTACCTCGGCGCCGCCGCGCCCGACCACGGGCTGCGCCGCGCGCAGGCGGCCGAGGCGATCCGGCTGGCGCGGCTGCTGCACGCACTCCTGCCCGGCGACCCCGAGGTGCAGGGGCTGCTGGCCCAGCTGCTGCTCCTGCAGGCCCGCGACCCCGCGCGCATCGACGCCGACGGCGTGCTGGTGCCGCTGCCCGACCAGGACCGCGGCGCCTGGGACCGCGCGCTCGTCGCCGAGGGCCACGCGCTGGTGCGCGACCTGCTCGCCCGCCACCGCGCCGGCGGCCCCGCGCCCGGGCGCCACCAGCTGCTCGCCGCGATCGGTGCCGTGCACACCGACGCCCCCGACGCCGCGAGCACCGACTGGGGCCAGATCCTGGCGCTCTACGACCAGCTCGTGCGACTCGATCCCGGACCGGTGGCCGCCCTGAACCGCGCGGTGGCCGTGGCCGAGGTCGACGGCCCCGCGGTGGCGCTCGCCCTGGTGGAGCGCGCCCCGCTGCCCGGGCTCCACGCCTGGCACGTGGTGCGCGCCGAGCTGCTGCGCCGCCTGGGTCGCAGCGCCGAGGCGCGCGCGGCCTACGACGCCGCGCTCGCCCTCGCCGTCGATCCCGCCGAGGCCGCGCACCTGCGGCGTCGTCGGGCGCAGGTCACGGGCTGATCCGATCCCCCGGGTCGGGTGTGGGACCACCGGCGGCGGGACAGGGTGACGCCATGACCGCGCTGCCGGACGACGTGCGCCACTGGCGCGACCGCCTCGCCGCTGGGGACACCGAGCCCTGGGAGGAGTACGGGGTGGAGTTCCTCGGTGAGGACGACACGCCCGACGTGTTCGACACCGGCTACCTGACCCCGGCCGAGCTGGCCGACCCCGACATCGCCGCCAACGTGAGCGCCATGGCCGAGACCGGGGCCCTGATCACCTGGGTGGCCGAGCTCGACGGCGGGAGCTGGGTGGGCCTGTGGCGCGGCCCCGACGACCTGCCGCTCGACCGGGCGCCGGTGGTGCTCCTCGACACCGAGGGGCAGTTCACCCTGGCGCTGGGCACCACGGTGACCGAGGCGCTGTGCGACGAGCTCGGCTGGGACGACGAGCGCTACGCCGAGGTGGCCCGCGCCTGTCGCCACGCCGGGGTGCCCGTCCGGGCCCGCGGCGACCTCGCCGAGCCGAGCGTCACGCCGACCCCCGGCGCCTTCCACGACCGGCGGTACCGCGAGCTGCGCGGGTCCTGACCGGGGGCTACTCGGAGGCGGGGGGACGCGACCAGGCGGCGGCGTACTCGGTGGTGCCCACTGCGATCGAGTACTCGGTGTAGAACTCCGCGATCCCGCGCCGCTGGGCGCTGCGGTGGCGCGGGTGGTCGCGCCAGGCTCGGTGGGACTCGGCGTCGGCGAAGGTCACGATCGTCGCCCGCTCGCCGTCCTCGGCGGTGAAGGTCGTGGACTCCACGAACCCGGGCATCTCCCGCGCCAGTGCGGCCACGACGTCGAGCTCCTCGCGGTACGCGGCCTGCGCCGCGGGGTCGAGGCGGTTGCGGAAGACGGTGACGACCTGGCCCTGCCGGGGGCGAGCGGGATTCACCCGCGCATCCTCCCACCCGGGCGTGGCAGGGTGGGGAGCGTGACGTCGTCCCACACCCCCGCCGCCCCGACCCCGCTGACGCTGCCCGCCGCCGAGGCGTTCGAGGACTGGATCCGCGAGCGCGCGAGCGCGGGTCTGGCCCGCGCGGAGGCGCTGGTGGCCGCGGTGCGTGCGATCGGTGCCGAGGGCGCGGCGGCCGCCGACGCCCGCGCCGTGCTGCGCGACTGGGACGACGCGATGCTCGCCCTGGGCGGGGTGGCGGCGCTGGGGTCGCTGTTCGGCAACGTCCACCCCGACGAGCAGGTGCGCACCACCGCCGAGCGTGCCGAGCAGGACGTCGCCCGCGTCTCCACCGCCCTCACCCTCGACGGCGAGCTGTACGCCGTGCTGGCGGGCCTGCGCACCGACGACCTCGACGACCAGGCCGCACGCCTGCACGCCAAGGTGCTGCGCGACTTCACCCGCGCCGGCGTCGACCGTGACGAGGCGACCCGCGCGCGGATCGCGGCGCTCAACGAGCGGCTCACCGAGCTGGGCCAGGAGTTCAGCCGGGTCGCGCGCCAGGACGTGCGCTCGATCCGGGTCGCGCCCGAGCGCCTCGACGGACTGCCCCAGGACTTCCTCGAGGCCCACCCGGCCGACGACGACGGCCTGGTGACCCTCACCACCGACTACCCCGACGCCGTGCCGGTGCGCCAGTTCGCCACCGACGCCGGGGTGCGGCACGACATGACCGTGGCGTTCCTCGAGCGCGGCTGGCCCGAGGCCGAGCCGCTGCTGACCGAGATGTTCGCGCTGCGCCACGAGCTGGCCACCACCGTCGGCTACGACGACTGGCCCTCCTACGACGCCGAGGTGAAGATGATCGGCTCCGGGCCGGCCATCCCCGCCTTCATCGACCGCATCGCCGAGGCCGCCGCCGGCCCGATGGAGCGCGACCTCGCGATCCTGCTCGCGCGCTACCGCGCCGACGTGCCCGACGCCGAGCGGGTGCCGCAGGCCGACGCCTCCTTCTACGAGGAGGCCGTGCGCCGCGAGCAGTACGACGTCGACTCCCAGCGGGTGCGCACCTACTTCGCCTTCGACAAGGTGCGCCACGGGCTGCTGGAGGTGACCGGGCGGCTGTTCGGTCTGCGCTACGACGAGCTCGGCCCGGCACAGGTACCGGTGTGGCACCCCGACGTCACCGCCTACGACGTCGTGCGGGTCGCCGACGGTGTGCCGCTGGGCCGCATCTACCTCGACCTGCACCCCCGCGAGGGCAAGTACAAGCACGCCGCGCAGTTCACCCTCGCCGACGGCGTCGCCGGGCGGCAGCTGCCCGAGGGCGTGCTGGTGTGCAACTTCAGCCGCGGGCTGATGGAGCACGACCACGTCGTCACGCTGTTCCACGAGTTCGGCCACCTGGTGCACCACGTGCTCGGCGGCCACGTGGAGTGGGCCCGGTTCGCCGGCGTCGCCACCGAGTGGGACTTCGTGGAGGCGCCCTCGCAGATGCTGGAGGAGTGGGCCTGGGACCCCGCGATCCTGGGCTCGTTCGCCACGAACGCCGACGGCGAGCCGATCCCGGCGTCGCTGGTCGAGGCGATGCGGCGCAGCGACGACTTCGGCAAGGGCTACCTCGCGCGGCAGCAGATGTTCTACGCCGCGGTGTCCTACTGCTTCCACGCCGAGCGGCCGGCCGACCTCACCGCCCGGATGATCGAGCTGCAGGAGCGCTACTCGCCGTGGCCCCACCCCGAGGGCACGCACTTCTTCGCCTCCTTCGGGCACCTGGGCGGCTACTCCTCGGCGTACTACACCTACATGTGGAGCCTGGTGATCGCCAAGGACCTCTTCTCGGCCTTCGACGAGCACGACCTGTTCGACCCCGAGGTCGCCGGCCGCTACCGCGACCGCGTGCTCGCCCCCGGCGGCAGCAAGGACGCCGCCGACCTCGTGGCCGACTTCCTCGGCCGCCCCTCCACCTTCGACGCCTACGCCGCCTGGCTCGCCCGCTGACCCCCGATCCTCCCCAGGTCGGGGGTGCGGGGGCTGCGACAGTTTGCTCGGCTGGCCGAGCAAACTGCCCGACACGCCGTCGTCGGAGGGCCCGAACCGACAGTTTGCTCGGCTGACCGAGCAAACTGTCGCCCGACTCAGTGAACGACTGTGCGCCAGAACACGCTGTCAGCGACGTCGTGTCGCAGGTACATTTCGGGCGTGACTGAGACCACCCCGAGCTTCGAGCTGACCCCCGACCACGTCGAGCTGCGCGACTGGCTGCACACCTTCGCCGCCGACGTCATCCGCCCCGCCGCTGCGGAGTGGGACGAGCGGGAGGAGTTCCCGTGGCCGGTGGTGGAGGAGGCGGCCAAGGCCGGCATCTACTCCATGGACTTCTTCGCCACGCAGGGCTTCGACCCCACGGGTCTCGGCATCCCGGTGGCGATGGAGGAGCTGTTCTGGGGCGACGCCGGCATCGGCCTGGCGATCGTCGGCACCGCGCTGGCCGCCGCCGGCGTGAGCGCCAACGGCACTCCCGAGCAGGTGCTGGAGTGGGTGCCGCAGATGTTCGGCTCCCCGGGCGACCTCAAGCTCGCCGCGTTCTGCTCCTCCGAGCCCGACGCCGGCTCCGACGTCGGCTCGATGCGCACCCGCGCCCGCTACGACGAGGCCACCGACGAGTGGGTCATCAACGGCACCAAGACCTGGGCCACCAACGGCGGCCTCGCCGACGTGCACGTCGTGACCGCCGTGGTCGACCCCGACCTCAAGAGCCGCGGCCAGGCCAGCTTCATCGTGCCGCCGGGCACCAAGGGCCTCAGCCAGGGCCAGAAGTTCCTCAAGCACGGCATCCGCGCCAGCCACACCGCCGAGGTCGTGCTCGACAACGTGCGCGTGCCCGGCAGCTGCCTGCTCGGCGGCAAGGAGAAGCTCGACGCCCGCCTGGCCCGCGCCCGCGAGGGTGCCGGTGCCCGCGGCAACGCCTCCATGGCCACCTTCGAGCGCACCCGCCCCGCCGTGGGCGCCCAGGCCATCGGCATCGCCCGCGCCGCCTACGAGGTGGCGCTGGACTACGCCAAGACCCGCGAGCAGTTCGGCAAGCCGATCATCGAGAACCAGGGCATCGCCTTCGCCCTGGCCGACATGAAGACCAGCATCGACGCCAGCCGCCTGCTGGTGTGGCGCGCCGCCTGGATGGCCGCCCAGGGCCGCCCGTTCGAGGCCGCCGAGGGCTCGATGAGCAAGCTGATGGCCGGCGAGACCGCCATCAAGGTCACCGAGAAGGCGCTGCAGATCCTCGGCGGCAACGGCTTCACCCGCGACTACCCGGTGGAGCGCTGGTGCCGCGACGCCAAGATCTACACGATCTTCGAGGGCACCTCCGAGATCCAGCGCCTGGTCATCGCCCGCACCATCTCGGGTGCGCCGATCCGCTGATCCCGCCCCACCCGCGGCCCCGTCCGGCTCCTGCCGGGCGGGGCCGTCGTGCGTCCGGGGGCTGGCAGGATCGGGGGGTGGGGGCGGATCGGCAGCGGTGGCGCTTCGACGGCCACATCGCCGGCGTCGGGAGCGCGAGCGGGGTGCGTGTCGTCGTCGGCTGGTGGCACGACACGCCGCTGGGCTCCTTCGCCGACGCGATGGTGGAGACCGCCCGGGGTCACCGGGTGCTGCTCGCGCCCACGCCCGACGTCGCCCGGCTGATCGCCGGCACCTACGACTTCGACGAGATCCGCGTCGAGCCGTTCGCCGCCACCGGCGACCCGGGCCGCCGGTGGCGGGTGCGCTCCGCGTCGTTGCGCCTCGACCTCGAGGTCGGACGCCGCACCCCGCTCGGTGCGCTGCTGCGGGCCGTGCCGACGCCGCTCGCCGGGGCGCCCGCCTGGTGCGCGCTCACCGATCCGGTCGCGCGCACCGTGCTGCGCGGCGTCCGCACCCGCGGCACCACCGGCACCGCCGCCGACCCGCGTCGCGAGTGGTACGGCGCCCTCGACCGTCGTCGCGTCACCGCCATGTCGGGCACGTTCGACGACGCCGGCCTCGGCGACCTGCGCCCGGTGCTGCCCGCCCCGCGCTTCGGCTTCTCCTCCACCCCGCCCACCCCGGGTGTGACCCGGGTGAGGACCACGATCGAGGCCCGGGCCAACGTCCCGCTCCGCGGCTGAGGCCGTCGCGCGGGTCGCGGTCTCCCGTTGTCACCAGCGGAATGCACCGGTTTCGGCGGTAGACAGGTGCATTTCTCTGGTGACGACGGAGAACGCCGGGGCACGGGACGGCGTCAGGTGGGCAGGCGCAGCCAGACGGCGCGGTGCACCCAGGTGGAGGTGACGACCATCCCCATCCGCTCGTAGAGCGGGAGGGCGCCGGTGCGGCTGTCGGTGGAGAGCTCGCTGCGCACGGCGCCGTGGGCGCGGGCGGTGGCGAAGGCGTCGGCCATCAGCGCCTGGGCGAGGCCGCGCCCGCGCCGGTCGGCACGGACCGCGAGCCGGCTCAGGTAGCCCACGCGCACGCTCGGGTCGAGGGTGAGCAGGGCGACGCCGACCACGGCGCCGGCGTCGTCGCGCACGACCCGCACCTGCCAGGGCGCGAAGCCGGGGCGGCGCAGCACGGTGGCCTCGAACTCCGCGAAGGTCTGGCGCTCGCGTCGCGACCACTCCAGGAAGGCGTCCTCGACGACGTCGAGCACGGCGGCGTACTCGGCCGGCTCCGCGGTCCCGACGGTGTAGCCCGACGGCAGCGGCCGCTCGGGGATGGTGGCGCCGTCGGGGAGCTCGAGCACCCAGCTGCGCCAGCGCTCGTGGTAGCCCAGCCGTGTGAGCAGCCGGTCGCCGGCGGAGTCCAGCGGCACCGGCGAGCCGATCCGCTCCCGGCCCGACGCCGTGCCGTGGGTACGCAGCCACTGGGCGAGCCAGCTCCCCAGGCCGCGGCCCCGGTGGTCGGGGTGCACGGCGGCGTCGGTGCGCTCACCGATGCCGAGCTCGGCGTAGGCCACCAGCGCGCCGGTGGGGTCCTCGAGCCCGATCGTGTCGCGACCGACGTCGAAGGCCGGGTGCTGCCAGTCGGCCACGATGTCGGCCTCCTCGACGTGCACCTCGCCGAGATCGTGCTGCTCCTGGGCCGCCATCAGCGCGGCGACGGCGGCGGCGTCGCCGGCCCGCAGCGGCCGGGCGACGACGTCGTCGGGCAGGGCCGCCGGGGGCAGGTCGAGCAGGTGGGGCGTGTCGGCGGCGGTCACGTCGGTGATCCAAGCAGTCCCGGGCCGGGTCGGCACCGGGATTTCCGGCGCGGACGGCGACGGCCCGCCGCCCCGGGTGGGGCGACGGGCCGGGGAGCGCGGAGGCCTCAGGCGTTCTTGATGGCCGAGACGTCGAACTCCAGCTTGATCTTCTCCGAGACGAGCACGCCGCCGGTCTCGAGCGCGGCGTTCCACACCAGGCCCCAGTCCTTGCGGTTGATGGTGGCCGCGCCCTCGAAGCCGAGGCGGGTGTTGCCGAACGGGTCCTGGGCCGAGCCGACCTCGTCGAACTCGATCGTCACGGACTTGGCGGTGCCCTTGATGGTGAGGTCGCCGGTGATGCTCCAGGTGCTGCCGTCGCGGCTGACCTCGGTGGAGACGAAGGTGATCTCGGGGAACTGCTCGATGTCGAAGAAGTCGCCCGATCGCAGGTGACCGTCGCGGTCGGCGACGCCGGTGTCGACGCTGCCGACGCCGATGGTGAGCGAGACCGTGGAGGCCGCCGGGTTCGCGGCGTCGATGTGGGCGGTGCCGCTGAAGTCGGTGAACTGACCGCGCACCTTGGTGACCATCGCGTGGCGGGCCACGAAGCCCAGGCGGGTGTGGGTGGGGTCGATCGTGTAGTCGCCGGTGATGTCGGCGAGGGCGGTGGTGGCGGCGTCGAACTCGGTCATGGTGGGCTCCTCAGGAGGGAAGTGGTTGAACAATCAACGATCCTAACCGTCGGCGACGCCGGCTTGTTCCCGCCCTCGGGGTGGAAAAATCACGCGATCCCGGATCCGGCCCAGGGGAAGGGCCGGATGCGGGATCGCGTGGGGGTTGGCGCCGTGCTCAGGCGGCGGTGTGGATGACCGCTGCCGGGGCGGGCGTGAACCAGACCGCCTCCATGTGGGTGCGGCCCTGATCGTCGGTGACGGGCAACCAGCGCATCTCGAGCGCGCCGTTCGCTTCGCGGTAGATCATGGGACACCTCCTGTTCACTTTCCGTTCACCAAAGGTACCGCACTGCCCCCGGCACGTCCAGAAAACGTCCAGATCGCCTTCCGTCCCCCACCCGGACCCTCGAAACCGGCCCGCATCCTCCACCCGCGCTCCACCTGAGCGTGGCGCTCGCGCCCCTCCCTTGGCCGGGGCGGTGGGGCTGCTCAGGGCGCCGGCGACCGGCCCTGCCGACAGGCCGCCACGATCCCCGCGATCCGCTTCTCCCGCGTGGGGCCGGTGCGCGCCAGTGCCAGGTCGATCAGGGCCCGGGCACGGGCGGCCGGGGTCGCGGCGTCCCATCCCGCGCGGGCGGCGGGCTCGGCGTCCAGAGCCGCCGTGAGCAGGGGGTCCTCGACGCCGTCCTCGGCGTCGCGCAGCAGGTCCCAGCGGCCGTCGGCGCGGGCGGCCGCCACCGCCGCGGCACCCGCCGGCTGCATCCGCCCCTGCGCCTCCAGGCGTTCCACGCGCTCGCGGTTCGAGCGCACCCAGGTGCTGCGAGCGCTCCGCGGGGCGAACCACATCGCCGCACGCTGGTCGTCCAGCGTGCGGGTGCGGGAGTCGATCCACCCCCAGCACAACGCCTCGCACACCAGGTCCTCGTACGGCACCGGTGTGTGCCCGGAGCCCCGTCGCCACGACACGACCCACACCCCGCGGCCGCGCCCGTGGTGGGCCGCCAACCACCGGTGCCAGTCGGCGATCCCCGCCGGGTGCACCAGCTCCTCCGCCTGCGGATCCATGCCGGCGAGCATCCCGCGGTCCGGCCGCTCCCGCCACCCTCCGGCGCCGGCGTGAGCGGGCGCACGGCCGCGGGGAATCCCGGCCGAGCCGCTCGGGGCACTACCGTTGGCGGGTGGATCACCCTGAAACGCCCGCTGTACCCGCCGACGACACCCCCGCCGAGGGCGCCGTCGCGGCGGCCCCGGACTCTCCCGCGCCGCTCACCTTCGCCGACCTCGGTCTCACCGGCGGCGTGCTCAAGGCGCTCTCCGACGTCGGCTACGAGTCGCCGTCGGCCATCCAGGCCGAGACCATCCCGCTGCTGCTCACCGGCCGCGACGTCGTCGGCCTCGCCCAGACGGGCACCGGCAAGACGGCCGCCTTCGCGCTGCCGATCCTGCAGAACCTCGACCCCTCCGCCAAGGCCGTGCAGGCGCTCGTGCTGGCCCCGACCCGTGAGCTCGCGCTGCAGGTGTGCGAGGCGTTCGAGAAGTACGCCAGCCACCTCAAGGGCGTGCACGTGCTGCCCGTCTACGGCGGCCAGGGCTACGGCGTACAGCTGTCCGCGCTGCGCCGCGGCGTGCACGTCGTCGTCGGCACGCCCGGGCGGATCATGGACCACCTCGAGCGCGGCACCCTCGACCTCTCCCAGCTCGAGCACCTCGTGCTCGACGAGGCTGACGAGATGCTCACGATGGGCTTCGCCGAGGACGTCGAGACGATCCTCGCCGAGACCCCGGCCAGCAAGCAGGTCGCGCTGTTCAGCGCCACCATGCCGGCCTCGATCCGCCGGCTCTCGCAGAAGTACCTCAACGACCCCGTCGAGGTCGCGGTCAAGCGCAGTGCCGCCTCGGCGGCCAACATCACCCAGCGCTACCTCGTGGTCAGCTACCCCCAGAAGGTCGACGCCCTCACCCGCATCCTCGAGGTCGAGAACTTCGAGGGCATGATCGTCTTCGTCCGCACCAAGAACGAGACCGAGCTGCTCGCCGAGAAGCTGCGGGCCCGCGGCTACTCCGCCGAGGCGATCAACGGCGACATGGCCCAGCAGCAGCGCGAGCGCACCGTCAACCGCCTCAAGTCGGCCAAGCTCGACATCCTCGTGGCCACCGACGTCGCCGCCCGCGGCCTCGACGTCGACCGGATCAGCCACGTCGTGAACTACGACATCCCCACCGACACCGAGTCCTACGTGCACCGGATCGGCCGCACCGGCCGCGCCGGTCGCAGCGGCGACGCGATCTCGTTCGTGACCCCGCGCGAGCGCTACCTGCTGCGTCACCTCGAGAAGGCCACCAAGGCCCCGCTGGTCGAGATGGCGATGCCGGGTGTGGACGAGGTCAACGCCACCCGCCTGAGCCGCTTCGACGACGCCATCACCGCCGCGCTCGCCGACACCGCGCGCACCGACCGGTTCCGCGACATCGTGGCCCACTACGTGCGCCACCACGACGTCCCCGAGATCGACGTCGCCGCCGCCCTGGCGATCGTCGCCCAGGGCGACACCCCGCTGCTCCTCGAGCCCGACCCCGAGCCCAAGGCCCGGCGTGAGCGTCCCGAGCGCGGTGACCGCCCGGAGCGGGGCGACCGGTTCGAGCGCGGCGAGCGTCCCGAGCGCGGTGCCCGCGGCGAGCGTGGCGCCGGCCGCGGTGCCGAGCGCGGCCTGGTGCCCTACCGCATCAACGTCGGCAAGCGGCACCGGGTGGAGCCCCGCCAGATCGTGGGCGCCCTCGCCAACGAGGGCGGGCTGCGCCGCAGCGACTTCGGGCACATCGCCATCCGCCCCGACCACTCCATCGTCGAGCTGCCCGCCGACCTCGGCGACGCCTGGGAGCGGTTGCGCGAGACCCGGATCTCGGGTCGCCTCATCGAGCTGCAGAAGGACTCCGGTCCGCCCTCGCGCCGGGGTCCCCGCGAGGACCGGGGCGACCGGGGCGACCGGGGTGACCGGTGGGAGCGCGGCCCGCGCGGCGAGCGGCCCTCCTACGACCGCGGCGAGGGTGGCGACGGTGGCCCGGCCCGCAAGCCGCGCCACAAGAAGGGCCGCGAGGACTGATCCGCCCCGGGGCGGTGGACGGCCCGTCGTCCACCGTTCCCCGGCGGGCCCTTCCGTCCGACGACGGAACGTGCTGGAGTGATCCGGCTCACGTCGTCGTCTCGGAAGGCGCCCTCATGCCCACTCGTCCGTCCCGCCCATCGGTGCTCGTCGGCGCCGTCCTCGCCCCGACCCTCGCGCTGCTCCTCGCGCTGGTGGCGCCGGTCGCACCGGCCCGGGCGGCGGGGCCGTCCTACGTTGCGCTGGGCGACTCCTACTCCAGCGGCGTCGGCACCCGCAGCTACCTCGACGACGGCACCTCCTGCCAGCGCTCCACCTACGCCTACCCGCGGCTGATCGCGGCCGCCAAGGGCTACAGCCTCAACTTCCAGGCCTGCTCGGGCGCCACGACCGGCACGGTGACCAGCCGCCAGCTCGGGGCGCTGTCCTCCACCACGCGGTACGTCACGATCTCGGTGGGCGGCAACGACGCCGGGTTCGCCGACGTCCTCACCGAGTGCGCCCAACCGGGCTGGGCCAGCGACTGCAACGGCGCGATCGACCGGGCGCAGGCGTTCGTCTCCGGCACCCTGCCCGGCCGGCTCGCCACGCTGTTCTCCTCGATCCGGAGCCGCGCCTCGGCGGCCCGCGTCGTGGTGGTGGGCTACCCCCGCATCTTCATGGGCGAGGACTGCAACGCCGCCACCTTCTTCTCCCCGAGCGAGGAGACCCGGCTCAACCAGACCGCCGACCAGCTCAACGCCCGCCTGGCCAGCGCGGCCGCCGCCCGTGGCTTCGGGTTCGCCAACCCCACCTCGCGGTTCGTGGGCCACGCCGTGTGCGACGACGTCGAGTGGATCAACGGCCTGAGCAACCCCGTGTCGGAGAGCTACCACCCCAACCGCGCCGGCCACCGCGACGGCTACGCCCCCCTGGTCTCCCCGCTGCTCTGAGGCGCCGCTGACCGACGCGATCCACGTTCGTCGAGGAGGCGCCCCCGGCGCCGTCGGGCGAGGTGGTGGGTCGGTGCGGGCGTCTCGTGACGCTCGCTGGCGCTCGCTCCTCGACGACCGTGGGGACTCACGTTCGTCGAGGAGGCGCCCCCGGCGCCGTCACGAGACGCGGTGGGCCGGGGGTCGGCGTCTCGTGACGACCGTGGGGACTCGCGTTCGTCGAGGAGGCGCCCCCGGCGCCGTCACGAGACGCGGTGAGCCGGGGGTCGGCGTCAGGGCGGCGGTGGGTGCTGGTTCCGCGACGACCGTGCGGCCCGGGGGCGGTTGATCGTGGGTGCGGGTTGGTAGAACCGACCCATGGCCCCGCCTCGTCGCGCCCGGATCGCGGTCCCCGTCGTGCTCGCCCTGCTCCTGTCCGCCTGCACCGGGGGCGACGACGACGGCGGACCCGACGGCGCGGGGGCGGCGGCCGCGGCGGCCGCCACGCTCGCCACCGGTCTCGCCTCCGGCGACCTCACCGGCGTCGGGTTCACCGACGTCACTCCTGTCGAGGCCACCGACGACCTGCGCGAGGTGGTGGCCGGGCTCGGCGACGTGACGCCCGACATCGAGGTGGTCGACACCACCCTCACCGACGACGGCGCCACCGCCACGCTGCAGTGGTCCTGGCCGTTGCTCGAAGGGGCCGACCCCTGGGCCTACACCTCCACCGTCACGCTGCGACCCGGGTCCGGCGCCGACGACTGGGCCGTCGTGTGGGGGCACGACGTGGTCGAGCCCTCCCTCACGGCGGCCTCGGTGCTCGACGTGACCCCGGTCAGCGCCGATCGGGGCGACATCCCCGGCGCCGGCGGCCGGGTGCTGGTCACCGAGCGCCCGGTGGTGCGGGTCGGCATCGACCGCACCCTGGTGCCGGCGAAGCGGGCCGGCGCCGCGGCGCGGGCGCTCGCCCGGCTCGTCGACGTCGACCCCGGCCCCTTCGCGAAGGCCGTCGAGGCGGCGGGTGAGAAGGCGTTCGTCGCCGCGATCACCTACCGCGAGGACGACGTGCCCGCCGCGGTGGCCGACGCCGACCTGCGCGGCCTGCGGCTGGTGCCCGACGAGATCCCGCTCGCGCCCACGCGCGAGTTCGCCGCTCCGATCCTGGGCACCGTCGGTGAGGTCACCGCCGAGATGATCGCCGAGGACCCCACGCTCCAGGTCGGCGACGTCGCCGGCATCTCCGGGCTGCAGGCGCGCTACGACGAGCAGCTGCGCGGCGCCGACGGACTGCTGGTCAAGGCGGTGGCCAGCGACGACAGGGAGCGCCGGCTCGCGCGGGTGGGCGGCCGGGGTGAGGGCGAGGACCTCGCCACCAGCCTCAGCCTGCCGGCCCAGGAGCTCGCCGAGCGGGTGCTGGCCGACGTCGGTCCGGCCAGCGCGCTGGTGGCGATCCGCCCCAGTGACGGTGCGATCCTCGCCGCCGCCAACGGTCCCGGCAACGGCGGCCAGAACTTCGCCACGTTCGGTCAGTACGCGCCGGGGTCGACGTTCAAGATCGTCTCCACCCTCGCCCTGCTGCGCGCGGGCGTCGGTCCCGAGGACGTCGTGCCCTGCACCGCCACCGTCGACGTCGACGGGCGCGACTTCGAGAACTACGACGACTACCCCGCCGGCGGGCTGGGCGACATCCCGCTCGCCACCGCCCTCGCGAACTCCTGCAACACCGCCTTCATCGCCGAGCGCGACCGCCTCGACGACGGCGACCTCGCCGCCGCGGCCGCCTCCCTGGGCCTGGGCATCGACCACGACCTCGGCTTCCCGGCCTACTTCGGCAGCGTGCCCGCCCCCGAGGGTGCGACCACCCGCGCCGCGCAGATGATCGGGCAGGGCACGATCCTGGCCTCGCCGATGACCATGGCGGCCGTCATCGCCTCGGTGCAGGCCGGCGAGACCGTGGTGCCCCGCCTGCTCGCGCAAGTCGACGTCGCGGTGCCCGACGGCGTCGCGCCGCTCACCGCCGACGAGGCCGACACGCTGCGCACGCTCCTGCGCGGCGTCGTGACCGGGGGCAGCGGGCGCGGCCTCGCCGACGTGCCGGGTCCGGCCGTGATCGCCAAGACCGGCACCGCCGAGTTCGAGGACGGCGGCGAGGTGCGCACCCACGCCTGGATGGTGGCGGCCCAGGGCGATCTCGCGGTGGCCGTCTTCGTCGCCGAGGGATCCTCGGGCTCGGGCACGGCCGGGCCGTTGCTGGAGGAGTTCCTGCGCGGCCTGGCGGAGTGAACGCCCGCCGGGCCTCGCCCCCTCTCCTGCGGTGCACGGCATGAGGCCGACGGTCGGGCGCTCGCACCTGCGGGCCCGGGTGCGTGAGGCCCTGGTGGGCGGGGAGTCGGTCGTGCTGTGCGGTCCGGCGGGGATCGGCCGGAGCGCGCTGCTCGACGCCGTCGCGGCCGACGTCGCCGCCCGCGACGTCGTGGTGCTGCGCTGCGCCGGGTCGCCCGGCGACGCCGCGTCGCCCGACGCCGCCGTGCGCGCGCTGCTCTGGCACGCGCGCACGAGCGCCGACCCGCGCCTGCGCGGGCTCGTCACGTCCCTCCCGACGGCCGATCCGGCACCCGGCGAGCTGCGGCGCGTGCTGGAGCGCGTCGTGGCCCGGGTGGCGGCCTCGCACCCGGTGCTGCTCGTGGCCGACGACCTCCACTGGCTCGACGCCGCCTCCTCCGACGCCGTCGGTGCGCTGCGCCGACGGTTGCCCGGTCGGGTGGTGCTGCTCGGCTCCCTGGTGGCCGGCGCCGAGCCGGATCCGGCCGACCTGCGCGGCCTGACGCTGCTCGACGTGCCGCCGCTCGACGTCGTGGACCTCGTGGCCGTGCTCGCCGAGGAGGGCGTCGGACCCGACGTCGCCGCCCGCCTGCACCGCGAGTCGGCCGGCAACCCGGCGCTGGCCCTGCTGCTCGCCGGGGCGATCGGCGAGCGACCGCAGGTGCTGGGCGGACCGCACTCGCTCCCCGAAAGCCTGCAGCGGGTGCTGCGCGCCCGGGTGGCCGCGCTGCCCCCGCCGGTGCGCGACACCCTCGCCTCCGCCGCGCTGCTGCTGCGCCCGCGGGTGCGCGACCTCGCCCGCGCCGGTCACCTCGCCGCGGCCGAGCACGTGGCGGTGGCGGCGTCGCAGGGGCTGGTGGTGCTGGGCGAGGACGACGTGGTGCGCTTCGTGCCCTCGGTCCTGCGCGACCTGCTGGCCGCCGGTCCGGCGGAGGAGGTCGCGGCGCGGCACGCCCGGCTGTCCGCCAGCGCAGCCGACGAGCCCACCCGGCTGCGCCACCGGGCGCTGGCCGACCCCCGTCCCGACCCCGACCTCGCCCGACGGCTGGCCGAGGCCGCGACGGCCGCCACCGGTCGGGGCGCCCGCGACCTCGCGGCCGACCTGCTCCTGCTGGCCGCCGACCGCGCCGACGTCGCCCGGGCCGGGGACCGCGTGGAGTGGCTGGTGTCGGCCGCCGAGACCGCGGCCCCCGGCAACCACGCCCTGCTCGTGCGGCGGGCCCTGGCGACCCTGCGCGAGGTGGTGGACCCCGCCCCCACCCCGGCGCAGGCGGTGCGCGCCCGGCTGGCGGTGCCCGAGCTGGCCGGTCTCGGGGTGCGGGCCCTCGCCGAGGTGCTGGCCGCCGCACTCGCCGACGCCGGCGACGACGAGGCGCTGGTGGCCCAGGTGCTGCTGCAGCGCGGCCGGATCGCGCTGGCCGAGGCCCGCCCGCACGCCACCGCCGAGGCCGCGGAGCAGGCGGTGGGCCTGCTGCGCCGGGTCGACCCCGGGGGCACCGAGCTGCCGCGCGCGCTCGCCACCCTCGCCGTGGCCCGGCGCTGGAGCGGCGGCGACCACCGGACCCCCCTCGCCGAGGCGCTCGCGCTCGCGGGCGTGCCGGCGGCCGGGTTCTGGCACGTTTCCCCGCAGTACACCCGCGCCCGGTTCGCGCTCTACGACGACCGCCCGGCCGACGCCGACCGCGAGCTGCGCGACGTCCTGGCCCGCCTCGAGCCCGGCGCGGGGGCCGACGAGGTGCACGTGCTGCGCTCGCTGGTCGAGGTCGCCGCCCGCACCGGACACGGCCGGGAGGCCCGGGAGCTGGCGCGGCGCGCCGAGGTGGTCGGCGCGGCCTTCGACCTCGAGGCGCACACCACCTGGTTCGCCCTCGCGCTCGCCGAGTCGGTGGGCGGCAGCGTCGAGCGTGCCGCGGCCCTCGCGCAGCGCGGTGCGGAGGCCGCCACCGAGCGCGGCGACCTGCGCTACGTCGTGCGGCACCTCGCCGTGCTCGGGCAGTGCCGGCTGCGCACGGGCGACCTCACCGGCGCCGAGGCGGCCTACGGGCGGATCGCCGCGATCGAGGCCGCCGAGGGCTACGACGACCCGACCGTGCACCGCTGGCAGGCCGAGCACGCCGTCGTGCTCGTGCGCCAGGGTCGCGTCGACGACGCCGCCGACCTGCTGGCCGCCACCCGCCGACGGCTGGCCCGCGGCGCCGCCGACCCCGCTGACCCCGCTGACACCGCCGGCGTGCGCGCCGTGCTCGACCGCGCGGAGGCCGAGGTGCTCGCCGCCCGCGGGGACCCCGACGGCGCGGTGCTCCTGCTGGAGGGATCGGCGAGCGTGTGCGCCGACCGGGGACTGCTGCTCGACCATGCCCGCGCCCTGCTGACCCACGCCGCGATCGAGCGGCGCCGGCGTCGCCTCGCCGGTGCGCGGGCGCTCACCGACCGCGCCCGCCGCGTGCTCACCGACCTCGGCGCCTCGGCCTGGCTGGAGGGGCTGGAGGCCGACGACGCGCCCGCGCCGGCCGGGGCCGGCCTGGCCTCGCTCACCGACGCCGAGCGACGAGTGGCGGCGGCCGTGGCCGCCGGTGCCAGCAACCGCGAGATCGCGAGCACCACCTACGTGTCGGTCAAGACGGTGGAGGCCACCCTCACCCGGATCTACCGCAAGCTCGGCGTGCGGTCCCGCGCCCAACTCGCGGCGCTGCTGGCCACGGGCTGATCCACCCGGGAAGCAGCGGACCCCTCGCCGCATGGGGTCAGCGAGGGGTCCTGTCGTCTTCTCGGTGCTCCCTTTCGAAGGACGACTGGTCGATCCTACGACGCCGTGTCGTCGCTGTCTGCCGATTGCCGTGTTCGTGGGCGGGTCGGTCCTGCCGCGGGGCCGCGACGTCCTGCCGCGCGGGGGACCACCGGGGTGGTTGAGTGGTGCCATGAGCGATCGCGACGCCCGCCTCGACGACCTCCTGCCCGCCGTCCACCGCGCGCTGTTCATCGGCGGCGCCTGGCGGGAGGCCGACGACGGCGCCCGCTTCGACGTCCTCGATCCCGCCGACGGCAGCGTGCTGACCACGGTGCCCGACGCCGGGGCGGGGGAGGCGGTCGAGGCGCTCGACGCCGCGGTGGCCGCGCAGGCCTCGTGGGCCGCCACGCCGCCGCGCGAGCGCAGCGACATCCTGCGCCGGGCCTTCGACCTGCTCACCGCCCGCACCGACGACGTCGCCCTCCTGATGAGTCTGGAGATGGGCAAGCCGGTGGCCGAGGCCAAGGGCGAGGTGGCCTACGGCGCCGACTTCCTGCGCTGGTTCTCCGAGGAGGCCGTGCGCATCCACGGCACCTGGATGAGCGCCCCCAACGGTGCGAGCCGGCTGCTCACGATGCGCAAGTCGGTGGGCCCCTGCCTGTTCGTGACGCCGTGGAACTTCCCGCTCGCGATGGGCACCCGCAAGATCGCCCCCGCGATCGCCGCCGGCTGCACGATGGTGGTCAAGCCGGCCGCCCAGACCCCGCTCACGATGCTGTACCTCGCGGCCCTGCTGGCCGAGGCCGGACTGCCCGACGGGGTGCTCAACATCGTCACGGGCCTCGACGCCGGTGCGATCAGCGCGGCGCTCCAGGGCGACGACCGGCTGCGCAAGATCAGCTTCACCGGCTCCACCGGCGTGGGGAAGGTGCTGGTGCGCCAGTCCGCCGACCAGCTGCAGCGGGTGAGCATGGAGCTGGGCGGCAACGCCCCGTTCGTGGTGTTCGAGGACGCCGACCTCGACGTCGCCGTCGAGGCCGCGATGGTGGCCAAGATGCGCAACATGGGCGAGGCCTGTACCGCCGCCAACCGCTTCCTGGTGCACGAGTCGGTGGCCGGCGCGTTCGCCGAGCGGCTGGCCGCCCGGATGGGCGCGCTCGTCGTCGGCCGGGGCCAGGACGACGGCGTGCAGGTGGGGCCGCTGATCGACGAGAAGGCCCGCGAGTCGGTGGCCGAGCTCGTCACCGACGCCGTGCACGACGGTGCCCGCGTCGTCGTCGGCGGTGAGCCGCTGCCCGGTCCCGGGTACTTCTACCCGCCCACCGTGCTGGTGGACGTGCCGGCCGACTCGGCGATCACCCGCGAGGAGATCTTCGGACCGGTCGCGCCGATCACCACCTTCACCACCGAGGACGAGGCGATCAGCCGGGCCAACGACACCGAGTACGGCCTGGCCTCCTACGTCTTCACCCGCGACCTCGCCCGCACCATCCGCGTGGCCGAGCGGCTGGAGTTCGGCATGGTCGGGGTGAACACCGGCCTGGTCTCCAACGCCGCCGCGCCCTTCGGCGGCATGAAGGCCAGCGGCTTCGGGCGCGAGGGCGGCTTCGAGGGGATCGAGGAGTACCTCGAGACGACCTATGTGGCGCTCCCGGTCTGAGGCCCGCCGGCGGCCCGCGCCCCGACGGCTGCTGCCCCTGCTGCTGGCCCTGCTCCTGACGGCCTGCGGCACCGGCGCCGCGCCGGCCGGCCCGGCGGGCGGCCCGTCGGGCGGCCCGTCGGGCGGCCCGTCGGGCGGCCCGTCGGGAGATGTGGCGCCCTCGGTGCCCGGCGGCGACGTCGTGGGCGTGCCCGAGGCCACCGTGCCCGCAGCGCCGGCCCCGCCCGCACCCACCCGCCCCTCGCTCGCGGACCTGGCCGAGCAGGTCGCGGGCGAGCTGTCGGCCGAGTCGGTGGTGCAGGACGTGCTGGGCGCCGACATGTCCTGGCCGCAGTGCGCCCCCGGCCTCGGGATCCCCGAGAAGCGCTCCTCGGGCCAGCCGCGCCCGGTGCCCGAGGCCGAGTACGTGATCCTCGGGCTCACCAACGGCCCCGGCGTCTCCCCCAACCCCTGCCTGGCCGAGCAGGCCGCCTGGACGCGCGAGCGCGGCATGCTCCTGGGCGCCTACGCCGTGGCCAGCTACCCCGAGCCGCGCTTCGTGGAGCAGTACGGCGACGACGGCCCCTTCGACGCCGCCACGCCCGCCGGCCTGCTCGCCAACGTCGGCTACCAGCAGGCGCGGTTCAACCTCGCCTCCCTGCGCGAGGCGGGCATGGCGCAGGTGCCGGTGATCTGGATCGACGTCGAGCCGGTGCCCGACTTCGAGTGGAGCAGCGACCTCGAGGCCAACGCCGCCGTGGTCACCGGCCTGGCGCGGGGCTACCGCGACGCCGGCTACGGCATCGGCGTCTACTCCACCACCGCGCTGTGGGACGCCGTCGTCGGTGACCTGGCGCTGGGGGTGCCGGAGTGGCGCGCCGCCGGGCAGACCTCGCGGGAGGAGGCGCTGCGCCGCTGCGGCCCGGAGGCCTCGATCCAGGGCGGGGAGCCGATCTTCGCCCAGTGGGTGGAGGCCGACCGCGACATGAACATCAGCTGCCCCGGCCCGATCCGGCTCTCGGACTGGTTCGCCGCCTGACGGCCGGAGAAGGACCTCAGCTGGCGATGGCGGCGAGCATCGCCTGTCGGGAGGCGACGCCGAGCTTGCGGTAGATCTTCGAGAGGTGGCCCTCGACGGCCTTGACCGAGATCAGCAGGACGCCGGCGATGTCGCGGTTGCTGCGCCCCTCGAGCACGAGCACGGCGACGCGGCGCTCGGCCTGGGTCAGGACGGCCAGGGCCTCGGCCTCCCGGCGTCGGGGGTCCTCGCCGAGGTGCTGCAGCAGGCGCCCGATCCGGTTCTGCAGCGGCCACAGCTGCTCGCGCATGGCGTAGGACTCGGCCTCGCGCAGCAGGGCGAGCGCCTCGGCGCCCTCGCCGGAGAGGATCAGGTGGGCGGCGAGGTCGGTGGCGACCTGGGCCTGCAGCCGTGCGGCGTCGCTGTCGCGCAGCAGGGCCCGGGCCTCGCGCAGCCGCAGCACGCGCTCCCCGAACGGCTCGACGGCGGCCAGGGTGCGCAGCGCGACGGCGAGGTGGAGCGGGTCCCCGGCCTCCCAGGCCTCGGCCTGCTCGGCGTAGGCGAGGTCGAGCGCCTCGGCGGGGCGGCCCAGGTGCACCAGCGCGAGCGCCGCGCCGGGACGCCAGCGCAGCGCCGACCAGCCGACCTGGTCCCAGTAGGTGTCGGCGGGGGTGTCGGTGCGGGGCCGGGAGGTGAAGGCGGCGATCGCGCCGCCGGCCGCGCGGTGGTGCAGCAGCGCCGACTCGTGCTCGCCGTGGGCGGCGGCGACCTCGGCCCGGGCGTGGTGCACCCACGCGTCGGCGGCGCCGCCGGTGGGCCGCAGTCGCGCCAGCAGGGCGGCGGCCTCGTCGAGCTCGCCGCGGGCCAGGCGGCACTCGACCAGCGCGCACAGCGCCCGCAGCCGGGTGCGCAGGCGTGCGGCGAGCGCCAGCGCGGCGTCGCTGTCGGGGGCGCGCCGCGGGTCGGCGTCGTCGCCGGTGACCAGCCGGTCGAGCAGGTCCACCGCGCTCGCGAACTCACCACGGGTGAGGAGGAGACGGGCCTGCTCGAGCGCGGCGTCGGCGTCGTCCGGCATGGGGGGCCGGGCGACGGCGGCGCGCGTCAGAGTCGGGCCGGCGGGGGGCGGGACCGGCATGGCCTCAGGCTAGGAACTCCCGATTGGTCGCGTCCCGGGAATCGGCGAACCGGTGTCGACCGGTCTGGACCATCGCCGCCCCACGACGCCGAGCAGGCGCTCCTCGGCGCTCGCGCCGGGCGGGACGGGCAGCGGGGCGGCGAAGGCGTCGTCGGGGTCGCCGCGGTGGCCGCTCCAGCCGGTGAGCAGCTCCGCGGCCGGTCGCAGCGGCAGGGCCAGCTCGACCGGGATCGCGGCGTCGGACCCGACGGCGCGGGCGAGGTCCCAGGCGTGCACGGTCGCCTCCAGGGCCCCGACGGTGAGCAGCAGCCAGGGCGGCACCGGCCACCGATCCACCCGGGAGGCGGGCGCGGCGGGCGAGGCGGGCGGGAGGCGCTGCCAGCGCGCCACCGCCACCGCGAGCGTGGCCCGCACCCGGCGGGGTGTCACCGCCGTCGCCGGTGGGGTCGCCCGCGGCGTGATGCCGCCGACCGCGCCCTCGGCCAGCGCCTGCAGCCCGTCGTCGAGGTGGGCGAGCAGATCCCCCACCCGCCAGCGCGCACAGGGGGTGGGCCGGTCGAGGTCGGGCGCCCGGATCCCGGCGAGCACGTCGTCGAGGTGGGCCGCCGCCGCGGCCCACAGGGCGTGCTCGTCGGCGCGGGGGTCGCTAGAAGCAGGGCGGGGCGGGCACATGGCCGACCGGCAGTCGCTCGGGCAGCCCGAAGCGGGCGAAGAGCGCGGTGTCGAAGAAGGCGGTGACGTGTCGCACCCGGTCGCCGTCGAGGCTGAGGACCTGCAGCTGGAAGGGCACGAAGTCGTCCTCCGGGGTGCGCATGTAGAGCCCGAACGCCGGCTGGCCGTTGGCCACGGTGGCGACCATCGGCATGTCGTGCACGCCGCCGGGGCACTGCCCGCCGATGAGGTCGCCGATCGTGCGCGCCCCGCGGAACCAGTTGAGGAACGGGGGCATGTCCCAGGTGGCGTCGGCCTTGAGCAGCGCGACGATCGCGTCGACGTCCTTGCGCCAGAAGGCGTCGAGGTAGGCCTCCAGCAGCCGGCGCTGGGCGAGGTCGAGCTCGTCGACGACGGTGTCCTCACTGAGGCCGCGTTGGGCCAGCTGGGCGTGGGCGCGCTGCAGCGCGCTGTTGACGGCGGCCGCGGTGGTCTCCAGCGCCTCGGCGGTCTCGGCGGCGCTCCAGCGCAGCACGTCGCGCAGGATCAGCACCGCGCGCTGGCGGGCCGGGAGGTGCTGCAGCGCGGCCACGAACGCCAGCCGCAGGGTGTCGCGCTCGGCCACCACCACGGCGGCGTCGGGCACCGGCTCCAGCCACGGGATCTCGTGGTTCTCCTCCAGGGCGTCGCCGGCCGGCTGGTCGGGGGTGCCGAGCCCGGCCGGGAGCGGCCGGCGTGGTCGCCCCTCGAGGTTGGTGAGGCACACGTTGGTGGCGATCCGGTAGAGCCAGGTGCGCACCGAGCTGCGGCCCTCGAAGCGGTCACTGGCCCGCCAGGCCCTCAGCAGCGTCTCCTGCACCAGGTCCTCGGCCTCGTGCAGCGAGCCGCTCATGCGGTAGCAGTGCGCCAGCAGCTCCCGCTGGTAGGTGGCGGTGAGGGTGTCGAAGTCGCCCAGCGCCGCGCGCGGGTCGCTCGTCGTGCCGGTGTCGTCCATGCCTGCTCCGTTCCGCCCGGGACCTCCTGGTCCGGGCCCATCGAACCACCGACCGTCCTCGGCCCCCGGATTCATCGGTGCCCCGCGGGGTCCGTCGTCACAAGCATTCGGCATGCCGATCGGGCGGATTCGCCTGTCGAATGCTTGTGACGACGCTCAGCGGCGACCCACGGCGGCCAGGGCCTGCAGGGCGGCGGGGCGGGCGAGGTCGGCGTCGGCCGGCACGAGGGCGATGCGGGTGCGGCGCTCGAGGAGGTCGGCGACGTCGGCGGCGCCCTCGTGGGTGACCCCGAAGACCAGCTCGGCGAGGCAGGTCGGCACGCCTTCGGCGATCGGGGCGAGCAGGGCGTCGTCGTCGAGTCCGGTGGTGGCGCGAGCGGTGGCGAGCACCAGCGCGGCCTCGGTGCCGTAGCGGCGCACGAGCCGGGCGGGCTGTTCGCTGCGCGCCAGCTCCTCGCGCGACGCCGCGCCGAGCAGGGGCAGCGACGCCGTCATGCACGGTCCGGTGGCCCGCGCGGCGAGCTCGGGTCGGGCGGCCAGCACGGCGTCGACGGTGTCCTGCGCCATCCGGCGGTAGGTGGTGAGCTTGCCGCCGACCACGGTGGTCACGCCGGTCGGACCGGTCACCACGGCGTGGCGGCGGGAGAGGTCGGCGGTGCTGCCGTCGGCGCCGTCGAGCAGGGGTCGCAGCCCGGCGAAGGCCCCGACGACGTCACTGCGGCGCAGCGGTCGGTCGACCGTCGCGCTCACGACGTCGAGCAGGAACCCGATCTCGGGCTCGGTGGGCTCCGGGACGTCGGGCACGGGGCCGGTGACGGGCTCGTCGGTGAGGCCGACGTAGTGGGTGCCGTCGGGCTGGGGCAGCACCATCACGAACCGGCTGGTGCTGCCCGGCACGGGGGCGAACACCGCCGCGCCCAGGCCGGGCAGCGCCTCGGCGCGCAGCACCAGGTGGGTGCCGCGGCTGGGGCGCAGGGCGATGTCGGGGGCGAGGTCGCCGGCCCAGACCCCGGCGGCGTTCACGACGGCGCGGGCGCGCACGACGTGCTCGGTGCCGGTGAGCTCGTCGCGCAGCCGTACCTCGTGCCGGCCCGGCGCGCCCGCGATGCCGAGCACGCGGGCGCGGGTGTGCACCGCGGCGCCGTGGGCCGCGGCGGTGCGGGCGACGGCGAGCACGAGCCGGGCGTCGTCCTCGAGCTGGCCGTCCCAGGACAGCAGGGCGCCGCGCAGCCCGGAGCGGCGCAGCACGGGGGCGAGTCGCAGCGCCTCGGTGGCGGAGAGCCGCCGCGGCGGGGGCAGGGTGTCGGCGGAGGTGCGGGCTCCGCGGCGCAGCAGGTCGCCGGCGCGCAGCCCGACGCGGGTGAGCGTGCGGTTGATCCAGGGCGCGTCGGCGGTGAGCGGCACGACGTAGGGCATCGCGCGGGTGAGGTGCGGGGCGGTGACCTCCATGAGCACCCCGCGCTCCAGTGCGCTCTCGTGGGCCACGCCGAGCTGGCCGTTCGCGAGGTAGCGCAGGCCGCCGTGCACCAGCTTGGAGGACCACCGCGAGGTGCCGAACGCGACGTCGTGGGCGTCGACCGCGAGCACCGACAGGCCGCGGGTGGCGGCGTCGAGCGCCACCCCGGCGCCGGTGATGCCCAGGCCGATCACGACGACGTCGACGTCGTCCGGTGCGCCGCCGAGCCCGGCGACCAGGCGCGCCTCGGTGCCGTCGCTCCGGCCCGCGGCGCGGGCGGTCGCGGCGCTCACGGGGCCAGAGCCCGGGTGATGAGCAGGCGCAGCTCTGCCTCGAGGGCGGCGGCGGACACCGGGCCGCCGGGCCCGTCGATCATCGTGTGCATGGAGAGCACGAACCCGTGGCCGGCCAGCACCAGCGCGCGGGCGATCACGGCGGGGTCGCCGGCCCGCACCTCACCCGCGGCCTGGCCGGCGGCGACGGCGGCCTCGAGCAGGTCGATCAGGTGCTGCTGGGAGCGGCCCCGGCGGCTCGTGAGGTAGGGCAGCAGCACCTCGGGGTCGAGCTCGACGATGCGCACGAACAGCTCGTTGCCGCGCAGCGCGCGCACGGCCGCCACGAGCCGGTCGACGAGCCCGTCCGCCCGCGCGGCGTCGGGGGCGGTGGCGTCGACGACCGCCGTCCACTCGCGGGTGAGCAGGTCGGCCAGCAGGGCGGGTCGGTCGGCCCAGGTGCGGTAGATCGTCATCCGTGAGACGCCGGCGCGGCGGGCCACCTCGGTGAGGGTGGTGCGGCGCCAGCCGAGGTCGAGCACGCACTCCCGGGCGGCGTCGAGGTAGGCCTCGCGCGGCTCGGTCGGCGGCTCCTGCTCCGCATCCATGTGACGAAGTGACGTCATATGTCACACTGTAACGCATGAGCCAGTACCCCGCGGTCGAGCAGACCGAGATGCACCCGCTCCGCTGGGGCGATCCCGCCCGGGCCGGTGCCCTGCCCGAGGCCACCCGCGGCCTGGTGGAGTTCGCCTTCGGCGAGCTGAGCGAGCGCGCCGTCGTCGTCGACGCGCCGCTGCCGCCCTGCGGGCTGCCCGCGGCCGCGCTGGCCGAGCTGCGCGCACGCGTCGGGGCCGAACACGTCCTGCTCGACGACGCCGTGCGCCGCCTGCGCACCCGCGGCAAGTCCACCCCCGACCTGCTGCGCGCCCGCGCCGGCGACCTCACCGACGCCCCCGACGCCGTCGTGCGCCCCGGCAGCCACGACGACGTCGAGGCGGTGCTGGCCTGGGCCGTGGCGCACCACGTGGCGGTCGTGCCCTTCGGGGGCGGCACCTCGGTGACCGGTGGTCTCGTGGCACGACGCGAGGGCTTCGCCGGCGTCGTGTGCCTGGACCTGGTGCGCCTCAAGCGGCTGCTCGCCGTCGACCCCGTCTCGATGACCGCCACCCTCGAGCCCGGCCTGCGCGGCCCCGAGGCCGAGGCGCTGCTCGCCGAGCACGGCCTCACGATCGGCCACTTCCCGCAGTCCTTCCAGCACGCCACCCTCGGCGGGTTCGCCGCCACCCGGTCCAGCGGGCAGTCCAGCGCCGGCTACGGCCGCTTCGACGCGCTCGTGGTGGGGCTGCGGCTGGCCACGCCCCGCGGCGAGTGGCGCCTCGGCGTCGCCCCCGCCACCGCCGCCGGACCCGACCTGCGCCAGCTGGTGCTCGGCTCCGAGGGCACCCTCGGCGTCATCACCGAGCTCACCGTGCGGGTGCGTCGCCTGCCGGCCGAGAAGGTCTACGAGGGCTGGCACTGGCCCTCCTTCGACGCCGGTGCCGACGCCGTCCGCACGCTGGTGCAGGGCGGCCTCGCGCCCACCGTGCTGCGGCTCTCGGACGAGAACGAGACCGCGATCAACCTCGCCCGGCCCGACGCGATCGGCGCCGACGAGGACGCCGCGGCCCCCGCCGGCGGCTGCCTGATGATCAACGGCTACGAGGGCACCGACGAGGCCGTGGCTGCGCAGCGCGAGCGCGTCACCGCGGCGCTGACCGCCCTCGGCGGCACCCCGCTCGGCACCGGTCCCGGCGAGGCGTGGGCCCACGGCCGCTTCGACGCGCCCTACCTGCGCGACTCCCTGCTCGACGTCGGGGTGCTCGTGGAGACCATGGAGACCGCCACCTTCTGGAGCAACCGCGACGCCGTCTACGCCGGCGTCCGCACCGCGCTGGCGGAGTCGCTGGGCGACGGCGCGCTCGTGCTGTGCCACATTTCGCACGTGTACGAGACCGGCTGCTCGCTCTACTTCACCGTCGCGACGCGCGCCGCGGCCGACCCGCTGCCGCAGTGGCTGGCGGCCAAGGCGGCGGTGGGCGACGCGCTGGTCGCGGCCGGCGCCACCATCACTCACCACCACGCGGTGGGCACCGACCACAAGCCCTGGCTCGGGGCCGAGGTGGGCGCGCTCGGCACCTCGGTGCTGCGGGCGGTGAAGGCCGACCTCGACCCCACCGGCATCCTCAACCCGGGGGTGCTCATCCCATGAGCGCCCGTTCCTTCGCGTTCCTCGTGAACCCCGCCTCCGGTGGCGGGGCCGCCCCCGGCGCCGTCGTGCCGGTGGCCCGCGCGCTGCGCGAGGCCGGCGCCGACGTCGAGGTCACCTACTCGCCCGGCCCCGCCGCGATGGCGCAGCTCGTGGCCGACGCCGTCGCCGCCGGGCGGGTCGTGGTGTCGGTGGGCGGCGACGGCATGCTCGCCTCCCTCGCCGGCCCGGTCGCCGCCGCCGGCGGCACGCTGGCGCTCGTGCCCGCGGGCCGCGGCAACGACTTCGCCCGGATGCTCGGCATCCCCGACGACGCCGAGGGCCAGGCCCGCGTGCTGCTCACGGGCGCGCCGCGGCCGGTCGACCTCATCTCCTGGCAGCTGCCCGGCGCGCCCGAGCGGCTTGTCGCGGGCTCGGTGTACGCCGGTGTCGACGCCCGCGCCGCCGAGATCGTCGACGGTGCCCACCGCCTCCCCAAGGCCACCCAGTACCCCTACGCCGCCCTGCGCGCGCTGGCCACCTACCGGCCCGCGCGTGCCCGGGTGGTGGTGGACGGTGAAGCGCACGAGGTGGCGGCGTCCAACATCGTGCTCGCCAACTCCGCCTTCTACGGCAAGGGCATGAAGGTGGCCCCGGGCGCCGTCGTCGACGACGGGCTGCTGGAGGTGATCCTCATCGAGGCCAGCTCCAAGCTCACCCTCATCCGGGCGCTGCCCACGATCTACGGCGGCGAGCACGTGCACCGGCCCGAGGTCACCGTGCTGCGGGGCCGGCGCATCGAGGTGCACGCCGACGGCGCCCGCGGCCCGGTGCCGGTGGGTGGTGACGGTGAGTCGCTGGGTCACCTCCCCGCCCGCGACGCCGCCCCCGCCGTCGCCGAGGTGCGCCCCGGCGCGCTCACCGTCCTGCTGCCCTGAATCCCCAGCCCCCGGGTGGGTGCGGGCCGCTGACAATTCGTCAGGTACCTGACGAATTGTCGAGCCCGCGCGCGCAGGTCAGGCCGGTGGGTCAGGCGGGCGGGTGGGGCACCCGGTCGGCGTCGAACTCCCAGATCAGCAGCGTGGTCGGGACGCCGGCGGCGAGCGGCTCCAGCGGCATCTCCGCGGGCACGTCGGCCAGCTCGAAGGCGTCGCCCTCGGCGAGCGGCTCGGCCAGGGAGTTGCGCAGCAGCGCGCCGCGGGCCACGTAGGCGTGCACGAAGGCCGCGCGGGGCAGCTCGACCGTGCTCGCGCCGCCGGAGGCGAGGTCCACGACCCGCAGCCGCGCGCCGGGCACGACCTCGGTGGCCTCGGCCCAGTCGGCGGCCTCGGAGACGGCGTAGGTCGGCGCGTCGGGCGGGGCGTCGTCGGCCAGCCACACCTGCACGAACCGGGTCTGCGGTGCCGCGGCGATCTCGCTGTGGGTCGTGCCGTCGCCGGTGCGCGTGACGCTGAGCCGACCCGGCTGCACGACGGTCGTGACGCCGTCGTCGCCGGTGTGCGCCAGCGCCCCGGACGCGACGTAGGTGACGATGACCAGCCCGGAGTGGCGGTGGGCCTCGAAGCCGCGACCGTCGCCGAGGAGGTGGTCGTCGTGGCAGACCATCGGCCCGAACCGCAGCCGCTCGGGGTCGTAGACCGAGCCGAAGGAGAAGGCGTGCCGGCTCAGCCGGCCGGGCTCGCGCTCGACGAACCGGGACGTTCCGCGGCGGATCTCCACACTCATGGGCAGGATTGTCCCGTGTCGCGCCGCAGCTCCGGACAGGTCACCGGATACGTCCCCCAGCTGCCGCCCGGTTTCGTGCTCGGCGTGGCCTCCTCGGCGCTGCAGACGGAAGGGGCGGCCGGCGGTCGCGCCGAGACGGTGTGGGACCCGTTCGTGCGGCGTACCGGCGGCGACAGCCCGGCGGTCGCGGCCGACCACTACCACCACGTGCGCGGCGACCTCGCCCTGCTCAAGCGACTCGGCGTGACCGGCTACCGCTTCTCGACGTCGTGGGCGCGGGTGCAGCCCGACGGCCCCGACACCGTCGACCAGGCCGGTCTCGACTTCTACGACCGCCTCGTCGACGGCCTGCTGGAGGCCGGCATCGCGCCGATGGTCACCCTGCATCACTGGGACCTCCCGCAGCGGCTGGAGGACGACGGCGGCTGGCTCAACCGCGCCACCATCGAGGAGTTCGCCGACTACGCCTACGTGATGGCCGACCGCCTCGGCGACCGCGTGGCCAGCTGGGTGCCGGTCAACGCCCCCAACGTCGAGACCATGCAGGGCTACGCCACCGGCCAGCACGCCCCCGGACGGCGGCTCGGCCTGGACTCCCTTCACGTCGCCCACCACCTCCTGCTCGCCCACGGCCGTGCGACGGTGGCGCTGCGCCAGGCCGGCGTCGTCGCGGTGGGGTGCGCCAACTTCCACGCCCCGATGTGGCCGGCCAGCGACGACCCCGCCGACGTCGGTGCCACCAAGCTCTTCGACGCCCTGTGGAACGGCATGTTCCTCGAGCCGATGCTGCTCGGGCAGTACCCGGCCGACCTGATGCCGCTGGTGGAGGAGCTGATCCAGCCCGGGGACCTCGCCGAGATCCGCCAGCCGCTGGACTTCTACGGCGTCAGCTACTACCGGCCGATGCGCGTGGCCGCGGCCGAGGAGGGCGCCCCGCTGCCGTTCCGCTTCCTGCAGACCGTGGGCTACCCCGAGACCGACGCCGGCTGGGCGGTCGTGCCCGACGCGCTGCGGGAATGGCTGATCACCCTGCGCGCCCGCTTCCGCAACGCCCTCCCGCCGATCGTCATCACCGAGTGCGGGGCCTCCTACGACACCGGCCCCGGTCCCGGCGGGGTCATCGACGACGCCGCCCGCGTCGACTACCTCGCCGGCCACCTCGAGGCGGTCTCCGCGGCCGCGCAGCGCGGTGTCGACGTGCGCGGGTTCTACGTCTGGAGCTTCCTCGACAGCTTCCAGTGGACCGGCGGCTTCCGGGAGCGCTACGGCCTGGTGCACGTCGACTTCGACTCCCTCGTGCGCACCCCCAAGCGCTCGTACCACTGGTACTCCCGCGTCATCGCCGCCCAGCCCCGCAGCCGCGGCTGAGCCGTGGTCGCCGTTCCTGGGGCGGCCGGACCCTTCCGGCTGGGGCTGCGGTCGTGGCTGCTGGAGGACGGCTCGCTCGAGGGGTTTGAGGTCGGGCAGGAGCGGGCCTTCGCCCTCGAGTTCGGCTACTCACGCACGGACCGGCTCCGCCTTCGATCGCCCGCGGACGCGCCCGTGGATGCGCTCACCTACGCGGGGCACGACGCTCGGTACGAGGTGACGGGAGTCCTCGTCGACACCGAGGGCCACACCTGCATCGAAAGCCGAGGGCTGCGGATGTACCGACAGCACACGGTGTTCGACTCCGACGTCGTCCCGGAGCGCGGGTCGGTCGTCAGCGGTCGGATCAGCCTCCAGATCGCCCCGGAACTGTCGTCGTGGAGCCGTGTCCTCGCGGTCGCGCGGTGGCGTGTCCTGGAGATCCACGGGCGACCACAGCCTCGGGCCGACGACGTGGCCGGGCGTCGTCAGGACTGGCGCCCACTGCGGTCGACGGACCGCTGGGCGGACCTGGACTACCTCGTGGTCGCCGTTCCCAATCGCAACTAGCGGAATGTGCAGACCAGACCGCGGCACCCATCGCGGACCCTGCATATTTCGCTAGTTGCAACGTTCCCCCGGCGACCACGGACCGGCCGGGAGGGTCAGACGGAGTGGCGCACCTCGAGGGTCGCGCGCACGGCCGCCTCGTCCCAGGGCTCGCCGAGCCAGTCGTACATGCCGCGCAGCACGGTGGGGTCGGCCACGAAGTCGTCGTAGTGCACCCGGTAGGCGGCCTCGCCCAGGCCCTCGGCGCAGGCCAGGATGCGGGACTCGACGTCGGCGAGGTGGGTGGCCTTGTGGGCGCGCTCCTCCTCGGTGCCGGTGGCCCACCACTTGCTCTTGAGGACGTCGGGCTGGTGGCGGGTGTTCACGAGGAACCGCGCGCCGGGGAAGACCTCGCGCAGCCAGGCGGTGTAGGCCGGCATGTCGGTGGCGTACCAGCGGATCTCCTTGAAGCCGGTCACGCGGGTGTCGGCCAGGGGGCGCAGCACGGTGTCCAGCGCCAGGCGGCGGGCGCCGGCGATCGACTTGTCCAGCGGCACGTCGCCGATGCCGAAGAACGGGTGGGTGGGGGTGCGGAACGACGCCGCGGGCCCCTTCGCACGTCCCTCGACGAGCTTGGTGTGCCACTGGTAGAGGTGGTGCACGGCGTTGAGGTTCTCACCGCGGATGAGGTAGCCGGGGATCCGGTTGAGCAGCCCGCTCACCAGGGTGGAGCCGGAGCGGCCGTAGGTGAGCACGAACAGGTAGGACAGGTCCTCCCCGCCGCTGCGCTTGCGCAGCTTGGCCACCCGCGCCCGCAGCGCCGCGTTCTCCTCGCGGAGCCGCTCCAGCTCGGCCTCGGCCGGGCTCATCGCCGGCGGAAGACGTAGAGCGACTGGCCGTCGGTCTCGCGGCCGTAGACGAACTCCTCCACCGCCAGGCCGGCGTCCCACAGGGTGCGCTCGAAGAAGTGGCGCTCGAAGCGCACGCAGTGCAGCGCGCCCTTCCACTCCAGCTTGAGGTAGTCGGTGGGGTTCTCCACGCAGTCCGGGACGTCCTCCTCCACGAACGCGGTCATCATCGCCTTGCCCTTGGGCGCCAGGATCGAGGCGATGGTGGCGCCGTAGCCCGCGATGTCGTGGGTGAGCATGTGGCTGAACACCGAGTAGGCGTAGAGCACGTCGACGCTGCCGGGGTCGGCGGGGATCTCGAAGTGCGACTCGCCGTCGGGGTTGTAGCGGGCGTTGTGGGCGTCGACCAGCGTGAAGCGGGTGTGCTCGTCGCCCAGGTTCTCCTTGGCCCAGTTCAGCAGCGGCGGCTGGATGTCGACGCCGTGGTAGTCCTCCACGTGCCCCATCAGGTGCTTGATGCCGATGGCGAGCCGCCCCGCGCCGCAGCCCCAGTCCAGGACCCGCTTGCGCCGGCCCATGCCGGTGCGGGAGCGCAGCATCCGGGCGTCGCGGACGCCGGCGGCGACGAAGTCGACGTCGTTCTTGAAGTGCTTGCCGCCCATCCGCAGGGTGTAGGGCGGGAGGGGGATCGCCGGGTCCGGCGTGATCGTCTCGGCCTGGGTCACGCGGGGGAGTCTACGAGGGCCGCGGCGGCGGCGCGGAGCACCCGGGCGCGAGCGTCGAAGGAGTGCTCGGCCACGACGTGGCGCGCCAGCGCGCGCCGGGCGTCGTCGTCGGGCCAGCGGGCGGGGTCCGCGACGGCGGCCGCGAGGTCGTCCGGGCCGGTCCACGTCGGCACCTGCGCCAGCGCGGGGTCGGCGTCCGCGAGGCCCGCCACGGGGTCGGTGAGCAGCCGGCCGCCGCAGGCCAGCACGTCGAAGACCCGGTTGGACACGAACCCGGCCGCCGCCATGTCGGCGTGGTGGTCGTTGAGCACCACCGGCGCCCCCGCATAGGCGCCGGGCAGGTCCTCGTTCGGCAGGTACGACGCCGCGGCGGGCACGCCGAGCTCCTCCCAGCCGGTGCCGACCACGGTGAGCGGCACGCCGGCCTCGCGCGCCGCCGCCACCACCGGGCGCATGCCGCCGCGGGCGTGGCCCACGAACAGTGCGCCGGGTCCGAGGGTGCGGGGCGCGACGTCCGGACGGAACCGGGTGGCGTCGGTGCACTGCAGCAGCGGGGTGGCGCCGTGGGCGGCGGCCCAGGTGGGGGAGGCGGCGAAGGCGGCGTCGAAGCCGGCCAGCTCCTCGGCGGTGACGTCGTCGGGGTGGCTGATCACCCACACGAGGTTGGCCGTGCCGGGCAGCGGCGCGACCCGGTCGAGCCCCCGGATCACGAGCACGACGTCGGTCTGCGCGGCGCGCCCGGGCCGGTCGCGGGTGTCGGTGTGGTCGATCACGACCTGGTCGCCGAGGCCGGCGAGCGCCCGCCCCAGGGACCGGGCGAAGTGCCAGTCGCCCCAGGTGCGGCCGGCGGGCTTGGCGTGCGCGGCGATGTCGATCGACCAGCGCAGCGCGCCCCCGCCCGCGACCAGCGGGGCCACCGGGGCGCGCCAGGCGTCCCAGGCCGGGCCCTGCGGCGCCTGCAGGCCGTCGTCGCCCGCGGCCTCGAGGCGCGGCAGCCACACCGCAGTGGTGAGCACCGCCGGACCGTCGGTGCCGCGGCGCCGGGCCTCGACCCCGGCGAAGTGCTCGGGCAGCGCGACGCCGTCGAGGTCCTCGATCGCCGAGACCGGCTCGCCGGGCCGGGCGGGGGAGACCAGCAGGCCGGCGGCGTCGACGATCGGGCACTGCACGGCGTCGGCGCCGCTGGCCTCCAGGGCCGCCACGAGGGGCTCGACCCAGTCCCAGGTGGGCGGCTTCACGAACCGGTCCACCGTCACGACGACGTCGGGGCGCGGCCCCGGCGGGCGGGTGGCCGGCCCGCCCCGGCTGGCCCGCACCCGGTGACCCGGGAGTGCCGCGCGCCACTGCTCGGCCCGCGGCTCGCCGCCCTTGACCCGGATCTCGATCACGCGCTCTAAGTTAGGGCCTATGTCCGCAGGCCCCGCAGCGTCGAGCGAGTCCGCGTCGATCGACCCCGCGGCGCTGGCCCGCCTCGTGGTCGCCGCCCTCGACGGCGTCCGCACCCCCGCCTGGGTGCTCACGCCCGTGCCGCTCGACCTCGTGGCCGCCGGGGGCGACGCCGCCATCGCGGCCGCCGTGCGCCAGGGCGCCCCCGGCGATCCCCGGCCCGAGGACCTCGAGGGCCCGGTGCGCACCCTGCTGCTGGTGGCCCGCGACGCCGAGGAGTTGCGGCGGCTGGTCTCGCGCTGCGCGCGCGTGGGCGGCGCCCGCCACGTCGGCGTCGTCGCGCCGGGGGCGGGTCCGCTGCTCGTGCGCGGCCGGCCCGGGTGGCCGCCCGTGCGCGACCTCGACGCGGGCCCCGACATCACCCGGCTGGAGTTCGCCGCCCGCACCGACGCCGCTCCCGTGCTGCTCGCCCTCGCCCGGGCCGCGGTGAGCCCCGGCGCCCCCGAGCCGCGTCCGGCCGGCCCCCTCGGGGTGCGGGTGGCCGGCGCCGTGGTGCCGCCGGTCGACCCCACCGCCACCCCCGCCTACGACCCCGACGCCGAGCGCCCCGCCGACGTGCTGCTCCTCCCCGCGGAAGCCGCGAATCAGCCGGAGCCGGCCGAGGCCGCCGTCACCGGCCGCGTCCCGGCGGTGCTGCGCGCCGACTCCCTGGGCGCCGACCCCCTCGACGAGGGCCGCCACCGCCCCGTCGGGTTCCGCCGGGACGCCGCCGGCCCCGTCGTCGCACTGGCCGACCTGCCGCCCGGGCCGGGCGACCGCGCCCTGCGCGGGGTGCGCGTGGGGCCCCCCGACGACCCGCGCCGCGTCGCCGCGCTGGCCATGGCCGGGGTGCCGCTGGTGGGCGGGGCCTTCGGCGAGCCCGACCTCGCCGACGACGACGTCCGCGAGGCCCACTCGGTGCAGGTGCGCACCGACGCGCTGCGCACCCACGGCACGGCCGCCTGGCGGGCCCGGCTCGCCGACGCCGCGGGCGTGCGCCACGCGGAGCCCGACGTCGTGCTCGTCGAGTCCGAGCTCCCCGGGGCCCCCGTGGGTCCGGGCCTGCGCGACGCGCTGCTGCTCGCGCTGCAGTACTCCGGCGCCGACGTCGTCGGCGCCGCCACGCCCGACCAGCCCGCCGAGTGCGCGCTCGCCCCCGCCGACGCCGTCGCGGCGCTGGCCGGGCGGCCCTTGCTGGTGCGCGCCGCCGCGCTGCGCGAGCACGGCGGCTGGCAGGCGGTGCTCGCCGCCGGCGGCGTCGGCTACCTCACCCGCGTGCCCCCCGGGTCCGCCGGCAGCCCCCGTCCCGCCAGCCCCGCCAGCCCCGCCGAGGAGGTCGTGTGAACCAGCCCCGGATCCGCCGCAACGAGTGGCGGGTGCTCACCCCGCCGGCCCTCGGCTCCTGGGAGCCGACGCTGGCGCTCAGCGTCGTCATCCCGGCCTGGAACGCCGGCGCGCTGCTGCCCACCGTGCTGGCCGGGCTCGCCGCGCAGACCTACCCCGCCCACCTGCTCGAGGTGCTGGTGGTCAACGACGGGCCGGTGCCGCTCACGCTGCCCGAGCTGCGCCCCGAGCGCACCCGGATCGTGGAGGTCACCGAGGGCTGGGGCCGCGCCAACGCCTGCCACACCGGGGCGCTGGCGGCCGAGGGCGACGTCCTGCACTGGTATGACGCCGACATGCTGGCCGAGCCCACCCAGATGGAGGCCCAGCTGCGCTGGCACCACCTGATCGACCACGCCGCCGTGCTGGGCGACAAGTGGTTCGTCGACCCCACCCCGGTGCTGGAGCTGGACCCCGCCCGGGTGCACGCGCAGGTCGTGGCCGGTCGGGCCGCCGACTGGTTCGCCGACCAGGAGCGGGTCGGCCACACCTGGGTCGATGAGATCTACGAGGCCACCGACGACCTCACGCAGGCGGGCTGGATGGCGCTGCGCACCCACACCGGCGCGACGGCGTCGGTGCGCCGCGAGCTCTACCTCGCCGCCGGCGGCATGGACACCTCGCTGCGACTCGGCGAGGACATCGCCCTCGGCGCCGCCCTGGCCCGCGCCGGAGCGGTGTTCATCCCCGACCACGAGGCGGGGTCCTGGCACCTGGGGCCCACCCACGTGATGTCGCGGCGCGAGCGGGTCAACACCTACAACGACCCCTTCCACGCCGCCTTCTCGCCCGCGCTGCGCTCCAAGCGCCGGCGCGGTCGGTCCTACCCCGTGCCCTACCTCGAGGTGGTCGTCGACGCCCGCGGTCACGAGGCCCTGGAGGTGCGCGCGCTGGTCGACTCGGTGCTGGTGGGCTCCCTCACCGACGTGCAGGTGCTGCTGCTCGGCGACTGGAGCAGCCTCGACGACGGCCGCGCGCCGGTGCTCGACGACCGCTACGACCTGCGCGTCGTGCACGCCACCTACGCCCACGAGCCGCGGGTGCGCCTGCTCGAGGACACCCCGGAGTCGTTGGCGGCCCAGGACACCGGCGCCGCGTTCCGACTCTGGCTGCCGGGGGTGCGCTTCGCCCCCCGCCGGCTGACGCTGGAGAAGCAGCTGCTGCACCTCGAGCACACCCACGACGGCCTGCGCCGCCTGCACCTCAAGGACGGCTCGGTGGCGCGGCTGGTGCGCACCGCCGCGCTGAACCGTGCCCGCCGTGTGGCGCGGCCCGGCGAGGACCTGGACGAGGTGATCGCCGCGATCGCGGGGGCGCAGGACCTCACCGGCCGCGAGGCGGGCTTCGGGCCGGCCGAGCAGGTGCGCCCCCGCGGATATCCGCGAGCCACCGGGCCCGCCGTCAGCAGCGAGGAGGCGTGGGCGCGCATCGAGGGGGCGCTCGGAGACAAGCCGGGTGACAAGCCGGGTGACAAGCCGGGCGGGCCCACCGCTGCGGCCGAGGCGACTCCGCACGCCGCGGGGCCGCTAGCGTGACCCCCGTGGACGCCTCCGCCTCGCCGCCGATCAAGCGCCGGGTGGTGTTCGTCGTCGGCTCGGGTCGCAGCGGCACGAGCACGATGGCCGGCACGCTGCGCACCCTCGGCATGCACGTGCCGCAGCCCGAGGTGCAGGCCGACGAGACCAACCCCAAGGGGTTCGGCGAGCCGCAGTGGGTGGTCGACTTCCACGACGAGCTGCTGCAGCGCTGCCGGGTGCAGGTCTCCGACGCCCGCCCCGCGGCCTGGTTCGAGGCCGGCAGGCTGGCCAACCTGGAGCCGCTGCGCGGGCGGCTGCACGACTGGTTGGCCGGGCAGTTCGAGGCCGGTGGTCCCGAGCTGGTGATCAAGGACCCGCGGCTGTCGTGGTTCCTCGGGCTGTGGCGCTCGGCCGCGCTGCGCTGCGACGCCACCCCCACCTACGTCACGATGCTGCGCCCGGTCACCGAGGTCGTGGGCAGCAAGCAGCGCTACTACGCCGCCAAGTTCGGCGAGGTCCAGCGCACCGCCGCATGGGTGAACATGATGCTGCACACCGAGCGCGCCACCCGCGGCTCGGCCCGGGCGTTCGTGCGCTACGGCGACATGCTGCACGACTGGACCGTGCCGGTCTTCGGCCTCGGCCAGGCCTTCGACCTCGCTGCCGTGCAGACCGCCCAGGCCAACGACATCCGCGCGGTGCACTCCTTCATCGACCCCAACCTGCGCCGCGTGCAGCTGACCTGGGACGACCTCGAGGTGCCCGCGCGGCTGCGCGAGATCGCCGAGGAGGCCTGGCAGCACCTCGACCGGCTCGCCGACCCCGACGGCGACGTGCCGGCCGTGCACGACGTCCTCGACCAGCTGCGCGCCGCCTACGGCACCCTCTACGACGAGGCCGAGGCGATCTCGGCCAGCACCGCCCTGGCCTCCCACCGCGAGGGCCGCCTCGAGGGCGAGAAGGCGGGCGCGGCCTCGGCCGTCGTCGTGCGCCGCGGGGCGCAGCGGCTGCCGCACGGCGTGCGGGCGCTCGTGCCCGCCCGGGTACGCGGCTGGCTGCGGCGCGTGCTGCGGCGCCCGGGGAGGGCCTGAGGCATGGCGGTGCGCGGCGCCGACATCGCCTGCGAGGAGGGCCTGGCGGAGTACGACGTCCGCTGGCCCTGGAACCACGTCGCCGAGTGGGGTCGGCTGCGTCCTGGCCTGACCTGCGTGTTCCGGGTCAAGGACGAGGCGCGCAACCTGCCGTGGGTGCTGCCGCCGATGCTGGCGGCCGCCGACCACGTGGTGCTCGTGGACAACCTCTCCACCGACGGCACCGCCGAGGTGGGGGCCCGCGTGGCCGCCGAGTGCGGCGCCGCCGAGCGCTACACCGGGCTGGTCTACCCCCACCGCGTGTCGCGGGCCGGGCAGGAGCACCTCGCCACCGAGCCGCACTCGGTGCACTCCCTGACCCACTTCTACAACTGGTCCTTCTCCCACGTCCGCACCACCTACTCGATGAAGTGGGACGGCGACATGGTGCTCACCCCCGAGGGCGTCGGGGTGCTGCACGACCTGGCCTGGCAGCTGGAGAACTCCGGCGCGGTCGTCGCGATCCCGCGCCACCCGCTCTCGATCGTCAGCGACTCCGAGGCCTGGCTCGACCTGGGCTTCCGGTTCCTCGAGCCGTGGATCTACCCCATGGGTGCCGACTTCACCTTCGTGAAGGCCTTCGAGTGGGAGGTGCGCGAGTTCCCCGCCACCAGCCAGCGCATCGTCGCCCCCGAGGGCCTGGTCGTGGAGCTGAAGTGGATCGAGGAGGACGAGTTCGCCCACTGGACCTCGGTGGCCGACTTCGAGAACTCCCGGGTGCCCCGCAAGCGCCGCGAGTGGCAGGTGTACCGGGCGCTGATGGAGGGCCGCGGGGAGACCGTGGAGGGCCTGGTGCGCATCCAGGCGCCGCCCGGGGTGCACATCGTCGACCACGTCGTGCACACCTGGCTGCCGCAGGCGCCGCGCCCGCTCGTGCGCCGCGTGAGGATGGACCCGTGAGCGGGCCCGACGACGCCCTGCCCAAGCCGGTCACGACGTTCCTGGCCCAGCACGCCGAGGCCGTCCTGTGGCGGCCCGGGGAGGTGCTCGACGCCGGTGAGCGGCCGCGCGTCGCCGTCGTGCTGCCCGACGTGCTGGCGCTGCGGCAGGCCCCCGGTGGTGGGCTCGGTCCCGGTCTGGCCGGGGTGCGCACCGGCGTGCTGGGGGTGTTCGTGGCCTCCCACCGCGGCGCGCTGCTGCTCCAGCCGCGCCCGGAGTGGCCGCCGCTGGCCGCGGTGCGCTCGCGGGCCGCCGCCGGCGGGTACTGGCTGATCCTGCGCTTCGCCCCCGGCACGGTCGTGGAGGTCGCGGCGGTGCTCGAGGAGCTCGGTCGCCAGCTCGTGTGGGGCGGCCCCTGGGCCGCGCCCCGCGAGGGCGGCACGCTCGACCTCGACGTGCGCCTGATCAACCCCATCGGCTTCACCGCCACCGCCACCGAGCCCGTCGTCGAGGCCGCCGCGCTGGACCTGCGGCAGGACGTCGGCCCGGTGCTGATCGACGCCCTGCGCTCCGCCGCCGGGGTGCGGGTGGGCGCCTGGCCGGCCGCCGTCACCGCCGCGGTGCCGGCCTTCGCGCTCGCCGGGGTGCCGGTGGTGGCCGAGGCCGCCGTGGCGGCCGCCGCCCCCGCCACCGTGCCCGCCGCCGTGCGCGACCTGCTCGCCGCGCCCGTGGACCTCACCGACCCGCTGGCGCGCGAGGAGCACAGCCTGCTGCTGCGCCACGCCGCCTTCGACGCCCTCGCCGGGGTGCGTCAGCCCAGCGTCAGCATCCTGCTGGCCACCAAGCGCGCCGACATGCTGCCCCACGCGCTGGCGCAGGTGGCCCGGCAGCGCGGCGTCGACGAGCTCGAGCTGGTGCTCGCCCCGCACGGCTTCGAGGTCGATCCCGCCGTCGTGCGCGAGGCGGTGGGCCCGCACGTCGCGGTGCAGGTGCTCCCGCATCCCGACGACGCCGTGTTCGGCGACGTCCTCCACGCCGCCGCCACCGCGGCCGGCGGCGAGCTCGTGCTCAAGATGGACGACGACGACTGGTACGCCCCCGACGTCGTCGCCGACCTGCTGCGCGCCCGGGCCTACAGCGGGGCCGAGCTGGTGGGCATGCCGGCCGAGCTGCACTACCTCACCGCCCAGGACCTCACGGTCAAGCGCGGCCACCCGGTGGAGGTCTACGCCACCTTCGTGGCCGGCGGCACCATGCTGCTGGCCCGCTCCACCCTCGCCGAGGTCGGCGGCTGGCGGGCCGTGCGGCGCTTCGTCGACGCCCAGCTGCTGGAGTCGATCGCGGCGGCCGGCGGCGTCGTCTACCGCACCCACGGGCTGGGCTACGTCCTGCGCCGCAACCCCACCGGCCACACCTGGCAGGTGGACCTGGACTACCTGCTCGACCCCGCCCGCACCGTGGCCACCTGGCCCGGCTTCCGCCCCAGCCGACTCATGGAGCTCACCTCCCCCGACTGACGGGTCGCCCGGCGACCTCAGGTCAGCGAGAGCCGCAGTCGGCGCACGACCTCGGCGAGCCGGTCGGCGCTGGTGGCGATGTTGATGCGGGCGTGGCCGGTGAGGCCGGGGTGGAAGTCGTGGCCCGCCGAGATCTGCAGCCGGCCGATCTCCAGGGCGCGGGCGGCCGGGTCGTCGTGGCCGTAGGCGCGCAGGTCCACCCAGGCGAGGTAGGTGCCCTCCAGCGGCCGCATCCGCGCCAGCGGCAGCTCGGCGGCCAGTAGGGCCGCGAACTCGTCGCGCCGCGCGGTGAGGGTGCGGCGCACCTCGGCCAGCCAGGCGTCGCCCTCGGTGTAGGCGGCCACCGAGCCCTCCACGCCCAGCACCGACCAGGAGTCGTTGCGGGCCATCGGGGCGCTCGCCAGCCGCTCGTGCAGCGCGGCGGAGCCGGTCACGACCTGGGCGCACTTGAGGCCGGCGATGTTGAACGCCTTGCTCGCCGCCACGATCCCCACTGCGTGCTCGGCGGTGCCCTCCACCGCCAGGTACGGCACGTGCTCGTGCTCGCCCAGGGGGAGCGGGGCGAAGATCTCGTCGCACACCACCCACCCCCCGTGCCGGGTGACGACGTCGCGCACCCCCTCCAGCTCGGCCCGGGTGAACACCCGCCCCCAGGGGTTGTGGGGCTGGGTGAGCAGCAGCACCCGCGCACCGCGGGCGAACTCGTGCTCCAGGCGGTCGAGATCGAGCTCGGCGCGCGGCGCCTCGGGGTCCACCGGGAGGTCGCGGCGCTCGCGGCCGCACATCGAGGCCAGCGCCAGCTGGGGGGAGTAGGCCGGCACCGGCATCACCAGCGGCCCCGGCGGCACGACGACGTCGAGCGCCAGCCGCACGCCTGCGGTGACGTCGACCGTGGCGATCACCCGGCCCGGGTCGACGTCGTGGCCGAACTGGCGCCCGGCGAACCCGGCGTAGGCCTCCCCGAGCCGGCCGCCGGCGGCGAACGCGGGGTAGCCGGTGCGACCCAGCGCGACGGCCTCCTGCAGCGCGGCGATGATCGGCTCGGCGACGGCGTAGTCCATCTCCGCCACCCAGGCCGGCAGCACGTCGGGCTCGACCAGCCCCCACTTGCACACCAGCGCGGCCCGCGCCTGCTCGTCGGTGAGGTCCCGCACCAGCCCCGTGCCACCCGGCGTCGTCATGGGGCCACCTTGGCACGCCGCCGGGCCGCCGGGCCGCCCGGACGCACGGGACGCGGGCGGGGCCGCGGCTCGGTAGGCTCCGCGCAACCGCGGCGACGCCGGCCGCGCGACCAGCCGGGGGGCCGCGTCCATGGATCACCGCTTCTGCACCGAGTGCGGGACCCGCCTGCCCGTCAGCGCGGCCTACTGCACCGAGTGCGGCACCGCGCTCGGGGCGCTCCCGACACCGCCCGAGACACCGCTCCCACCCGCGCCCGTGCCGCCGCCCCCACCCGCGCCCGTGCCGCCGCCTCCGCCCGTCGGGACCTCCGCGCTGCCGCCCGCACCCCCGGTGCCCCCGGTGCGCCCGGTGCCGGTCGTCCCCGTGACCCCGCCCGACGCCGACTCACGCACCTGGCTCGGCAAGGCCCTGCTGGTCTCGGCCCTCGCCCTCGTGCTGGTGCTGCTGGGGGTGGGCGGCGCCGTCGTGCTGCTCTCCGGTGACGACGAGCCTGCGCCGGGGGCGGCCTCGGCCGTGGAGGACCGCGCTGACGCGGCCGACACCACGGACCCGGCCCCGGCCACCGCCTCCCCGACCGCCTCCCCGACCACGTCGGCCCCGACCACCCCGGCGCCGGACCCGACGCCGGCACCCACCCCGGAGGAGCCCGGCCGGGTCTGCTGGGACGGCAGCGCGCCGCCCGGCTGCACCGTGCCCACCGGTCCCGCCGGCCTGCGCTACCTGCTGCCGGACTTCGACTTCGCCGCCGAGAACTGCCCGGACCTGCCCGTACGGATCGAGGGTCAGCGCCGGTTCCGCTACGACTGCGCCTCGGGCGGCCCGAGCGACCCGGTGCGCTACGGCTTCTCGGAGTTCGACACCTTCGGCAAGGCCTACGGCTACCACAACAAGCTCTCCGGGGTGCGCCCGCGCCGGGTGGGCGACTTCCAGCGCTGGGACTACCTCGCCACCAGTGGCGAGTACAAGACCGCGCTGGTCTACGCCGGCAAGACCTGGGGCGTCACCGTGTACTCCTACTCCGCCGCCCAGCGCGACGACGCCGTGCTGGCGCTGATCCGCGACTTCCGTCCGCTGGCCGAGTTCAAGGGCAACCGCGGGTGAGCCAGCCGACCCCGCCGCCCGGGTCGCTCGGGCCGCCGAGCACGCCGCCCGGTCTGCGCCGCGCGCTGGTCGCCGGGGGCGTCGTCGCGGCGGTGCTGGCCGCCGTCCTGCTCGTGCCGCGCGGGGGCGAGGAGCCCGACCCGACCGCCGGTCCTGCTCCCACCGGCCCCACGACGGGCACCCCGGGCACGACGGCTCCGGCGTCCCCCGAGCCGACATCGGAGTCCCCGAGCCCCACGCCGGAAGCGCCGAGCCCCACCCCGGCCCCCGGCCCGACGAGCTACGACCGCGTCGTCGTGGTGACCCTCGACGGCACCGGCTCGCAGTACGTCACCCCCGACACCACCCCGGCCCTGTGGGGCCTGCTGCAGGACGGGGCCGGCACGCTCAACGCCCGCACCGAGACCGAGCTGACCCTCACCCTGCCCAACCACACCAGCATGGTCACCGGCCGCCCGATCATCGGCGCGCTCGGCGGCCACGGCGTCACGTGGAACAGCGACGACCCCCGCAGCGTGCTCCCCGGGGTGGAGTCGGTGTTCACCTCCATCGCAGCGGCAGGCGGGCAGTCGATCGCGATCGCGGGCAAGTCGAAGTTCGAGATGTGGGGCCGCGCCTGGCCCGCCGCGGTCGCGCCGCAGCTGTTCGACACCCAGGACGCGGTCGTGCGTGCCGGGGTGCAGGCGATCCGGGCCGACGACGCCGCCCTGGTGTTCGTGCACCTGCCCGACAACGACTCCGCCGGCCACGCCGACGACTGGGGCTCGGCGTCCTACCTCGACGCCGTCGCCGACACCGACGCCGACCTCGCCCGCCTCGCCCGCGCCGCCCGCCGCATCGGTGCGGCGCTCGTCGTGACCGCCGACCACGGCGGCCCGCGCGGGCAGGACCAGCACGGCGCCGCGGGCGACCCACAGAACTACACGATCCCCTTCGTCGTGGCCGGTCCCGGCATCCCGGCCGGCGACCTCTACGCGCTCTCGCCCACCCGGGTCGACCCCGGCACCGCCCAGCCCGCCTACCCCGACGCCGCGCCCGTGCGCAACGGCGACGTCGCCAACCTGGTCCTCGACCTCCTCGGCCTGCCCCCGGTGCCCGACAGCCGCCTCGACGCCGACCAGGACCTCCTCCCCGGAGCCGCCCCCGCGGGCTGAGGTCTCCCGTTGCAACGCCCCCCGGCGACCACCGGCCGCCGCGGGAGGTGGATCAGAGGGCCGCGACCACCCGGGTGGCCTGGTCGATGGCGCGCTTGGCGTCGAGCTCGGCGGCCTCGTCGGCCCCGCCCACGACGTGGCGGCCCGGCGCCACGAGGTCGCGCACCGACTCCTGGCCGGCGCACACCACCACGTGGTCGCACGCGACGACGCGCGGTTCGCCGTCCACGAGCAGGTGGAGGCCGGCGTCGTCGATGCGCACGTAGGTGGCGCCCGAGACCTGCTCCACGCCGGCCTGCTTCAGCGTGGCGCGGTGGGCCCAGCCGGAGGTCTTGCCCAGGCCCTTGCCGATCATCCCGGTCTTGCGCTGCACCAGCACGACCTCCCGCGTCGGGGCCGGCGGCGCGGCGGTGAGCAGCGCGCCGGGGGCGTCCTGGCTCGGGTCGGCGGCGTCGGCCACGCCCCAGCGGGCGCGCCAGGTCTCCAGCGACTCCGGGGTGTGCTCGCCCTCCAGCGGGGTGTGGGTGAGCCAGCCGCTGACGTCGACGCCGATGCCCCCGGCGCCGATCACCGCCACCCGGCGGCCGGGCACCGCGCGCCCCGACAGCACGTCGGCGTAGGACAGCACCTTCGGGTGGTCGATGCCCTCGATCGCCGGCACCCGCGGGGTGACGCCGGTGGCGAGCACGACGTCGTCGAAGCCGGCGAGGGCGGCGTCGTCGGCGCGGGTGTTCAGCCGCACGTCGACCCCGAGCACCTCCAGGCGCCGGGTGAAGTAGCGCAGCGTCTCGGCGAAGTCCTCCTTGCCCGGCACCGCCATGGCCAGGCGGAACTGGCCGCCCAGCTGCGGGCCGGCCTCGAAGAGGGTGACCGCGAAGCCGCGCTCGGCCGCGGCGGTGGCGGCGGCCAGCCCGGCGGGACCCCCGCCGACGACGGCGACCGCCGCCTTCCGCTGGGTCGGGCCCAGCACGAGCGTCGTCTCGCGGCAGGCGCGCGGGTTGACCAGGCAGGAGGCCCGCTTGTTGCTGAACGCCTGGTCCAGGCAGGCCTGGTTGCAGGCGATGCAGGTGTTGATCTGGTCGGCCTCGTCGCGCGCGGCCTTGGCCACGAAGTCGGGGTCGGCCAGCAGCGGGCGCGCCATCGAGACCAGGTCGGCCTGCCCCGACGCCAGGATCTCCTCGGCCAGCTCGGGGGTGTTGATGCGGTTGGAGGCGCACACCGGCACCGACACCGCGGCCTTGAGCCGGGCGGTGGCGTCGCGGAACGCCCCGCGCGGCACGGGGGTGATGATCGTGGGCACCCGGGCCTCGTGCCAGCCGATGCCGGTGTTGAACACCGTCACGCCGGCCTCCTCCAGGCGACGGGCGAGCTCGAGCACGTCGTCCCAGGTCTGGCCGCCCTCCACGAGGTCGAGCAGCGAGATCCGGTACATGATCGGGAAGTCGCCGCCCACCAGCTCGCGGGCGCGGCGCACGATCTCGATCGGGAAGCGCATCCGCTTCTCGGGGCTGCCGCCCCAGGCGTCGGTGCGGTCGTTGGTGCGGGGCGCGAGGAACTGGTTGATGAGGTAGCCCTCCGAGCCCATCACCTCCACGGCGTCGTAGCCGGCGTCGCGGGCGCGGCCGATCGCCTTCGCGAACGCGGTGGCGACGTCGTCGACCCGGCTCGTGCTCATCGCCCGCGGGGCGAAGGGGGTGATGGGGCTCTTGCGGCGGCTCGCGCTCTCGGAGAACGGGTGGTAGCCGTAGCGGCCCGAGTGCAGCACCTGCAGGGCGATCGCGCCGCCCTGCTCGTGCACGGCGTCGGTGAGGAAGCGGTGGCGCGCGACGTGCAGCCGCGTGGTCATCGAGGAGGCCAGGGGCTTGAGCCAGCCGCGCCAGGTGGGGGCGTAGCCGCCGGTGACGATCAGCCCGACGCCGCCGGCCGCGCGGGCCGCGAGGTAGGCCGCGAACTCCTCGCCGTGGCGCGGGGAGTCCTCCAGGCCGGTGTGCATCGAGCCCATGACCACGCGGTTGCGCAGGGTGAGCGGGCCGAGCTGCAGCGGCTCCAGCAGGTGGGGGTAGGGACTGGTCATGAGTGGGCCTCCAGGTATTCGGTGAGCCAGGCGACCCAGGTCTCCTCCATGAGGATCCCGCCGCGCAGCACGAGGTGGTGGTCGAGGTCGAGTCCGGTGAGGGACGCCGGATCGGGGTAGTCGCGGGCCGCGAGCTCGCGGTAGTACGCCAGCCGGGTGCGGTGGTCGGCGAGGTTGGCGCGCACGGTGGCGAGCACGGCCTCGCGGTCGCCGAAGGAGGCGCCGCGCAGCTTCAGGGCGAGCTCGCTGCGCAGGTCGATGCGCGGGCTGGGCTCGGCCAGCCAGTCCGCGAGCGCCTGGGCGCCGAGGTCGGTGACGGCGTACTCCTTGGTGACCGGCCGGTCCGGGTGGGCCAGCTCGGTGACGCTCACCCAGCCGTCCTTCTCCATCCGGCCGAGCACCCGGTAGATCTGCTGGTGGGTGGCCTGCCAGAAGAACCCGATCGAGCGGCTGAAGCGCCGCGCGAGGTCGGCCCCCGACGCGGGGTGCTCGCGCAGGGCGATCAGCAGCGCGTGCTCGAGGGCCATGTCCCGAGGCTGACACACCTATGCAACGAGTTGCAATGGGGGTCCAGGGAATGTGACGCTCCCCACCGTGACAGTGAAACTGGCACAATCGCGACCATGAGCGATGCAGCCACCCCCTCCGCCGTCACCGTCCAGCTCGGGCAGGGCACCGGCCCGCTGCGCGGGGTCAAGGTCGTCGAGATCGCGGGCATCGGTCCCGGTCCGCACGCCTGCATGATCCTGGCCGACCTCGGCGCCGACATCATCCGCGTCGAGCGCCCCGGCGGGCAGATGCTGGCCGGCGGCAAGACCATGGCCCTCAACCGCGGTCGCCCCAGCGTCGCGCTCAACCTCAAGGACCCCGCGGCGGCCCAGGTCGTGCTCGACCTCGTGCGCGACGCCGACGTGCTCGTGGAGGGCATGCGCCCCGGCGTGTGCGAGCGGCTGGGGATCGGTCCCGAGGACTGCCACGCCGTCAACCCGCGCCTGGTGTACGGCCGGATGACCGGCTGGGGGCAGGACGGCCCCCTGGCCCAGGCCGCCGGCCACGACATGAACTACATCGCCATCACCGGCACCCTGTTCGGCCTCGGCCAGGATCCCGCCCGGCCCCACTTCCCGGCCAACCTCGTGGGCGACTTCGGTGGTGGCTCCACCTACCTCGTGATCGGCATCCTCGCCGCCCTGCTCGAGGCCAAGGTCTCGGGCCAGGGTCAGGTCGTGGACGCCGCGATCGTCGACGGCACCGCCCACCTCAACGCCATGACCGCCGCCTTCCTCGCCACCGGCGGCTACCAGGAGAAGCGCGCGGCCAACCTGCTCGACGGCGGCGTGCCGTTCTACGACATCTACGAGACCAGCGACGGGCGCCACCTCAGCGTCGGCGCCCTCGAGCCGCAGTTCTTCGACGCCCTCGTCACCATCCTCGGCGTCAAGGACACCTGCCCCGGCCAGGCCGACATGGGCCGCTACGACGAGATGCGCGAGGTCTTCACGACCGCCTTCAAGTCCAAGACCCAGGCCGAGTGGATCGAGATCTTCGAGGGCACCGACGCCTGCGTGGCCGGCATCGTGCCCATGACCGAGGCCTTCCACCACCCGCACCTCGTGGCCCGCGGCACCTGGGTGGAGGCCCACGGCTACACCCAGCCCGCCCCCGCCCCCCGTTTCTCCCGCACCGAGGCCACCGTCGGCCTCGCCCCGCCGGCCCCCGGCGAGCACACCCGGGCCGCGCTGGAGGCCTGGGGGATCCCCGACGTCGACGGGCTGATCGAGAAGGGCATCGCCGTCCAGGCCTGACCCTCCCGGCCCGCTCCGGGTCACCGTCTCCCGTTGTCACAAGCAATCCGCAGGTCGATTCAGCGAATCGGCCTGCGGATTGCTTGTGACAACGTCCCCCGGCGACCCCCGACGACCGTGCGGGGGAGTGTGGCGCGCGTCGCACCGCCGTACCTGTTGAACGTTTGTCAATAAGGCAGTAGCGTCCTGCCATGTCCTCCGCAGCCTCGACCCCTGAGCACGTCGACGTCATCGTCGTCGGCGCCGGCCTGAGCGGCATCGGTGCCGCCTGCCAGCTGGCCACCGGCCAGCCCGACAAGAGCGTGATGATCCTGGAGAGCCGCGAGGTCAGCGGCGGCACCTGGGACCTGTTCCGCTACCCGGGCATCCGCTCGGACTCCGACATGTTCACCTTCGGCTACCGCTGGCGCCCCTGGCCCAGCGAGACCGCGCTGGCCGACGGCCACATGATCCTGAGCTACCTGCGCACGGTGGCCGAGGAGTACGGCGTCGACAAGCTGGTCCGCTACCGCCACAAGGTCACCGGCGCCAGCTGGGACAGCGGCACCAAGCGGTGGACCGTCACGGTCGACCACGACGGCGCCGCGCTGACCTTCACCTGCGACTTCCTCTGGGGCTGCACCGGCTACTACGACTACGAGCAGGGCCACCGCCCCGAGTTCCCGGGCGAGAAGAAGTTCAAGGGCACGATGGTGCACCCGCAGTTCTGGCCCGAGGACCTGGACTACACCGGCAAGAAGGTCGTGGTCATCGGCTCGGGCGCCACCGCGGTGACCCTGGTGCCCTCGATGTCGCCCGACGCCGAGCACGTCACGATGCTGCAGCGCACCCCCACCTACATCCTCCCGCAGCCCGGCAAGGACCCCCTGGCCGTCGCGCTGCGCAAGGTGCCGGACTCCCTGGCCTACCCGGTCGTGCGGTGGAAGAACGTGCTGCAGCTGGTGGGCAGCTACCAGATGGCGCGCAAGTTCCCCGACCAGGCCAAGAAGTTCGTGCGCAAGTTCACCGAGCGCCAGCTGCCCGAGGGCTGCTCCTACGACGAGAACTTCCAGCCGCCGTACAACCCCTGGGACCAGCGGCTGTGCGTGGTGCCGAACAGCGACCTGTTCCGAGCCCTGCGCTCGGGCAAGGCCTCGGTGGTCACCGACACCATCGACACCTTCACCCCCACCGGCATCCGCCTCTCCTCGGGTCAGGAGCTGGAGGCCGACATCGTCATCACCGCCACCGGCCTGAAGCTCAAGCTCTTCGGCGGCATCGACGTCGTGGTGGACGGCGAGCCGTTCCGGCCCAGCGACACCATGGTCTACAAGGGCCTGATGATCAGCGGCATCCCGAACTTCGCCTTCACGATCGGCTACACCAACGCCTCCTGGACCCTCAAGGCCGACCTCGTGGGCGACTACGTCGTGCGGCTGCTCAAGCACATGGACAAGAAGGGCCTGAGCACGGTCGTGCCGATCAAGGACGACAGCATCGGCGAGCGGCCGTTCATGGACCTGGCCTCCGGCTACATCCAGCGCGCGCTGGACGGCCTGCCCCGCCAGGGTGACCGGGTCCCGTGGATGCTCAAGCAGAACTACCTGATGGACCTGCGGATGATCCGCCGCAGCGAGCTCGAGGACGGCGTCCTGCAGTTCGCCTGAGCGCCCTACCCGGTCGCCCCGACCGGGACCACCCCCGGCCCGCGTGCTCTCAATCACGCGGGCCGGCGGCGTTCCGGAGGCATGATCCGAATTGGATCGGGCACAAGAAGATCGAAGGCGATCGACCGACCGCCTCAGCCAGATCGTTCAAGGAGGAAGATCATGGGTCTGTCCGACAAGATCAGCGCGAAGGCCGAGAACCTGGGCGGCCAGGCGAAGGAGGCCGCCGGCAAGGCGACCGGCAACGAGGAGCTGCAGGCCGAGGGCAAGGCCGACCAGATCTCGGGCAAGGTCAAGGAGGGCGTCGAGAAGGTCAAGGACGCCGTCGCCGACATCAAGGACGGGCTCACCAAGTAAGCCCACCCCCACGGCGTCCTCACCCCTCGCTAGCGTTGCTGGCGAGGGGTGAGTCATTTCCGATGGTCCGGTACTTCATCACGCGCTCGCTGTGGGAGCAGGTTCCTCGCGACCACCGCGAGTCCGAGCCTGCCCTGCGACGCCGTCAGATCGTCACCGTCGTGGTCACCCTGCTGGGCGCCGGCGTGCTCGGCGTGCTGCTGCGCCTGGAGGAGGGCAGCGCCACCTTCGTGCTGGTCTCCCTCGGCCTGGCGCTGCTGTGGACCGTGGGTGCCTTCGCCTCCGGTCCGCTCCACCTGGGCCGGATCGAGGTGCGCCAGGTGCTGGAGCGACCTGTGCTCCAGCCCTTCCTGCTCGGCGCCGGCCTGGCCGCGGTGTTCGTCGTCGGCGCGCTCATCGTGCGCGAGATCGAGCCGCTCGCCGAGCAGGTGCGCGGGGTCCTCGGCTACGCCGACCAGGGCTCGCTCCCGGTGCTCGTGGTGATCACCGCGGTCAACGGCATCGCCGAGGAGCTCTTCTTCCGCGGCGCCGCCTACGCCGCCATCACCCGTCACCCGGTGGTGTGGACGACGGTCGCCTACACCGTGGCCACCGCCGCCACGGGCAACATCATGCTCAGCTTCGCCGCGGTGCTGCTCGGGGTCCTCGTGGGCCTGCAGCGCCGCGCCTCCGGCGGCATCCTGGCCCCGATCATCACCCACATCACGTGGTCGCTCACGATGCTCTTCGCGCTGCCGGCGATCTTCGGCGTCTGACGCCGTTCGGGCCCCTAGGCCGCGGCGGTCTGCTCGGCCAGCGCCTCGCGCACGGCGTCGAGGTAGCCCATCGGCTCGCCCGGCACGACGTCGCGGATGGCGTGGTCGCGCACCAGCACCTCGGTGCCCATGGAGTCGATGAGGTTGCGCCCGGTCGTGACGTCGACGTCGGTGACGAAGGAGATCCAGCGCGAGGACAGCGACGGGGTGAGCACCGGGACGGTGATGATCGGGATGCGGCGACCGTTGATGACCTCCGCGGCCTGCTGCAGCATCTCGCGGTAGGACAGCTGGTCGGGGCCGCCGATGTCGAAGGTGCGGCCGCGGGCGCCGGGGTGGTCGAGCACCCCGAGCAGGTAGCGCACGACGTCGCGCAGCGCGATCGGCTGGCTGCGCGTCGAGGCCCACTGCGGCACGACCATCGCGGGCAGGTTCTTCACCAGCTGCCGGGTGATCTCCCACGAGATCCCGCCCGCGCCCACGACGATCGCGGCGCGCAGCACCGTGACCGGCACGCCGGCCTCGCCCAGGCACCCCTCCACCTCGCGCCGGGAGCGCAGGTGCGCCGACAGCGCGTCGTCCTCGTCGCCCAGCCCGCCGAGGTAGACGATCTGGCGCACCCCGGCGGCAGCCGCCGCGGCGCCGAAGGCCCGCGCGGCCTCGGCGTCCTTGCGCTCGAAGTCGTCGTCGTCCAGGGAGTGCACCAGGTAGTAGGCCGCCTCGACGCCCGCCAGGGCGGCCGCGAGCGAGTCGGGGTCGTGCACGTCGCCCGCGACGGCGTCGCCGGGGCCGTCGTAGGCCTCGGGACGCCGGGTCATGGCGTGCACGTCGTGACCGTGCTCGAGCAGCGCCGGCACCAGCCGGCGCCCGACGAACCCGGTGGCCCCGGTCACCAGCACGCGCACCCCTCGACCCTACGGGCCCGGATGCGGCGGGGGGTTCACCCGCCGGGACCCCGGGGCGCGCGGGTGCGGCGGTCGATGTTCTCGCGGCGGATCTCGTCCATGCCGGCCTCGTAGGCCGCCACGAGCGAGGTGATCGAGAGCGGCTTGAGGCGCTCCACGATCGCCTGCACGCTCTCGGGGGTCATGCCGGCCTCCTTGTAGGTGGGCCAGGCGAGGCGGCGGAAGATGTCGTAGAGCTCGCGGGCGATCTGGCGGCCGTGGTCGGCGTACATCTGCGAGGCCACCGCCGCGGCCTCGGGAGGGAAGCCGATCTCGATCAGCCCGAAGGCCACCGAGAGCTGGGTGGGGGAGACGTCGAAGGTGCCGTCGGGGCGCTGCTCGACGACGTTGAGGGTGGCGAGCAGGGCGAGGTCGTCGTCGCTGAGCGGGCGCTCGGCACGGCTCTCGAGGTCGGCGCGGGTCATCCGCACCGAGCGGTCGTGGGCCCACGGGGCGAGCATCGTGCGGCGCAGCGCGATGTCGCCGGGGGTGGCGTCGGCGGGGATGTCCTCGAGGTACCGCTCGATCGCCGAGAGCGTGAAGCCGTGGGCCTGCAGCTCCTGCACCAGCTCGAGCCGGGCGACGTGGTCGGGGGTGTAGTAGCCCGAGCGGCCACGGCGCAGCGGCGGCGGCACGAGGCCGCGGGAGGTGTAGAAGCGCACGTTGCGCACCGAGATGCCCACCCGGGCGCACAGCTCCTCGAGGGTGAGCAGGGGCTCGTCCGGGCCGTCGTCGAGGACCTGCTCGGTCGTTGTGTCGGACGTCACGTCACCCCTCCTCCCGGACTCCGCGTCGGATGCCTTGACCATCGTGACAGCATTGGTGTCACAATCGTCCCACATTCTCACTTCCTTCAAGGACGGGTCATGGCTGAAGCATTCGTGTACGACCACCTGCGCACCCCGCGCGGCAAGGGCAAGGCTGCGGGCTCCCTCCACGAGGTGAAGCCGGTCGACCTCGTCGTCGGGCTCCTCGACGAGGTCCGCAAGCGCAACCCCTCCCTCGACCCCGCCCGCGTGGACGACGTCGTGCTCGGTGTCGTGTCCCCGGTCGGCGAGCAGGGCGGCGACATCGCCAAGACCGCGGCGCTGGCCGCCGGCTACCCCGACACCGTCGCGGGCGTGCAGCTCAACCGCTTCTGCGCCTCGGGCCTGGAGGCCGTCAACCAGGCCGCCGGCCGCATCCGCGGCGGCATGGAGGACCTCATCATCGCCGGTGGCGTGGAGTCGATGTCCAACGTGCCGATGGGCTCCGACGGCGGCGCCTGGGCGCAGGACCCCGCCACCGCGTTCCGCGCCAGCTTCGTGCCGCAGGGCATCGGGGCCGACCTCATCGCCACCCTCGAGGGCTGGGGCCGCGACGACGTCGACGCCTACGCCGCCGAGTCGCACCACCGGGCCGCCAAGGCGTGGGCCAACGGCTACTTCGCCGACTCGGTCGTGCCGGTCACCGACATCAACGGCCTGGTCGTGCTCGACCACGACGAGACCGTGCGCCCCGACACCTCCCCCGAGGGCCTGGCCAACCTCAAGCCGTCCTTCGCCGGCATCGGCCGCGACGCCGGCTTCGACGACGTCGCGCTCGAGAAGTACCACTGGCTGGAGAAGATCAACCACGTGCACCACGCCGGCAACTCCTCCGGCATCGTGGACGGCTCCGCGCTGATGCTGATCGGCAACGAGCAGGTGGGCAGCGACCTCGGCCTCACCCCCCGTGCGCGCATCGTCTCCATGGCCGTGTCGGGCGCCGACCCCGTCATCATGCTCACCGGTCCCGCGCCGGCCGCGCGCAAGGCGCTGGCCAAGGCCGGGCTGGAGACCAAGGACATCGACCTGTTCGAGATCAACGAGGCCTTCGCCTCGGTGGCGATGCGCTTCATGCGCGACATGGGCATCAGCCACGAGATCACCAACGTCAACGGCGGCGCGATCGCCATGGGCCACCCGCTGGGCGCCACCGGGGCGATGATCCTCGGCACGCTGATCGACGAGCTCGCCCGCCGCGACCTCAAGCGCGGCCTCGCCACGCTCTGCGTCGGCGGCGGCATGGGCATCGCCACCATCGTCGAGCTCGTCTGAGCTCCCCCACGCGACACGACAGGAACCCACACGTAGTCATGAGCACCACCGCAACCGAGACCGCCGTCCGCTACGAGCGTGACGCCGACGGGATCGTGACCCTCACCCTGGACGACCCGAACCAGTCGGCCAACACGATGAACCAGCTCTACATCGACTCCATGCGTGACGCCGTCGAGCGGCTCTACGCCGAGGTCGACGACGTCACCGGCGTCGTGGTCGCCAGCGCGAAGAAGACCTTCTTCGCCGGCGGCGACCTCAAGGGCATGGTGCAGGCCACCAAGGACGACGCCGCCTCGGTGTTCGCCATGGCCGAGGGCGTCAAGGGCCCGCTGCGCCGCCTCGAGCTCTTCCCCCGCCCGGTCGTGGCCGCCATCAACGGCGCCGCGCTCGGCGGCGGTCTCGAGATCACCCTGGCCTGCAACCGCCGCATCGTCGTCAACGACCCGCGCATCCCGCTCGGCCTGCCCGAGGTGAGCCTGGGCCTGCTGCCCGGCGGCGGCGGCGTCACCCGCATCGTGCGGATGTTCGGCCTGCAGGACGGCCTGATGGGCGTGCTGCTGGAGGGCAAGCAGTTCCGCCCCGACGCCGCGCTGAAGCAGGGCCTGGTCGACGAGCTCGTCGACTCGGCCGACGACCTGATCCCCACCGCCAAGGCGTGGATCAAGGCCAACCCCGAGGCGTCGAAGAACCCCTGGGACGCCCCCGGCTACAAGATGCCCGGCGGCTCGCCGAAGTCCCCGGCCCTGGCCGGCTTCCTGCCCGCCTTCCCGGCGCTGCTGCGCAAGCAGACCAAGGGCGCGGTCTACCCCGCCGCCCGCGCGATCCTCTCGGCCGCGGTCGAGGGCGCGAGCCGCGACTTCGACACCGCCTCGCGCATCGAGTCGCGCTACCTGGTGAACCTCATCACCAACCAGGGCTCGAAGGACATGATCCAGGCGTTCTTCTTCGACCTGCAGGCCATCAACTCCGGCAAGCTGCGCCCCCAGGGCATCGAGCCGTGGAAGGCCACCAAGGTCGGCGTGCTGGGTGCGGGCATGATGGGCGCCGGCATCGCCTACGTGTGCGCCAAGGCCGGCATGGAGGTCGTCCTCAAGGACATCTCCACCGAGGCCGCCGAGCGCGGCAAGGCCTACTCCGAGGGCCTGCTCGACAAGGCCGTCGCCAAGGGCCGCTCCACCGAGGAGAAGAAGGCCGAGCTGCTCGGCCGGATCACCGCCACCGCCGAGGCCTCCGACCTCGCCGGCTGCGACCTCGTGATCGAGGCCGTCTTCGAGGACCCCTCGCTCAAGGCCAAGGTGTTCGCCGAGGTCGCGCCGTTCGTGAACAAGGACGCGCTGCTCTGCTCCAACACCTCCACCCTGCCGATCAGCGAGCTCGCCGGCGGCGTCGACCGCCCGGCCGACTTCATCGGTCTGCACTTCTTCAGCCCCGTCGACAAGATGCCGCTGGTCGAGATCATCGCCGGCAAGGAGACCTCCGACGAGGCGCTCGCCAAGGCCTACGACGTCGTCCTGCAGATCAAGAAGACCCCGATCGTCGTCAACGACTCGCGCGGCTTCTACACCTCGCGGGTCATCGGCTTCATGGTCAACGAGGGTCTGGCGATGCTCGCCGAGGGCGTGGCCCCGTGGAGCATCGAGCGCGGCACCAGCCAGGCCGGCTACCCCGCCCCCGTGCTGCAGCTCTCCGACGAGCTGAACATGGAGCTGATGGGCAAGATCGCCGCCGCCACCCGCGAGGCCGCGGAGCGCGACGGCGTCGAGCTGGTGGAGCACCCCGGCACCGCCGTGGTCACCAAGATGCTGGAGGCGGGCCGCCCGGGCCGCCTGCGCAAGGCCGGCTTCTACGACTACGACGAGTCCGGCAAGCGCCAGGGCATGTGGGCGGGCCTCACCGAGCTCTTCCCGACCGCCGAGCAGCAGATCCCGATCCAGGACATCAAGGACCGGATGATGTTCGCCGAGGCGCTCGAGACCGCCAAGTGCTTCGAGGAGGGCGTCATCACCTCCGCCGCCGCCGCGAACATCGGCTCCATCATGGGCATCGGGTTCCCCCCGATGACCGGTGGTGCCGCCCAGTTCATGACCGGCTACGTCGGCGCCGACGGCGAGATCGGCCTCAACGCCTTCATCGCGCGCGCCGACGAGCTCGCCGCCGCCTACGGGGACCGCTTCGCGCCCACCGCGTGGCTGCGCGAGCTCGCCGCCTCGGGTGGGTCCTTCCCCGCCTGAGCGCACCCCGCTCCACCCTGATCGACCCGTCGGGCCGGTACCTGTTCCAGGTGCCGGCCCGACGGCCGTTCCCGGCCCCGATCTGTGTCCGATCCCTCGGGACGCGGGGGTCAGTTTGCTCGGTTGGCCGAGCAAACCGTCGGTTTCCGGCCCCGAGAGGCCCTCTGAGCGACAGTTTGCTCGGCCAACCGAGGAAACCGTCGCTCCACCCCGACGCCGGGCAAGCCGAGCGGTCGGTGAGTTGCTCAGTCGGGCGGGAGGGCGGCGCGGGCGCAGGTGGCCTGGGCGTCGGTGAGTGCGGTGACGGCGGGGTCGCCCAGCGCGGCGGTGAGGGCGGCGATCTGTGCCGCCCGGACCTGCGCGGGGCTCACCGCGGCCTCGAAGCACCTGGTGAAGGCGGCGACGTCGAGTCGCCCCTTGGACTGCGCCGAGAGCGCGAGCCCGGCGGCGTCGGTGTAGGAGACGCAGCCGCCCTGGGCGTCCACCCAGGCCGCGGCGTCGTCCTCGGGCAGCACCGGCAGGCTGGTGACGACCCGACCGTCCTCGATGATCCCCGCGTCGGCCAGGCCCTCGACGCCGAGGTCGGCGAGCAGGGCGTCGGCGAAGCAGCCGGCCTGGTCGGCGATCTCGTCGGTGACGGCGTCGTCGGCCTCGTAGAGCCGCACGAGCCCGGCGCGCACGTCGTCGGTGCTCGGAGGCGCGGAACCGGCGTCGCACCCGGTGGTGGCGGCCACCGTCAGCAGGCCGAGCAGGGGCAGCAGCACACGGGGCACGGCCGCATCCTCCCACGTCGGCGGAGGGGTCCCGCCGCGCGCGGGGAGGGGTAGCCTCGCGACGTGGATTTCGCTCCCTCGCCCCGCGCCGCCGACCTCACCGCCCGCGTCAACGCCTTCATCGACGACGTCGTGGCCCCGGCCGAGGAGGGCTACCACGCCGACCTCGCAGAGCAGCGTCGCACCGGCGACCCGTGGCGCCCGCTGCCGCTGATCGAGGAGCTCAAGGCCGAGGCCCGGGCCCGCGGCCTGTGGAACCTCTTCCTGCCGGCCGAGCACGCCGGGGAGTACGCCGCCCGCTTCGGCGTCGACGGCGGCGAGGGGCTCACCAACGTCGACTACGCCCCCATCGCCGAGGCCACGGGCCGCTCGGCGCTCGCGCCGCTGGTGATGAACTGCAACGCCCCCGACACCGGCAACATGGAGGTGCTGCTGCGCTACGGCACCCCGGAGCAGCGCGCCACCTGGCTCGAGCCGCTGCTGGAGGGCCGGATCCGCTCGGCGTTCGCGATGACCGAGCCCGACGTCGCCTCCTCGGACGCCACCAACATGGCCGCCACCGCGGTGGTGGACGGCGACGAGATGGTGATCAACGGCCGCAAGTGGTGGTCCACCGGGATCGGCCACCCCGACTGCCGGATCCTGGTGTTCATGGGCCTCACCGACCCCGAGGCCGACCGCCACCGCCGGCACTCGATGGTGCTCGTGCCGCGCGACACCCCCGGGGTGAAGGTCGAGCGGATGCTCAACACCATGGGCTACTACGACGAGCCGCTGGGCCACGGCGAGGTCTCCTTCACCGACGTGCGCGTGCCGTTGGGCAACGTCATCGGCGGACCCGGCGAGGCGTTCGCGATCGCCCAGGGCCGGCTCGGGCCCGGCCGGGTGCACCACTGCATGCGGCTCATCGGCCTGGCCGAGATGGCGCTGGAGCGCGCCTGCCGCCGCTCGCTGGAGCGCAGCGCGTTCGGCAAGCCGCTGGCCAACCTCGGCGGCAACCGCGAGCGCATCGCCGAGGCCCGCATCGCCATCGACTCGGTGCGGCTGCTCGTGCTCCACGCCGCGTGGAAGCTCGACGTCGGCGGCCCGCTGAACGCCCTCAGCGAGGTCGCCCAGATCAAGGTCGCCGCTCCCGCGATGGCCCAGCAGGTGATCGACATGGCGATGCAGATCCACGGCGGCGGCGGGCTGTCCGACGACCACCCGCTGGCCGGTGCCTGGACGGTGGCCCGCGCCCTGCGGCTGGCCGACGGGCCCGACGAGGTGCACCGCGGCGTCATCGCCCGTCTCGAGCTGGGCAAGTACGGGGCCCGCCGATGACGGCCGCGGGCCCCGACGCCGGCAACCCGGCCGGTGCCGTCCGCGCCGAGGACGCCTTCGCCGTCGACGCGGTGGCCGGCTGGATCGGGCGCGGCCCGATCGCCGAGGTGCGCCAGTTCGGCGGCGGCGCCTCCAACCTCACCTACCTGCTGCGCTACGACGACGGCCCGGACCTCGTGCTGCGGCGTCCCCCGGCCGGGGTGAAGGCCGCCAGCGCCCACGACATGGGCCGGGAGTACCGGGTGCAGGAGGCGCTGGCGCCGGTGTTCCCGTTCGTGCCGCGGCTGGTGGGCCACTGCGAGGACACCTCGGTGATCGGCACCGAGTTCTACGTCATGGAGAAGGTCGAGGGCACGATCCTGCGCCAGGACCTGCCCGGGCCGATGCCGCCGGAGCAGGTGTCGCAGCTGTGCGAGCAGGCGGTGCAGGTGCTCGTCGCGCTGCACGGCGTCGACGTCGCGGGCGTGCCGGCCCTCGCCGCCCTCGGCAAGGGCGAGGGCTACGTCGGTCGCCAGGTGCGGGGCTGGACCGCTCGGTTCCAGGCCGCGGTCACCGACGACACCGGCGACTGGAGCGACGTCGCCCGCTGGCTCGTCGAGCACCAGCCGAGCGACGTCGCGCAGGTGCTGGTGCACAACGACTTCCGGCTCGACAACCTCGTGCTCGACCTCGACGGCGGTGCCCACGACGGTGCCGGCGCCCCGGCCCGCGTCGTCGCGGTGCTGGACTGGGAGATGGCCACGGTCGGCGACCCCCTGATGGACCTCGGCGGCGCGCTGGCCTACTGGGTGCAGGCCGACGACGACGAGGTCTTCCAGCTCTTCCGCCGCCAACCCACCACCGCGCCGGGCATGTGGACCCGGGCCGAGGTGGTGCAGCGCTACGCCGCGCTCGCGGGCCGGGAGGTCACCCCCGCGCAGTGGCGCTTCTACGAGGTCTTCGGCCTGTTCCGGCTCGCGGTGATCGCCCAGCAGATCTGGTACCGCTACGCCCACGGCCAGACCACCAACCCGGCCTTCGCGGTGCTCGGGCCCGCGGTGGGCTACCTCGAGCAGCGCTGCCGCGGCCTGCTCACCGCGCCGCTGGACACCTGGGGCGGGGCCTGATGGGGCGACTGCTGCTGGTGCGCCATGGGCAGGCGTCCTTCGGGGCCGCCGACTACGACGTCCTCTCCCCGACGGGGTGGGAGCAGGGGCGGGCGTTGGGCCGCTGGCTGGCCGCGCGCGGGGTGGTGCCGACGTCGATCGTGCGGGGCGACCTCGCCCGGCACCGCGACACCCTCGCCGCGATGCGCGAGGGTGCGGGGGAGTCGGCGGCCGCCGGCTGGCCTACCGAGGTGGTCGATGCCGACTGGAACGAGTTCGACCACGTCGCGCTCGTGGCCGCGGCGGTGGACCTGCTCGGGCCCGAGCACGCGGGCCGCGACCACCACACGCTCAGCCGTCGTGAGTTCCAGGACCTCTTCGAGCGCGCGACCGCGCGCTGGAGCGCCGGCGAGCCGGGCGACTACCCCGAGACCTGGAACGACTTCACCGGCCGGGTGCAGCGCGCGCTGGGGCTCGCCGCCGAGGACGCGGGGTCCGGGCGCACCGTCGTCGTGGTCACCTCCGGCGGGCCGATCGGGGTGTGTGCCGCGCACCTGGCCGACCCCGAGGACCCCGACCCCGCGGGGCTGGCGCGCCGCTGGCAGCGGTTCAACACCGTGGCCGTCAACACCGGCGTCACCCCGCTGGTGGTGGGCGGCACGGGGGTGCGGATGCTCGGCTTCAACGACCACGCCCACCTCGACGACGCCCTGCGCACCTACCGATGAGCGACCAGCTGACCAACGCGCTGCTCGCCATGGCGGGCGGCACGGTGGGCGCGATCCTGCTCTTCGTGCCGACGGCGGCCTACCAGTACCGCCTCGACGGGCGCCTGGACCCGCGCGACCTGCTCACCCTGGCCGCGGCGCCGGTGTACGCGCTGGCGCTGTGGACCTACACCCTGCTGCCCTTCCCCGACCCCGACCGGCTGCGCTGCCAGGACGCCCGGCTCGACCCGCGCGAGTCCCTGGAGCTGGTCTCCACCCACGGTCGGGGCCTGGCCGGGGTGCTCACCGATCCGGCGTTCCTCCAGCTCGCCCTCAACGTCGCCCTGTTCGTGCCGCTGGGCTGGTTCCTGCGGGTCGTGCTGCGCCGCGGCCTGCCGACGGCGCTCGGGGTGGGGCTGGCGATGTCGCTGCTCGTCGAGCTGACCCAGCTCTCCGGGGCCTGGGGCCTCTACGACTGCGCGTTCCGCACCTTCGACGTCGACGACCTGATCACCAACACCGCCGGCGCGGTGGCGGGCTCGCTCGTCGCGTTCCTCGCCCTCGACCGGGTCGACCCCACGACGCCGCCGCTCCCGGCGCACGTCAGCCTCGGACGCCGGCTCGCCGGGCTGGCCTCCGACCTCCTGCTCACCCTCGTGCTCGGGGGCGCGGTGGCGGCGATCGTGCGCGGTGTGCTGGTGCGCCTGGACGCGCCACCCTCGCGCGGTGCCCTGCTCGCGCTCGCCCTGCTCGTGGTGCTGGCGGCCCAGGCGGTGTCGGTGCTGGCCTCGACCCGCACCCTGGGCGAGCACGTCGTCGCCGTGCGTCCTGCGCCGCCGGTGCCGGCGGCGGGCCGGCTCCGGCTCCTCCTCGCCGGCCCGGGGCTCCTCCTGGGCGGCCTCGCCCTCGGGGCCCTCTCCTGGCAGGCGAGCCTCGCCGCGCTCGGCCTGCTCGGCCTCGCCCACGGCGTCGCCCTGGCCCTCACGCGCGACCAGGAGTACCGCGGGCTCCCGGGACTGCTCGCCGGCACCGGGCTGGTCGTGGCGGCCGAGGAGCACTTCGCCGGCGCCACCCCCGGCCTCGGCCGGGCCGGGGGCCTGCGCGACTGAGGCTCCGGTCGTCACCAGCGAACGGCAGGTCGAATCGACGATTC
>NZ_CAXQZB010000046.1:0-196931 GCF_964228225.1 Nocardioides sp.
CGTCGGAGCGGCCGCCCGGGCGGCCGCGCGGCCCCACATCGGCCGGATCACCACCGACGACATGACGGTGAGCGACCTGGCCTGGATGCCGACGACGCGCCGACTCCTCGGCGAGGCCGGCGTCACCTTCCAGCGCGCGCTCTCGCCGCACCCGCTGTGCTGCCCCGCCCGTGCGGCGATCCTCACCGGCCAGTACGCCCAGAACAACGGCGTCACCTCCAACCAGGCGCCGTTCAACTACGCCGCCCTGCACGAGGAGACCGCCCTGCCGGTGTGGCTCTCCCGGGCGGGCTACCGCACCGGTTTCACCGGCAAGTACCTCAACGGTTTCGGCACGAAGGGGCCGCGCCAGCCGGGCTGGGACTACTGGGACCCCACGATGATCGGCCAGTACGCCTACACCCCGTTCCAGATGTACAACAACGGCCGGCGCACCTGGTACCGCGGCATCAACAACGTCGACTACATCAACCGCAAGGTCGTCGACCTCGTCGAGGACTTCGCCGGCACCCGGCCGTTCTTCCTCTGGGCCTCGCAGGTCGCCCCGCACGGGCGCGTCGACCCCGCCAACGGCTACCCCTCCAGCGCGGTGGCCGTGCCGCCGCAGCGCTACCGGCGCGCGTTCGCCAACGTGCCGTCGCCGTCGCTGCGCGACCCGGGCTACCTCAGCGACGACGTGTCGGACAACAACGAGCTCGTCCAGTCCAAGAACCGGCCCGGCGCGGCGAAGATCAACGAGATCTTCCGCTCCCGGATCCGCAGCCTGCAGGCGGTCGACGACGGCGTCGCGATGCTGATCGCGGCCCTGCAGCGCACCGGTGAGCTCGAGGACACCTACATCTTCTTCACCAGCGACAACGGCTTCCTGGTGGGGGAGCACCACCTGGTCACCAAGAACGTGCCCTACCGCCAGTCCATCCGCGTGCCGCTGCTCGTGCGCGGCCCCGGGGTGCCGGCCGGCGAGGTGCGTGACCAGCGGGCGCTGATGATCGACCTCGCCCCGACCTTCGCCGACCTCAGCGGGGCCACCCCGCTGGTGCAGCAGGACGGCGTGTCGCTGGTGCCGACCCTCGAGGACGACGCCCCGCTGCGCCAGACCGTGCTCATCCAGGCCGGGCAGTCCAAGCAGACCGACGACGGCGGCACCGGCTGGTGGTGGCGCGGCGTCACCACCGAGCGCTACACCTACGCCCACTTCAACGGCGAGGACCTCGACGAGCTCTACGACCACGCGGTCGATCCGGCCGAGAACCACAACCTCGCCGACGACCCGCGCTACGCCGGGGTGCTGGCCGAGCTCCAGCGCCGCACGCAGGCCCTGCTCTCGTGCGCCGGCATCGAGGTGTGCAGCCGCGACTTCGGCCCCGAGCCGCTGCCCAGCGGCGACTGACGACGGCGCCGCTAGGCTGAGGCCGCCCGCCCCCGACCTTCCCGAAGGACCTGCACCGCCCTATGGACGGCTCCCCAGAACCGAGCCCGGACCCGAGCCCACATCCGAGCCCGGATCCGGGCCCCGCTCCGTCGCCCCGAGGTGACGGCGCGTGACGGCCTGGCTGCTGCTGGCGCTCGCCCTCGGCCTCGTGCTGCTCTGCGGGGTCTTCGTGGCCGCGGAGTTCTCCTTCGTCACCGTCGACCGCGCCCAGGTGGAGCGGGCGGCGGCCGAGGGTGACGCCCGGGCGGAGGGCGTGCAGCACGCGCTCCGGTCGCTGTCCACCCAGCTCTCGGGGGCCCAGGTCGGGATCACCGTCACCAACCTCGGGATCGGCTTCCTGGCCGAGCCGGCGATCGCCGAGCTGCTCCGCGATCCGCTGCGGGGGGCCGGCGTGCCCGCCGGCGGGGTCGCGCCGATCGCCCTCGCGACCGGCCTGGTGCTCTCCACGGTGCTGACGATGATCTTCGGCGAGCTGGTGCCCAAGAACATCGCGATCGCGGTGCCGCTCGCCACGGCCCGCGCCACCCAGGCGCCCATGCGGCTGTTCACCGCCGCGATGGCGCTGCCGATCCGGGTGCTCAACGGCTCGGCCAACGCACTCGTGCGCCGGCTCGGGGTCGAGCCCCAGGAGGAGCTGCGCTCGGCCCGGAGCGCGAGCGAGCTGTCCTCGCTCATCCAGCGCTCGGCCGACGTCGGCACCCTCGACGCCGACACCGCCGAGCTGATGGAGCGTTCGGTGGAGTTCGGCACGCGCACCGCCGGGGAGATCATGACCCCGCGGGTGCGCACCCGCGCGCTGCACCTCAACGACCGCGCCACCGCGGTGATCGAGCTGGCCCGGCACTCCGGCCACTCCCGCTTCCCCGTGCTTGACGACGACGACGCCGTGGTCGGCACCGTGCACGTCAAGGCCGCCGTGGCCCTGCCCGTGCACGAGCGCAGCACGACCAAGGTGCGTCACCTGATGGTGAAGCCGATCGTCGTGCCCGACTCGCTGCGGCTGGACCCGCTGCTGGCGCTGCTGCGCGCCGACGGGTTCCAGATGGCCATCGTGCTCGACGAGTACGGCGGCCAGGCCGGCATCGTGACCCTCGAGGACGTCGTGGAGGAGATCGTCGGCGACATCGCCGACGAGCACGACCGGCTCGGCGCCCGCGCCCGTGAGCGTGCCGACGGGTCGTGGTCGCTGTCGGGCCTGCTGCGTCCCGACGAGGTCGCCGACCTCACCGGCGTCGACCTGCCCGAGAGCGAGGACTACGACACCGTCGCCGGCCTGGTGCTCAAGGTGCTCGGTCGCATCCCGGTGGCCGGCGACCTCGCCGAGGGCGAGGTGCCCGACGCGACCGAGCACGACCCCGGCCGGACCCGGCTCGCGGTGCTGTCGGTCGAGCACATGGACGGCCTGCGGATCGACCGGCTCGCGCTGCGCCTGCCCCGCACCCCCGAGGAGGAGCGGTGAGCGACACCGCCGCCCTGCCGCTGGCCGCCGTCCTGCTGGCCCTCAACGCCTTCTTCGTCGGCGCCGAGTTCGCGCTGATCTCCGCGCGCCGCAGCCAGATCGAGCCCCGCGCGCAGGCCGGGTCCCGGATGGCCCGCACCACGCTGCGGGCGATGGAGAACGTCTCGGTGATGATGGCCGGCGCGCAGTTCGGCATCACCGTCTGCTCCCTCGGCCTCGGTGCCGTGGCCGAGCCGGCCCTCGCCCACCTGCTCGAACCCGGCTTCGAGCGCCTCGGGGTCGCGGAGGGCCTGGTGCACCCGGTGGCGTTCACGCTGGCGCTGCTGGTCGTGGTCTCGCTGCACGTGGTGCTGGGGGAGATGGTGCCCAAGAACATCGCGATCGCGGGCCCCGAGCGGGCGGCGCTGGTGCTCGGCCCGCTCCTGCTCGCGGTGGTCTACGTCCTGCGCCCGGTGATCCTGGTGCTCAACGCCCTGGCCAACGCCGTGCTGCGCACGCTGCGCATCGAACCGCGTGACGAGGTCTCCTCCTCCTTCACCCGCGAGGAGGTCGCCGCCCTGGTGGAGGAGTCGCGGGGCGAGGGCCTGCTCGAGGAGCAGGAGTACGACCGGCTCGCCGGCGCCCTGGGCTTCACCGAGAAGACCGCCGCCGCGGTCGTGCTGCCGCGCGCCGACCTCACCACCGTGCGACTCGGCGTCACCACGCCCTCGGACGTGGAGGCCCTGGTCGCCGCGACCGGCTTCTCCCGGTTCCCGGTGGTCGACCGCGACGGCGGCGACCTGGTCGGCTACCTCCACCTCAAGGACGTGCTGGAGCCGGACGGGGAGAAGCGCGAGACGCCGATCCCCGCACGGCTGCTGCGCCCGCTGGTCTCGGTGCTCGACACGACCCTGCTGCACGACGCGCTGGAGGTGCTGCAGCGCGGTGGCGCCCACATGGCCCGCGTGGTGACCCGTGAGGGGGTGACCGCGGGCGTGGTGACGCTCGAGGACGTCATCGAGGAGCTGGTCGGGGAGATCCGCGACGCCGCCCACCACGACCAGTCCGACGCCGGCGCGCCGGGTCGGGGCTGATCGCGGGGTGTCGATGGTTAGGGTGGCGGCGTGACCGACGCCCTGACGCCCGCCGACGGCGCCCGCGTCTGGACCCTGCCGAACCTGCTCAGCGGGCTGCGGCTGCTCGGGGTGCCGCTGTTCCTCTACCTCGTGCTCGGCCCCGAGGCCGACGCCGCCGCGCTCGCGGTGCTGGTGGTCTCGGGCGTCACGGACTTCCTCGACGGCTACCTCGCCCGCCGCCTGGACCAGCAGTCGGCGCTGGGGCAGGTGCTCGACCCCGTCGCGGACCGGCTCTACATCCTGGCCGTCGTCGTGGGCCTGGCGATGCGCGACGTCATCCCGTGGTGGCTCGCGGTCTCCCTGCCGCTGCGCGACGCGCTGATGTGGGGCCTGGTGCCGCTGCTGCGCACCCGCGGGTACAGCTCGCTCCCGGTGCACTTCCTCGGCAAGGCGGCCACGTTCAACCTGCTCTACGCCTTCCCGCTGCTGCTGCTCGGTGACGGTGACGGCACCGTCGCCACCCTGGCCCAGGTGTTCGGCTGGGCGTTCGCCTTCTGGGGCGTCGGGCTGTACTGGTGGGCGGGCATCCTCTACGCCTGGCAGGTCCGACGCCTGCTGCAGACCATGCCCCGCCTGCCCGCCTCCGCCACAGGCTGATGGGCGTCCTCCCGCGCCGGCCCGCACGGCGTCCCCCGGCCGCCGACGGCGGCTCGAGCGCCGACCTGCGGGCGCGGCTGCCGCTGCTGGTGCTGCTGTCCCAGCAGGCGCTGGAGGAGGACTACCTCGCCGCCGCCCGCCGCCGCGCCTCCGGTGCGGCGCCGCGGCCCCCGGGGCGGGCCCAGCGCACCGCGGCGGTGGTGGTGGCGGTCTTCGGGATCATGGCCGCCACCGCGTTCGTGCAGACCCGCTCCAACGCCGACATCGCCGACGAGAGCCGGGCCACGCTGATCTCCCGGATCGAGTCGCAGCGCGAGCGGGTGGCCCGCCAGCAGGAGCGCCTGGCCACGCTGCGCGCCCGCACCGGTGCGCTGGAGCAGCAGAACCGCGACCTCGGCGACACCGAGCAGGAGGCCTCCCTGCAGGTCGTGCGCCTCGGCGTCCAGACCGGCTTCGCCGCGGCCCGCGGTGAGGGCGTCCGCATCGAGGTCCTCGACCCGCCGGGGCCCGCGGGGGAGGGCTCCCTGCTCGACTCCGACCTCGCGCTCGCGGTCAACGGCCTGTGGGAGGCCGGTGCGGAGGCGATCGCCGTCAACGGCAACCGGCTCTCGACCCGCTCCGCGGTCCGCAGCAGCGGGCAGGCGATCCAGGTCAACACCGTCGGGATCTCGTCCCCGTTCGTGATCGAGGCCATCGGCGACACCGCCACGCTCGGCGCTCGCCTGTTCGAGACCAGTTCCGGCCTCGCGTTCCTCGGGCGCGTGGAGGGCTTCGGGCTGGAATACTCCGTCGAGAACGTCTCCGACCTCCGCCTGCCGGCCACGCCGCCCACCCTGCGCACCCTGCGCTCGGCCTCGGTCGCGCCGCAGGACCGCACCGACCCGGAAGGATCCGCCCCGTGATCGCCGCTCTCGGCCTGCTCGTCGGCGTCGTGCTCGGGCTGGTGCTGCAGCCCGACGTGCCGCTCGCCCTCGAGCCGTACCTGCCGATCGCCGTGGTGGCCGCCCTCGATGCGACCTTCGGCGGTCTGCGCGCCTATCTCGACGGTATCTTCGATGACAAGGTCTTCGTGGTCTCCTTCAGCAGCAACGTCGTCATCGCGGCGGGGATCGTCTACCTCGGCGACCAGCTCGGCGTCGGCGGTCAGCTGTCCACCGGCGTCATCGTCGTGCTCGGCATCCGGATCTTCTCCAACGCCGCCGCCATCCGCCGTCACCTCTTCCACGCGTGAGCGCCATGAGCGAGCCCGACGAGCACGAGCACCACGGGCAGGAGGGGCACGAGGGCCCCGAGCACCGCGCGCCCGAGGGTCCCGGCGCGGGGCGGCGCCGCCAGGTGGTGGTGGCGGTGCTGCTGGCGCTGCTGGGCTTCGCGGTGGTCGCCCAGATCCAGAACGCCGGCGCGCAGTCCTCCTACGCCGGCCTGCGCGAACAGGACCTCATCGACATCCTCCAGGGCCTGGCGGGCACCACGCAGCGCACCCAGGACGAGATCGAGCAGCTCACCGCCACCCGCGACGCCCTGCGCTCGGAGTCCTCGCGACGACGGGCGGCGCTCGACCAGGCCGCGCAGGAGCTCGACGACCTCAACGTGCTGGCCGGTCTGGTGCCGGTCACCGGTCCCGGGATCCGGGTCACGATCTCCGAGCCGTCCGGCGGAGAGGTCTCGGTCGGCTCGATGCTCGACACCATCCAGGAGCTCCGGTCGGTCGAGGCCGAGGCCATCCAGATCAACGGCTCGGTGCGCGTGGTGGCCAGCACCTCGATCGAGGAGGGACCCACCGGTCTGCTGGTCGACGGCCTCCAGCTCAGCGCGCCCTACGTCGTGGAGGCCATCGGCGTGCCGAGCACGCTCGCCGGTGCCATGAGCTTCCCGCTCGGCCCCCGCAGCCAGCTGGAGTCCGACGGCGCCGTGGTGGAGGTCGAGGAGCTGCAGAGTCTCGACATCTCCACCGTCCGGCAGCCCCAGCGCAGCCGGTACGCCGAACCGGCGGGCTGACCGGGAGGGGGCACTCGGCACGGCGGCCCCTCGGGCAGTAGCCTCCGCAGGAGACGTCGCACCGGAGCCCGCGCCACACCCGCGCGCCGGCCGGGGCGGGAGACGCAACATCGGGACGGGAGTCAGCGTGTATCCGGAGGACCTGAAGTACACCAGCGAGCACGAGTGGGTGCGCCGCGAGGGCGAGCACGCCGGTGCCGTGCGGATCGGCATCACCGACTTCGCCCAGGACGCGCTCGGCGACATCGTCTACGTCTCGCTGCCCGAGGTGGGGGAGCAGGTCGAGGCCGGCGCCACCTGCGGGACGCTGGAGTCGACCAAGTCGGTGAGCGACGTCTACGCGCCGATCTCGGGGGAGGTCGTGGCCCGCAACGAGACCCTCGACGCCACCCCCGAGCTGGTCAACAGCGACCCCTACGGCGCGGGCTGGCTGTTCGAGGTCGTGCCGGCCGACGCGGGGCAGGTCGACGGGCTGCTCGACGTGGCCGACTACACCGCGACCATCGAGGCCTGACTCTCCTGCCGCGGCGGGGCGCGGCTGGTAGGTTCGGCCCCACGCCGACCTCAACCCTGTCGTGAGGGTTGAGGAGCGTGACGGAACCGATCGAGACGAGACGGAGGGTGGGCGCGATGCCGTTCTGCACCGCCTGTGGCCGGCAGAATCCGGACGACGCCAACTTCTGCGCCCAGTGCGGCACCCGCCTGGTGGCCCTCGGCGCCGAGCCCGGTGCCCAGACCACCTCCACGATGCAGATCGGGCAGATCGGGCAGCTCTCCCAGGTGACGCAGGCCGGGCTCCGCCCCGGCCAGGACCCCACCGAGACCTCCGACCGCGCGCTCACCGCCGTCGACGCCGCGGCGGTCGACGCGCTCCCGGTCGGCCACGCGCTGCTGGTGGTGCAGAAGGGCCCCGGCGCGGGCAGCCGCTTCCTGCTCGACACCGACGTCGTCAACGCCGGGCGCCACCCCGAGAGCGAGATCTTCCTCGACGACGTCACCGTCTCGCGGCGCCACGCGGTGTTCCGCCGGCAGGGCGACACCTTCACCGTCGAGGACGCCGGCAGCCTCAACGGGACCTACGTCAACCGCGACCGGATCGAGACCACCTCGCTGCGCGACAGCGACGAGGTGCAGATCGGCAAGTACCGCCTGGTGTTCTTCGCCGGCCACGAGGACCGCGGCTGAGCCGTGGGCGCCGCTGCTGAGGGCGCACCGGAGAGCACCCGCTGGGGGATCGGCCAGGTGCTCGACCTGCTGCGCGAGGACTTCCCGTCGATCACGATCCCCAAGATCCGCTTCCTCGAGGACAAGGGCCTGATCAAGCCCGAGCGCACCCCGTCGGGCTACCGCAAGTTCGCCCCGCACGACGTCGAGCGGCTGCGGTACGTGCTCACGATGCAGCGCGACCACTACCTGCCGCTGAAGGTCATCGGCGAGCACCTCGACGCTCTCGACCGCGGGCTCGCCCCGCCGCCGATCGAGCCCACCCTGCCCACGGTGCCCGCGGCGGTGCTGGAGGCCGACGGCACGCCGAGCCCCGAGGAGTTCAGCCGCCGCGACCAGATCCGGCTCAGCCGGCGCGAGCTGGTCAAGCTGGCCGAGATCGACGAGGCGATGCTGGCCGAGCTGGAGCAGTTCGGCCTCGTCTCGCCCCGCACCGGCACGAACCACTACGACACCGAGGCGCTGATCATCGCGACCACCGCGCGCGAGCTCGCCGCGTTCGGCCTGGAGCCGCGTCACCTGCGCGGGTTCCGCGCCGCCGCCGACCGCGAGGTGGGTCTGGTGCGGCAGGTGGTGGCGCCGCTGCAGCGCACCCACGACGCCGGCGCCCAGGAGCACGCCGAGGACGTCACCGCCCGGCTGGCGGCGCTCTCGGTGCGCCTGCACGCGACGCTGGTGAAGGCCGGGCTGCGCCGCTGAGGCCGTCGCGCCCCCGGAGTAGGGTGGCGGTGTGCGCGAAGTCGATGTGATGGGTGTCCGTGTCGAGATGCCCTCCAACCAGCCGATCGTGCTGCTGCGGGAGGTCGAGGGCGACCGCTACCTCCCGATCTGGATCGGTGCGGTGGAGGCCACCGCGATCGCCTTCGCCCAGCAGGGCGTCGTGCCGCCGCGGCCCCTCACCCACGACCTCTTGCGCGACGTCCTCGACGCGACCGGCCACCCGCTCACCGAGGTGCGCATCACCGAGGTCCGCGACGGCGTCTTCTTCGCCACCCTGGTGCTCGGCTCGGGCGTCGAGGTCAGCGCCCGCCCCTCCGACTCCATCGCCCTGGCCCTGCGCACGGGCAGCCGGATCGTGTGCGCGGAGTCGGTGCTGGACGAGGCGGGCCTCGCGGTGCCCGCCGAGGAGGAGGACGAGGTCGAGAAGTTCCGCGAGTTCCTCGACCAGGTCACGCCCGAGGACTTCGAGAGCTGAAGTCTCAACCTCAGGTTGAGGGTGCGACACGCCGCCGGGTTCTTTGACCCTCCCTGTGACGGGGCCTACGGTGAGGTCACCTCGTCGTCGCCCCTCGTCGCCGGTCCCCGGCCGCGGCTCCCTTCCCTGGGGTTACCCTCGACGGAGTAGATCACCGGAGGAATCGTGAACGAGCTGACGCCCCACGCCGAGCAGGACGTCCCGCAGGACGACGCCGTGCGTGCCACGGAGAAGGCCGCGGAGCAGGGACTGCTCTTCACCGACGACGTCTCGCCGCTGCCCAGCGACCGCGGCTACCGCGGGCCGACGGCGTGCAACGCGGCCGGCATCACCTACCGCCAGCTCGACTACTGGGCGCGCACCGGCCTGATCGAGCCCGAGGTGCGTGGCGCCAAGGGCTCGGGCAGCCAGCGGCTCTACTCCTTCCGCGACATCCTCATCCTCAAGGTCATCAAGCGCCTGCTCGACGCCGGCATCTCGCTGCAGCAGATCCGGGTCGCCGTGGCCCACCTCCGGGAGCGGGGCACCGACGACCTCACCACCGTCACCCTGATGAGCGACGGCGCCTCGGTCTACGAGTGCACCTCCAACGACGAGGTCATCGACCTCCTCCAGGGCGGGCAGGGCGTGTTCGGCATCGCCATCGGCGGGGTCTGGCGCGAGATCGAGGGCACGCTGGCCCAGCTCCCCAGCGAGCGCGCCGACGAGCCCGCCGCCCCCTCGGCCGGCGACGAGCTGGCCGCGCGCCGCGCCGCCCGCAAGATCGGCTGACGCGCTAGGCTCGGTCACGCTGTCGATCCCACGTGGGAGAGTCCGGGCTCCGCACCGCGGGGCACCCGGCGCCGAAGGGGCAATTCCTCCCCGGAACCTCTCAGGCACCCGGACCACGTGGAGCAGGCACCTGTGGAGCCCGACGACGGGTGACAGAGGGGGAGGACGAGTCGACGCGTCCCCCGAGCCAGGAGCCCTGCCGTGACCCACGCCCCCCACCCGCGTCCCGAGCGTCCCTCCGGGGGAGCGGCGCCCTTCGCCGACCGTCACCTCGGCCTGCGCGAGGACGACGTCGCGAAGATGCTCGCCGCCCTCGGCCACGACAGCCTCGAGTCGCTCATGGACGCCGCCGTGCCGGCCGCGATCCGCAGCACCGCCCCGCTGTCCCTGCCGCCGGCCACCGGCGAGCGCGAGGTCGCCGCGATGCTGCGCGAGCTGGCCGGACGCAACACCCCCGGCCAGCCGATGATCGGCCTGGGCTACCACGCGACCTTCACCCCGCCCGTGATCCGGCGCAACGTGCTGGAGGACCCCTCCTGGTACACCGCCTACACCCCCTACCAGCCCGAGATCTCCCAGGGCCGGCTGGAGGCGCTGCTGAACTTCCAGACCATGGTGGGCGACCTCGTGGGCCTCCCGACGGCCAACGCCTCGCTGCTCGACGAGGGCACCGCCGCCGCGGAGGCCATGACCCTGGTGCGCCGTGCCGTGCGCAAGGCCGAGGGTCCCTTCGTCGTCGACGCCGACGCGCTGCCCCAGACCATCGAGGTGGTGCGCACCCGCGCGGAGGCGATGGCGATCGAGGTCGTCGTGGCCGACCTCGACCGGGTGGCGGACCTGCCCGCGGGGCCGTGGTCCGGGCTGCTGGTGCAGTACCCCGGTGCGAGCGGGGCCGTGCGGGATCCCCGACCGCTCATCGAGGCCGCCCACGAGCGCGGCGGTCTGGCCGTCGTGGCCGCCGACCTGCTGGCCCTCACCCTGCTGGAGTCCCCGGGCGCGTGCGGCGCCGACGTCGTCGTCGGGTCGACCCAGCGCTTCGGGGTCCCGCTCTTCTACGGCGGCCCCCACGCCGGGTTCATGGCCGTGCGGGCCGGGCTGGAGCGGCACCTGCCCGGCCGGTTGGTCGGCGTCTCGGTCGATGCCGAGGGCCGCCCGGCCTACCGTCTGGCGCTGCAGACCCGCGAGCAGCACATCCGCCGCGACAAGGCGACGTCCAACATCTGCACCGCCCAGGTGCTGCTGGCCGTCGTGGCCTCGATGTACGCCGTGTACCACGGTCCCGAGGGGCTGCGGGCGATCGCGCAGCAGGTGCACGAGGAGGCCGCGGGCCTCGCCGCCGACCTGCGCGGGGCCGGGGTCGAGGTCGTGCACGCGCACGCCTTCGACACCGTCCTGACCCGGGTGCCGGGACGGGCCGCCGACGTCGTGGCGGCGGCGCGCCAGGGCGGCGTGCACGTGCGCCACGTCGACGCCGACCACGTCGCCTTCAGCGTGGGGGAGACCTTCGACGACGCCGCCCGCGCGGCGCTCCTCGCCGCGTTCGGCGTGCCGGCCGACACACCGGCCGCCGCGGGGGCCGCGGCGGGCGTCGCGCTCCCGGAGGGGCTGACGCGCACGACGCCGTACCTGACCCACCCGGTCTTCCACGAGCACCGCTCCGAGACGCAGCTGCTGCGCTACCTCGCCCGGCTCTCGAACCGCGACTACGCGCTGGACCGCGGCATGATCCCGCTCGGCTCGTGCACGATGAAGCTCAACGCCACCACCGAGATGGAGCCGGTGTCCTACCCCGGGTTCGCCGAGCTGCACCCGTTCGTGCCCGCGGCCGACGCCGACGGCTACCGACAGCTGGTCGAGGAGCTGGAGGGCTGGCTGGCCGAGGTCACCGGCTACGACCGCGTCTCGATCCAGCCCAACGCCGGGTCGCAGGGCGAGCTCGCGGGCCTGCTCGCGATCCGCGGCTACCACCGCAGCCGCGGTGACGCGCAGCGTGACGTGTGCCTGATCCCGAGCTCGGCGCACGGCACCAACGCCGCCTCCGCGGTGATGGCCGGGATGCGCGTGGTGGTGGTCGGCTCGGCCGCCGACGGCACGGTGGACCTGGACGACCTGCGCGCCAAGTGCGCCGAGCACGCCGACCGGTTGGCGGCGATCATGGTCACCTATCCCTCCACCCACGGCGTCTACGAGGCGGCGATCACCGAGCTGTGCGAGGTCGTGCACGCCCACGGCGGCCAGGTCTACATCGACGGCGCCAACTTCAACGCCCTGCTGGGCTACGCCAAGCCCGGCGAGTTCGGGGGCGACGTCTCCCACCTGAACCTGCACAAGACCTTCTGCATCCCCCACGGCGGCGGCGGCCCCGGCGTCGGTCCGGTGGCCGTGCGCGCCCACCTCGCTCCGTTCCTGCCGACCCACGCCCAGCACCCGGAGGCCGGGCGGCGCGAGGGCATCGGCCCGATCTCGGCAGCCCCCTACGGCTCGGCCGGCATCCTGCCGATCTCGTGGGCCTACATCCGACTGATGGGGGCCGAGGGGCTGACCCGCGCGACCGCGCTCGCCGTGCTGTCGGCCAACTACGTCGCCCACCGCCTCGACGCCGCCTTCCCGGTGCTGCACCGCGGCGAGGGCGGACTCGTGGCCCACGAGTGCATCCTGGACCTGCGCGCGCTGGCCAAGGAGACCGGCGTCAGCGTCGACGACGTCGCCAAGCGCCTCATCGACTACGGCTTCCACGCCCCGACCATGTCCTTCCCCGTGGCCGGCACCCTGATGGTCGAGCCGACGGAGTCGGAGGACCTCGCCGAGATCGACCGGTTCTGCGACGCGATGCTGGCGATCCGGGCCGAGATCGCCCGGGTCGAGGCGGGGGAGTGGGCGCCGGAGGAGTCGCCGCTGCGGCGGGCGCCGCACACCACCCGGGCGCTGGTCGGCGACTGGGACCGTCCGTACCCGCGCGAGGTCGGGGCGTTCCCCACCGGCCTCGACCCCGACAAGGACTGGCCGCCCGTGGCACGGATCGACCAGGCCTACGGCGACCGCAACCTCGTGTGCTCCTGCCCCTCCCCGGAGGCGTTCGCGGAGTAGGACCCGCCCGTCAGCGGGCGGGGCGCACCTCGCCGTGGCCGACGTCGGCCGCACCGTCGCCGTCGCGCACGACCGCGGCCCAGTACACGGCACCGGCCGGCACGCGCACCGACACGGTCCGGCGCCCCGCCACGCGGGCGCCGCCGCGGGGCCGGTCGGTGCTGCCGGTGCCCCAGCGGAACGTCGCGACGCGCTCGTTGGGGTTGGTGACCAGCAGCCGGCGCGGATCGCGCGGTGCGCGACGGACCACGAGGTCGCGCAGCGCCGTGATGCGCAGGGTGACCGTCGAGAGCTCCCCGACGGTGCTCTGCGGCGGGCACGCGCGGTAGCGGAACGTGACGGTGCCTGAGGCGCCGTCCCGGGTCTCGATGAGGATCCGACGCGGGTCCGTGCCCCGCGTGCCGGCCGCGACCTTGCCCGCGGCCGCGCCGCTCAGCAGCACCTCGCAGACGTGGAGCACCTGCCCGGCGCCGTCGTCGTTGGCCAGCACCTTCAGGCTGCGCCGCGAGGCGTCGAAGACGCGGTAGGCGTCGGGGGACACCAGGGCGCGCGCCCCCACCGCGGCGGGTGCGACGGCGTCCGCCGGTGCGGCCGCGGCGGGAGCAGTCAGCAGCGGCGCGAGGAGGGCGAGCAGCGTGAGGACGGGTCGGATCGGGGCGGGCACGGGCGTCATGGTCTCAGACGCCGACCGGTTCCCCGGGCAGCACGGGCGTCACAGGGCCTGCGAGACCGTCGACATGTGGAAGTCGGGGATGCGCAGCGCCGGCGTCGCGGTGCGGGAGAAGTAGTCGTCGCCCCACTCCCGGCTGAAGCTCGGCACCGTGGCCGAGGCGTGGCTGAAGCGCTGCAGCAGCTCGAGGGGACGCTCGTTGAACCGGAAGTTGTTCGCCATGCCGACGATCTCGCCGTCGCGCACCACGTACACGCCGTCGCGGGTCAGCCCGGTGAGCAGCAGCTGCTGACGGTCGACCTCGCGGATGTACCACAGGCAGGTCAGCAGCAGACCGTCCTCGACGCCCGCGACGAGGTCCTCGATCCCCCCGGTGGCGCCGGCGACCTCCAGCACGAGGTTGTCGACGGCCGGGCCGACGGGCAGGCCGAGGAGGTCGGCGCTGTGCCGGGTGGTGATGAGGCGCTCGAGCACGCCGTCGGCGATCCAGTCGGTGCGCTCCAGCGGCAGCCCGTTGTCGAACACCGAGGAGGAGGGCCCGGAGGTGGCGGCGGTGGCGAACGGCTGGCACCCGAGCAGCGGATGGGCCGGGTCGGACCACAGCCCGACTCCGGGACGGGCGATCTGCTCGCCGACCCGGGTGCCGACACCGGAGCGGGAGTAGACCGACTGGCCGTCGGCGGCGTCGCGGGCTCCGGCCGCCCAGTAGGCGTCGATCATCAGGTCGGCCACGGCGCTCGGGGGCAGGATCGTGTCGTAGCGTCCGGCCGGCAGGTCGAGGCGGCGTGCGCCCCAGCCGATGCGGCGCTCGATCTCGGCGTCGAGGGCGGCGGCGTCGACGTCGGTGAAGTCGCGGGTCGCCCCGCCCACCCAGCAGCTGGTGGTCAGAGCGGCGTCCTTGCCGGTGCAACCGTAGTGACCGGTGGGCTGCACGTGGCGCAACCGCAACCCCGAGCTGGAGCCGAGGTAGAGGGTGGTGACCTCGTGGTTCACGAACCCGTAGAGGATCCGGCCCCCGGCGCGGGCCCGGGAGAACGCCTCGCCCAGGCCCGGGGCGAGGTCGTCGTAGACGTGGACGTCGGTGGGCTCGGGCGCCAGGTGCCAGTCGGGGGCGGCGTCGGTGGCGCCGACCAGGGGCCGCTCGTCCTCGGCGGGGGCGGCGGCCCGCGCCGCGGCGTCGGCGGCCGCGACGAGGTCGAGCACGCCGGGGGTGTCGGTGGCGGTGCCGCTCACCGACCCCACCCCGCGCCCGCCGTCGACCTCGGTGAGGGCGACCACGGTGACGTGCACCCGGTGCATGACGCCGTTGGTGGTCAGGGTGTTGTTGGCCCAGCGCAGGTTCGCCGAGGTGGTGTCGCGCACCATCACGACGCAGTCGGTGGAGGTCGAGGCCGCCAGGGCGCGCTCGACGAGCGTCTGCGGATCCAGCACCGACATCACAGGCCTCCCTCGGAGCGGGTGTTGAGCACGTTGACCCCGCGGAACAGCGAGGTCGGGCAGCCGTGGCTGACGGCCGCGACCTGACCCGGCTGGGCCTTGCCGCAGTTGAACGCCCCGCCGAGCACCCAGGTGTCGGGGCCGCCGACGGCCTCCAGGGAGCCCCAGAAGTCGGTGGTCGTGGCCTGGTAGGCCACGTCGCGCACCTGGCCGCGCAGCTCGCCGTCGCGGATCCGGAAGAACCGCTGGCCGGTGAACTGGAAGTTGAACCGCTGCATGTCGATCGACCAGCTCTTGTCGCCCACGACGTAGAGCCCGTCCTCGACCCGCGCGATCAGGTCGGTGGTGGAGGCGGGGTCGGGACCGTGGTCCGGCTCGAGGGAGACGTTGGCCATCCGCTGGATCTGCAGGTGGCCCGGCGAGTCGGCGTAGGCGCAGCCGTTGGAGCGGCCGTCGTTGAGCTCGGGCAGCATCGCCGCCATCGGCCGGTCGAGCTGATAGCCCACCAGCACGCCGTCGCGCACGATGTCCCAGCGCTGGGTGGCCACCCCCTCGTCGTCGTAGCCGATCGTGGCCAGGCCGTGCTCGATCGTGCGGTCGCCGGTGACGTGCATGACCGGGCTGCCGTAGCGCAGGGTGCCGAGCAGGCCGGGGGTGGCGAAGGACGTGCCGGCGTAGTTGGCCTCGTAGCCCAGCGCCCGGTCGAGCTCGGTGGCATGGCCGATCGACTCGTGGATCGTGAGCCACAGGTTGCTGGGGTGGATCACCAGGTCGGTGGGTCCGGCTTGCACCGAGGGCGCCTTGAGCTTCTCGGCCAGGAGCTCGGGCACCTCGTCCAGCTCGGCGTCCCAGTCCCAGGCGCCGTCCTGCGCGGACCCGACGACGTACTCCCATCCGCGGCCCACGGGCGGGGCGATCGAGGACATCGAGTCGACCGTGTCGGCGCTGGAGCCCATCGCCTCGAAGCCCGGTTCGAGCCGCACCCGCTGCTGGGTGGTGCGGGTGCCCGCGGTGTCGGCGTAGTACTTGTTCTCCTGCACCTGCAGCAGCCAGGCGCGGGCGTGGTCGACCGCCGCGCCGCGGCGCAGCCGCTCGGTCCAGTCGATGAGCACCGCGGCCTTGTCGGCCACCGCGACCTCCCACGGGTCGCGTCGGTAGGAGCTGACCCACGTGACGTCGTCGTGCACCGGCTCGGGGGCCAGCTCGACCTCGCGGGTCGTCATCCGGGCGGCGACCTCGGCGACCGCGATCGCCCGTTCGGCCACCGCGACGGCCTCGGCGACGGTGGGCACGACGCCGGCCGCGAAACCCCAGGCGCCGCGGTGCACGACCCGGACCGCGAAGCCGAGGTCCTCGGTGTCGCCGGCACCCTGCAGTACGCCGTCGCGCACCGAGAGCTGCTGGGAGCGCACCCGCTCGAAGCGGAAGTCGGCGTGCGACGCCCCCAGCGAGCGCGCCCGTTCGAGGGCGGCGTCCCCCAGCGCCCGGTAGGGGAGGGCGAGGAACGTGGGATCCAGACCACTCATGCCCGGCAACCTACCCCGCCCGCGACGCTCCACGCGGGGGGAGGCACTAGGGTCGCCGCCATGGGAAGTACGGCGGCACCCGGTCCGGCCTGGGTCGGCATCGGCGCTCAGCGCAGCGGCACGACCTGGCTCACCGACCTCATCACCCAGCACCCGCAGGTGGGGCTGGGCACCAACGGCAAGAAGGAGCAGCACCTGCTCCACAAGGTCGGGGACGGTCGTGTCGAGGCCGCGGACTACCTGGCGCTCTTCCCCCGCGAGGACGGCGTGCTGCGCGGTGACTGGACCCCGCAGTACCTGCGGCACGCCTCCACGCCCGCGGCGCTGGCGCGGCTGCTGCCGGAGGTGCCGGTGTTCGTGGTGCTGCGCGACCCCGTGGAGCGGTTCCGGTCGGCGATGCGGCTGGCCGCCACCCGCGGCAAGTCGTGGCCCTACCCGGTGCCGATCACGGTGCAGACATGGACGGGCATGTACGCCGACCAGCTGGACATGTGGGCGGCGGCCGTCGGTCGCGAGCGGATGCACGTGATGGTCTTCGAGCAGGTGCGCACCGACCCCGCGGGCACGCTGGGCGCGATGTGGGCCCGGCTCGGTCTCGACCCGGTGCCCCTCGTCGACGTCGACCAGGAGTCGACGTCGAGCTCGCAGGCCGACTGGGACTGGACGCCGGGGCTCCAGGAATCCCTGCGGGTGCTCTACGCCCCGCAGGTCGCGCGGCTGCGCGAGGACTGGGGCCTGGACGTCTCGGGCTGGCGCTCGTTCGCCTGACCGGCCGCTGCTGCGCAGGCCCTACAGCCGGACGCTGAGGGTGGACCCGTGGCGTGCCTTGTGCACGACCAGCTGGGTGGTGATGCGCTCGCGCATCTCCCCGACGTGACTCACCACCCCCACGACCCGCCCGCCGTCGCGCAGGGTGTCGAGGGTGTCGAGCACGTCGTCGAGGGTGTCGGCGTCGAGTGAGCCGAAGCCCTCGTCGACGAACAGGGTGTCCAGGCGCGCACCGCCCGCCTCGTCGGAGATGACGTCGGCCAGGCCGAGGGCCAGGGCGAGGCTCACGACGAACGTCTCCCCGCCCGAGAGGGTCGCGGGATCGCGGGTCTCGCCCGACCAGTCGTCGCGCACCGCCAGGGTGAGGCCGCCTCGGGTGTCGCCCGCCCCGCGCTCGGCGAGGTGCAGCAGGTGGTAGCGGCGATCACTCATGCCGGCCAGCCGCTCGTTGGCGGCCGCCACCACCTGGCTGAGCCGGTGGGCCAGGACGTAGGCCGAGAGCCGCATCCGGGCGCGGTTGTCGCTCGACCGGCCCTCCACGAAGGCGGCCAGGTGGGTGACGGCGGCCAGCCGCTGCGCGAGCGGGGTGTAGCGGTCCAGGATCGTGGCGAGCTCGGCCTCGTGGACCGCCAGACGCTCGGCGGTGTGCGCGGCCGCCCGATGGGCGGCATGGGCCGTCCGGGCCGCCTCGAGCGCCACGGCGTGCGCCTGCTCGGCGTCGGCGAGCTTCGGGGGTGCTGCCGGGAGGCCGTCCTCGGGAAGGTCCTCGAGACGGGCCGCGAGGGAGGCCCGGCGCTGCTCGACCTCGGTGACCCGGCGCTCCAGCTCCGCCACCTCCGCGGGGGGCAGGGCGGCGGCCGCCGCCTCGACGGCGTCGGCGAACCCGGCGTCGGTGACGGCCCGCTCGGCCTGCCGGCGGGCCTCCTCCTCGCGCTCGGCCGCCGCGGTGAGCGCGCGCTGCGCGGCAGCCAGGGCCCCGAGGGTGGCGGCAACGGTCTCGAGTGCCGCGCGCAGGCGCGCGGCCTCATCCCTGTCCGGGACCGTGTCCGGGACCGTGGCCGGTCCCGAGAGCGGTGAGGAGGCGGTGAGGTCGGCCAGCTCGAACAGGCCGAGCTGGTCGGCGGCGTCGTGGGCCGGCGGCGACGGCGCCGCGGTCGGGGCCTCGGGAGCACCGAGCAGGTGCCGGAGCTCACCGCCGAGCCCGGTGAGGGTCGCAGCGTGCGCGTCGACGGCGGCCTCGGCGGCGGCGTGGCGCTGGCGGCACTGCTGCAGCGCGTGCTGGGCCGACTCGAGCTCGGCGGCGGCGTGCTCGGGGAGCGCGGCGGGCCGGTCGGGACCGTCGTCGAGGTCCGCCAGGGCGCGCAGCGCCTCGCGCCGGGCGGCCGCCACGAGGTCGAGCAGCTCACCGGGCGTGGCCGGCGGCAGCGGTGCGTCGTGCCCGGCGCTCGCCTCGCGGGCGAGGTCGCCCTCGAGACCGCCCAGCAGACGCTCCAGCCGGGGCGTCACCCCCTGCTCGCCCTCGCGGGCCACCAGCAGCGCGCTCTCGGCGTCGGCGACCGCCGCGCGCGCGAGCCGCTCGGCGGCGGCGTCGGGGGCGTCGGCGGCGCGGCCGGCGGGTTCGGGGTGCTCCCGCGAGCCGCAGACCGGGCAGCACCCGCCGACGGCGAGACCGACGGCGAGCTCGGCCGCCATCCCGGTCAGGCGGGCCTCCTGCAGCTGCAGCAGGTGGTCCTTGCTGCGGACGAGCACCTCCTGCGCGGTGAGCACCTGGGTGCGGGCCAGCTCCAGCTCCTGGAGCAGGGCGGACCAGGCCGTGGCGACCTCCGCCCGCTGCTCCCATCGCGCGAGCCGCTCCCGCACCTCCCAGCGGGCGCGGACGGCCGCCAACGTGCGGTCGGCCCGGGCGGCCCGGTCGGTGGCGGCGTCGAGTGCGTCCTGCGAGGCCGACCGCTCCGCGTGTGCGGTGAGCGCGAGCTCGTGGGCGCGCTCGAGGCGCGTGAGCACCTCCACCACGGAACGGGTCGTGCCGAGCAGGGACTCGACCTCGGCGAGGCGGGAGGGGAGCGCGCCCAGGGGCGTGTCGGCGGGGAGCGCGTCCAGCGCCGCGCGGCCGTGCTCCCGTGCGGTGACGACGTCGGCCTGCGCGGCCGCCAGGGCGAGCGCGGCGTCGGCGTGCGCGTCGAGCCAGGCCGGCACCGGTGCCGCGCGCCGCGCCGGGGCGAGTCGGGCCAGGGCCGCGGCGTGGTCGGCGGAGGCGGCGTCGAGCTCGGCCTGCTCGGCCAGCGCCCCCTGCCAGCGTTGCCACCGCTGGGTGTCCTCGCGCCGACGCACGACCTCGTGGCGGGCGGCCTCCTCGGCGCGGGTGGTGAGGTCGAGCCGCTCCGCGGTGTCGGCGGCCTCGGCCTCGGCCCCGCGCCGCAGATCGGCGGCCCACGCCGCGCGGACGGCCAGGTCGTCGGGCACGGGGGCGGCCGCGCTCTCGCTCACCCGGCTGGAGAGGTCGTCGACCTCCGCCCGCAGGGCGGCCTCCTCGCGGCCGAGCGCGCGCCGGTGCTCGCGCAGCCAGGTCTCGAGGTGGTCGAACCGCTCGGTGCGGAAGACCCGGGCCAGCACCTGGTGACGCTCGTCGGCGCGCGCCCGCAGGAACTGCTGGAACCGGCCCTGCGGGAGCATCGCGATCTGGGTGAACTGACTGAGCGTGAGGCCGAGGACGTCGCCGAGGAGGTCGGCCGCCTCGTCGATGCGACTGCTGCGCGGCGTCCAGGCGCCGTCGACGAGCTCGGTGAGCACCACCCGCGCCTGCTCCGGGGTGGTGCCGGTGCCGCGCTTCTTGGGCCGCGCCCAGGCCGGGGAGCGCTCGATCCGGAACCGACGCCCCCCGAGGGTGGCCTCCAGCACGACCCGCGGCACCGCGCTCGGGGCGGCGTGGTCGCAGCGCAGCCGCTTGGCCGTGGCGCGGTCGCCGGGGACGTCGCCGAACAGTGCGAAGCACACGGCGTCGAGGACGCTGGTCTTGCCGGCGCCGGTGGGCCCGGTGAGCAGGAACAGCCCGGCCGCGCTGAGGGCGTCGAGGTCGATCTCGACGGGCTCGGCGAAGGGCCCGAACGCCTCGATGCGCAGCTGGTGCAGCCTCATCGGCCCGCCTCCGCCGCCGCCGTGCAGCACGCGTCGACGGCCTCCTGGAGCAGCGCCACCTCGGCGTCGGTGGCGGGGGCGCCGCGCAGCGCCTCGACGAACTCGGTGGCGATCTCGAGGTCGCCCCGCCCACGCGCGGGGGCACCGGGCGGTGCGCCGATCGGGGCGGCCGTGGACTCGAACCGCAGGACCAGGGCGTGGGGGAAGCGGCCGCGCAGCCGCTCCATCGCCTGGGAGGGGCGGACGACGTCGGTGAGGGTGGCCTCCACCCAGGCGCCGGTGGCGGGCTCGTGCTCGGCGGCGGTGAGCAGCTCCTCCAACGTGCCGCGCAGCCGGGCCAGCGGGCGTGGCACGGGAGCCGGCACGAACCGGGCCTCGGTGACGCCGTCGGCGCCGAGGTCGACGAGCCAGGAGCCCTTGGTCTGCTCGCTCTCGCTGAAGCTGTAGGCCAGCGGCGAGCCGCTGTAGCGCAGGTGGGGGGCGAGGGTGTGCGCGCCGTGGAGATGGCCCAGCGCCACGTAGTGCAGGTCGTCGAACAGGGTGGTGGGCACGCGTGCGACGCCGCCGACGCTGATGTCGCGCTCGGACTCGCTGGGGGCGGCGCCGGCCACGAAGGCGTGCGCCATCACGACGGCACGAGTGCCGTCGGGGCGCTCGGCCAGGTCGGCCCGCACGCGCCGCAGCGCCTCGCCGAGCACCGCCTCGTGGCTGCGGCTCGCCGGGCCCTCCAATCCGTAGAGCGGGGCGACGAGGCTGGGCTCGAGGTAGGGCAGGCCGTACACCGCGACGGTGCCGTGCTCGTCGGCCAGCAGCACCGGGGCGCCGACGTCGGCGGGGTCGGTGCGCAGGTGCACCCCGGCGGCGTCGATGAGCCGGGAGCTGAAGCCCAGCCGCAGCGCGGAGTCGTGGTTGCCGCTGGTGAGCACGACCCGGGCCCGGGAGGCGGCCAGCCGCACGAGGGCGTCGTCGAACAGGGCCACGGCGTCGACGGGCGGCAGCGCCCGGTCGTAGACGTCGCCGGAGACGACGACGAGGTCGACGTCCTCCGACTCCACGACCTCGAGGAGGTGGTCGAGGAAGGCGGCCTGGTGGGCGAGCATGCCCTCCCGGTGGAACGACCGACCCAGGTGCCAGTCGGAGGTGTGCAGCAGCCGCATGACCCCGACGGTAGGGGGGAGGTCCGACAGTCCGGGACGCGGCACGCCGTCAGTGGTAGCGCACGGTCCGATCAGGGCCGGTGAAGCCGAACAGCGCGAGCCCGGCCGAGCGCGCCAGGTCGACCGCCAGGCTCGTCGGCGCGCCCACGGCGACCAGGCTGCCCACGCCCACGGCGACGGCCTTCTGCACCAGCTCGAACCCGGCCCGACCGCTCACCACCAGGTAGGCCGCCCCCGGCTCCTCGCCGGCCAGCAGCCGCGCCCCGCACACCTTGTCGACGGCGTTGTGCCGGCCCACGTCCTCGCGCACCACGAGCAGCCGGCCCGCCGCGTCGGCGAGACCGGCGGCGTGCACGCCCCCGGTGCGGTCGAAGAGCCGCTGCCCGGCCCGCAGCGCCTGCGGCAGCCCGCGGACGACGGTGGGGTCGGGCGCGGGGTGGGCGGGGGCACCGGGAGCGGGAGCGGGCCGCAGCGCCGACTCGATGCTGTCGCGACCGCACACGCCGCACGCCGAGGACCCGGCGCTGAGGGCGTCGTGCTGGTGCGGGCGCCGCAGCGGCGGGTGCGCGAGGGTGACGGTGACGACGTTGAACTCCTGCTCCGGGCGCAGCGTCGCGTCGGTGCAGTAGGCGACCCGCTCGACCCCGCCCTCGGTGAGTCCCTCGTGGCGGCACCAGCCCGCGGCGAGCTCGAAGTCGTGCCCGGGGGTGCGCATCGTCAGCCACACGCGCTCGGCCGGCGCGCCGGGCCAGGCGAGCCGGATCTCCAGCGGCTCCTCGGTGATGACCCGGTCCTCGCGCCGGGCCGGCGCCTGCTCGGTGGTGCCGGCACGGTGCTCGACCACGCGGACCCGGGCGGTGGGCCCGGGACGCCGGGCCAGGTCGCCCCCGGTCATGCCCGCCGTCCGTCGGGGAAGCGGTCGCGGGTGCGGAGCACGCGGTCGAGGTCGTCGAGACGGTCGGCCACGCGCCGTGCGACGGCCGGCTCCACGACCCCGGGGGCCAGCAGCCCGCGCAGGGCGGCGACGTCGTCGGGGTGGCGGGCCGCGCCCGGGAAGAAGGCGTCGGCGGCGTCGGCGAGCACCCAGCCCGAGCGCACGGCGCTGGTGCCCGGGAGGTCGGCGACGTACCGGGCCAGGTAGGGGCGGGTGAGGTCGGTGAGGCCGGCGCTCCACAGGCCGCCACCGGCCGCGGTGAGTTCGTAGTTCGACACCTCCACCGCGCCGGTGAAGCAGTCCCAGGCCCAGGCCTTGGCCGCGGCGTCGGGCAGGCCCGCCCGGGCCCGGGCGTGGCTCACCTGGGCGACGGTGGCGGGCTCGGCGGCCAGGGCCGCGTCGAGGTCGGCCAGGTCGACGTCGCCGAGGTCGGCCCGCCGGACGAGCAGGCGCCAGCGCAGGTCGAGGTCGACCTCCAGCCCCGGCGGCGGCGCCTCCTGCCAGGCCCGGAGGACCGCGGCGTCGGTGCCGGTGCGGATCGCGGCGCGGAACGCCGAGAGCTGCTCCTCCGAGCCGGGGTCGGCGTCGGCCAGGGCGACGCGCGCCGCGGCGTGCAGTCGGGGGAGGGCGTCCGGCACCAGCGGCGCGACCTCGCCCAGCAGCCAGCCCAGCGTGCGGCGCGGGGTGTCCTCGGTGTCGGCCACGGGGAAGGCCGCCTCGGCGACGGCCAGGACCTCGGCGGGCGCGACCTCGCCGGCGGCGTAGCCGGAGCGGATGTTGTTCCAGATCGCCGCCAGCCGTCGGGCGTCCGGGCCGGCCGCGACGACCGCCGGGAGTGCCGCCATCGTCGCTGCGTCCGGGACGGCCACCACCCAGGTGCGCTCCTGCGGATCGAGCACCACCGCGGCCTCGGGCGCCGCCGCGAGCGCGGCGGTGGGCCCGTCGAGGTCGACCGCGGTGCGGCTCCAGCCGCCCCCGTCCTCGCCCCCGTCCTCGCGCACGTCGACGTCGAGCGCGTGGCGGCGCGGGCTCGGCGCGCCGTCGGGGCCGACGAGTCGAAGGACGCCCGCCGCGCGGTCGTGCCGCAGCTCGTCGACACCGGCCTGCAGCAGCCACGGCCCGACCAGGTCGGGGAGCGTCGTCGCCCCGGCGCGGGTCCAGGAGTCGACCAGGTCGGCGAGGGTGGCGTTGCCGAACCGGTGGCGGGTGAAGTGGTCGCGCGCCCCGGCGAAGAACACCTCGTCACCCATCGCGGCGCACCACTGCTTGAGGATGCTGGAGCCCTTGGCGTAGGAGATGCCGTCGAAGTTCTGCAGCGCGCTCACGGCGTCCTCGGCGCCGTTGCCGGCCACCGGGTGGGTGGAGGGGCGCTGGTCGGCCCGCAGGCCCCACTGCCGGCGGTCCCAGGAGTCGTGGGTCCAGGCGTCGTCGTACCGGGTGACATCGGCGGTGACGCGCTTGCCGAGGTACTCGGCGAAGGACTCGTTGAGCCACAGGTCGTCCCACCAGCGGGGCGTGGTGAGGTTGCCGAACCACTGGTGCGCCATCTCGTGCGCCACCGTCGTGGCGCGCTGGATGCGCAGCCCGCGGGTGACCCGGCTCTGGAAGACCAGGGTGTCGCGGAAGGTCACGCACCCGGGGTTCTCCATCGCCCCGGCGTTGAACTCCGGCACGAACGCCTGGTGGTAGTCCCCGAAGGGGTAGCGGATGCCGAAGAGGCGGTGCATCTCGTCGAAGCACTGGCGGGTGAGGGTGAACAGCTCCTCCGCGTCGGCGTCGAGGGCCGCCGCGAGGCTGCGCCGGGCGCTCAGACCCAGGCCGATGCCGTCGTGCTCCTCGCGCAGCACGTGGTACGGACCGGCCACCAGGGTCGTGAAGTAGGTCGACAGCGGCGCGGTCGGGCCGATCTCCCAGCGGCCCTCGCCGAGCTCGCGGGCCGGGGCGTTGCCGACCACGACCCAGTCCGGGGGCGCCGTGACCCGCACCGTGTAGGGGGCCTTGAGATCGGGCTGGTCGAAGCAGGCGAACACGGTGGGCGCGGCGTCCATGAACGACATGCCGTACACGTAGTCGCGGCCGTCGGCGGGATCGGTGGAGCGGTGCAGTCCCTCGCCGTCGCGCCGGAACGGCATCGTGGCGTGCACGCGCACCTCGTGCTCGCCCTCGGGCAGGTCGAGGGGGAACCGGCCGCCGTCGAGCAGCCCCACGTCCAGCGCCACGCCGTCCAGGTGCACCGCGTGCAGCGCCACCGGCTTGACGTCGAGGAACGTGCGCCCGCCGGCGCTGTGCAGCCGGATGACGGTGCGCGACCCGAAGGTGCGCGCGTCGCCCGCGAGGTCGAGGTCGAGGTCGTAGGACTCCAGGCGCAGCAGCGCGGCACGCGCCACCGCCTCGGACCGGAGCAGGCTGCGGGCTGAGGACACACTCACCCGCCCACCCTAGGCATGTCCTGTCAGGCTCGGGGGGTGAGCCCCGACCTGTCCTCGGCCCCCGGCCCGACGCCGTCCGACCGCCGTGCGGTGACCCTCGAGCGCACCGGTCCCGGCGCGTTCCGGCTGCGCAACGCGCGCGGCGGCGTGCTGGACGTCGGCACGGGACCCGACGACTTCAGCCCCGTGGAGCTGCTGCTGGCCGCCCTGGCCGGGTGCGCGGCGGTGAACATCGAGGAGATCACCTCCCGGCGCGCGCAGCCGACGTCGTTCGCGATCACCGCCTCGGGACGTCCGGTCCGCGACGCGGAGGGCGGTCGGCTGGAGGACCTCGTGGTCGACCTCGCCGCCGCCTTCGGCCCTGGGGAGGCGGGCGACGCGGCGCGGGCGATCCTCGCGCGGACCGTGCGCCAGACCCACGAGCGGATCTGTACGGTGTCGCGCACGGTGGAGCGCGGCACCCCGGTGGACTACCGGATCGACGGCGCGCCGCCGTTGGACCCGACCGGCTGACGTCCCCAGGAGGACCACCGATGGCACGCCCGACCCGCCCGTCCCGTGTCCGGCCCTGGCGCGTCGTGCCCGACCAGCAGGGCCGTCGGATCGTGGTGACCGGGGCCAACAGCGGTGTGGGCCTGGCCACGGCGGCGGCCCTGGCCCGGGCGGGCGGCGACGTCGTGCTGGCCTGCCGCAGCCCCGAGCGGGGGGAGCAGGCGCTCGCGGGACTTGGCCTGCCCGCCGAGGTGCGGGCGCGCACGCAGGTGCGGGCGCTGGACCTGTCCTCCCTGGCGTCGGTGGCGTCGTTCGCGCAGGAGGTGGCCGCCGACGGCGGCTGCGACGTGGTCGTCAACAACGCCGGGATCATGGCGGTGCCGTTCGGGCGCAGCGCCGACGGTGTGGAGCTGCAGCTGGCCACGAACCACCTGGGCCACTTCGCGCTGACGCTGCGTCTGCTGCCGGTGCTGCGCGACCGGGTGGTGGTGGTGTCCTCCCAGGCGCACCGCCAGGGGGTGCTCGACCTCGACGACCTCGACTGGACCCGCCGCGGCTACCAGCCCTTCGGCGCGTACGCGGCCTCGAAGCTGGCCAACCTGCTGTTCCTGGGCGAGCTGCAGCGCCGGCTCACCGCGAGCGGCTCCCGGCTGCGGGCGGTCGGGGCCCACCCGGGGACGACGGCGAGCGGGATCACCGGCCACACCGGGAACGGCCTGCTCAGCCGGGTCGGTGCCTGGGGGCACCGGCTGGTCGGCATGGCCCCGGACCAGGGCGCGCTGCCGCAGCTCTACGCCGCCACGATGGACGTGCCGGGCAACACCTACCTCGGCCCGCACGCGCTCGGCGAGATGCGGGGCTGGCCCGTGCCCGTCGGCCGCGCCCAGGCGGCGCTGGACCCCGACCTCGCCCGCCGGTTGTGGTCGTGGTCGGAGGAGCGCAGCGGACTGCGCTTCCCCGACCGCTGAGGCGCGGGCCGCTCAGCCCTGGATGTCGACGAACCCGATCTGCACGGGGGTCAGCGGCGTGCCGTCGCCGGGGCCGTTGCTGTCGTCGACGCCACCCTCGGCGATGCCCCGCACGACCTCGAGACCGGCCTCGTCGATGGTGCCGAAGACGTTGTAGAGCGGCTTGAGGGTGGTGTCCTCGTAGACGATGAAGAACTGTGAGCCGTTGGTGTCCGGGCCGGCGTTCGCCATCGCCAGGGTGCCGGCGGGGTAGGTCGCGAAGCCGGAGGCGTCGGCCGCGGGCGCACCGTCCAGCTCGTCGGCGAAGGAGTAGCCGGGGCCACCGAACCCGGTGCCGCTGGGATCGCCGCACTGGAGCACGCCGAAGCCGGGCGCGGTGGTGAGGCGGTGGCACGGGGTGTCGTCGAAGTAGCCCTGGCTGGCCAGGGAGGTGAAGGAGTTCACCGTGCAGGGCGCGACGGCGGCGTCGAGGGTGATCGGGATGTCGCCGGCGTCGGTCTCGATCACGGCGGCGACGTCGCCGGAGTAGGCGGCTGTGGCGGCCGGCGGGTCCGCGGGGCGCGCGGCGGGGGAGGTGGGGTCCTCGGTGTAGGTGCAGGGGGCGCCGGCCGGGTCCTCCGGCTGCGGGGCGTGGGTGCGCTCCGCGGCGGGGGCATCGACGCCGGAGCCGGCGGTGGGCTCGTCGTCGCCGCAGCCCGCGAGGGCGAGGGCGGTGCCGAGGGCGAGCAGGCTGGCCACCAGGCGGGCGGCGGGACGTCGCGTCATGGCGGCATCGTAGGCAGTCCCCGCGTCCGGCGGGCGGGCGGTGGGGTGGTGTGGCACGCTTCGGCGCATGTCCGATGCGCCCGAACCCCTCGTCCCGGCCCCGCTCATCGCCTCCGGCCCCTACGAGGGCTGGTCGCGCTACGCCGACCGGGCGCGCTCGCCCGAGGGTCGTACGGTCTTCTTCCGCGGCCCCGGATTCAACTGCGGCGACTGCGGCGTCAACACCCACGACGAGCAGGAGCAGTTCATGCTGCTCCCGGCGGTGTGGGCACAGGCCACCGAGCAGCCCGTGAACGACGCCGGCCCCCTGGCTCCGAACGAGGCGGGCTGCCTGATGCTGTGCGTGGGGTGCGCCGAGGCACGGCTGGGCCGCGAGCTCACGCCCGACGACTTCAACTGGGCGGTGCCGCTGAACCGGCTCGCCACCTACTCCGCGCGGCTGATGAACCGGATGGGGGACTGGTCCAACAGCCTCGACGCCGCCACCTGATCCGCTACTGCAGCGCCTGGCGCACCAGGTGCAGCGCGGCGACGACGGTGCGTCGCCGGATGAGCTCGCGGGTGCCGCCCAGCCGCAGCTCCCGGTGGTGCACCCGCCCCTCGACGTCGACGGCGACGTGCACGAGGCCGACCGGTTTGTCCGCGGTGCCGCCTCCGGGTCCGGCCACCCCGGTGATCCCGACACCGACCGTGGTGCCGAGCCGGGCGCGGGCGCCCGCGGCCATCCCCTGGGCGACCTCGCGGCTCACCGCGCCGAGACGCTCGATGAGCTCGGCCGGGACGCCGACCTCCGCGGTCTTGGCCTCGTTGGCGTACGTGACGAACCCGCCGAGCAGGTAGGCCGAGGACCCGGGCCGGTCGGCCAGCCGGCCGGCGAGGAGCCCGGCGGTGCACGACTCCGCCGTGGCGATGGTGGCCGCGCGGGCGAGCAGCAGCTCGGCCACGACGTCGTCCAGACGGCGGCCGTCGTCGCTGAACACCTGCGCGCCGAAGCGGGTGTGGAGGAAGTCGAGGAGGCCGGCGTAGGCCGCAGCGGCGTCGGGGGCGTAGCGGGTGACGATCTCCAGCTCACCGTCGCGCACGCAGGTGGTGACCTCCAGCCCGGCGTCGGCGAGCGGGCCGTGGGTGTCCTCGTGGTCGCGGAGGGCGGCGGCGAGCTCTGCTTCGGGCGGACCCCAGATGCGCACCTCGGACTGGCGCAGCTCGACGGCGCGCGCCAGCACCGCCCGCACGGCGGGGACGGCGACGGCGTCGGTCCACATCGGTCGCAGCTCGCTGGGCGGTCCGGGCAGCACGACCACGGGTGCGCCCGGTCCGGGCACCACCAGCCCGGGGGCGGTCCCGACGGGCTCCAGGACGGCCGCGTCGTCGGGCACCATCGCCTGCTTGCGGATGCCCGCCGCGGCGGCCGCGCCGGGCGGCGCCCAGCCGCGCTGGGCGTGCAGCCCGGCCACGATGGCGGCGATGCGGGCCTCGAGATCGGGGTCCAGCCGCAGCGCGCGGCCCTGCACCTCGGCGACCACCGCGGTGGTGAGGTCGTCGGCCGTGGGGCCGAGCCCCCCGGTGGTGAGCACGAGGTCGTGGTCGGCGAGCTGGAAGCGCAACGCCGACGCGAGATCCTCCGGACGGTCGCCGACCACGACGATCCGACCGACGTCGACCCCCAGCCCGCGCAGCGCCTCGGCGAGCCAGGGACCGTTGCGGTCGGTCACCCGTCCGGTGAGCACCTCGGTGCCGGTGACGACGATGCCGGCCCGCACGGGGCTCGCGACGGGGAGGGCCATGCAGCGATCGTAGGCGGGCGCGACCGGGCGCTCGTCACCCCTCGGCGGGCTGCAGCCCGGTGGCGTCGAGCACCCGCTGCAGCACCGGTGCGAAGGCGCGGGCGAGGGCGCCGTACCCGAGGTCGTTGGGGTGGAACCGGTCGGCCGCGGTCATGCCGCGCCAGGAGTCGGGACCGGCGGTGCGGAAGTCGACCAGGTGCAGCCGGCCGGCCGCCGCGGCGTCGTCGAGGTGGCGGTTGGCGGCCTGGGCGGGGCCGCGGGGGTGGGGGAGGGTGCCGGCACCCGCACCCCGCGGCAGCCGCTCGACCAGGGTGCGCATGCGCTCCGGCAGCGCGCGGCGGTGCGCGCGCCCGCCGACGAGGTCGTTGGTGCCGGCGAGCACGGTGACCAGGCGCGGTTCGACCGGGAGGTGGTCGAGCAGCGGCACCTGCTGGGCCAGCACGTCGTCGACGCGGGCACCGGTGGCGGAGAGGTTGACCACGAGCAGGTCGTGGCCGACGGCGCGCATCTGGTCCGCGACCTGGCCCACCCACCCCCGGGCGGGGGAGGAGGCCCCCACCCCCTGCCCGAGGGAGTCGCCGAGCACGACCCACAGGCCGAGCCGGCCGGTGCCGCCGGCGTGGGTGCGGGTGAGGACCTCGCGGTTCTGGGCGGCCCAGAAGTCAGCGTAGGGCGCCACCTGGCCGTAGACCTCGCGCACCCCGCTCCACACCCGCCCCGCGGCGCGCACCAACGGTCCCGGCCCCCGGCCGGTCCGGTTGTCGTAGCGCAGCAGCGGCTCCATGTCCCCAGTCTGGTCCGACGGCGGGGGTTCCATGCCACCCCCGCACGGATTGGTCCCGGTCCGAGGCCGATTCGAGACGGTCGGCGCCCGCGCCCTGCCCCGTCCGGGCCAGACCGGCTGGCAGACCGGCTGGCACACTGGCCCGATGCGGACCGTCCTCAACGTCGTGTGGCTCGTGCTCTGCGGGGCCTGGATGGCGTTCGGCTACGCCGTGGCCGGCGTGATCTGCTGCCTGCTGGTGATCACGATCCCGTTCGGCATCGCCTCCTTCCGGATCGCGCTGTACGCGCTGTGGCCCTTCGGGCGCACGGCGCGGGTGCGCAGCGACGCGGGCGCCGGCTCGGCGATCGGCAACGTGGTGTGGCTGGTGGTTGCCGGCTGGTGGTTGGCCCTGGGGCACCTGGTCACCGGCGTGGCGCTGTGCCTGACGGTCATCGGCATCCCGCTGGGGGTCGGGAGCTTCAAGATGATCCCGCTCTCGCTGCTGCCGCTGGGTCGCGAGATCGTGGACGTGGCCTGATGGCGATCCTGCACCGGGCGACCATCCGGCCCTCCAAGCTCGAGTGCCTCGCCCTGCTGCTGGGCACCGACCCCGCCGCCCTCGAGATCCGCGGGGCGTACCGGTTCGACGACCCGGCCGGCGAGGTCGGTCTCGAGGGCTTCGTCGTCGCGACGCCCGCGGGTGATCGTCACGCGGTGCTCACCTACCGTGGGGCGCCCCTGGCGGACGTCGTCGAGGTCACCACCATGGAGCACAGCGTGCTCGGCCCGCGCTGGATCTACGACGCCGGGCTCGACCCGGTCGGGCGGAACGTGTTCGCCGCCGCGCTCGCCGGTGACCTCGCCCAGGCGGCGGAGGAGATCCACGACGGCGACACCGTGGTCGGCACCCGCGAGCCGTCGGCGCGGGTGGCGGTGCTCGGCACCCCGGCACCGGGACCGGTCCGGGTCCTGCGCGAGCTCCGGGCCCCGGTCGAGGGCGACACCGGTCTGGTGGTCTCGTGGGACCGCGGCCGCGGACTCGCCGTCACCACCGGCTGAACCGGCCGTCCTCCTCGCCCAGCAGCAGGCCGTAGACGGCGACGTCGTGACGCTCCTCGCCCACGGGGGTCGCGGAGCGCAGCACGCCCTCCAGCGCGAACCCCAGTCGTTCCGCCACCGCGCGGCTGCGCCGGTTGTCCACCGAGGCGCGGATCTCGGCGCGGACGATCTCGGGATCGGGCCGCAACCGGTCCAGCACGCGGTGGGCCGCGCGGGTCACGAGGCCGCGACCCTCGGCGTCGGCGTCGATCCAGTACCCGATGGCCGCGGTACCCAGGAGGCGGTCGAGGGTCGCGCCGATCGCCCCGACGATGACGCCGTCCTGGAGGATCACCAGCGGCAGTCGGCGGCCGTCGATCCAGTCCTGCACGCCCACGCGCGTGAAGGCGCGGCCGCCCTCGATCGTCTGCTCGCCGTGGGCCCAGCCCTCCCAGCGTCGCAGCCGGTCGAGGTTGCGCAGGGTCAGCTCGTGCACGGGGCGCACGGTGGCGAGATCGCGCAGGCCCAGGGCCGCGCCGTCGCCGAGGTCGTGGAGCAGGAAGGGGGTCACGCCGCCGTGCTTCCCGCCGCGCCGGTCGGCAAACCGGACGCGGGCTGTGACCGTCCGTCCCTCACGATGGATGCGTGAGGATGGACCCATGAGGATCGGACTGCTCACCAGCGGCGGCGACTGCCCCGGGCTGAACGCCGTGATCCGCGGCGCGGTGCTCCACGGCATCAAGAGCTTCGACGACGAGTTCGTCGGCTTCCAGCGCGGCTGGCGCGGACTGCTCGACGGCGATGCCGTGCCGCTCACGCGGACCGAGGTGCGCGGCCTGGCCAAGGAGGGCGGCACGATCCTCGGCACCTCCCGCACCAACCCGATCGAGGCGCCCGGCGGGGGAGTGGAGACGGTGCGGCGGGTGCTGGACGATCACGGCGTCGATGCGGTGATCGCGATCGGCGGTGAGGGCAGCCTCGCGGGGGCGAAGCGGCTCAGCGACGCCGGCCTGCCGATCGTGGGGGTGCCCAAGACGATCGACAACGACCTGCGCGGCACCGACTACACCTTCGGCTTCGACACCGCGGTGCAGATCGCGACCGACGCCATGGACCGGCTGCGCACGACCGGCCAGTCGCACCGGCGCTGCATGGTGGCGGAGGTGATGGGCCGCCACGCGGGCTGGATCGCGCTGCACTCGGGCATGTCGGCCGGCGCCCACGCCGTCCTGATCCCGGAGCAGCGGGTGCCGATGAGCGAGCTGTTCACCTGGGTGCGGGAGGTGCACGAGCGCGGTGTCGCCCCGCTGGTCGTGGTCGCGGAGGGCTTCCTGCCCGAGGGGTTCGACGAGGAGTTCGCCGGCGGCGGGTTCCAGGAGGACGGTCGGCCGCGGCTCGGGGGCGTGGGGGAGTACCTCGCCGCCCAGATCGCCGAGGGCGCCGGCGTCGACACCCGCTACGCGATCCTGGGCCACGTGCAGCGGGGCGGCGCCCCGACCGGGTTCGACCGGGTCCTGGCGACCCGGTTCGGCATGGCCGCCGTCGACCTCGTGCGCGCCGGCGGGTGGGGGCGGATGGTGGCCCTGCACGGCACCGAGATCGTCCCGGTCGACTTCACCGAGGCCCTCGGCGGCCTGAAGACGGTGCCGCAGCACCGGTGGGACCAGGCCCGCGCCCTGTTCGGTCGCTGAGCCCAGCCGGATCGGGTACCCGTACTCAGGCGCATCGCGTCGGGCCGGACGAGGCTGGGGGAGTCCCGTTCCTCGTCGAGAGGCCCCACCGTGTCGTCCTCGCTGTCGCCCGTCCGCGCTGCCCTCCCGGCGTCCGTCCCTCCGTCGCCGGCACGGATCGCCCTCGGTGCGGTCGGTGTCCTGGTGCTGCAGCTGTTGCTCGTCCTGCTCGCGGCGGTCCTCGAGACGACCCCCGGCGACGGCGGGATCGACTTCGGGTTGACCGGGTTCCTCGTGCTGCTGTGGCTGTACGGCGGCTGGGCGGTCCACGGCGTTCTCGTCGGTGCGCCGCTGGTGGTGGCATCGCTCGCCCGGCGTCACCCTCGGACGTCGTGGTGGGCGGCCGCGGCCGGACTCGGCGCGGCGACGCTGCTGCAGCTCGCTCTGGTCGTGCTGGTCGCGGTGGAGTCTGGGCCCTACGTCGCCGTCAGCCCGCCCTCCTACGCCGTCGCCCTCGGCATGGCCTCCGTGATCCCCGCGCTCGCGGCAGGACTCCTGTGGCGCCGCCTGATGCTGAGCCGGCCGACCCGTCGCGGCGCGGGCGGCTGAGGTGGGTGCCGCGCCGACCCGATCGCGTCAGGACCGGGGCATCGTCGTCTGTCTGGCCGCCGGCGGTCTCGCCGTCGTGCACGTGCTGCTCCTCGTGCTCGCCGAGCGGCGGGAACCCGATCCGTCCGGGTTCGGTTGGTGCCGCTCGCCGGGGGAGGTGTTCGACACCTGCCTGGTGGCGCCGCTGGCGTTCCCGGCACTGGCCTGGACCTGGACGGGCTGGCTTCTGGTCCCCCTCCTCACCCTGCTGCCGGCGTGGCGGGTGCGGCGCGGGACGACGTGGGCGCCCTGGATCGCCGTCGGTGGTGTCGGTGTCCTGGGAGTCGCGGCGGTGGCCGATCCGGTGCGTCTCTACGCCGAGGATCCCGGCCTGGGGGCGCTGCCGACCACGTTCGTCGCCCTGACGCTGGCCGCCGGCGCCGTGCCGGTCGTGGGCGCGGTGTTGCTGGTGGGCTGGTGGAGGCGTCGGGTGCCCCCGGGTGACGTCAGGTAGGACTGCCCGTGCGGTGTGGTCCACCGCACGACGCCCGGGCTGAGCACTTCCGCCCGGTAGCCGTGATGGGTCTTCAACCGGTGGTGATGTCGGCACAGCGCCATCAGGTTGGCGCTCGAGGTGGGCCCGCCGTGGGCGTGGGGTTCGACGTGGTCGAGGTCGCACCGGCCGGCCGCGATCTCGCAGTGGGGGAAGCGGCAGGTGCGGTCCCGCAGGCGGATCTGCCGGGCCAGGGACTCGCTGGGCCGGTACCCGCTCTCGACCACGACGGCGCCGAGGTCGACCACCGGGCGGACCACTACGTGGGTGCGCGGCCGACCGCACCAGGCGGCCGCGAGGTCGCCGAGCATCGCCTGGAGCGAGCGACCGGATCCGATGCCGGCGTGCACCACGGGATCGGTCCCGGCGAGGGCCTCCGGTGTCGCGTGCACGACCAGTTCGACCCGCCGGGGCGTGGTGACCTCGTCCGGATCGGCCCCGGCCAGGAGCGCCGCGGCCGCTGCTGGGTCGGCGAGCAGGCCGAGGGCACGGGCCCGTCGGTATCCCCTCGACGCGCCGGCGGGCACGCTGTCGTCGGCGTCGGGCAGCAGGTCGGCGAGGGTGTCGAGCGTACGGTCGAGGTCGTCGAACTCGGCGTACTCGCCCTGGGCGGTGAGCTCGACCAGTCCGCTGTCGCCGAGGCGGTGACCGTGGACGGTGACGTGCAGCGCGTCCAGTCGCTCCAGCGAGGCGGCTTCGACGTGGTCGGGGTACAACGCGATCATCGTGGCCTGGATGAGGTTGCCCAGGCTGATCGGACCGATCGTGGCGAGCCGTGCGGAGGCGTCGAGGTCGACCGCGCGGGCGACGTCGTCGGGGGCGCCCGCGATGGCGACCGCCACGCGCCGCGCCCGCCAGGGGTCGACCTCGCCGGCGAGCAGCACCCGCCAGCAGCGGGGGAGTCGGTGCACCAGGGTGAGGGCGTCGCGCAGGAGCGAGGTCGCGGCGGCACGGCCCAGGTCGGCGGCCGTCGCGAACCCGGTGACGGCGTCCTCGCTCATCGGCGGGAGACCGGCCCACGACGGCGAGTCGGGTGTCTCCTCCGGCTCCAGACCCACGAAGTGGGCGGCCAGTGCGTCGTCGGACACCGACGCCGTCGGCCGGGGCTCACCGGTGCGGGGATCGAGGTCCGGATGGGCCTCCGCCCACGCCACCGCGAGGAGCAGGAGGTCGACCTCGGCCGTGCGCGCGACCTGTCGCCGCTCGGCGATCCGGGCGGCGAGCTCGGTCGTCGTCACCGGGGCAGGAACGGGCCCACCGTCGACGACCGGGTCCGAGATCATGAAACCACTCTATGCGAACACATGTTCGAACACCAGGGCGGATCCACACCACGCCCGCGTCGCGCCCGCGGGGGTGGGTCTCAGCGGGGCGACACCCCGTCACACTGGCGCCGCGGGTCGTGATGGCGCAGGCACGGACGAGGGAGGCGCACCGATGGGGACCACCGGACGAGAGGAGGGTCCCGAGGACGACGCGCGTCGGGACGAAGGGGTTGGTGAGGGCGCCCTCGCCCTGAGCAGTCGGCGCGGGCGCTGGCTGCTCACGGTCGCGGTGCTGGGCTCGGCGGTGGCGCAGATCGAGGCGACGGTGGTGAACATCGCCCTGCCGGCGATCGGGAGCGACCTCGACGCCGACGTCGCCGCCCTGCAGTGGGTGCTCAACGGCTACCTGCTCAGCCTGGCCGGCCTCGTGCTGCTCGGGGGGTCACTGGGGGACCGGCTCGGTCGCCGGCGTGTCTTCGTCCTCGGCGTGGCGCTCTTCACGCTCACCTCGGCCCTGTGCGCCGCGGCGCCGAACGTCGAGACCCTCGTGGCGGCGCGGGTGCTGCAGGGTGTCGGTGCCGCACTGCTGACCCCGGGGAGCCTGGCGCTGCTCGAGAGCCTGCTGCGTCCCGAGGACCGGGCCCGGGCGATCGGTGCGTGGTCCGCACTCGGAGGCGTCGCAGCGGCGCTCGGTCCACTGCTGGGCGGTTGGCTGGTGGAGTACTCCTGGCGGTGGGTCTTCCTGGTGCCGGTGCCGCTGGGGCTGCTGGTCGTGGTCGTCGGCACGACGCGCATCCCCGAATCGCGCGACCCGGGGGCCTCGGGTCGACTGGACGCGGTCGGCGCGGTTCTGGCCACCGCCGGACTCGGACTCCTCACCTTCGCCCTGATCAGCGCCTCGGACGGCGATCGGGCCGCGGTGGGTGTCGCCGTCGTCGTCGGGATGCTGGCCCTCGTCGGCTTCTGGCGCTACGAGTCGCGGCACCGTGATCCGATGCTCGACCCGACCCTGTTCGCCTCGCGCACCTTCACCGTCGCCAACCTGCTCACCTTCGCCGTGTATGCCGGCCTGGGCGGGGTGTTCTTCCTGTTCGTGGTCTTCCTGCAGACGACGATGGGCTACACCCCGCTGCAGGCAGGGTCGGCGTCGCTGCCGATCACGGTGCTCATGCTCGTGCTCTCGGCGCGCGCGGGCGCGGTGACCACGCGCCTCGGCCCACGGCTGCCGCTGACGGTGGGCGCCGTCCTCATCGCGGCGGGCATGCTGCTGCTGAGCGCGATCGACCCGGGGGAGCGGTACCTCACCTCGGTCCTGCCCGCCGTGGTCGTGCTGGGCCTGGGGCTCGCCAGCACGGTCGCGCCGGTCACGGCCACCGTCCTCGGCGCCGTGGAGGACCGGCACGCCGGCATGGCCTCGGGCATCAACAACGCCGTCGCCCGCACCGCCCAGCTCGCGGCGGTCGCGGCACTGCCGCTCGTCGTCGGACTCACCGGCGACGCCTACGACGATCCCGTCGCCCTCGCCACCGGCTTCGAGCGCGCCATGTGGATCACCGCCGCCCTGGCCCTCGTGGGCGCCGTCCTCGCGGCCGTGGGTCTCCCGCCGGGGCCCTCGTCGCCGCCTCCCGGACCCGTCGCCACCGATCGGAGCGCCGACGACGCGACGCATCTGAGCTGCGGCGTCGCAGGACCACCCGTACGGCCCACCCGCCGGCGACACTGAGCCCCGTGTGACCAGGAATGCTTCGCCGAGGTTCTCGACCGCGATCCGTGGATGGGGCGGGACGACCTGGGGGACCTGATGACGGGTCCGACCGGCGCCATCATCTGACATAATGTCACTTATCGGCATCATGTCCGCTAGGTAGTGCACGCACCGCGGTCCGCCGGAGAGCACGAGGACGTCGGCTCCTTCGCCGCACGCCGCCACATGCAGGCTCACGCCGTCATCGGCGGCGACGATGATCGAATCCGCACGGCACTCGCTGGTGGGTCAGGCGTCGCGGCACACGTCGACCACGAGTCGACCCGGACCGCGAAGGTAGGCCGCTTCGGTGCCCCAATCGGTCCTGAGGGGCCCCGCGAGCAGTTCGGCGCCCGCTGCGACGGCGCGGTCCACGGCCGCGTCGACGTCGTCGACGTGGTGATGAAGGATCACGCCGTCGAGTTGGCCCCACGGGACCATGGCGTCCCGTGACAGCATCACCCTGAGGCCCCCCGCGTCCAGCTCGCCGAAGTTCGGGTCGGCCGCCACGACACGCCACCCGTAGGCCTCGGACAGCATCCGCGTTGCCGCCGGGACGTCGTCCACCTGAAGATCGATTGCTTGAACCGTCATGCCCGAGCCCTTCGTCTGACCTTGTGGGCACGGTAGCGAATCGGACCGCGCAGCGCGGTCCTCGCGAACGCCTGGGTTTGGGACACTGTGCAATGCTTATTACATGATTACAAATGAGCAGCAAGAGCGGATCGCGGGCTGGTTCTCCGGCCGCGTGCCCGCGCAGTGGCAACCCGTCGACGTCACGGTCGACAAGGAGGAGATCACGATCGTCCTCACCACCCCCGACGTCGAGCTGGCCGACGACGCCACCGACGCGGTGCGCGCCGAGGCCCGGGCGGGACGCGCGTCGGCGTTCCGTGAGGAGACGCGCGAGCAGCGCATGGAGATCGCGCGCGAGGCGCAGCACCGCTACGAGCGCAAGGTCTCCTGGGGCCTGGCGATCGGCGACCAGCGGGTGCTGTGGACCCACGTGTCGGCACCGGTGATGACCCGGTTGCGCCAGCCCGAGCGTCGGGTGCTCGACACCCTCGTCGACGCCGGCGTGGCCCGGTCGCGAAGCGACGCGCTCGCGTGGTGCGTGCGTCTGGTCGGCCAGCACGAGGGCGACTGGATCACGCGGCTGCGCGAGGCCATGGACTCGGTCGCCCAGGTGCGCTCCGAGGGTCCCGCGGCCTGAGACGCCGGCCGAGCGGCCCCCGGGCCGGACCGGGCGACGTCAGGACGGCGTCTCCCGGTCCGGCTTGCGCCACACCGAGACGTGGTCGGTGCTGGCTTCCCGCGGCGGCGGTGCGCCGGGCTACAGCGCCAGGACCTCCCACAACGGCGACGGGACGGCGTCGAGCTCGACGGCGTCGGCCAGGATCCGGGCGTAGCGCGCCTTGTTGCCCGACCGGGCCGACAGGAACCGCCGGAACTGGCGGTGCTGGTCCCAGGCGCGCAGCGCCGGCTGGTGCTGCAGCCGGCGGAACGAGGCGAGGTCGCCGTGGACCTCCAGCAGCTGCAGCATCACCCGACCGCCGACGGCGCGCAGCAGCTCGTCCTCGAGATCCTCCTCGCAGGCGAAGAACCCCAGCTCCTCCAGTCGCCACCGGTCCTCCACCGCGCCGAGCCCGGCCGCCTCGAGGGCCGACCTGACATAACGCTCTTCGGGCACGTCGTAGAGGCCGCGCAGGTTCAGGCCGCGCCGTGCCGGCAGCGTCTCCACCAGGAAGCGGCGCAGGTTGGTGATCCCCCCGAGCTCGACGATCTCCACGCCCTCCGCAACGAGGTCCCGGCCGAGCCGGGCCGCCAGCGTCTCGAGGGCCACGCGGTCGCTGGCCCCCTCGACCACGAGCAGCGGCGCCGACGCCATCGGCTCAGGCCCCGCTCCCCCGGCGCACCTGCGCCGCGAGCGCCGTCACCTCCGCCGGACCCACCCGGCAGCAGCCGCCCACCCGGCGCGCGCCCTGGGCGATCCAGCCGTCCACGGCCTCGGCGGTGAACGCCGACTCACCCTCCCAGGCTCGGGCGACGGCGTCCCAGGTCTGGCCGCCGTTGGGGTAGACCACCGCCGGGCCCGTCCCGACGGCGGCGAGGGCGGCGGCGACGTCCTCGGGCGGGGTGCAGTTGACCCCGACGGCCACGATCTCGGCGACGTCGGCGGCCATCGCGACCGCCTCGGTCAGCGGCTCGCCGCGCCGCGTCCGACCCCCGGGCGCGGCCGAGAGCGAGAGCCACGCGGGCACCCCGGTGCCGTCCAGTTCCGCCAGCACCGCCTCGACCTCCGCGAGGCACGGGACGGTCTCCACCGCCAGCAGATCGGCCCCCTCCCCCACGCATCCGCCGAGCACGTCGAGCCGAGGTCGGTGGAAGCGCCGCAACGCGGCGACGTCGACGTCGTAGTCGCCGCGGTACTCCGAGCCGTCGGCGAGCATCGCGCCGTACGGGCCCACCGAGGCCGCCACCCAGCCCTGCGGTGCCACCTCGTCGCGCGCCCGCGCGGCCAGTGCGACGCTGCGCCGCAGCAGCTGCTCGACCTCGGCCGCGCTCGTGCCGACGGCGGCGAAGCCCTCGGCGCTGACCTGGTACGACGCCGTCGTGGCGACCTCCGCGCCGGCCCGGAAGAACTCGGCGTGCGCCGCGACGATCGCCTCGGGGTCGTCGGCCAGCAGCCGCGCCGACCACAGCGCCGAGCTCAGGTCGTGGCCGTGCTGTTCGAGCAGCGTCGCGAGGCCGCCGTCGAGCACGACGGGGCGCGCGCCGGCGGTGTCCGCGAGCGAGGGGCGGGGCGTCATGGCCCCATCCTGCCGCGCGCTCAGGCGCGGCGGCGACGCCCGAGGATCATCGCCGCCGCCACGAGCGCGAGCACGATCATCAGCCCGCCCAGGCCCCGGGCGGTCCACAGCAGCGCCTCGGAGTGCACGATCGCGCCCTCACGTGCGCCCCAGAGCGGCCCGAAGGACGGACGACGTCGCTCGGGCTGGTCGTAGGCCAGGGCCACGGCGACCGCGAACGGCAGGACCAGCAGGTAGGCGACGATCAGCAGCGTCGCGATCGCCGGCGCCGGGCCGGCGGGTCGACGGCCCTCGCGCGGGCGCCAGGTGCGCACGAGCACGACCACCGGGACCGCGACCAGCAGGGCCGCCAGGAACCCCAACAGTCCCGCGAATCCCTGCAGGACCGGCAGCCCCAGCCACGCCGCGATGCCCGCGCCCGCCGGGAGTCCGTCCACGGCCACCGCCGCCGCCACACCGAGCGCGGTCGCCGCCAGGTAGGCCGCGGTGAGGGCCACGACACCCCATCCGGGTCGCGGCCAGGACATCGGCACCCGCAGCTGCTCGCCGCCACGGGTCCACGGCAGCGACCAGTCGCCCAGAGCCGGCGCGTGCACCGCGAGCCACGTGAGCCAGACGACGACCGCGAGAGCGGCGACGCCGGCCTGGCCCGCGATCCACCACGTCACCGACAGCGTGGATCCCGCGCCGTCCTCGCTCACCCGGCCCAGCAGGGCGGCGTCGAGCAGGGCGCTCGCCATGATCACGGCCGCGAGCAGGACGCGCGCGGCCCGGGGCTCGCTCACCCGTCGAGGCGGGCCAGTTCGGCCGGGGTGAGCTCGAGGTCGGCGGCCGCGGCGGAGTCGAGGATCGAGCCCGGCCGCTTCGCGCCGGGGATCGGGATGACGCACGGCGACTGCGCGATCTCCCAGGCCAGGGCGACCTGCTGCGGCGAGACGCCCCGCTCGGCGGCCACGGCGGCGAACGCGGGATGGTGCTCGCCGAGGGTCTTGGCGTCGCCCAGCCCGCCGAGCGGGCTCCACGCGAGGAAGGCCAGCCCCAGCTCCTCGCACACCTCGATCTCGGGTGCGCTGGACCGGAAGGCCGGGGAGAACTGGTTCTGCACGCTCACCAGGGCGCTGCCGAGCACCTCGTGGGCGAGCCGGATCTGGGCCGGGTCGGCGTTCGACAGACCGACCCTCCGCACCAGCCCGGCGTCGTGGACCTCCCGGAGGGTGGCGAGGACGTCCTCGTAGGGGACCGCCGGGTCGGGACGGTGGTGCTGCCACAGGTCGATGACGTCGACCCCGAGCCGGCGCCTGCTGGCCTCAACGGCGGCGAGCAGGTGCTCGCGCGAGGAGTCCAGACCCCAGCCGCCGCCCTCGGTGCGCACGTGGCCCGCCTTCGTGGCGAGCAGCACCCGGTCGCGGACACCGAGCTCGTCGAGCAGCGAGGCGATCAGCTCCTCGTTCGCGCCCTGCGCGGCGGCCCCGCGCTCCTCCCCCGGCCCGTAGGCGTCGGCGGTGTCCAGGAGCGTGACTCCGGCCTCCAACGCGGCGCGCAGCGTGTCGAGCAGCTGCTCCCGGGGCTGGGAGCCGGTCTGGTCGAAGGTCATCAGGCCCAGACCGATGACTCCGACGTGCGTGGTGCCGGTGGCGGCGTTGCCGATCGTGCGAGTCTGCATGCACTCCCTCCTACCCGCCCCACCCCCGATGAGTCCCGACGTGCCGAGGAGTCGATGCGACCATGACCACACCCCTGCCGCCCGGCGGCCCCTGGGACGCGCCCACCACGCTCGAGCTGCCCCGCGATGCGGGGCCCGTCGCCGTCCTGGCCTTCACCGGCGTCGGCTTCGCCGATCTCGGACGGTGCTTCGACGACGGCTTCTCCCGGCTCGCCGCGCTGGGGCCGACCGGTCCGGGCTACGCCGTGTACACCGGCGAGGTCGGACCGGGGACCACCTTCGACCTCACGATCGGCTTCCCGGTGCGCGAGGGGACCGTCCTGCCCGAGGACGCCGACGGGATCAGCCTGACCGTCCTCCCCGCGGGACCCGCCCTGGCGCTGACGCACCACGGTGGATTCGAGGGCCTCGGTGGCTCGTGGGCACGGCTCACCGACGTGGCCGGCGCGGCCCGGGTCCGGGGGATGCTGGAGGTCTACACCACCGACCCCAGCGTCACCGCCGAGCCCGACCTGCGCACCGACCTGTTCCTCCTGCTCTGAGGGTCCCCGGACTGCCCTGAGGGTCCCCGGGACCCGGCCCGCCGCAGCGGACCGGGCCCCGGGGGCGCGTCTCAGCCGGCGCGGCGCCGGAACATCCGCTGCGCCCCGGACGCCTCGGCCCGGTGCGGTGCCCGCACCTTGCCGCCCCGGCGTGCCGTGCCCTGCGGCCGGCCCTGCCCGCGCTGCTCGAGGGCATCGCGGAACTGCTGCCTCATGCGGTCCTGATCGGTCATGCGCCACCTCCGTCCGGCCGGTCCCCCGGCCTGTCGGTCCTTGCTCGGATCGGTCCCGCCACGCGGCGGGAGGGGCCCCACGAGCACCGTGCCACGACCTCCCGACCGACGCCACCGGGTTTCCGCCACCCCGATCGGCGACCCCGGCCCGCCACCCGCATCGGCCATGACGCAGGGTGGAGGGCATGACCACCGTTCCCCTGACCCTGCTCGGACTCGGCCGGATGGGAGTGCCGATGGCGCACCGCCTCGCCGCGGAGGGCTGGTCGGTCACCGCGTGGAACCGCACGCCGCGGGACCTGCCGGACGCCGAGGGCCGCCTCACGGTCGAGACCGACCTCGCCGCCGCCCTCCAGGACGCCGAGATCGTGCTGCTCGCCCTCTTCGACGCCGCGGCCTGCGAGGAGGTGCTCGCCCTCGCCCGACCCCACCTGCGACCCGGCGCCCTCGTCGTCAACACCGCCACGGTCGGCCCCCAGGAGGCCGCCGCCCTCGCGGCCGCGGGCGGAGCCGACTACGTGCACGCGCCCGTCGTCGGCTCGGTGCCGCAGGTCGAGGCCGGGTCGTTGGTGGTGCTGGCCGCGGGCCCGCGGGTCGAGGAGGCCCGGGTCCCGCTCGCCGCGCTCGGTGAGGTGCGGGTGCAGCCCGATGCGACCACCGCCGCGGGACTGAAGCTCGTCGCCAACGCCAGCATCGGCACCGCCCTGCTCGCCCTGCGCGACACCCTCACCCAGGCCCGTGCCCTCGACCTTCCGGACGCCGAGGTGCTGGACGTGCTCTCGGTCGGGCTGCTCGGGACCCTCGTGACCCGCAAGCGGCCGTTCCTGGAGGGCGCCGACCTGCCCGCCCAGTTCACCCTCGGCGCCCTCGCCAAGGACCTGCGCCTGCTCGACGACGCCACCCCGGTCGCCTTCACCGCCGCAGCGCGCATCGCCGCCCACCTGACCGATCCCGCCGTCGGCCCCGACGCCGACATCGCCGCCGCCGTGACGGCACCCGACCCGACTGGGAGCTGATCGAGCCTGGAGGTGATCGGGCCAGGAGCTGACCCGGGCCGTTCACCGACCCGCCACCGCGGCGTCGGGCCGAGGTCGGCCCAGGTCGTCCTGGGCGCACCAGCGTGGCTTCCGGAGCCCGGTCCCGGGCTCCGTGGACCTCACCTCGGGAGCCCCTCGTGTCCGACCCCTCCTCCGTCCCTTCCTCCGGCCCCTCGTCCGGCCCGTCGTCCGGCCTGGTCGTCCGCCCCCGCCGTCGCACCGTGCTCACCGGCGCCGCCGTCGTCGGCGGGGTGGGCTCGCTGACGCTGCTCGGCGTCCCCGCACCCGCCGGCGCCCAGCCGCTGCCCGACCCGTTCACGCTCGGCGTGGCCTCGGGCGACCCGCTGCCCGACTCGGTGGTGCTCTGGACCCGGCTCGCCCCCGCCCCACTGGCCGCCGACGGGCGCGGCGGCATGCCCGACCGCGACGTCCCGGTGCTGTGGGAGCTGGCCGGCGACGAGCGGTTCCGCCGGGTCGAGCGCCGCGGCCTCGCCGTCGCGCGCAGCGCGGCCGCCCACAGCGTGCACGTCGAGGTCGGCGGGCTGCGACCGGGCCGGGAGTACTGGTACCGCTTCCGCACCGGTCGGCACCTCTCGCGGGTCGGGGCCACCCGGACCGCCCCGGCGCCGGGCGCGCGCGTCGCGGCCCTGACCTTCGGCGCCGTGTCGTGCTCGCAGTTCGAGCACGGCTTCTTCACCGCCTACCGCCACCTCGCCGACGAGCGACCGGAGGTGGTGTTCCACCTGGGTGACTACCAGTACGAGTACCGGGCCGGCGACTACACGGTCCCCGGCGGCAACGTGCGCGACCACGAGGGACCCGAGACCGTCGACCTCGCCGGCTACCGCCAGCGCCACGCGCAGTACAAGACCGATGCCGACCTGCAGGAGCTGCACGCCGTGGCGCCGTGGTCGGTGATCTTCGACGACCACGAGGTCGACAACAACTGGGCCGGCGCGATCCCCGAGCGCCCCGCCGAGAGCGCGGGCTTCCTCGCCCGGCGGGCCGCGGCGTTCCAGGCCTACTACGAGAACATGCCGCTGCGGCGCGCCTCGATCCCCCGCGGCCCCGACCTGCAGGCTTACCGCCGCTTCGGCTGGGGCTCCCTGGCCACGGTGCACCTGCTCGACACCCGGCAGTACCGCGACGACCAGGCCTGCGGCGACACCGTGGCGATCGGCTGCACCGACGCCCTCGACCCCGCCCGCAGCCTGTGCGGTCCCGCCCAGGAGCGCTGGCTGCTCGACGGGCTCGCCGCGTCCCCGGCCCGCTGGCAACTGCTCGCCCAGCAGGTCTTCTTCTCCCGCCGCGACTTCGCCGCCGGACCGAACGTGGCCCTGAGCATGGACGGCTGGGACGGCTACGCCGCCAACCGCGACCGGCTGCTGCGCGGCATCGAGGAGCGCGACGTGCGCGACGTCGTGGTGCTCACCGGCGACGTCCACCGCCACTACGCCGGCACCGTGCTGGCCGACTTCGACGACCCGGACTCCCGCCCCCTCGCCACCGAGCTGGTCACGACCTCGGTGACCAGCGGCGGCGACGGCACCGACCGCTCCGAGGCCACCGACCGCCAGCTGGTGGAGAACCCGTGGCTGGCCTTCGCCAACAGCCAGCGCGGCTACCTCAGCGCCACCCTCACCGAGTCCGACCTCACCGCCCGGTTCCGGGTGCTGCCCTACGTCCTCCGCCCCGGGGCGCCCGTGTCGACCCGCGCGACCTTCGTCGTGGAGTCGGGCGACCCGACCCTGCACCCCGCCTGACCCGCCCTGCCCGAGGAGATCCACCATGACCCGCGCCCTCACCGACCGCCGCGGACCGATCGTCGTCGCGGTCGTCACCGCCCTGATCGCCGTCTCCACCGTCCTCTCCCCGCCGGCCGCGCGTGCGGCGTCGTTCAGCGGGAGCCTCGCCGCGGCGGTCGCCGCGCTCCCCGTCGCCGCAGAGTCCAACAGCGGCTACGACCGCGCCCTGTTCCCCCACTGGATCGACGCCGATCGGGACTGCCAGTCCGCCCGCGCGGAGGTGCTGATCAGCGAGGCCGTGCCCGGGACGCCGCTGACCTTCACCAGCAGCGGGAACTGCACGGTGGCGACCGGACGCTGGTCGTCCTACTACGACCGCGCCACCTGGACCGCGGCCGCGGACGTCGACATCGACCACCTGGTGCCGCTCGCCGAGGCCTGGGGCTCCGGTGCCCGCACGTGGACCACCGCGCGCCGCCAGGCGTTCGCCAACGACCTCGCCGACCCCCGCACCCTCGTGGCGGTGACCGACTCCGTGAACCAGGCCAAGGGCGACCAGGACCCCGCCACCTGGCTGCCGACCTACGACCGGTGCCGCTACGTCGCCGAATGGGTCGCCGTGAAGCTGCGCTGGGACCTGGCGGTGGACCCCGCCGAGCGCAGCGTGCTCCAGCAGTACGCCGGACAGTGCACGGTGACGGTCACCGTCACCGGGGCCTGACACTCGCCCCGGGTCCGCCCCGGGGCCGGACGTCCGGGATCGCCCTGCGGGTGTGCTCGCACCCCGCGGGGCGGCCCAGGATCGGGACGTGCCTGAAGGTCATACCCTGCATCGCTTCGCCCAGCGCCACGGCCGGATCCTCGACGGCCACCGGGTGGGGGTGAGCAGCCCGCAGGGGCGCTTCGCCGAGGGCGCGGCGCGCATCGACGGCGCCGTCGTCGAGCGCACCGAGGCCTACGGCAAGCACCTGTTCCACCGCATCGAGGACCACTGGCTGCACATCCACCTCGGCCTGTTCGGCAAGTTCCGCGACGGCCCGCTCCCGGCCCCGGAACCCCGCGGCGCGCTCCGCCTGCGGATGACCACCGAGGACCACTGGATCGACCTGCGCGGACCCACCGCCTGCGAGCTCCTGGTCGACGACGAGCGCGCCGCGCTGCTCGCCCGTCTCGGCCCGGACCCGCTGCGACGCGACGCCGACCCCGACGCCGTGCTCGCCCGGCTCGCGCGCAGCCGCGCCCCCATCGCCACCCTGCTCATGGACCAGTCCGTGGTGGCCGGGATCGGCAACGTGTACCGCGCCGAGATCCTGTTCCGGCACCGGATCGACCCCTACTCCCCCGGCCGCGACCTCGACGCCGGCGTGTTCGCCCTGCTGTGGGCCGACCTGGTGACGCTCATGCGCGCGGGCGTGCGCTCGGGCCGCATCGTCACCACCGATCCCGCCGACCGCGAGCACCCCAGCGGCCGTGTGCGGCGCGGCGAGGCCCACTACGTCTACCGGCGCACCGGCCTGCCGTGCCGACGGTGCGGGACCCCGATCGCCACTGCGGTGATCGCGGCCCGCAACCTGTTCTGGTGTCCGGCCTGTCAGGCCTGAGCCCGCGACGCGGGGGCTAGCCTGGGCCGGTGACCCCCGAGCCCCGCCCCCGCCCCGGCGCGTCGGCGGTGGAGGCGCTGGGTCTCCTCGCGCCGCTGCTCGGGCTCGCCGGGCGCGCGCTGCGTCGTGCCGCGACGGGCCGGCTGGGCCGCGCCGAGCGGGAGGCGTGGCAGCGCCTGCTCGAGGTGGTCGCCGCCTTCCGCGAGGGGCTCGCCTCCGGCGCGGAAGCGCCCACCGCGGGCCACTCCTCCGGCACGTCCGACACGGTCCCGGAGGACGACGGGGACGCCGCGGGCCACGCTGATCCGGTGGACCCGGTGGACCCGGTGGACCCGGCGTCGGTGATGGCGCTGATGGCGGCCCTGGACGCGCTGGCGGTGGCGATGGTCGCCACGGGCCGTCCCGATCGTGCGGAGGCCGCCGAGACGGCCGCCCGGGTGCGCGACGCGCTGCGGACTCGGCTCATCGGGTCGACCTCGTAGTCCTTCGGGGCCACGGACCCCTCATTCCGGGCACGCAGGTGCCGAACTGCTTCCTACCGTCGAGCCACGACGTGAGGAGGACCACATGTTCGACACCGCTTTCGACCACGACTCGGCCGGTCAGCACCTGACGCGCGACCGGCCCTGCTCCACCTGCGGACACGCGCCGCACACCTTCCTCGCCTGTTCCGACACCTGCGGCTGTCGACCGCTCGGGGTCGACCGCGTGCTGGCCGGCTAGGCGCGGGGAGGGCCCATCATGGGGAGGGCATACCGCGGCACACCACTGCTGTCGCCGAGCGACCGGCACCTGGTGTCCCGCTTCTCGTACGGCGTCACCCCGGAGCTCGCCGCCCGGGTGCGCAAGGCCGGCGGCGCGCGCCGCTGGTGGCAGGCCGAGCTGAACGCCGGGACGGCTGATCCGGGCGCCGGACAGATCGACGGCTGGTGGCCGGACCTGGACGACGACCCCGGCCGGCTGTGGATCAACAGCCGGGCCCGCGGCAGCGACCGCACCGGCTACAAGGTGATGATCGACTACCAGCGCTGGTGCCTGGCGCGACGCATCGTCGCCGACCGGCAGCCGCGCGAGGTGATGACGGAGTTCTGGGAGAACCTGTTCAACGTCCCGACCCTCGGCGACCCGTCGTTCGTGCAGCGCTTCGACTACGGCCAGACGATCCGGCGCAACGCGTTCGCCTCCTACGAGACGATCCTCACCGCTGCGGTCACGCACCCCGCGATGCTGCTCTACCTCGACCAGTGCTCCTCCACCAAGGAGCACCCGATCGAGAATCTCGGGCGCGAGCTGCTGGAGCTGCACACGGTGGGCCGCGGCGCCTACGACGAGTCCGAGGTGGTGGCCTCGGCCCGCATCCTCACCGGCTGGCTGGTGCGCACGGCGTTCAAGACCTCCGACATGGCCAGCTGGGACCGCTACTACGACCCCGCCGAGCACTGGACCGGCACGGTCCGGGTGATGGGCTTCAGCGACGCCAACCGCGACCCCCGCGACACCGGGCTGCTCGGCCGCTACCTGCGCTACCTCGCCCGGCACGAGCGCACCGCGCTGCGGGTGGCGCAGCGGCTCGCGGTGAAGTTCGTCAGCGACACCCCGTCGCGGCGGCTGGTCGAGAACCTGGCGCGGGTCTACCTCGCGAACGACACCGAGATCGTGCCGGTGCTGGAGGCGCTCGTCTCCGACCGTGAGTTCCAGGGTGCGGTCGGCCGCAAGGTCCGCGACCCCGGCGAGGACATCGTCGCCACCCACCGGGCGCTGGGGTCGCGGATGTCCAAGCCCCGCACCGACGACGACGCCGCCCAGGTGACGCTCTACCAGTCCTCGCTGATGGGGCAGACGCCGTTCTCCTGGCCGCGGCCCGACGGCTCGCCCATCGACAACGCCAGCTGGTCGACCCCCGCCCGCATGCTGGGGTCCTTCAAGGTGCACCACAACCTCGCCCACGGCGCGTGGCCCAACCGTGGGGTCACCTACCGGTCGGCGTCGTCGTGGCTGCCGCCGCTGCCGGCACGGTTCAGCCAGGTGGTGGACCACCTCTCGCGCCAGATCCTGCACCGGCCCGCCAGCGACCGGCTGATCCGCGCCTGCGCGGCCGCGACGGGCCAGCAGCCCGGCGAGACCGTCACCTCCGGCCACCCGGTGGCCCACGCCCAGCTGGATCTGGTGCTGACCACGATCCTCGACTCCCCGGAGCACCTCGCGCGATGACGACCTCGACCCCCGACCACGTGACCACCGACCCCCTGGCCCCCGGCCCCGGGAGCACGCCGGCGGACGACGCCCCCACGTGCTGCGACCCGACCCTGACCCGCCGACGGCTGCTCGAGGCCACCGCCCTCGCGGCCGCGACGGGCGGGACCACCGCGGTGTTCGGCGACGCCGTGCTGCAGACCGCCTACGGCGCCCCGCGGCCCGGACGGCCGGTCCTCGTGGTGCTGTCCCTGCGGGGCGCCGCCGACGGGCTCAGCATGGTCGCGCCCTACGGCGACCCGACCTACCTGGCCTGCCGCGGCTGGCAGGCCATCGGCTCGGACCGCGTGTGGGGCGGCGACGGGTTCTTCGGCTGGAACGACGACCTCAAGGCCCTCCAGCCGCTGTGGAACAGCAAGCGGCTGGCGGCCGTGCACGCCGTGGGCCTGCCGATCCCCAACCGCTCCCACTTCTCGGCGATGGAGCAGATCGAGGACGCCGACCCGACGTCGTCGGTGCGCACCGGCTGGCTCAACCGGCTGATCGGCCTGCGTGACGGCGGCCCGCTGGCGGGCTTCAACGTCGACGAGGGCGTCACGCCGACCTCGCTGTCGGGCCCCGCGCCGTCGATGGGCGCGGCGCAGGTGGACCGTGTGTCCATCGCCGGGTCGACCTCCCCCACCGATCGCCGGATGCGGTCGCTGCACGCGCTGTGGGACGGCGAGGGTGGCGCGCTCGGCCTGGCCGCCCGGCGCAGCTTCACCGTGGTCAAGGACTTCAAGCCCGTCCTCAAGGCGAGCGCGAAGCCCCGCAACGGGGCGAAGTACCCCAACGGCGACCTCGGGACGGCCCTGGGCACGGCGGCCCGCGTGATCCGCGGCGACGTCGGGGTGCAGGTGCTCACCGTCGACTACGGCGCCTGGGACATGCACGCCAACCTCGGGGTCAACGGGGGCGACATGAGCAAGCACTGCCAGACCCTGGCCCAGGGCATCGCCGCCTTCTTCACCGACCTCGGCCAGGACGGCGACCGCGTCACCCTCATCACCGTCACCGAGTTCGGGCGCCGGATGCAGCTGAACTCCCAGCAGGGCCTGGACCACGGCTGGGGCTCGGTGATGCTGCTGGCCGGGGCCGGGGTGAACGGCGGGCGGTTCTACTCCCGCTTCCCCGACCTCGACGACACCCTCGAGGCCGACCTCACGGTGACCACCGACTACCGCACGATCCTCTCCGAGATCGTCGAGGCCCGTTTCGGCGTGGCCCGCAACAAGGTCTTCCCCGGATTCGCCGAGCGGGCGCAGACCGGACTGCTGCGCCCGGCCTGACACCCGGGCTCAGGATGTCGCGCTATCTCACATGTGAGTTAGCGTGGGCCGCATGGTCGTCGACTACAAGGGCCGCATCGGGAACCTCATCCGCGACGCGCGCAAGCATCGCGGGCTCACGCAGGCGCAGCTCGCCGAGCTGCTGAGCACCAGCCAGAGCGCGATCAACCGGATCGAGAAGGGGCACCAGAACCTGTCCCTGGAGATGCTGGCGCGCATCGGCGAGGCCCTGGACTCCGAGATCGTCTCCCTCGGCGCCGGCCCCACCCACCTGCGGGTGCAGGGGCCCACCACGCTGTCGGGCTCGATCGAGGTCAAGACGTCGAAGAACGCCGGGGTCGCGCTGCTGTGCGCCTCCCTGCTCAACCGTGGCCGCACCGTGCTGCGCCAGGTCGCGCGCATCGAGGAGGTCAACCGGCTGCTCGAGGTGCTCGACTCCCTCGGGGTCCAGACCCGCTGGCTCAACGACGACAACGACCTCGAGATCGTGCCCCCTGCCGAGCTCGACCTCTCCCGGATCGACGAGGCGGCTGCCCGACGCACGCGCTCGGTGATCATGTTCCTGGGTCCGCTGCTGCACCGCGCCGACGTCTTCGACCTCCCCTACGCCGGCGGCTGCAACCTCGGCACCCGCACCGTGGAGCCGCACCTCGCCGCCCTCCAGCACTTCGGTCTGGAGGTCAAGGCCACCGACGGCAGCTACCACGCCACGGTCAACCGGGCGCTGGAGCCGACCCGCCCGATCGTGCTCACCGAGCGCGGCGACACCGTCACCGAGAACGCCCTCATGGCCGCCGCCCTGCACCCGGGCACCACCACGATCCGCAACGCCTCGTCGAACTACATGGTCCAGGACCTGTGCTTCTACCTGCAGCGCCTCGGCGTGCGCATCGACGGCGTGGGCAGCACGACGCTGGTGGTGCACGGCCTGGAGCGCATCGACGTCGACGTCGACTACGCCCCCTCCGAGGACCCGATCGAGGCGATGTCGCTGCTGGCGGCCGCCATCGTGACCCGCTCCTCGATCACCATCACCCGGGTGCCGATCGAGTTCCTCGAGATCGAGCTGGCGGTCCTGGAGGGCATGGGCTTCGACTACCGCCGCAGCGAGGAGTACCCGGCCCGCAACGGTCACACCCGCCTGGTCGACATCGAGACCCGGCCCTCGACGCTGCGCGCCCCCCTGGACAAGATCCACCCGATGCCGTTCCCGGGCCTCAACATCGACAACCTGCCCTTCTTCGCCGTCATCGGGGCGGTCGCGCAGGGCACGACCTTCCTGCACGACTGGGTGTACGAGAACCGGGCCATCTACCTCACCGAGCTCACCAAGCTCGGCGCCCAGGTCAAGCTCCTCGACCCCCACCGGGTGATGATCGAGGGCCCCACGTCGTTCTCGGGCGCCGAGCTGGTCTGCCCGCCCGCCCTGCGGCCCGCGGTCGTGATCCTGCTGGCGATGCTGGCCTCCAAGGGCACCTCGGTGCTGCGCTCGACCTACGTCATCGCCCGCGGCTACGAGGACCTCGCCGAGCGTCTGAACACCCTGGGCGCCAACATCGAGACCTTCCGCGACATCTGAGGCCGTCCTCCCGGCGGGTGCGGACCGTTCCCGCGATACTGGGGCGGTGACGTCACCGCGGACGGGCCGGGCCTACCTCGACGCCCCCTCGGAGCAGTCCGGGGCGGTGCTTGCACTGGCCCATCGTGGCGGGGCGCGCCATCCGGACCTGATCGGCATCGAGAACACGATCCGGGCCTTCGAGCACGCCGTGGCGCTGGGCTACCGCTACCTCGAGACCGACGTGCACCTGACCCGTGACGGCGTGCTCGTGGCGTTCCACGACACGGTGCTCGACCGCGTCACCGACGGCCGGGGGCCGATCGCCGCACTCCCCTGGGCCGCGGTGAGGGAGCTGCGGGTCGGTGGCCGTGAGCCGATCCCGCGCCTGGACGACGTCCTGGACGCCGTGCCTGGCCTGCGGTTCAACATCGACCTCAAGGCGCCCGGCACCCCCGACGCCCTCGCCGCCGTGGTGGCGCGTCGGGGACTGGCGGACCGCGTGCTCGTCGGGTCCTTCGACCACCGACGCCTGGTCCGGTTCCGGCGCCTCACCGCGGGCTCGGTGGCCACCGCGGCCAGCCCGCCCGAGATCACCACGGTCCTCACCGGTGCCCCGCTGCTGGCCCGGCGGGTGGCGCGCGGCTTCGACGCCCTGCAGGTGCCGCGGCACGCCCTCGGCGGTCGGGTGCCGGTGACCACCGACCGACTCGTGCGACGCGCGCACGCCGCAGGCGTCCCCGTGCACGTCTGGACCATCGACGACGCCGCCACGATGACCGCCCTGCTCGACCAGGGCGTGGACGGCCTGTTCACCGATCGCACGGACACCCTGGCCCGGGTACTGCAGGATCGGGGTCGATGGTGGAGGGAGACCACATGAGCACGTCCCCGGGGATCGCCGACCTCGAACCGCTGCGACGACGTCGCGAACAGCGCGCCTGGACCTGGTACGACTGGGCCAACAGCGCCTACTTCACGACCGTGCTCTCGGTGCTGTTCGGCCCCTACATGGCCACCGTCGCCGGTCGTGCCGCCGGATGCGGGGAGGAGGTGGAGGGCTGCGAGCGCACCCTGTCGGTGCTCGGCCTGGGCGTCGCGCCCGGCTCGCTGCCGTTCTACCTCACCAGCTTCGCCACGATCCTGAGCGCGTTCGTGCTGCCGTTCGTGGGCGCGCTGGTGGACCGCTCGCCCCGCAAGCGCCTCCACCTCGCCGCGTTCGCGTGGAGCGGGGCCGCGACGGCGTCGCTGCTGTTCTGGATGCGCGACGACCAGTGGCAGATCGGAGCGGTGGCGGTGGTGGTCTCCAGCGTGCTCGCGGGCTGTTCGCTGGTGAGCTACTCCGCGCTGCTCGTCGACATCTCCGATGAGCAGGAGCGCGACGCGCTGTCCTCGCGGGGCTGGGCGTTCGGGTACCTCGGGGGCGGGGTGCTGCTGGCGCTCAACCTCGTGCTCGTGCTCGGCAACGACGCCTTCGGCATCTCCACCGAGCTCGCCGTGCGGCTCTCGATGCTCTCGGCCGCGGTGTGGTGGGCGGCCTTCACGATCATCCCGGTCACGCGACTGCGCGACCGGCCGCCGAGCGCCCCCGAGGGACCCGGCGGCAGCCTGGTGGACCGCAGCTTCGGGCAGCTGCGGCGCACGCTGCGCGAGCTGCGCTCCTACCCGATGACCCTGCGGTTCCTGGTGGCCTACCTCTTCTTCAACGACGGCATCCAGACCGTCATCTACGCCGCCTCGACCTACGGGGAGAAGACCCTGGGGTTCGGCACCTCGGTGCTGATCGGCACGATCCTGCTCATCCAGTTCGTCGCCTTCGGCGGGGCCCTGCTCTTCGGTCGCCTGGCGGCCCGCTACGGCAGCTACACCCCGATCCTGCGCGGCCTCGCGGTGTGGATCGTCATCGTCGTCGTGGCGTTCTTCCTGCCGGCCCGGAACGTGGCCCTGTTCCTCCTGGTCGCCGTGGGCATCGGCGTCGTGCTCGGCGGCACCCAGGCGCTCTCGCGCTCGTTCTTCAGCCTGCTGATCCCCCGGGGGCGGGAGGGGGAGTACTTCGCCCTCTACAACGCCTGCGAGCGCGGCACCTCCTGGCTCGGCACCTTCGTCTTCGGTCTGGTCTTCCAGCTCACCGACTCCTACCGTCCGGCGCTGCTCGCGCTGCTGGTCTTCTTCGTCGTCGGCGGCGCGCTGCTGCTGCGCGTCGACCCCGAGCGCGGCATCCGCGAGGCCGGCAACGACGTCCCCCTCGCTCTGCGGCGCGCGTCGGTGTGAGGTTGCGCGAACCCGGCGTGGAATCTTGGAGGGCTGGGTAACGTTGAACCCACGACAGGGTGCGACCGCACCCGAGGACGCGCTCCCCCGAGCGCGACGACAGCGGGAGGTGGCCCATGGCCGAGCGCACGCTGCGCGGCGCACGACTGGGTGGACAGAGCTTCGAGGACGAGCGCGGCATCGAGTTCGCCGCGCGCCAGCAGGTGGGATACCGCTGCGCCCAGGGGCACGAGTTCGAGATCACGATGTCGATGGAGGCCGAGATCCCGGCCGTGTGGGAGTGCCCCCGATGCGGCACCGAGGCCCTCAGCACCGCCGGCATCGAGCGGGAGGAGAAGGTCGAGAAGCCCGCCCGCACCCACTGGGACATGCTCCTCGAGCGCCGCTCGGAGAAGGAGCTGGAGGACATCCTCAAGGAGCGCCTGGAGCTGCTCCGCGGCGGTGAGATCGGTCCCGCCCACCTGCACCGCCCCGCTCCCAAGAAGCGCAAGGCCTCGGTCTAGGCCGACCTCGACGAGGCGTCCGCTGCGGCGGACGCCCCGATCGAGCGGGTCAGTCGATCACCTCGCCCCGGACGACGTCGTCGCCGGGGCGAGTCGTCGTTCCGGGCCCGGGACGCGCACCGACCCGCGCGGCGACGGCGCCGTCGAGGCGCCGGGCCACCACCCGCGCGAGGACCCGTCGGAACACCGGCCGGGTGAAGGGCAGGATCAGGGCGATGCCGAGCAGGTCGCTCACGAACCCCGGGGTCAGCATCAACGTGCCGCCGATGAGGATCAGGGCCCCGTCGGCCAACTCGGTGGCGGGCATCCGACCGCTGTCCAGCGCACTGCGCAGGGCCCGCCACGCGCGTCCGCCCTCGCGCTTGATCAGCCAGCTGCCGAGCAGGCTGTCGGCGACGAGCAGCGCGATCGTCCACCACGCGCCGATCACCTGGCCCACCTGCACCAGGACGTAGATCTCCACCAGCGGCACCACGATGAAGGCGACGAACGCGATCCACAGCAGGGGACGGCGGCGACGTCGGGTGGGGGTCGGGGCGCTCATGGGCCCATCCTAGGAGGGCGGGCGAAGGCCTTCCCGCGGCTGCGCGGCCGGGCCGCTCCAGCGTTCCCAGCGACGACGCACGCCCCATCCGGTGATGCGTCGCAGCGACTCCCAGGCCACCTGTCCGCTCATCTTGGACTCCCCGTGCACCCGCTCCACGAAGTCGATCGGCACCTCGGCCACCCGCAACCCGGCGGCCAGGGTGCGCGCCACGAGATCGGTCTGGAAGACGTACCCGGTGGAGGCGATCGTGGCGAGGTCGACCGACTCCAGGGTGGTGCGACGGTAGAGCCGATAGCCCGCGGTGGCGTCGCGCACGGCGATCCCCAGGAGCAGGCGGACGTAGAGGTTGCCGCCGCGCGAGAGCAGCTCGCGGCGTCGGGGCCAGTCGATCACGCGACCCCCGGGCACCCAGCGCGACCCGATCACCAGGTCGGCGTCCACCAGCGCGGCCCGCAGCCGGTGCAGCTGCTCGGGCAGGTGCGAGCCGTCGGCGTCCATCTCCCCGACGACGTCGTAGTCGCGCGCCAGCGCCCAGGCGAACCCGGCCAGGTAGGCCGCGCCGAGTCCCTCCTTGGCCCGGCGCTGCAGGACGTGCACGCGGGGGTCGGTCGCGGCCAGGTCCGCCGCGAGGTCGCCCGTCCCGTCCGGTGAGCCGTCGTCGACGACCAGCACCTCCACGTCGGGCTCGGCGGCGTGCAGCCGACGCAGCAGGCCGGGCAGGTTCGCGGCCTCGTTGTAGGTGGGCACCACCATCAGCGTGCGCGCGGACGCCGCGGAGGTCACGCCTGCCCCGTCGAGTGACCCGTCGAGTGACCCGTCGGCTGGTCCGGGGCCCGCCGCTCACGCCGGCGCCGCACGAGCGCGACGAGCACCACCAGCAGGGCCGCCGGGCGCACGGTCGCCCGCAGGAGCATGCCCATCCGGGTGCCCGGGGTGACGCCGTCGCGCAGCGGAACCCGGTCCACCAGGACCTCCTGCACCCGCCGGTCGGTGGCGGCGAGCACCGTGCCGTCGGCGGCGATGATGCCCGAGATCCCGTTGGTCGAGGCCACGACGGTGGTCTTGCCCGACTCCACCGCGCGGGCGCGGGTGAGGGCGAACTGCTGGTCGACCTGTCCGGTGAAGATGAAGGTCGCGTTGCTGGTCTGCACCGCCAGCAGGTCCGCCCCGTTCTCGATCTGGGCGGCGATGCCGTTGTCGTAGGCCACGTCGAAGCAGATCGCGTCGGCCACCCGCGCGGGGCCCAGCCTCAGGGGCTCGGTCTCGTCACCGGCGCGCATGTCGCGCGGTATCCGCGCCAGCTGACCCGACTGCGTCATGCCGAGGCGGTCGAAGAGCGGACGCCACGGGATGTACTCCCCCATGGTGACCGGATGCCACTTGGTGTAGCGCTGACCGGGACCGGTGACCGGGTCCCAGACGATGCCCTGGTTGCGCACGTGGTCGGGTCCGTCGTCCACGAGGCCGCCCACCACGACCGGCACCCCGATCGCCGCCACGGCCTCCCGGATGCCGGCGTTGGTCTCGAGGTCGAGGAAGGGGTCGCGGGCGGTGGAGTTCTCCGGCCAGAGCACGAAGTCGGGGGCGGGCACCCGGCCGGCGGCGACGTCGGCGGCGAGGGCGAGGGTGGCGTCGACGTGGTTGCGGGTGAGCCCGGCGGGGTCGGCGAGCACGTCGTTGCCGCGCCCCGGCACGTTGCCCTGCACGGCGGCCACCGTCGCGCTGCCGGTCACGGGCAGCTCGTAGGGCACCGCCAGCGGGAGCAGCGCCGCACCGGCCACCACCAGGGCCGCCACCGCGGCGAGGCGCTGCTCGGCGCCGCGGGTGACCAGGACCCGCAGCACGAACATCGACAGTGCCACGACGACGAGGGTGACCCCCGTGATCCCGACGTAGGTCAGCAGCGGGGCGAACGGGGTGTCGATGGCGGCGAAGCCCAACCGACCCCACGGCATCCCGCTGAACGGCTGCTCGCTGCGGGTCACCTCGACCGCGGTCCACACCAGCGCCACCCACACCGGCCACCAGCGCAGTCGGTGCACGAGGGCGGCGCCGGCGCCGGCCAGCCCGAGGAAGGCCGCCTCGATCGCGGCCAGGGCCAGCCACGCCACCAGTCCGTTGGACTCCTTCATCCACCAGATGTGCGGGAAGTAGAAGCAGGCCCCGAACACCAGTCCGTAGCCGAAGCCGGCGCGGACCCGCACCCCGCGGGTCACGGCCCCGAACCCCAGCAGCGCGACGGGCACGACCGCACCGGCGGCGACGGGCTCGAAGGCGAGCACGAGCAGCAGACCGGAGGCCGCGGCGAGCGCCAGGCGGCCGGGCATCCCGTGCAGCACGCCGCCACGGTACCGGCCGGGGACCCACCCCCTCCTGCAGGGTCCGGGAGGACCGACCGCGGCCTTCGGCCGTCCAACGCCGCGACCGGCTGCCGTGACGAGGTCGTTGTCTAGGGACCGAGGCGGTCCTCCCGGGCCGCTCCCATGGCGCGGACCGACCTCCGCGGATCGGGACGGCGGGATGTTGGCGCGATCACCCGCTGTTCCGACCACTCGGACGTCGGTCCGCTCTCCACGTCCTGCACGAGCGGCCGGGCGTCAGATTGCTGTGAGCAACGCCACTTGTCAACCGGCCCGTGACCTGCGCATTTTCCAGAACCCGCAGGTCGCGACACGGGTCGGGGTATCAGGGCTCGAACGTAAAAACCTGGGTCCGACCGGCGTGTCGCGCCCCGACACGCCGCGTCGCGATCGCGGTGTCGATTCCGATCACTCGGGCGGGGGCACGACGACCGTGCCACGCGCGCTCGTCGCCAGGATCGGCTCCGCGAGCGGGAGGGCGCGCCCGGGGCGCTCGGGGGTCGCGGCTCCCCGCGCGACGACGTGCAGGGTGAAGGCCATCCGGCGGGACCGCCGGCCGGCCTCGACCAGCCGGGCGGTCACCTCCACGACGTCGCCCGCGCGCACGGGGGCGTGGAACTGCACGTCGTCGTAGGAGGCGAACAGGCCCTCGTCGCCGTCGAGCAGGATGGCGAGGTCGGTGGCGGCGTCGCCGAACAGCGCCAGCCCGTAGGCGCCGTCGACGAGGTCGCCGGCGTAGTGGGCGTGGCTGAACGGGACGTAGCGGCGGTGGGTCACGCTGTTCTCGGCGGGGTGCTCGCTCATGACGCTGCCTCTCGGGTGCGGAGTCGGTGGGCCAGGTAGGAGGCCACCTCTCCCGGGGTGGTGCCGCGGGCGAAGACGCGGTCGACACCGAGCTCGTCGGCCATGAGCTCGTCGAACCGCGGGCCCCCCACGATGAGCCAGGGGCGCCGGTCGTCGGGGAAGGCCTCGCGGAAGGCGGCCGACATCTCGCGGGTGTTGAGCAGGTGCGCGTCGCGCTGGGTGACCACCTGGGAGACCAGCACGGCGTCGGCCCGCTCGGCCTCGGCGCGCGCCACGAGGTCGGGCACCGACACCTGCGCCCCCAGGTTCACCACCCGCAGCTCGCGGTAGTACTCCAGGCCCTTCTCCCCCGCGAACCCCTTGATGTTGAGGATCGCGTCGATGCCGACGGTGTGGGCGTCGGTGCCGATGCACGCGCCGACCACCACCAGCCGCCGTTGCAGGGTCTCCTTGACCACGGCGTTGACCTCTCGGGGGGTCAGCAGCGGGTAGTCGCGCTCGACGACCTTCACCTGGGCGACGTCGACGTGGTGGTGCACGCGACCGTAGACCACCACGAAGGTGAACCCGGGGCCGATCGGTTTGGCGTGCACGACGAGCGCGGGGTCCATGCCCATCCGGTTCGCCAGCTGCTGGGCCGCACCCTCCGCGATCTTGCCGTGCGGCAGCGGCAGGGTGAAGGAGAGCTGCACCATGCCGTCGCCGCGGGTGTCGCCGTAGGGCACGACGACGTCGGGCAGTGCGGGCGCCTCGGGCTGGTCGGGGGTCATCGGTCCTCCTCGGCCGCGTCGAGCAGGTCGACGGCGGGATTGACGTAGGCGTCCGACGTCTCGGCGACGCCCTCCAGCCCGCGGCCGGCGTCGGCGGGCCGCTTCATCAGCCCGAAGGTGCCGGCGGCGATCGCGCTCAGCAGCCCGTCGCGCCCCACCTGCTCCAGCAGGGTGATGGCCTCCTCCAGGACGTGGTGGGCGCGCTGGACGATGACGCCGTCCGGGCGCGGGTGGAAGTCCTCGTGCAGCCGGCCGGCGGCGTCGAGGACGTAGCGCACGTTCTGCAGCGCGATGTCGCGGTCGGAGAGCCACGGCGTGACCACCGCCTCGGTCATCATCCCGACCAGCAGGATGCCCTGGCCGGTGAGGGCGCCGGCGAGGTTGAAGAACCCGTCGAGCAGGTTGCCGCGGAACACGTCCCCGGTCATGTGGCGGGTGGGCGGCATCCACTTCAGGGGGGCGTCGGGGAACAGCTCGCGGGCGAGCAGGGCGTGGGCGAGCTCGAGGCGGAAGGAGTCGGGGATCGCCGGGTCGATCTCGAAGGCGTGGCCCAGCCCGAGCTGCCAGTCCGCCAGGCCGGCCTCGTGGGCGAAGAACTCGTTGAGCAGCTGGCTGGTCGTCACCGTGTGCGCGGCCTCGACGGCGTCGGCGGTGGTGAGGTAGTTGTCCTCGCCGGTGTTGATGATGATCCCCGCCCGGGCGTGCACCTGCCGGCTGAAGCGCTGGTCGACGAAGGTCCGCACCGGGTTGATGTCGCGGAACAGGATCCCGTACATCGAGTCGTTGAGCATCATGTCGAGGCGCTCGAGTCCGGCGAGCACGGCGATCTCGGGCATGCACAGGCCGCTGGCGTAGTTGGTGAGCCGCACGTAGCGGCCCAGCTCGCGGCTGGTCTCGTCCAGCGCGGCCCGCATCAGCCGGAAGTTCTCCTGGGTGGCGTAGGTGCCGGCGTAGCCCTCGCGGGTCGCCCCCTCGGGCACGAAGTCGAGCAGGCTCTGCCCGGTGGAACGGATCACCGCGATCACGTCGGCCCCCTCCCGGGCGGCCTGCTGGGCCTGCGGGATGTCCTCGTAGATGTCGCCGGTGGCGACGATGAGGTAGATCCAGGGGGTGCGCGGCGCGTCGCCGTGCTCGGCGACCAGGGCCTCGCGACGGGTGCGCTGTGCGTCGATGCGTGCCAGGCCGGCGGCGACCGCCGCGCGCGCCTGCGCGGCCGCGGCCCGCGCGCCGGCGCCCTCGGGCAGGCGGAAGGTGACGCCGCCGGCGGCGGCCTTCGCCGCCAGCGTGGGCAGGTCGGGGGCGACGTCGCGCGCCAGCGCGTCCCACACGGGCAGCACGACGCCGTGCTCGAGCCCGACGTCGGCGCGCACGACGTCGACGAGGTGGTTGACCCACGGCGTGCCCTCGTCGTCGGCGCCGCCGAGGCCGGCCAGACGCAGGGTGGCGCGCTCGACGGCGACGGTCGTGTGGCGGCGCGCGAGGTCGACGATCGGTCCCCCGGCCCGCGCGGCGAGCGCGCGGGCGTGCGCGACCCGGGCGGGATCCAGGCCCAGCTTGCCGCTCACGCCTCCACCCGCCCCTCCAGCAGTCGCCGCACGCCGTCGTGGCGCGCGACGAGGCCCAGGGCCTGCTCGGCGTGTCCCGGGACGTAGCCGTTGCCGACCAGCATCGTGACGTCGGCAGCCAGCCCCTCGGCCCCCAGCGCCGCCCCGGCGAAGGAGGTGGCCATGGAGAAGAAGACCACCGTGCCGCCGTCGGCCGTCGCGAGGATCGCCCCGCCCTCGCAGCCGGGCACGTCGACGCAGACGACGGTGACCGCGGCCGGTCCCCCGGCCTCCCGGACGGCGTCACGCACGGCCAGCGGGTCGCGGGCGTCGGCGATCACCACGGCGTCGGCGAGACCGCTGGCACGCAGTCGCGCGGCCTCGGCCTCGTGGGGCACCAGGCCGATCAGCCGCCCGGCGCCGGCCTCGCGGGCGGCGGCCAGGCTCAGGCACCCGGACTTCCCCGCGCCCCCGATCACCACGACGACAGGGGCCTGCTCCTGCCGGGCGCGTCGCTCGGCGACGACCCGCGCGGTGAGGGCGGGCGCGCCGCACACGTCCATCACGGCCAGCGCCAGCGGTTCGGGGAGGTCGGCCGGCAGTCGCGCGGCGATGGACCGGCCGAAGAGCACCGCGTAGCCGTCGCACGGCACCTGCTCGCTGCGACCGTCCCAGGACCGCAGCCCGTCGGTGATCACCAGCGGGGTGAGGGTGAGGGAGACGAGGGTGGCGACGTCGTCGCCCACCCGCAGGCCCAGGGGGGACTCCGCGCCCACCTCCTCGACGGTGCCGAGCAGCATGCCCCCGCTGCCGGTGACCGGGTTCTGCATCTTGCCGCGGGCCGCCACGATGTCGAGCACTGCGGCCCGCACCGCGTCGCCGTCGGTCCCCTCGGGCGTGCGGTGGGTCTCGGCGAGCTGGCGGTAGGACGCGGCGTCGAGGTTGAGGCGTCGCACCCGGACCCGCACCTCGTCGGGCCACAGATCCGCCCGGGTGTCGAGCCGCTCGGCGGCCTGCGGGAGGACCACCGGGCGGTCGAGCACGCGATGGACCCCGGTGGGGTCGCTCACCGGACGGCTGACGTCCACGGCCGGCTGTGGATGCGACATCTGACTGCTCCGATCATCGATGGCAAGAGAATCTACGGTCCTGATACTCACTGACAGCAGATTCTTGACGTAGCCTAGCCCTGAACGTGGCGCGGATCACCCCGAAGCGCCGCACGGCCCTGACCTACGGAGACCCCGATGACCCTGGACACCGACCTCCGCGTCGCCGCGACCGCCCACGAGGCGCGGACGCCGGCGGAGCAGCCCTACCACTACGGCCGGACCGAGCTGGTGGAGCCCGACTGGACCCGGTTCCCGGGATGGCGCGACGTCACGCCGGCCGACTGGGCCTCCGCCCAGTGGCAGCGGGCGCACTGCGTGAAGACGCCCGAGCAGCTGCGCGGCGTCCTGGGCGACCTGGTGGCGGACCGGTTCTACGAGGACCTCGAGCGCGACCGGCGCGAGCGGGCCACGATGTCGATGCTGGTGCCGCCGCAGATGCTCAACACGATGGTGCCGTCCGGCGTCGGCCCCGGGGAGGACTGGACCGCGGCGTTCTACGCCGACCCGGTGCGCCACTACATGATCCCGGTGTTCTCCGACCGCCGCACCGACTGGCCGAGCCACCCCCTGGCCTCGCGCGACTCCCTGCACGAGCACGACATGTGGGTCGCCGAGGGGCTGACCCACCGCTACCCCACCAAGGTGCTCGCCGAGCTGCTGCCGACCTGCCCCCAGTACTGCGGGCACTGCACCCGGATGGACCTGGTGGGCAACTCCACCCCGACCGTCACCAAGCTGAAGTTCCTCGGCCGCCCCACCGACCGGCACGAGGACATGCTCGACTACCTGCGCCGCTCGCCCCAGGTGCGCGACGTCGTGGTGTCCGGCGGCGACGTCGCGAACCTGCCCTGGGCCCGGCTGGAGGCCTTCCTCGACGCCCTGCTGGCGATCGAGAACATCCGCGACATCCGGCTCGCCACGAAGGCGCTGGTCGGCCTGCCCCAGCACTGGGCGCAGGACGAGGTCGTCGAGGGCATGGCCCGGGTGGCCGGCACCGCGCGGCGTCGCGGCGTCTCCCTGGCCATCCACACCCACGCCAACCACGCCCAGCAGGTGACCCCGGCGGTCGCGGCGGCCGCCGCCGCCATGCTGGAGGCCGGCGTGCGCGACGTGCGCAACCAGGGGGTCCTGCTCGACGGGGTCAACAACGACCCGCACGCCCTGCTCGACCTGTGCTTCGCGCTGCTCGACGGCGCGCAGATCATGCCGTACTACTTCTACCTCTGCGACATGATCCCCGCCGCCGAGCACTGGCGGATCTCCCTGGCCCGCGCCCAGGAGCTGCAGCACCACATCATGGGCTACCTGCCCGGGTTCGCGACCCCGCGACTGGTGTGCGACGTGCCGTTCGTCGGCAAGCGGTGGGTGCACCAGAACGCCGAGTACGACCGCGAGCGCGGCATCTCGGGCTGGACCAAGAACTACCGCACGAGCCTGGAGCAGGCCGACGCCGACGCGCTGACCCGGACGTACTCCTACTACGACCCGATCCACACCCTGCCCGAGGCCGGGCAGGCCTGGTGGAGGGCGCAGGCCGGCGCCTGAGTGATCCGAGACTCAGGCGGGACCCGGGGCCCCGGTGATCGGGCGGTTCTCGTACGGGGTCGAGAGCACGATCGTGGTGCGCGTCGAGACGTTGGCGGCGGCGCGGATCCGGGCGAGCAGGTCCTCGAGGTCGCCCGGCGTGGCCACCCGCACCTTGAGGATGTAGGACTCCTCCCCCGCGACCGACCAGCACGCCTCGATCTCGGGCAGGCTGCGCAACCGCTCCGGGGAGTCGTCGGCCTGGGAGGGGTCGATGGGTCGGATCGAGACGAAGGCGGTGAGCGGCAGCCCCACGCGGTCGTAGTCGAGCGAGGCGCCGTAGCCGCGGATCAGGCCGCGCTGCTCCAACCGCTTGACGCGCTGGTGCACCGCCGAGGTCGACAGGCCGGTGGCCTTGCCGAGATCGGTGTAGGACATCCGGCCGTCGAGGGCGAGCAGGTCGAGGATCCGACGGTCGGTGGCCTCGAGATCGGCAGCGCTCATGGGACGCAGCGTAGTGCTGCCCTAGGGTCGGCCGCATGAGCGACCATCCGCAGCGGCTCCTCCTGCTCGACTCCGCCTCGATGTACTTCCGGGCGTTCTTCGGGATGCCCGAGCACCTCGCCCCCGACGGCACGAACGTCAACGCCGTGCGCGGCATGCTCGACTACGTGGTCCGGCTGCTCGAGGAGTACCGGCCCCAGGCCGCGGTGTGCTGCTGGGACGACGACTGGCGCCCGCAGTGGCGGGTCGACCTCGTGCCCACCTACAAGGCCCACCGGGTGGTGGAGCCGGTCCCGGGCGGCACCGACGTCGAGGAGGTGCCCGACCCGCTGGCCGTGCAGGTGCCGATCCTCCGTGAGGTGCTCGGCGCCCTCGGCCTCGCGGTGGTCGGGGCGCCCGAGGCCGAGGCCGACGACGTCATCGGCACCCTCGCCACCACGTGGGCCGCCGCCGGAGCCGGTCCGGTGGACGTGGTGACCGGCGATCGCGACCTGTTCCAGCTCGTCGACGACGCCGCGGGCGTGCGCGTGCTGTACATCGCCAAGGGCGTCGGCCGTCACGAGCGGGTCGACGAGGCGTGGGTGCGGGAGAAGTACGGCGTCGAGGCCAGCCAGTACGCCGACTTCGCGACCCTGCGCGGCGACGCCTCCGACGGCCTGCCCGGGGTGGCGGGCATCGGGGAGAAGACCGCGGCCGTGCTGCTCGGCGCCCACGGCGACCTCGCCGGCGTGATCGCCGCGGCCCACGACGCCGCCTCCGACCTCAAGCCCGCGGCCCGCCGGCGGATCCTGGAGGGCCTGCCCTACCTGGCGGTGGCGCCGGAGGTGGTGGCCGTGCGACGCACGCTGGACCTCGGCACCCCGGCGCTGTCGGTGCCCGCCGTCCCCGCCGATCCCGACGCGCTGGCCGCCCTGGCGCAGCGGTGGAACCTCGAGGGGGCCGTGAGCCGGCTGCTCGACGTGCTGGCCGACCTCAGCCGCTGAACCCGGCCACCAGCTCACCGACCAGCCGGTCGACGACCTCGGCGCCTTCCAGCTCGACCTCCATCGTGCGGCCGCCGACGTGGAGCGTGACCGTGGTCCCCGCGACGTCGATCCCGTCGATGGCGGCGAGCCGGAGGCTCCGGTGGCCGCCGTCGTCGGTGACCACCAATCGTCGGTCGGTCACGGCGAGCGCACCGGCGGGCGTCGCCACGACGGTGCGCAGGTCCTCCCCGGCCGCCAGCAGGGGGCGCACCGACGCGGCGAGCGGGTCCGGCTCGGGCTCCGGCTCGGGCTCCGGCTCGGGCTGCTGGTCGACGGGCCGCGCGTAGGGCGACACCGAGGGGGCGAGCAGCGGGGCCACCGGGTCCAGCGCCACGACGCCCCGGTCGGACACGTGATCGCTCCACGTGGTGCCGTCCCAGTAGCGCAGTTCGTGGCGGTGGAACGGATCGGGGTGCCAGGCAGCGTCCATGGCCCGCATCCTCCCAGGTCGCCCGCGCGCGTGGGGCTCGGCCTGCCCTGCCTACTCGGCGAGCCCCGAGTAGGCCACGATGCCGCGCTTGCAGCGGGTGACGACCTGGCGCGCCACCACGCGCAGCGGCGAGGCGCCGGCCGCCTCCGCCACCTGGCCGGCGAGATCGATGAGCTGCTTCATCCGTCGCACGAAGTCGCCGGCGGCGAGATCGCCGCCGCGCAGGACGTCGTCGAGGTCGTCGCCCTCGCACCAGCGGAACGCCATGTGGGCGAACCCGGCATCGGGGGCGCGCAGGAAGTCCAGGTGGTGCTCCTTCTCCACCGCGTCCAGCTCCGACCACAGGCGCCGGGTGGCCTCCAGCGCCTGACCGGTACGCCCGCCGGGCACCCGGGGCCCGACGTCGTCGGGTCGCCGGGCCTCGTGCACCAGCGAGGAGAGCACCGCGGCCAGACCGCTGGCCGCCAGGCCCTCCCAGAGACCGCGCCGCAGTGCCTCGGCCGCGAGCAGGTCCAGCTCGGAGTACAGGCGCATCAGGTGACGGCCCTCCTCGGTGACCTCGTCGCCGTCGAGGTAGCCCAGCACGGTGAGCACGTCGCAGACCCGGTCGAACTGGCGCGCCACGGTGTTGGTGCGGCTCGCGATCCGACGACGCAGGGTCGCGGCGTCCCGGTCGAGCTTGAACCACCGGTCGGCCCATCGGGCGTGGTCCTCGCGCTCGCCGCAGCCGTGGCACGGGTGCGCCTTGAGCTGCGCGCGCAGGGCGGCGATCTCCTCCTCCACCGCCGAGGGCCTGCCCCGCGTGCTGCGCACCGCGGGCGGCGGGGGCAGGTCGCGGGTGCGCTCGCGCAGCTGGGCGGCGAGGTCCTTGCGCTGCTGGGGGTTGCGCCCGTCGAACCGCTTGGAGATCCGCAGCCGGGCCTGCGCAGTCACCGGCGCGGGGAAGTCGATCATCGCCAGCCGCCGCGCCTGCCGCTCGACGGTGACGACGTAGGGTCGCGGTCCGCCGTGGTCGAGCGGTGCCCACCCGTTGTCGACGATCACGGCCCACCCGCTGAACTTGCCGGTCGGGACCATCACGACGTCACCGGGCGCGAGCCGGCGCAGCGACTCGGCGACCTCCTCGCGCACGTCGTCGCGGCGCACCCGGCTGGCCTGCTTCTCGACCTCGCCGATGCGACGACGCAGTCGTGCGTACTCCATGAAGTCGCCCAGGTGGCACTGCGCGGCCTCGGCGTAGCCGGTGAGGGCGTCGTCGGCGCGGGTGAGCTCGCGCGCGAGCCCGACCACCGAGCGGTCGGCCTGGAACTGGGCGAAGGACTGCTCGAGCAGCTCGCGGCTGCGGTCGCGACCGAACTGGTGCACGAGGTTGGCGGCCATGTTGTAGGAGGGCCGGAAGGAGGAGCGCAGCGGGTAGGTGCGGGTGGAGGCCAGGCCGGCCACCTCGCGGGGGTTGGTGCCCGGCTGCCAGAGCACGACACCGTGGCCCTCGACGTCGAGGCCCCGCCGGCCGGCGCGCCCGGTCAGCTGGGTGTACTCCCCCGGCGTGATGTCGGCGTGCTCCTCGCCGTTCCACTTGCGCAGCTGCTCCAGCACGACCGTGCGCGCGGGCATGTTGATGCCGAGCGCGAGGGTCTCCGTCGCGAACACGACCTTGCAGAGCCCGCGGACGTAGAGCTCCTCGACGACCTCCTTGAACGCCGGCAGCATGCCGGCGTGGTGGGCGGCGACGCCACGGCTCAGGGCGTCGAGGAAGTCGTGGTAGCCCAGGACGTGCAGGTCGGCGCCGCCGAGCTCGCGGGTCGCGGACTCGACGTAGTCGACGATCTCGTCGCGCTCCTCGTCGGTGGTGAGGCGCACGTCGGCGGCCAGGCACTGCTGCACCGCGGCGTCGCACCCGGCGCGACTGAAGATGAACACGATCGCGGGCAGCAGGTTCTCGCGCTGGAGGCGGTCGATGACCTCGGGCCGCGTCGGCACCCACACCCGGCGCCCGTTGCCCACCTGGCGTCCGCCCTGGGCGCGCGTGCGCTGGCGCTGGGCCTTGGTGGAGCGGCGATCGCGGATCTGGCCGGCGGCCCACTCGTCGCGGGCGATCTTGAGCAGCTCCTCGTTGACCTTCGCACCTTCGCGCACGAACCCGGCGGCGGCGTCGACGTCGGAGGAGGCGAAGAGGTCGAGCAGGCGGCGGCCCACCATGACGTGCTGGAACAGCGGGACCGGACGCCGCTCCTCCAGGATCGTGGTCGTCGCGCCGCGCACGGTCTCCAGCCACTCGCCGAACTCCTCGGCGTTGGACACCGTGGCCGAGAGCGAGACGAGGGTGACCGACTCGGGGAGGTGGATGATGACCTCCTCCCACACCGCGCCGCGGGAGCGGTCGGCGAGGTCGTGCACCTCGTCCATCACGACCACCCCGAGGTCGCGCAGGGTGTGGGAGCCGGCGTAGAGCATGTTGCGCAGCACCTCGGTGGTCATCACCACGATCGGCGCCTCGCCGTTGACGCTGTTGTCGCCCGTGAGCAGGCCGACCTCGTCGGGGCCGTAGCGACGCACGAGGTCGGCGTACTTCTGGTTCGACAGCGCCTTGATCGGGGTCGTGTAGAACGCCTTGCGGCCCCGGGCGCGCGCCCAGTGGATGGCGAACTCGCCCACGATGGTCTTGCCCGACCCGGTCGGGGCGGCGACCAGCACGCCGCGGCCCTCCTCGATCTCGCGACACGCGCGGGCCTGGAAGTCGTCGAGCGCGAACTCGTAGTGGGCCGTGAAGTCGCGGAACACCGGGTGGCGCGAGGAGGAGCGGTAGGCGGCGTACCGGGCCGCCGGGCTCAGGTCGTCCTCGTCGGGGCCGCCGTCCAGCCGGGTCACCGCCACACCTCCAGTGCTCCCGGCGTCCAGGTGAGGGTCACGGGGCCGGGTCCCGCGACCACCCCGTCCACGACGACGTCGTGGCCGGGCGCTGCCAGCGTGACACGTGCGACCCCACCCGTCGGAGCCGCCCTGCCGTCGTGGGCGAGGAGACCGCCGGCGACGCAGGGCTCCCGGGCCGTCCGCGGGTCCACGCGCACCACCGGCAGGGCGCCGGGGGTGGCGCGGACACCGTCGACCTCCCACAGCACCGTGCGCAGCAGGTCGCGGTCCGCACCACGACGCGGCACGACGGGGCCGCGCCACGCGCCGACGCCGGGCCCCGACCGGGGCCGCAGGCGCGCCTCGAAGGCCATCCAGCCCCCGCCGGCACGGGCGAGGCCCTGCGGGGTCGCCACGCCGTGGAGCACCCGCTGCACGGCTGCCGTGGGCTCGGTCGGCAGCTGCCACGCACCGCACAGCAGCGGTGCGCGCCCCACCGGCACGACCCCGAGGCGTCGACCGCACGCGGCGGGCAGCAGGGCCGCCAGGTCGGTGTCCTCGCCCACCAGCACCAGGTCCGTGCCGTCGGCGGCGACCTCCGGCGGCCACGCGGCCTCGGCGGGCCGGACACCGAGGACCGGTCGCCCGCCCACGCGCAGCAGGGTCGCGACACCGGCGGCGAGGTCGCGCGCCCGTCGCGAACGGCCGTGCACCACGAGCACCGGTGCCCCGGTGCTGCTCACCGGCCGAGCCGCAGCAGCACCGCGTAGGACGTGGGCCGGGCCCCGAGGGCCCGGGCGAAGCGCTCGACCGCGACCAGGGTGGACTCCGGTCCGTGGGCGGTCCCGGGCAGTCCCAGGGTGAGCCGGTCCTCGCGTCGCAGCAGACGCACCTGACCCAGCCGCCACTCCTCGTGCACGGCGCGCCGCACCTCCTCGACGACGACGGGCTCGGGATAGGCGACGTCGACGGCGAGCAGGTCGCACGCGAGGTCGTCCTGCCCCGTCGCCGCACACACGAGCCGTCCCCGCACGAGCGGTCCGCAGCCCAGGGCGTCGTCGGCCTCCCAGACGACCTCGTGCACCCCGAGCGCCTCCGGCAGGTCGAAGGGGTCGACACTCTGGGCGGGCAGCGGCCCGCGGGTCACAGCGGCGAGGCCTCGTCGTCGGACCAGGCCTCCTGCTCGGCGCGGCGCCGTCCCCGCATGCGGTCCACGAAGCGGGCGATCACCTCGGCGACGAGGAAGAGCACCACCATCGGCAGCGCCAGCATCAGCATCGAGAACGGGTCGGTGGAGGGCGTGGCGACCGCGGCGAACACGAAGGTGCCCATGATGATCCAGGCGCGGTACCGACCCAGCGCACGACCGCTCACGACGCCGGCGAGGTTGAGCATCACCACGAACAGCGGGATCTCGAAGGCGACACCGAAGACCAGCAGCATCCGGGTGAGGAAGGTGAAGTAGTCGCCGAACTCGACCAGGTTGGTGACGTTGTCGGGGGTGAACCCGATCAGCACCTCCAGGCCGGTGGGGAGCACGTAGTACCCGGTGGCGACGCCGACGAAGAACAGCGGCCCGGCGATCGCGGTGAAGATCCGGGTCCACTTCTTCTCGTTCGCGTGCAGCCCGGGCACGATGAACGACCACAGCTCGTAGAGCCACCAGGGGCTGGAGACCACCAGCGCCGCGACACCGCACAGCTTCAGCTGCAGCATCAGACCGGCGGTGGCGCCGGTGATGACGGCCTCGGACTCCACACCCGGGTCGAGCAGCTCCACCGCGTCGCGGTAGGGGTTCTGGACGAGGTCGAGCAGCTGGTCGTAGAAGAACAGCATCACGAAGAACGCGACGACCAGGATCAGCACCGAGCGGATCAGGCGGGCGCGCAGCTCGCGCAGGTGATCCGACAGCGCCATCCGGCCGTCGGCGCCCACGGGGTGGGCGGGACGGCCGGAGAGCAGGTTGACCAGGCCGGAGAACCGACCGTTGACCGAACCGGAGGTGGACATGCCGACTCCGGCCCGGCTCAGGCGGTGTCGTTGCGCCGGGCCGGGTCCTCGGTGGCGGGCGCGGCGGTGTCGCCGGGGGCGAGCTCACCGGGCTGGGCCGGCTTGTCGTCGTCGTCGAGCAGGCCCTTGGTCTCGGCCTTGAAGATGCGCAGCGCACGACCGCTGCCCCGCGCGAGGTCGGGGAGCTTCGCAGCGCCGAACAGCAGGACGACGATGCCGAAGATGAGCAGGAGCTCCGTGGTGCCGAGGCTGCCGATGAGCGGGGTCATGAGGATCCTCACGGGGTCGTGGGTGGTGGGTCCAGTGTACGGGGCGGGTCGGTGTAGAGCCGCAGGGAGGAGGCCGCGGCCTCCCGGAACACGGCGTCCAGCTCCGGCGGGTCGATCACGGAGGCGTTCGGTGCCAGCCGCAGGAGCAGATGGGTGAGCCACCCCGGATCGGCCACCTCGAGGTCGACGTCGAGACGACCGGCCTGCGCGGGATCGTCGGGGTCGTCGGGCACCGGGCGCTGGGCCAGCACCGGGTAGTACTCCACGACCCAGTGGGCGCGGGGGCCCAGTCGCAGGGTGACGGTGCGGGTGTCGCCGTCGCCGAAGAGCCCCTCCGAGCCCGGACGTCCGGTGCCGGCGGCGGTCGTGACGGGGCTGTCGAGCACGGTGGCGTCCTCGATGCGGTCCAGGCGGAACCAGCGGGCGCCCTCGGCGGCGTGGCACCAGGCGTCGAGGTAGGTCTGGCCGTCGAAGGTGGCCAGCGCGTGGGGGTCGACGACCCGCACCGACCGCTCGTCGCGCGCGGGCACGTAGTACACGAGCTCGAGCTGGCGGCCGGACTCCAGCGCCGCCCGCACCGGGCCCAGCGCGGCGGGCTCGGCCGGCGCCACGGGGTCGGGGGTGATCCGCACCGGCGCGCTGGCCGCGGCGGCCGCCAGCTTGGCGGCGACACGGTCGATGATCGCGGCGGTGTCGGGCTCGGCCTGCAGTCGCAGCGCCTGCAGTGCGACGCCGATCGCCGAGGCCTCCACGGGCGTCAACCGCAGGGGCCGGGCGAGGTAGGAGACGTTCCCGAGCCGGATCAGCGCCTCGGGGCGCGCCTTGCCGCGTTCTCCCTCCAGGGCGTCGATGTCGACGTCGATGAGGTCGTCGGGCAGCCCGCCCGGCAACCCGCACATGAACAGCACGCGCAGGTCGCGCAGCACCTGGTCGGGGCTGACGCCCAGGGCCTCGGCCGCCTCGCCGAGTGACAGGGCGCCGTGCGCGTGGACCATCGGCACCAGGGTGAGCAGCCGCGCCACCTGGTCCTGGGCGCCGCTCACGGCGCGCCCCCGGCCCGGGCGCCGACGGCCGCGACCAGCCGAGCCCGGACCTCCTCGCGCAGCGAGGCCGGCGCCTCGACCACGACGTGGTCGCCCAGCGCGAGCACGTCGTCGGCGAGGCTGCCCGTGCCGGGCAGGTGCACCCGGTCCCAGCCGGTGCGTGCGTCGGGGCCGGGCACCCCGGTCTCGACGCGGGTGGCGCGGCGGCGCAGCGGCAGCGCGCGGTCGGTGCGGGCCAGGATCACGGCCGGCTCACCGTCGCGGGGCGGCACCAGGGCCCGCGCGACGGAGGCGAGGTCGACGTCGGCGGGCACCTCGAAGGCACCCGGCTCCCCCACCGCGAGCACCTCGCCCTGCACCCGGGAGAGCCGGAAGACGCGGCGCTCACCGCGGTCGAGGTCGTGGCCCACGACGTACCAGCGCCCGGCGTAGCGGGTGATGCCCCACGGCTGCAGCCGGCGCCGGGCGGCCGACCCGGCGGCGGAGCGCCGGTAGTCGAACTCGATCTCGCGGCGTTCGACGACGGCGTCCCACACCACGTCGAAGCCGGGTTCGTCGGCGCCGAGCTGGGGCTGGGCGATGTCGAGGGCGGCGAGGTCGGTCTGGATGCCCGCCGCCCGCAGCTTGCGCACGGCCTCGGACGTGGCGTGCGCCAACCGCTGGTGGCCCCACACGCGCGTGGCCAGCCCGATCACGGAGGCCTCCTCGGCGTCGAGCTCGATCTCGGGCAGCGCGAACTCGGCCGGGCTGATCCGGTAGCCCACCTCGTCGTCGAAGTAGGCGTCCAGCGCCCCGACCTCGATCGGGACGCCGAGGGCGCGCAACGCCTCCTTGTCGCGCTCGAACATCCGCTCGAAGGCCTCGGTGCCCTGGTCGGGGTAGAGCAGCTCGCGGATGCGCTCCTTGGCGAGGTAGTGCCGCTGCACGAGCAGCATGATGAGCAGGTTCATCAGCCGCTCGGTGCGGGAGGCGCTCACGCGGGGTCCTGCCGGGTCGAGGAGGTGCGGGTGCTCAGAGCGCGCCGAGGACGTCGATCACGAAGTAGAGCGTGGAGTCCGGCGGGATCTGCTCGCCCTGGCCCTGCTTCCCGTAGCCCAGGTCCGGCGGGATCTGCAGCATCACGCGGCTGCCGACCGGCACGCCGACCAGCGCCCGGTCCCAGCCCTTGATGACCGCACCGGTGCCGATGGAGGTGTTGAAGGACCCGCGGCTGAACGACTCGTCGAACGGGGTCGAGCTGCCGTACACGGCGCCGAGGTAGTTGACCGTGAGCTGGTCGTTCTTCGCCACCGGCTCCCCCTCACCCTCGACGAGCAGCGCCTTGAGCAGCGTGCCGGTGGGCTTCGGGGTGCCGGTGAAGTCGAGCCCGGCGGGCTTGCCCTTCGCGTAGGTGATCCTCGGGGCCCAGGCGGGCGCGGGCCGGGAGGTGCCGGCCGGCTTCTCGAGCGGGGTGTAGTCCAGCACGTCGGCGACGATCACGAGGCCGTCCTTGTTGCCGATGCCCGCCGCCACGATCGGCTCGGCGTACACGGCGTCGCCGAACACCTCGTCGGCCCCCGCGGTGATGACGACGCGGCTGCCCTTGGTCGTGCCGTCGGGCAGCTCGGTGGCGACGAACTCCGCCACCGCCGCCGCGAGGGTGCCGGGCTGGCCGGGGGTGCCGATGGTGACCTGGGCCGGGGCGTCGTCGCCGTCGTAGGTGTCGACCACCGTCTCCTGCGTGAACCCGTTGCCCACGAGCAGGTCGAGGTAGACCTGGTCGCCGTCGGCGAGCGCCGCACCGTCACCGGTGGCCGTGACGTCGACCTCCGGCGTGGTGGCGGCCATCTTGTCCTTCCACTCCAGCGTGGGGGCCGCACCGGGCTCGCCCGAGACCGTGACGGCGTCGAGCCGCTCGGCGGCGTCGAACGCCGGGGTGGCGTCGGTGCCGCACGCCGCGAGCGCGGAGACGAGGGCGAGCCCCGCCGCGATCGGCACGAGGCGGGGAGTGCGGGTGGCGCGGGGGACTCGGCGCAGGGTGAGCGGCACGGCTCTACTTCCTCACAGGCTCAGGCCACGCGGGCCGGGGCAGCGTCAGTTCAGGTCGATCGGGGGCAGCCTACCGGCACGTCACATGCCGTCGATGAGGCGCTGCACCCGCTCGTCGTAGGCCTTGAACGGGTCCTTGCACAACACGGTTCGCTGGGCCTGATCGTTGAGCTTGAGGTGCACCCAGTCGACGGTGAAGTCGCGGCGCCGCTCCTGGGCCTTGCGGATGAACTCGCCGCGCAGCCGCGCGCGCGTGGTGGCGGGCGGCCGCGACTTGGCCTCGAAGATCCTCAGGTCCGTGGTGACCCGGGCGACGGCACCGCGCTTCTCGAGCAGGTAGTACAGCCCCCGGTTGCGGTGGATGTCGTGGTAGGCCAGGTCCAGCTGGGCGATGCGGGGGTGGCCCAGGGGCAGGCCGTGCTTGGCGCGGTACCGGTCGATGAGCTTCCACTTGATGACCCAGTCGATCTCGCGGTCCACGAGGCTGAGGTCGTCGGACTCCACCGCCTTGAGGGTGCGCTCCCACAGGTCGAGGGTGCGCTCGATCGTCGGGGTGCTGATGCCGCGGGCGTCCACGAAGTCACGGGCCTTGCCGAGGTACTCCGCCTGGATCTCCAGGGCGCTGGCCTCCCGGCCGTTGGCCAGGCGGACCTTGCGTCGGCCGGTGACGTCGTGGCTGATCTCGCGGATGGCGCGGATCGGGTTCTCCAGCGTGAGGTCGCGCATCACCACGCCCTCCTCGATCATCCGCAGCACCAGGTCGCAGGAGGCCACCTTGAGCAGGGTGGTGGTCTCGCTCATGTTGGAGTCGCCGACGATGACGTGCAGCCGGCGGTACTTCTCGGCGTCGGCGTGGGGTTCGTCGCGGGTGTTGATGATCGGGCGGGAGCGCGTGGTGGCGCTGCTGACGCCCTCCCAGATGTGCTCCGCACGCTGGCTGACGCTGTAGGCCGCCCCGCGCGGGCTCTGGGTGACCTTGCCGGCGCCGACCACGATCTGGCGGGTCACGAGGAAGGGGATCAGGACGTCGGCGAGCCGGCTGAACTCACCGGCCCGGCTGACCAGGTAGTTCTCGTGGCAGCCGTAGGAGTTGCCGGCGGAGTCGGTGTTGTTCTTGAACAGGTAGATCTCACCGGCGATGCCCTCGTCGTGCAGGCGCTGCTCGGCGTCGAGGAGCAGCCCCTCCAGAACCCGCTCCCCCGCCTTGTCGTGGGTCACGAGGTCGATGAGGTCGTCGCACTCGGGCGTGGCGTACTCCGGGTGGCTGCCGACGTCGAGGTAGAGGCGGGCGCCGTTGCGCAGGAAGACGTTGCTGCTGCGCCCCCACGACACGACCTTGCGGAACAGGTAGCGCGCGACCTCGTCGGGGCTGAGGCGGCGCTGGCCCTTGAACGTGCAGGTGACGCCGTACTCGTTCTCGATCCCGAAGATCCGCCGGTCCATGTCCCAACCCTACGGGCCCGGACCGCACGCGCGGGTGACCACCGCCGAAACGATCCGCCCCCGCTCCCGGACGGGGAGCGGGGGCGGGTCTCAGGCCGGAGGGGCGATCGGTGGCTCGTCGGTCCCGGCCGCAGGCGCCCCGGGGGCCGCGGAGGCGTCGGGCGCCGGTGCCGCGGCCCGCTCGCCGAGCAGGTCCTCCAGGCGCGCCGGCATCAGCCGCAGGAACTTGCGGGTCTGCGCGCGGGTGCGGTCGAGGACCGCCACCTCGAGGTCGCCGACGGGGATCACCCGGTCGCCGGTCTCGGAGTGGCCCAGGGCCGTCACCGCCGCGCGCAGGGCGTCGGCCAGCGGCGCCCCGACGACGTCGGCCTCGCGCAGCCGGGTGGCCACCGCCTCGGCGGAGCCGCCCATCACCGCGAACCCCTGCTCGTCGGCCACCTGACCGTCGTAGGTGAGGCGGAAGATCTGGTCCTCGCCGGGCGTGTCGCCCACCTCGGCCACGAAGATCTCGACCTCGTAGGGCTTCTCACCGCCGCTGGAGAAGATCGTGCCGAGGGTCTGGGCGTAGGCGTTGGCCAGGCCGCGACCAGTGACGTCGCGCCGGTCGTAGGCGTAGCCGCGCATGTCGGCCAGCCGCACCCCGGCGATCCGCAGGTTCTCGAACTCGTTGTAGCGGCCGACCGCGGCGAAGGCGATGCGGTCGTAGATCTCGGAGACCTTGTGCAGCGCCTGGCTGGGGTTCTCGGAGACGAACAGGATGCCGTCGGCGTACTGCACCGCCACCACGGACCGGCCCCGGGCGATGCCCTTGCGGGCGAAGTCGGCCCGGTCCTTCATCAGCTGCTCGGGCGAGACGTAGAACGGCGCACTCATGCGGCACCTCCGGTGAGCGGGGCGAGCGGACCGTCGGGGCGCTGCATCCGGGCGCCGACGACGCGCTCGGCGACGGCGGCCACCTCGGCCTCGTCCCAGCGGCGCCCGCCGTCGGCAGTGACGACGTGCACGACCGGGAAGATCCGGCGACCGAGGTCGGGTCCGCCCGTGGCGGAGTCGTCGTCGGCGGCGTCGTAGAGCGCCTGCACGGCGGCCTCGACGGCCTCCTCGGCGGCGAGGTCGCCGCGGTAGAGCTTCTTCAGCGCGCCGCGGGCGAACAGCGAGCCGGAGCCGACGGCGTGGAAGCCGAACTCCTCGTAGCGCCCGCCGGTGACGTCGAAGCTGAAGATCCGACCCACGCCGGCGCGGGTGTCGAAGCCGGCGAAGAGCGGCACGACCGCCAGGCCCTGCATCGCCATGCCGAGGTTGTTGCGGATCAGCGTGGAGAGGCGGTTGGCCTTGCCGTCGAAGGAGAGCTGGTTGCCCTCGATCTTCTCGTAGTGCTCGAGCTCGGTCTGGAACAGCCGCACCATCTCGACCGCCAGCCCCGCGGTGCCGGCGATGCCGACCGCGGAGTACTCGTCGGCCGGGAAGACCTTCTGGATGTCGCGCTGGGCGATGAGGTTGCCCATCGTGGCGCGCCGGTCGCCCGCGATCACGGCCCCGCCGGGGAAGGTGAGCGCGACGATGGTGGTGCCGTGCGGCGCCAGGTCGGCGTGGTCGCCGGGTCCGCCGACGCCCGTGCGGCGCGCGGGCAGCAGGTCCGGGGACTGCTCGGCGAGGAAGTCGGCGAAGGAGGACGTGCCGGGACGCAGGTACCCCGCCGGGAGTCGGGGGTCGTTCAGCCCGTTCAAGCCCTCACTCCCCGCCCTTCTGGATGAAGGACTTCACGAAGTCCTCGGCGTTGGACTCCAGGACCTCGTCGATCTCGTCGAGGATGTCGTCCACGTCGTTGTCGAGGGATTCCTTGCGCTCGGCGAGGTCGGTCTCGGCGACCACCTCGGTGGTCTCCTCGGTCTCGGAGGACCGTCGCGGCTGCTTCTGCTCCTGGGCCATGCTCCGACCCTATCCATCCGCGCCCACCCGTGGGAGGAGGATCCGCGCGGACCGGTCAGCGGGTGAGTGCGGCGAACAGCTCGGCGGCGGTGTCGCACCGGTCGAGCAGGTCGCCCACGTGGGCCCGGCTGCCGCGCAGCGGGTCGATCGTGGGCACCCGCTGCAGCGACTCCCGACCCGGGAGGTCGAAGATCACCGAGTCCCACGACGCCGCCGCCACGTGCTCGGCGTACTTCTCCAGGCAGCGGCCGCGGAAGTAGGCGCGGGTGTCGGTCGGCGGGTCGTGCATCGCCCGCTCGACGGCGTCGTCGGTGAGCAGACGCTGCATCCGACCGGCCCGGACGAGCCGGTGGTAGAGGCCCTTCTCGGGGCGGATGTCGGAGTACTGGTAGTCGATGAGCTGCAGCTTGGGGTCGTCCCAGGCCAGCCCGTCGCGGGCCCGGTACTGCTCGACCAGGCGCAGCTTGGCGACCCAGTCCAGCTCACCGGCCAGGCTCATCGGGTCGCGGGCGAGCCGGTCGAGCACGTCCTCCCACCGGGCGAGGACGTCGAGGGTCTGGGCGTCGGCGTCGGCCCCGAAGCGGTCCTCCACGAACTTGCGGGCCTGGTCGAGGTACTCCAGCTGCAGCTCGAGGGCGGTGAGGCTGCGGCCGTCGCGCAGGGTGAGCCGGTGCTGCAGGGTCGGGTCGTGCGAGACCGCCCGCAGCGCCGAGACGGGACCGTCCACCGAGAGGTCGCGGCTCAGGAACCGGTCCTCGATCATCGCCAGCACCAAGGTGGTGGTGCCGATCTTGAGGTAGGTGGAGATCTCGGAGAGGTTGGCGTCACCGATGATGACGTGCAGCCGGCGGTACTTCTCCGGGTCGGCATGGGGCTCGTCGCGGGTGTTGATGATGGGGCGCTTGAGCGTGGTCTCCAGGCCGACCTCGACCTCGAAGAAGTCGGCGCGCTGGCTGATCTGGAAGCCCTGGTCGCGGCCGTCCTGGCCGCGCCCGACCCGGCCGGCCCCGCAGATCACCTGCCGGGAGACGAAGAAGGGCGTGAGGTGCTTGATGATCTCGCCGAAGACCGTCGAGCGGCGCATCAGGTAGTTCTCGTGCGCGCCGTAGGAGGCGCCCTTGTTGTCGGTGTTGTTCTTGTAGAGCACGATCTGCGGGTTGCCGGGCAGCTGGGCGGCCCGGCGGCTGGCGTCGAGCATGACCTGCTCCCCCGCCTTGTCCCACAGCACGATGTCCAGCGGTGTGGTGACCTCCGGCGTGGAGTACTCGGGGTGGGCGTGGTCGACGTAGAGCCGCGCGCCGTTGGTGAGGATGACGTTGGCCAGGCCCAGGTCCTCGTCGGTGAGCTGGCTGGGGTCGGCCACGTGCCGCGACATGTCGAAGCCGCGGGCGTCGCGCAGCGGGAACTCCTCCTCGAAGTCCCAGCGCGCCCGGCGCGCCTTGAGGGTCGCGCTGGCGTAGGCGTTGACCACCTGGCTGGAGGCCACCATCGGGTTGGCGAGCGGCTGGCCCACCACCGAGATGCCGTACTCGACCTCGGTGCCCATCACGCGTCGCACGCTCATGGGGCCGAGCCTACGCGTCGTGCTCCCACCCGGAACGACGACGGCCGCCGTCCCGGACGGGGACGACGGCCGACGGATCGAGCAGGGGGCGGGCGGGGGTCGGGTCAGGAGCCCTTACAGGTACTGACCGGTGTTGGAGACGGTGTCGATCGAGCGGCCGGGCTCGGTGCCCTGCTTGCCGGTGATCAGGGTGCGGATGAACACGATCCGCTCCCCCTTCTTGCCCGAGATCCGCGCCCAGTCGTCGGGGTTGGTGGTGTTGGGCAGGTCCTCGTTCTCCTTGAACTCGTCGACGCACGCCTGGAGCAGGTGGCTGACGCGCAGACCCCGCTGGTCGTGGTCGAGCAGGTCCTTGATCGCCATCTTCTTGGCGCGGTCGACGATGTTCTGGATCATCGCGCCGGAGTTGAAGTCCTTGAAGTACAGGACCTCCTTGTCGCCGTTGGCGTAGGTGACCTCGAGGAACCGGTTCTCGTCGGTCTCGGAGTACATCCGCTCGACCGTGGCCCGGATCATCCCGGCCACGCACGCCTCGCGGTCGCCGCCGAACTCGGCGAGGTCGTCGGCGTGCAGCGGCAGCCGGGCGGTGAGGTACTTGGAGAAGATGTCGCGCGCCGACTCGGCGTCGGGGCGCTCGATCTTGATCTTCACGTCGAGGCGACCGGGGCGCAGGATCGCGGGGTCGATCATGTCCTCGCGGTTGGACGCACCGATCACCAGCACGTTCTCGAGCAGCTCCACGCCGTCGATCTCGCTGAGCAGCTGCGGGACGATGGTGTTCTCGACGTCGGAGGACACCCCCGAGCCGCGGGTGCGGAACAGCGAGTCCATCTCGTCGAAGAACACGATGACCGGCGTGCCGGAGCTCGCCTTCTCCCGCGCCCGCTGGAAGACGAGCCGGATGTGGCGCTCGGTCTCGCCGACGTACTTGTTGAGCAGCTCGGGGCCCTTGATGTTGAGGAAGTAGGACTTCCCCTCCTGGCCGGTCTTCGCCGCGACCTTCTTGGCCAGGCTGTTCGCGACGGCCTTGGCGATCAGCGTCTTGCCGCAGCCCGGAGGACCGTAGAGCAGGATGCCCTTGGGCGGCTTGAGCTCGTGCTCGGCGAACAGCTCGGGATAGAGGTAGGGCAGCTCGACGGCGTCCTGGATCATCTCGATCTGGTTGCCCAGGCCACCGATGGAGTCGTAGGCGATGTCGGGCACCTCCTCGAGCACGAGCTCCTCGACCTCGGACTTCGGCACGACCTCGTAGACGTGGTTGGACCGGGAGTCCAGCAGCAGCGAGTCGCCCGCGCGCAGCGTGAGCCCGCGCAGCGGCTCGGCGAGGCGCACGATGCGCTCCTCGTCGGCGTTGGCGATGATCAGCACCCGTTCGCCGTCGGCGAGCAGCTCCTTGAACATCACGACCTCGCCGATCTTCTCGAACGCCATCGCCTCGACGACGTTGAGCGCCTCGTTGAGCATGACCTCCTGGCCGGGCTGCAGACCGTCGAGGTCGACCGCGGGGCTGACGTTGACGCGCAGCTTGCGACCCCCGGTGAACACGTCCACCGAGTCGTCCTCGTGACGCTCGAGGAAGGTCCCGAAGCCCGCCGGCGGCTGCGCCAGCCGGTCGACCTCCTCCTTGAGCTTGGTGATCTGGTCGCGGGCCTCGCGCAGCGTCTGCGCGAGGCGCTCGTTCTGTGCGCTCAGCGCCGCGAGCGACCGCTGGGCGTCGCCCAGTCGCGACTCCAGCACCCGCGCGGACGGCGACCCGTCGGACAGTCGTCGGCGCAGCTCGCCGACCTCGCCCTCCAGGAATCGCACCTGGGCCATCAGTTCCTCAGCACTCGGCGTGCGGCCGGCGCTCTCACCCATGTTCGACATTCGCCCACCTCCTGTCCTCGCGACCCTACCGCCGTCGGCGCGAGTCCGAGGGGTGAGTCGGCGCGAAGTCGGTCACGATTCGATCCCGGTCCGTGAGCGGGCCGGTGAGCGGGCCGGTGGGGGGGCCGGTGGGGGGGTGGGCTCAGACGCGGGCGTAGCGCCGCGCGAACGCGTCGAGCACCCCGCCCGCGGCGGTCACCGGCGTCCGGGCGGCCTCGGTCAGCAGCGCGTCGGCGTCGGCGGGGTCGAAGTAGCCGTGGTGGGCGTAGGCGCGCACCCGGACCGTGAGCCCCGCCAGATCCAGCTCGGGGTGGAACTGGGTGACGTAGGCGTGCGCCCCCAGCCGGAAGGCCTGCACCGGGCAGGTGGGCCCGGTGGCGAGCACGACGGCGTCGGGCGGGGGCGTGCTGAGGGCCTCCTTGTGGGCGCCGTAGGCCGCGAACCGGTCGGGCATCGCGGCGAACAGCGGGTCGGCGCGGCCGGCGTCGGTGAGCTCGACCCAGGTGGCGCCCACCGGCTCACCGTGGGTGGTGTCGACCACGCCGCCGGCCCACGAGCCGACGGTGCCGACGCCGTAGCAGACCCCGAGGAAGGGCACCCCTCCCGGCACGACCACGTCGAGCAGGTGGGCGAGGTCGGCCTCCGCGGCCTGCTGGACCGGCGACTTCGCCTCCGCGGGGTCCGACCACGTGAAGGAGCCGCCGCCGAGCACGAGGCCGTCCCACCGGCGGGCCGCGACGTCGGCGAGGAGCGACGGCGACACGGGGTCGACGCCCAGCTGGTGCCGCTCGACCGCGGCCACGGGCACCCCGAGGTGCCGGGCGAACGCCTCGTGCTCGTCGCGCACGACCTCCTCGCCGTCGCGGATCGAGAGCAGCAGGAACCGCGTCACCGGGTGGTCACCCGGCCCTCACTCGGCCTCGTCCACGGGCACGCCCGGCGGGCGGGGACCCTGGTAGTCCGGGCCGTAGGCGCCGGGCGCGGGCCGGCGCTTCTTCAGCGGAGCACGCTCGCCGGGCGCCATGCGGCGGGCGGTGATGAGGAAGGCGGTGTGGCCGATCATCTTGTGCCCGGGACGCACGGCCAGGCCCTCGACGTGCCAGTCGCGCACGAGCGACTCCCAGGCCTGCGGCTCGGTGAAGCCGCCGTGCAGGCGCACGGTCTCGACGAAGCGCGACATCTGGGTGGTGGTGGCGACATAGGCGCACACCAGGCCGCCGGGGCGCAGCGCGTCGGCGGCGGCGTCCAGGCACTCCCAGGGCGCGAGCATGTCGAGGATCAGCCGGTCGCAGCGCAGGCCCCGGGCCGGGAGCTCCTCGGCGAGGTCGCCGAGGTGGAGCGTCCAGGCGGGGTGCTCGCCGCCGAAGAACTGCTCGACGTTGCGGCGGGCGACGGTGGCGAACTCCCCGCGCCGCTCGAAGGACGTCACCCGGCCGTGGGGACCGACCGCCCGCAGCAGCGAGCAGGTGAGGGCGCCCGACCCGGCCCCGGCCTCCACGACGTCGGCCCCGGGGAAGATGTCGGCCAGCGCGACGATCTGGGCGGCGTCCTTGGGGTAGACCACGGCGGCGCCGCGGGGCATCGAGACGACGAACTCCGAGAGCAGCGGCCGGAACACGAGGTACTCCCCGCCCGCGGACGACACGACGGTGAAGCCCTCCTCGCGCCCGATCAGCTCGTCGTGCTCGAGGTGGCCGCGGTTGGAGAAGAACCGCTTGCCGGGCTCCAGGCAGATGTTGTGACGACGGCCCTTGCCGTCCACGAGCCGCACCCACTCCCCGGCCGCGAGCGGGCCGCGGTGCACCCCCGCCCACGCCTCGGCGGGCACGTCGGGCTGGACCGGGGGGACATCAGGGGTGCTGGACACCCGCTGAACGGTAGTCGGTGCCCGTACCGCGGTGCTTCACGGCCCGCACGACGTCGGCACGGTGCACGACGCCGGTCGGGCGGCCGGTGTCGTCGACCAGCACCCAGTGCGCCCAGGAGCGCCCCTGGTCGGGGGCGGTGCCGTCGGCGACGGCCCGGCGCAGCCGCGTGAGCAGGGCGTGGGCCGTGGCCGTCTCGGGCAGCAGCTGGCCGCGCTCCAGGGGGGCGACGGCACCGTCGACGAGCAGGCCCACGGGCCCACGGGCGCCGTCCACGACCACGGCGGCGACCGCGGTGTCGGGCCGGCGCACGGGGTGGCCGGCCTGCACCGCCACCACCGGGCGGGCCACGTCGCGCAGGTCGACGGCGGCCCACCGGGCCAGCTGTGCCCGTTCGCGCTGCTGCGCCCACCGGGGCGCGGTGGCCTGCGCGACCGCGACGGCCGCGAGGAGCAGGCCGAGCACGAGCAGGCCCGCGCCGATCGCCGGGACCCGGCCGGTGCTCCCGGCGTCGCCCGCGTCGCGTGCGAGGAGCAGGCTCAGGCCCGCCACGCCCAGCACGACGCCGACCACGCCACCGAGCCGCACGGCCCAGCGTCGGCCCTGGTCGCGGTCGCCGGTGAGCACCCACAGCGCGGCGGCGAGCATCCGGCCGCCGTCCAGGGGCAGGGCCGGCACGAGGTCGACCAGCCCGAGCAGCAGCGCGCCGACCGCGACGACCTCCGCGGCGGCGCCGACCGCGCCGGGCGCCAGGACCGCCAGCACCGCCGCCGCGACGCCCACGCCGAGGGTGGCCGCCGGACCGGCGAGCACCACCAGCGCCTCGTCGGTGGGCCGGGCCGCGACCCCCCGCACCTCGGTGCGGCCGCCAGCGGCGCCCAGGCCGATCCGGTCGACGGCGAGACCGCACCGCCGCGCCGCCCACGCGTGCCCCCACTCGTGGGCCAGCGCAGTGGCGTAGAGGACGAGGGCGGCCAGCAGGGCGAGCAGGAAGGCCGCCGGCGCCGCGAGCGCCGGATCCACCGAGCGCAGCCGGGGCGCGAGGGCCAGCGCCAGCAGGACCGCGACCGGTCCGCAGGCCCACGAGACCGTGACCGGGAGTCCGCCGACGCGGAGCCGCAGGCCCCGCGCGGAGGGACGCGCCAGCCCGGTCGACATGCTGGCGAGCCTAGAGCAGGCCCGGTCACCGTCCGGGTGTGTCGGAGCCCGGCCCTACCCTGACGACATGGACACGACGGTGGCGCCCGAGGCGGTCGCGCAGGGCCCGTCGCTGTCGCCGAGCCGCGCGGGCGACTTCCTCACCTGCGCCCTGCTCTACCGCTTCCGCGCCATCGACCGGTTGCCCGAGCCGCCCTCCCCCGAGGCCGTGCGCGGCACCGTCATCCACCGGGTCCTGGAACTGCTCTACGACCGGCCCGCGGCCGAGCGCACCCCGGCCGAGGCGGCCCGGCTGCTGGCACCGGCGTGGGCGGAGGTCCGGGCCGCCGAGCCGGAGCGCAGCGACCTGTTCCCCGACGATCCCGACGGCGACGCCGAGCGGGCCTGGCTCGCCGGGGCGGACGCGGTGCTCGCCCGCTACTTCGACCTCGAGGACCCCCGCCGTCTCGAGCCGGCGGCCCGCGAGGTCGCCGTCTCCGCCCGACTCCCCTCGGGGCTGACCGTGCGCGGCATCGTCGACCGGATCGACGAGCGATCCGACGGCGCGCTGCGCGTCGTGGACTACAAGTCCGGACGGGCACCCGCGCCCGAGTGGGAGCGTCGCGCGCTGTTCCAGCTGCGCTTCTACGCCCTGGTGCTCCAGCACGAGCGCGGGACCGTGCCGCGGGCCCTGCGGATGGTCTACCTCGGCAGCGGCGAGGTGCTCGACGTCGAGGTCGAGCCGCACGACCTCGCGCTCACCGAGCGCAAGGTCGACGCCGTCTGGGCCGCGATCCAGGAGGCCACGACCACCGACACCTGGGAGCCCACCCCCTCGGCCGCCTGCCGCTGGTGCTCGTTCCGCGACCGCTGCCCGGCCGTCGACTGAACCCCACGCCTCCGGGTGCGGTCACGGCGCGGTGGGCTCGGGCACGTGCACGCACGCCGCCTGGACCGCCCCGTCCGGACGCAGCCGGGGGTCGGTCGCCGCGGCGAACCGGACCCGCACGCCGCCGGCCTCCACCGCGACGGACGTGACGCCCCGCCACAGCGGATCGGGGTCCACGGCGTCGCGCAACGACGTCAGGAGCGCGGCCGCCCGCTCGGGATCGGGCGAGCGCAGGAGCGCCTCCACCTCCCCGGTGGTGGTCTCGACCCGGCCGGCCAGGCCCTCCAGGTCCTCGAACAGCGCCCGCTCGGCCGCGAAGTCCACCCCCTCCTCGGTCCAGTGCTGGTCGAGCACGGCCGGCAGGTCGCGCGGCTCCCAGCCGCAGCCGGCCACCGCCTCGGCGCATCGCGGATGGAACGAGCAGCCCCGTGGCGGGGCGGCGGCGTCGGGGATCTCCCCGCGCGGGAGCAGGCTCACCCGCTCGCGCGACGGATCGGGGTCGGGGATCGCCGCGAGCAGCGCCTTGGTGTAGGGGTGCCGGGGCCGGGCGAAGATCTCCGCGACCGGTCCGACCTCCACGATCCGGCCCAGGTACATGATCGCGATCCGGTCGCAGAAGTACTTCGCGCTCGCGAGGTCGTGGGTGATGTAGAGGTAGCTCAGTCCCAGGTCGGCCTTGAGGTCGAGCATCAGCTGCAGGATCTTGGCCCGCACGCTCATGTCGAGCATCGAGATCGGCTCGTCGGCGACCAGCACCTCCGGGCCCACGATGATCGCCCGCGCGATGACGGCACGTTGGCGCTGCCCGCCGGAGAGGTCGGCGGGGTAGCGATCCGCGAACCGGGCGGCCGGCGCGAGCCCGACCCGCTCCAGGGTCTCCGCCACCCGGCGCTTCGCCTCCTCCCCCGTGGCGACGCCGTGGATGCGCAGCGGATGACCCACCGCCTCCCCGATCGTCATTGAGGGGTTCAGGGCGGCCGAGGGGTCCTGGAAGACCATCTGCACCCGGGTGCGGAGTCGCCGCAGGTCGGCGCCGCGCAGGGCCGTCACGTCCTGCACGCCGGTTTCCGCGTGGTAGCGGATGGTGCCGCCGGTGGCCGGTGCCATGCCGAGCAGGGCCCGTCCGAGCGTGGTCTTGCCGCTGCCGGACTCCCCCACGACCCCGAGCACCTCGCCGCGGTGCAGCCGCAGGCTCACGCCGTCCAGCGCGTCGACCGAGCGCGTGCGCAGCCCGAGCAGCCGGGAGAGGGCGGTGCCCTGCAGCCGGTAGGTGACCCGGAGGTCCTCGGCCTCCATGACCACCGGGTCGAGCAGCGGCTCCCCCGTGGGCCCGCGGTGGTCGGCGGGCTCAGGCTTCGTCGGCATCGGCGATCTCCCCTCGGTGCGGGTGGCGGCGCTCGGCCTCGGTCAGGGCCGCCGCGGCGGCGGTGTCGTGGCGCACCTCGGCGGCCCAGCAGGCCACCTCGACGCCGCCGACGCGCCCGGGCCGGGGCGCCCGCTCGGTGCAGACGGCGAGGGCGTCGGGGCAGCGCGGGTGGAACCGGCACCCGGCGGGCGGCTCCACCAGGTCGGGCGGGGCGCCCGGGATCGAGTGCAGTCCGGTGGTGCGCAGCGAGATCGTGGAGGCCAGCAGCTCCCGGGTGTAGCTGTGCTGGGGATCGGCGAAGACCTCCCGCGCGGGACCGACCTCGACGATGCGCCCGGCGTACATCACGGCCACGCGGTCGCAGGCCTCGGCGATGATCCCGAGGTTGTGGGTGATCAGCAGGAATGCGGTGTCGGAGGCGGCGCGCAGGTCGTGGAGGATGCGGATGATCTGTGCCTCGACCAGCACGTCGAGGGCGGTGGTGGGTTCGTCGGCCACCACGACGGCGGGGCGCAGCACCAGGGCCAGGGCGATCATCAGCCGTTGCCGCATGCCGCCGCTGAACTCGTGGGGATAGGCCCGGAACCGCGTGGGCGGGATGCCCATCAGCCGCAGCGCCTCCACCGACCGTGCCTGCACCTCGGCGTCGGACAGGCCGGGCTCGTGCACCTTCAGCGTCTCGGCGAAGTGGTCGCTGATCCGCATCACCGGGTTCAGGCGCGTGAGCGGGTCCTGGAAGATCATGCCGATCCCGCTGCCGCGCAGCCGGTGCTGCTCGCGGGGCCGCAGGGTGAGCAGGTCCTGGTCCCGGAAGCGCAGCTCGCCGTCGCGGGCGGTGCCGGGGGGCAGCAGCCCCAGCAGCGCGCGCCCGAGCGTCGACTTGCCGCACCCCGACTCCCCCACGAGCCCGACGACCTCGCCGGGCCGCAGGGTGAGGTCGACGCCGTCGACCGCGCGGACCGGGCCGCGGTCGGTGCCGTACCAGACCCGCAGGTCGCGGGCCTCGAGCACGGGGGCGGGGTCCTGCTCGCCGGCGACGAGTCGATCGGCGGTCATGGGGCCTCCTCGGGCCGGGCGGGCAGCACCACCGCGGTGCGACGGGGTCGGCGCAGGGTCGGGTTGAGGGTCTCGCTCAGCCCCTCCCCGACCAGGGTGAGGGCGGTGACGAGCAGGATGATCGCCAGCCCCGGCCACAGCGCGGGACCGAGGTCGCCGGCCGCGACGTCGTCCAGGGCCCGGCTCAGGTCGTAGCCCCAGTCGGCCGCCTCGTTGGGCGGGATGCCGAGGCCGAGGAAGCCCAGCGCCGCGAGGGTGCCGAGGGCGTCGGCAGCGTTGAGGGTGCCGATCACCGGCACCGAGGAGGTCACGTTGGGCAGCAGGTAGCGGCGCATGACCGTGATCGGACGCGCGCCGAGCGCCTCCGCGGCCTCGACGTAGGTGGCCTGACGCGCCGCGACGGTGGTGTTGCGCACCACGCGGAAGTACTGGGGGATGTAGATCGCCGTGAGCGACAGGGCGGCGGCCAGGATGCTGCCCCCGATCCGCTCGCGCAGCATGAAGGAGAACACGATGGCCAGCAGCAGCGAGGGGAAGGAGTAGAGCGCGTCCATGAGGAAGACGGTGATCCGGTCGAACCAGCCTCCGAGGTAGCCCGAGACGAGCCCGAGGAGCACCCCGATCACCGCGGACAGCACCACCGAGAGCACGACGACGAGCACGGCGGTGCGGGCGCCCCACACGACCCGGGAGAAGATGTCGTAGAACTGGTCGTTGGTGCCCAGCAGGTGACCCGGCCCCGGTCCGGACGTCTTGGGGAAGCGCACCCCGTCGCTGCTGTTCTGGTCGAAGCCGTAGGGCGCGATCCACGGGGCGAACAGGGCGAAGAGCACGAACACGGTCGTGACGACGAGGCCGACGAGCAGGATCCAGCGCGCGAGACCCTCGGTGCGCCACGCCCGTCGTGCGGTCGCGCGCACGCGTCCCCCCGTCCGGCGCCGGTGTGCAGGGGTGCTCATCAGTACCTCACTCGGGGGTCGACCAGGGCGTTGAGGATGTCCACGAGCACGCTCACGACCACGATCGCCAGGGCGAAGAAGGTCACCAGTCCCTGCACCGCCACGTAGTCGCGGGCGGTGACGTAGGTGACCAGCTCGTTGCCCAGACCCGGCCAGTTGAAGGTGCGCTCGGTGAGGATGGCACCGGAGAGCGTGAGGGCGAACTGCAGGCCGATGACGGTGATCACCGGCACCAGGGCGTTGCGGAAGGCGTGGCGCCGCACGACGCGGCGCTCCGGGATGCCGCGGGCACGCGCGGCCTCGACGTAGTCCTCGTCCAGCGCCCGGATGACGTTGATGCGCACCAGCCGGATGATGACGCCGGAGAGGAGCAGCCCGAGCGTGAAGCATGGCAGCACGTGGTGCTGGAGGATGTCGACCAGGGACACCCCGTCGTTGGCCAGCAGGGCGTCGAGGAGCAGGATGCCCGTGCGGTCGGGCACGTAGTACAGCGTCTCGCTGTCGGCGATGCCGAAGGTCGGCCAGCCGGGCACGTAGGCGACCACGAGGCCGACCAGCATGATGCCGACCCAGAAGATCGGGGCGGCGTAGCTGACCACCCCGACCAGCCGGATCCCCGCGTCGAGGGCGGAGTCGCGGCGGCGGCCCGCGAGGCGCCCCAGCGGGATGCCGATCGCACAGGCGAACAGGAACGCCCCGAGCGTCAGGGTGAGGGTCGCCCCACCCTGGTTGGCGATGATGTCGAGCACCGGGCGCCGGTCGCTGATGGTGGCGCCGAAGTCGAAGCGGGCGACGTCGCCGAGGTACTCCAAGTACTGCACGACCAGGGGCCGGTCCAGCCCCAGCGCCGCGCGGCGGGCTGCGAGCTCCTCGGGGCCGAGCTTGTCGCCGACCGCGGCCGTGACGGGGTCGCCGGGCGCGACCCGCAGCAGCAGGAACACCATCGTGAGCAGGACCCACATCATCGGGAGCACGAGCAGCAGCCGGACGGCGATGTAGCGGGGCAGCGAGCCGGATGCGGGACTCACAGCTCTCCTCTCGGACCCCGGCGGGGTCGGGATGCGTCGCGCGGGCAGGGCACGGCCCGCCCCGCGCGAGGCGGGGCGGGCCGGTGCGGGGTCACTCGGACTTGGTGATGTCCCAGAACCGGAAGATGTAGGTCGGGTCCAGGGTCTCCAGGACCCCCGACATCTGCGGGGTCGCGACCGCGACGTTCTGGCCGTTCCAGGACGGGATCAGGGGCACGTCGGTGGCCACGATGTCCTGCAGCTGGCCGATCTGGCCGTCACGGGCGGCGGTGTCGGTCTCACCGAGCTCGGTGTCGAGCAGGGTGTTGACCTCGGGGTTGCTGTACCCGTTGGCGAAGAAGCCGCCGTCGCGGATGAACGGGGTCAGGTAGTTGTCGGCGTCGAGGATGTCGGGGTACCAGCCGAGGATGAACAGGTCGTAGGCACCCTCCTTGTAGAGGTTCTGGTACTCCTCCCACTCGGCGTCGGCGAGCTCGACCTCGAAGAGCCCGCTGTCGTTGAGCTGGCCGGCGAACTCGGTGGCCTCGTCCACAGCGTTGGGACCGTAGTGGGTGGGGGTGTAGCCCAGGGTGATCGGGACCGGCGTGGCGATGCCCGCGTCGGCCAGGATCGCGGCGGCGGCGTCGACGTCGGGCGACTCGCCGTAGGTCTCGGCGAAGGAGTCCTTCTGCCCACCGAAGCCGGGCGGCACGATGGAGTAGGCCGGGGTGACGGTGCCGTCGTAGGCGTTCTGGGCGATCGCGTCGCGGTCGATGAGCTGGGCCGCGGCCTGACGCACCGCGACGTCCTTGCCCGGGCCGCCCTTGCCGGTCTGCCACACCCAGTAGCGGAACTCCGAGCCCTCGCCGCGCAGGACGTCGACGTTGCCCTCCTCCTCCAGGCTGGCGAGGTCGGTGGGGCTCAGCGTGCGCCAGGCGATGTCGATCTGCTGGGAGGAGATCGCGGTGCGCAGCGGTGCCGGGTCGTTGAAGTAGGTCACGAAGATCTGCGGGGCGGCGCCGACCCGCTCACCGGTGTAGGAGTCGTTGCGGGCCAGCACCGCCTGCTCGCCGGGCTGGTAGCTCTCCAGCACGTAGGGCCCCGACCCGACGACGGCGTCGTCGGCCTGCAGCGCGTCGGCGGGGAAGGTGTCCTCGTCCACGATCGAGGTCGTGGCGGTGGACAGCAGCTTGAGGAACGTCGTGTCGGGCTGGTTGAGGTTGAACACGACGGTGAGGTCGTCGGGGGTCTCGATGGCACCGTCGGCCAAGGCCTGGGCCTCCGGGTCGCCGTTGCTGATCGAGCCCAGCAGCACCGAGGAACCGTTGGGGTCGTTGATGGCCAGGTTGCGCTCGAAGGAGAAGAGCACGTCCGAGGAGGTCAGCGGGTTGCCGTTGGAGAACTCCAGGCCCTCGCGCAGCGTGCACGTGATGGTCTGCGGGTCGTCGTAGGCGCAGGACTCCGCGGCGTCGCCGACCGGCTCGTCGGCCCCGGCGGGGATCGTGAGCAGCTGCTCGAAGATGTTGTACTGCATGTTCCAGGAGCCGAAGTCGTAGGACCCGGCGGGGTCCATCGCGGTGACGGTCTCGGTGGTGCCCAGCGTCCAGGGGGCGCTGTCGGCGGGCGCCGCGCCGCCGGGGGTGCTGCTCCCCCCGTCGCCGCCGTCACCGGTGTCACGGCCCCCGTCGCCGCAGGCGGCGAGGGTCAGGGCCAGCGCGGCGCTCACCGCGCCGAGGGCGAGCAGGCGCGGACGGCCGCGCCGGGAGGGGGCCGTCAGGCCGGTCGTGGGCCGAGAGCGCAACACCATCACCTCGAGGTTCTCGTGGGGGTCGACCCGGCCACGTCGGCCGGGCGGGGTGCTCGGCACGTTACTGAGCGCAGGCTGAGGAGACCAGGGTCCGCTCACCGCAGGTTGGTTGCGATCTGGTCACGACCGCCGGAGACCGTCCGGTCAGGAGGCGGTGGAGCCGGAGGGTGTCGCGTCGCGGGCCGCGCGTCGCACCTGGCCGTGCAGGCTGCGCAGCGCCGCCGGGTCCAGGCCGGTGAGGGTGGTGCGCAGGACGCGCCGCTCCCCCGGACGCACCGGGGCGTGGGCCGGCACGCTCAGCACGACGCAGCCGGCGGCCTCCGCCGAGCGACTGCCGGTCTCGGAGTCCTCGATGGCCAGGCAGTCGGCGGGGTCGACGCCGAGGGCGGCCGCCGCCCGCAGGTACGGCTCGGGGTGGGGCTTGCCGTGCTCGACGACGTCGCCGGTGACGATCGCGTCGAACTCGACGTCGAGGGCCTCCAGCACCCGGTCGACCAGCCGGCGGTAGCTCATCGTCACCAGGGCCACCGGGGTGCCGGCCGTGCGCAGCCCGCGCAGCAGCGCCTCCGCGCCGGGGCGCCAGGGAGCGGCCTCGGCCACGCTCGCGACGACGTGGTCGAGCAGCTCCTCCACGATCTCCTCGGCCGGCTCGGCCAGCCCGAGGTGCTCGCGCAGGATGCCAGCCGAGGTCAGCAGGTCGCGACCGATGAGCGAGCGCGCCAGGTCGTCGTCCCAGTGCCCGCCCGCGCGCGCGGCGAGGGCGTACTCGGCGGCGAACCAGGCCGGTTCGGTGTCGACCAGGGTGCCGTCCATGTCCCACAGGACCGCCGCGGTCACCGGCTCAGTCCTCCGGCTCGTAGCCCAGGATCGGCGAGAGCCAGCGCTCCGCCTCGGCCAGGCTCCACCCCTTGCGACCGGCGTACTCCTCGACCTGGTCGCGCCCGATCCGGCCCACCACGAAGTACTGCGCCTGGGGGTGGCTGAAGTAGAAGCCCGACACCGAGGCACCCGGCCACATCGCCATCGACTCGGTGAGGCGGATGCCGGTGCGCTCCTCGACCTCGAGCATCGACCACAGCGTGGTCTTCTCGGTGTGGTCGGGGCAGGCGGGGTAGCCCGGGGCCGGCCGGATGCCGGTGTACTTCTCCGCGATCAGGTCCTCGTTGGTGAGCTGCTCGGCCTCGACGTGGCCCCAGAACTCGGTGCGCACGCGCTGGTGCAGCCGCTCGGCGAAGGCCTCGGCGAGCCGGTCGGCCAGCGCCTCGAGCAGGATGGCGTTGTAGTCGTCGTGGGCGTCCTTGAACGCCTGCACGCGCTCGGGCAGCCCGATGCCGGCGGTCACCGCGAACGCGCCGACGTGGTCGGCCAGCCCGGTCGCGAGCGGGGCGACGTAGTCGGCCAGGCTGCGATTCGGCACGCCCTCGCGGTGCTCGCCCTGCTGGCGCAGGTGGTGCAGCACCGGCCCGCGCTCGGTGCGGTCGGCCCCGGTGAAGGTGACGACGTCGTCGCCGTCGGCGTTGGCCGCCACGAAGCCGTACACGGCCCGGGCGGTGAGCCACTTCTCGGCGATGATGCGGTCGAGCATCTCCTGCGCGTCGTCGTAGAGCCGGCGGGCGGCCTCGCCCTGGCTGGGGTTGTTGAGGATGTCGGGGAAGCGGCCCTTCATCTCCCAGGCGTTGAAGAAGGGCTGCCAGTCGATGTAGTCGCGCAGCTCGGCGAGGTCGTAGTCGTCGAGCTGGTGGATGCCGAGCTCCTCGCGCGGCACCGGCGGCACGTAGTCGCTCCAGTCCACCGGCGTGGCGTTGGCGCGGGCGCGCTCCAGGGGCAGGCGGGGTCGGTCCTGCTTGGTGGAGTGGCGCTCGCGCAGGGCGTCGTAGTCGGCCTTGACGTCGGCGAGCAGGCCCGGGCGCTGCTCGTCGCTGAGCAGCGCGGCGGCCATCGGCACCGAGCGCGAGGCGTCCTTGACCCACACCACGGGGCCGTCGTACCTCGGGTCGACCTTCACCGCCGTGTGGGCACGCGAGGTCGTGGCCCCGCCGATGAGCAGCGGGATGTCGAGTCCCAGGCGCTGCATCTCGGTGGCGAACCCGACCATCTCGTCCAGGGAGGGCGTGATGAGCCCGGACAGGCCGATCATGTCGGCCTCCACCTCGCGGGCGGCATCGAGGATCTTCTGCGCGGGCACCATGACGCCGAGGTCGATGACCTCGTAGTTGTTGCACTGCAGGACCACACCGACGATGTTCTTGCCGATGTCGTGCACGTCGCCCTTGACCGTGGCGAGCACGATCGTGCCGTTGGTCTCCTTGGCGGTGGCCAGGCTCGGGTCGGCGGCCTTCTCGGCCTCGATGAACGGGATGAGGTAGGCCACGGCCTTCTTCATCACCCGGGCCGACTTCCCGACCTGGGGGAGGACCATCTTGCCGGCTCCGAAGAGGTCGCCCACGACGTTCATGCCGTCCATGAGGGGTCCCTCGATGACCTCGATCGGCCGACCGCCGCGCGCGGCGATCTCGGCGCGCAGCTCCTCGGTGTCGGCCTCGACGTGGGCGTCCAGGCCCTTCACCAGGGCGTGGGTGATGCGCTCGCCGACGGGCAGGTCGCGCCACTGCTCGGTGGTGGCCTCCACGGCGTCGCCGGCGACGTTGTGCGCCTCGGCGATCTCGAGCAGCCGCTCGGTGGCGTCGGCGCGCCGGTTGAGGATGACGTCCTCGATCCGCTCGCGCAGCTCGGGGTCGACCTGGTCGTAGACCACCAGCGCCCCGGCGTTGACGATGCCCATGTCCAGGCCCGCCCGGATGGCGTGGAACAGGAACACGGCGTGGATCGCCTCGCGCACCGGGTTGTTGCCCCGGAAGGAGAAGGAGACGTTGGAGATGCCGCCGCTGACCTTGGCGCCGGGCAGGTTCTCCTTGATCCACCGGGTGGCCTCGATGAAGTCGACGCCGTAGGTGGCGTGCTCCTCGATGCCGGTGGCCACGGCGAACACGTTGGGGTCGAAGACGATGTCCTCGGCCGGGAAGTCCACGACGTCGCGCAGCACGCGGTAGGCGCGCTCGCAGATCGCCATCCGGCGCTGGAGGTTGTCGGCCTGGCCGTCCTCGTCGAAGGCCATCACGACCGCCGCAGCGCCGTAGCGCTTGCACAGCCGGGCCTGCCGGATGAACGGCTCCTCGCCCTCCTTCAGCGAGATCGAGTTGACGATCGGCTTGCCCTGGACGTTCTTCAGGCCCGCCTCGATGACCTCCCACTTGGAGGAGTCGATCATCACCGGCACCCGGCTGATGTCGGGCTCGGCGGCGATGAGCTTGGTGAAGCGGTCCATGGCCGCGACGCCGTCGATCATCCCCTCGTCCATGTTGACGTCGATGATCTGGGCGCCGTTCTCGACCTGCTGGGCCGCGATCGAGAGGGCGGTGTCGTAGTCGCCGTCCTTGATCAGGCGTCGGAACTTGGCCGAGCCGGTGATGTTGGTGCGCTCGCCGACGTTCACGAACAGCGTGTCGTCCTCGATCGTGAACGGCTCCAGGCCCGAGAGCCGGGTCGCGGGCAGGACCTCGGGGACCGGGCGCGGGGCGAGGTCGGCGACGGCCGCGGCGATCGCTCCGATGTGGGCCGGCGTCGTGCCGCAGCACCCTCCGGCGAGGTTGAGGAAGCCCGCCTGCGCGAACTCCGCGACCATCGCCGCGGTCTCCTCCGGGGCCTCGTCGTACTCACCGAACGCGTTGGGCAGGCCGGCGTTGGGGTAGCAGGAGACCCACGTGTCGGCGATCCGGGAGAGCTCGGCGATGTAGGGCCGCATCTCCTTCGCGCCCAGCGCGCAGTTGAGGCCGATCGCGAGCGGGCGGGCGTGGCGCACCGAGTTCCAGAACGCCTCGGTGGTCTGGCCCGACAGGGTGCGCCCGGAGGCGTCGGTGATGGTGCCGGAGATGACCACGGGCCACCGGCGACCGGACTCCTCGAAGAGCACCTCGAGCGCGAAGAGCGCGGCCTTGGCGTTGAGGGTGTCGAAGATGGTCTCGACGAACAGCAGGTCCGAGCCGCCATCGACGAGACCACGGGCGGCCTCGAGGTAGGCGGCGACGAGCTGGTCCCAGGTGACGTTGCGGGCGCCGGGGTCGTTGACGTCGGGGCTGATCGAGGCGGTGCGGGTGGTGGGGCCCAGCGCGCCGGCGACGTAGCGCGTGCGCCCGGTGGCGGCGCCGACCTCGTCGGCGACGCGGCGGGCGAGCCGGGCGGCCTCGAGGTTGAGCTCGTAGGCCAGCTCGGCCATGCCGTAGTCGGACAGGGAGACCGCGTTGGCGTTGAAGGTGTTGGTCTCGATGACGTCGGCGCCGGCCTCGAGGTACTCGCGGTGGATGCCCTCGATGATCGCCGGCTGGGTGAGCGTCAGCAGGTCGTTGTTGCCCGCGAGATCCTGGGGCCAGTCGGCGAACCGCTCGCCGCGGTAGCCCTCCTCCGAGGGCCGGTCGCGTTGGATGGCGGTGCCCATCGCCCCGTCGAGCACGACGATCCGCTCACGCATCAGCGCGGTGAGCTCCGCGGTGACGTCGGGACGGTGCTGCGGTCGGGATGTCACACGAGCCTCCTGCGTACTGCGGTGATGCCGGGACCCGGGGTCCCGGCGGGGGCGGCGACGGCCCGTCGTGCGCGGGGAGCGCGAGCCGGCGTCCGCAGCGTGGGAACGCTTCCCACATGGTGACACCGGCGCGGGAGAGCCCGGAAATCCTCGGCGCGGGCGCCCGGACCCCGCGAGCGTGGCGCGACTAGGCTGGCCGGGTGATCGAGATCGACGACCTCCCCGACCTGGTCGAGCCCGTGGTGATCGCGGCCTTCGAGGGGTGGAACGACGCCGCCGACGCCGCGTCCTCGGTGGTCGACCACCTCATCGAGGTCTGGGACGCCCGGATCGTGGGCGCGATCGATCCCGAGGACTTCTACGACTTCCAGGTGAACCGGCCGCTCGTCGGCACCGACGAGCAGGGGTTCCGGCAGATCACCTGGCCCACGACGCAGATCGCGGTGGCTTCCCCGCCGGACCTCGACCGCGACGTCATCCTGATCCGGGGCATCGAGCCCAACATGCGCTGGCGGCAGTTCTGCGCCGAGCTGCTGGCGGCCTGCGACGAGCTGGGCGGCACGCTGGTCGTCACGCTCGGCGCTCTGCTGGCCGACGTGCCCCACACCCGCCCGATCCCGGTGAACGGCACCTCCACCGAGCCCGAGCTGGTCGACCGGCTGCGCCTGGAGGTCTCCACCTACGAGGGACCCACCGGCATCGTCGGGGTGCTGCAGGACGCCTGCCTGCGCCTGGACGTCCCGGCGGTCTCATACTGGGCCGCCGTGCCGCACTACGTGGCCCAGCCGCCCTGTCCCAAGGCGACGCTGGCCCTGCTGCGCCAGCTGGAGGAGCTGCTCGACATCTCCCTGCCGCTGGGCGACCTGCCCGACGACGCCCGGGCCTGGGAGCGCGGCGTCGACGAGCTGGCCGAGGAGGACGAGGAGATCTCCGACTACGTGCGCTCCCTGGAGGAGAGCCGCGACACCGCGGACCTGCCCGAGGCCTCCGGCGAGGCGATCGCCCGCGAGTTCGAGCGCTACCTCAAGCGTCGGGGCGAGGACGGCGCCTGATCAGAGGGCCAGGCCGAGGGCGGCGTCGAGCACGTCGGTGATCGCGGCGGCGGCGCGGGGGTCGCTGGCGTCGGCGAGGTGGCCCGCGGCGCCGAGGGTGGCGTCCACCCAGGCGTCGATCGCCGCGGTGGCGGTGGGGGCGTCGAGGTCGTCGGCGACCGCGTCGAGCACGGCGGTGACCACCGGCGCCGCCGGGGCCCCGGCACCGAGGGCGAGGGCGCGACGCCAGCGGGCGAGGTCGTCGACGGCGTCGAACAGCTCGGCGTCCTGCCACTCCCAGTCGCTGCGGTAGTGGTGGCGCAGCAGGGCCAGGCGGATGGCCATCGGGTCGATGTCGCTGTTGCGCAGCGCGGAGACGAAGACCAGGTTGCCCCGCGACTTCGACATCTTCTCGCCGTCGTAGGCGACCATCCCGGCGTGGCTGTAGACCTGGGCGAAGGGGGCGCCGCCCGCCACGACCTGGACGTGGCCGGCGCACATCTCGTGGTGCGGGAACACCAGGTCACTGCCGCCGCCCTGCACGTCGAAGCCGGTGCCGAGGTGCTCGCGGGCGATCGCGGCGCACTCGATGTGCCACCCGGGGCGTCCCTTGCCCCACGGGCTGTCCCACGACGGCTCGCCCTCGCGCTCGCCGCGCCAGACGACGCAGTCGAGGGGGTCGCGCTTGCCGGGCCGCTCCGGGTCGCCGCCGCGCTCGCCGAACAGGCGCAGCATCGTGTCGCGGTCGTAGCCGGACTCCGCACCGAAGCGGGGGTCGGCGGCCACCGAGTAGTAGAGGTCCTGCTCCACGCGGTAGGTCGCCCCGGCCGCCTCGAGCTCGGTGATCAGGTCGATGACGAGCGGGATCGACTCCACCGCGCCGATGTAGTGGGCCGGCGGCAGGACCCGCAGCGCCTCCATGTCGGTGCGGAACAGCTCGGTCTCGCGCTCGGCGAGGGCGACCCAGTCGACCTTCACCTTCTCGGCACGCTCCAGCAGCGGGTCGTCGACGTCGGTGACGTTCTGGACGTACACGACGTCGTGGCCGGCGTTGCGCCAGGCGCGCTGCAGCAGGTCGAAGCCGAGGTAGGTGGCCGCGTGGCCGAGGTGGGTGGCGTCGTAGGGCGTGATGCCGCAGACGTAGAGCCGCGCCGCGCCGTCCGGGGTCGGGACGATCCGCCCGCCCGTGGCGGTGTCGTGCAGCGAGACCGCCGGGCCCGGCTGGGTGAGACGAGGGACCTCGGGGGCCGACCATGCACGCATGGGGCCGAGCCTAGTGGGCCCTCACCGGGGCTGCTCAGAAGGGCGGCGGAGCTGCTCAGAAGGGCGGCCAGGGGATGACCGGCCACTGGCCCTGGGGCGAGGGGAAGCGCCCCTTCTCCAGCAGCCGCTCGCACCGGCGCCCCAGCACCACGATCTCGACGTCCGTGAGGTGGGGGGCGAGCGCGTCGCCCAGGCCGGAGCCGAGCGCGGCGAGCAGACGGCGCACGCCGTCGGCCTCCTCGGGCTCGAGCAGCTGCTCCTCCCAGCCCCACAGCACGGTGCGCAGCTTGTGCTCGCGGTGGAAGGTCAGGCCGTGGTCGACGCCGTAGCGGTGCCCGTCGGGCATCTCCAGGATGTGGCCGCCCTTGCGGTCGGCGTTGTTCGTGACGACGTCGAAGACCGCCATGCGGCGCAGCGGCGCGGTATCCTCGTGCACCAGCACCACCTGCTCGTCCTCGGCGTCGACGCCGTCGAAGACTGCGAGGTAGCCCGGGGGCACCTCGTCGGGGCGGACGACCGCCACCGCGGACTGCGCGGGGTCGACCTCGCGCCACTCCTGCACCATCCCGACACCGTGCGGCCCGTCGCCGAGCCAGGTGGGCGGCACGATGTCCCACCCGAGCGCGTCGGAGACGAGGAAGGCCGCGACCTCGCGGCCGGCCAGGGTGCCGTCGGGGAAGTCCCACAGCGGGCGCTCCCCCGCCACCGGCTTGTACACCACCTGCACGCGGCCGGCGGTGGTGTCGATGCGACCCAGGAACGTCGCGTTGCTCGCGGGCATGATCCGGCCCTCGAGCACGAGCTCGCCGTCAGGGACGCCGGGCGCGGACGCCGGGATGCTCACGGGATGCTCACCCGCGCTCACGTGGCCCGGCGCCGGAAGCCGTTCGCGCGCACGCACAGGTGCCCGGCCGGGTCGATCGGCAGACCGCAGAAGGGACAGTCGGGACGGCCGGCGGAGATCACCTGCTCTGCACGCTGCACGAACGAACGGGCCGCGGCCGGGGGCAGCCGGACGACCAGCAGCTCCTCGGGCTCGGCGGCCTCACCGGCCTCGGCGCTGAAGCCGGTCTCGTCCACCGGGAAGACCTCCACGACGACCCGCTCGTCGTCGGGGTCCCACGACAGCGTCATCGTGCCGACCCGGAACTCCTCCTCGATCGGCTGCTCCAGCGGGTTGAGGTCGACGGTCCCGACCGGCGCTACAGCGGGCACGACGGCCCGGGTGTCGCTGCCCATGACCTCGTCGAGCAGCTCGTCCATGCGCTCGGCGAGCGCGGCCACCTGCTGCTTCTCCAGCGCCACGCTGGTGAGCCGAGCGCCGGCGCGGGCCTGGAGGAAGAACGTGCGTGCCCCCGGTTCGCCCACCGTTCCGGTGACGAACCGCTCGGGCGGGTCGTAGGAGTGCACCAGGGCCATGAGTCCACCCTAGGGGCGGGTCGAGGGACCCGCCCCACCCCCCACCGCAGCGTCGTCGGCGGTGTCCTCAGCAGTGTCCTCGGCGGTGTCCTCGGCAGCCTCGTCCGAGGTGCCCTCGCCGTGCTTCGCGGGCGGTGGGGCCAGCCAGCCGAGGTCGCCGGCGTGGGAGTTGCTGGCCAGCACGTAGGGGCGAGTGCCGGTGTAGCGGATCACCGAGATCGAGGCAGGGTCCACGTGCAGGCGCTGGAAGAGGTCGAGGTGCATGCCGAGTGCGTCGGCGAGGATCGCCTTGATGATGTCGCCGTGGCTGACCGCCACCCACACCGCACCGGCACCGTGGGCGGACTCGATGGCGGCGTCGTGGCGCCTGATCGCGGCCACGGCACGGGTGGACATCGTGTGCATCGACTCCCCGCCGGGGAACGCGGCGACCGAGGGCTGGGTCTGCACCACCTTCCACAGCGGTTCCTTGGCCAGCTCCTTGAGCGGGCGGCCCTGCCACTCGCCGTAGTCGCACTCGGAGATGCCGTCCTCGGTCGTGACCTCCGGGGCGGCGGGATGGGCCGCGAGCAGGAGGTCGGTGGTCTGCCGACACCGCTCCATGGGGCTGGACACCACCGCCGCCAGCGGCACGGCGTGCAGCCGCTCCCCCGCCCGGCTCGCCTGCTCGGTGCCGACGTCGTCGAGTCGGACGCCGGGGAGCCGGCCGGCGAGCGTGCCGGAGGCGTTCGCGGTGGTGCGACCGTGCCGCACCAGGATCACCGTGGCCATGGACGCGAGGCTAGCCCAGCGCTCCCACCCCCTCCGGGGGGCTAGCGTGGTCGCCGTGATCGTGGACTGCGCCGTCTACCGCGACGGCACCCGGCTGCCGGGCTGCCATGCGGGCACCGCCGCTGCCGAGCTGCGGGCGCTGGCCGACGCCCCGGGTGACGTGGTGTGGATCGGCCTGTTCGAGCCGACCGCCGAGGAGTGGCGCACCGTCGCCGACACCTTCGCGCTCTCTGCCGGGGTGCGCGCCGAGGCCCAGCGCACCCACCAGCGCCCGCGGCTGGACCTCATGGGCGAGGTCACGGTCGTGGTGCTCAAGACGCTGCGCTACCACGAGGACCTGGTCGAGACCGGCGAGCTGCGGCTGGTGATCGGCCCCGACTTCGTGATCACGATCCGGCACGGCGAGGGCGGAGAGCTGCGCCACGCCCGGGCCCGCGTCGAGAACCGTCCCGAGGTGCTGCGGGGCGGCACCGGCGCCGTGCTGCACACCGTCATCGAGGCGGTCGTCACCGAGTACGAGGCCGTGGTCTCGGAGCTGGAGACCGACGTCGACGAGGTCGAGGAGTCGGTGTTCTCGCCCGAGCGCACCCGCGACTCCGCCCGCATCTACGTCCTCAAGCGCGAGATCGCGGAGGTCCGCCGCGCCGTCGTGCCGCTGCGCGAGCCGCTGCGCCGTCTCGACGCCGGTGAGCTGATGGACGTCTCCGACGCCCTGCGACCGCTGGTCGCCGAGACCACCGGGCGGGTCGGCCACCTCGCCGAGCTCGTCGAGTCCCTCGACCAGCTGCTCTCCACCGCCTTCCAGGCCCACCAGGCCGCCATCTCGATCCGACAGAACGACGACATGCGCCGCATCTCCGCCGGCGCCGCCCTCGTCGTCGTGCCCACCCTCATCGCCGGGGTCTACGGCATGAACTTCGAGAACATGCCCGAGCTGTCCTGGACCTACGGCTACCCCTTCGCCCTCGGGCTCATGGTGGGCATCGCGGGCGCCCTGTGGTGGGTGTTCAAGCGCAGCGGCTGGCTCTGAGCCTGGCCGGAGGGCGACGGGCCGGCTAGGTTGCGGCCATGCCCCTGCTCCCCCGCCCCGTGCTCGGGATGGTGCTGCTTGCCTCCCTCCTGGCTGCCGGGACGGCGGGGCCGTGGCGCGGCGGGAGCGATGACGGCGCCGACACCGTGACGGCCTTGTCGGATCCTGGTGCACCTGGAGGCGTACCGGACTTCACGGTGAGCGGCCTCCCTGACGGCTGGCAGGTCACGGTGCTCGGTCCCGGCGTGCGGGAAGGCGGGCGCTGGGTCGTTCGGCGCAAGACCCTGATCCCGCCTCACGACGTGGACGGCACCCACGTGCCGTACGGGATCTGTGTCGCGTCGGCGGAGTCTCGCGACTGTCCGTCGGCGGCTGCTGTCGTGGACCGGATCCTCGGTGTGCGGTCACTGTCGGTGGGTCGGGTGCGCCTGGTGATCAGTCGCGGCAACCCCGGACCCGCGTCGGAGGGACAAGCCGACGATGCCCTGATGCGCGAGGTCCGGGTGAGCTTCCTGCGCTGATCGTCGGCACTCCGGATCGTCCTCAGCCACTCCGGATCGTCCTCAGCCGTCCGGTGGGTCGGTGTTCGACGGTCGATGTCGTGCGCGGTGGTGTTGCGGGCAGAGCGGTTTGCCGGTGAGGTCGGTGCCTCCCCCGGCGTCCCAGGGTGGGTCGTGGTCGATCTCGCAGTGACTGGCCGAGACGTCACATCCGTGGTGGACGCACCTGCGGTGCATGGTGGCGATCGCCAGCCGCTGCGCCTTGGTGTGGAAGCGGCGGGTGCGGCCCCAGTCGAGCACCATGCCGGTGCCGTCGAGGACGGCGGGGATGATCCCGGCCCTGGCGGCGAGGCGCCGGGCTGCGATGGCGGAGATGCGCTCGCCGGTGTCGAGGAGCCCGGCCTGCTCCAGCTGCTGGGTGAGGTTCTCGATGGTCATCGTCACCACCACGGTGGCGCCGCAGCCGGCGCGGACGGGCAGGTCGCTGTCCTGGATGCGTTCGAGGAGGTCGCAGAACGCCTGCCCCCAGCGTGTCGGAGTCTTGATGGTCGGGTCGTAGGACCCGGCACCCGCCGCAGCGCGCTTGGCCTTGGGGGCGCCGATCGCGACCAGCATCTTGCGCAGCATCGCGCCGTGCAGCACGGGGACCCGGAACCAGCCCTCCATCGTGCCGTCGTCGTGCTCGACCATCGAGAACCGCACCCGCGCCGCGGCCCGGGCCTCCTGCCGCTCCAGAGCCGCCGACTCCCGGGCATCCGCGGCCACCGGGTCCAGGACCTCCCAGATCCTGCGCCCCAGGACCCGCAGGTCCTTCGCGTGGTGTGTCTCGGCCTTCTCCAGCAGATACGTCGAGGCCTGCTCGCGGTCCTCTTCCGGGACCTCCGCGACCGCATCGACGATCACCTTCGCCTGCGCCGGGTTGATCGCGGCAGCAGCCAGCGCTGCCGCGACGTCAGACCGCGCCTCCAGCGCCACCGCCTCCCGCAGCGCCGCGCGACCCTGCGCCACCGTCGTCAGGGTCGCTCTCGCGTGCCACACCGCGACCGACTCCGCCCCCGACTCCTGGTGCGCGCCGATCCCCTCGGCATGCACCAGCACCCGCGCCCGCAAGGCCGCCGCGACCGCCTCCAGCTCAGCCAGCTCCCGCAGGACCGTCAGGCTCTCAGCCGCGCCGAAGCGCCACACCTCCCCACCCGCCGCCGCGCCCAGCGCGGCGCGAGCGGCGTGCGTCAACGCAGCAACGCTCGCATCCGGGGTGGCCATCTCCATATGAGGAGTCAACCCGGGACCACCGACAGTTTCGGCCCAGCCGGCGGGGTCGCTGTGGATGACTGCCCCTCGACAGGTGCGTGACCGACAGGTGATGTGCCTATCCCGAATCACGCATCCCTGTTACGGTCCGCGGAACCCGGCCCGATCTCCCACATCGGCGCACCTCCCGCCGGGTCCGTCCTCTCCCCTACCCAAGGAAGCCACGTGTCCCCATCCCCTGACACGGCCGCTCGCGCGCGCCCTCCGTACGGTCCGAGGCGGAGGTGGCCGGTCGTCGTCCTCGTCTGCGCCGCCCTCGCACCCGGCCCCGCTCTCGCCGCCACGGCGACACTCATGCTCGGCACCTCGAACAGTGCCGCCACCACGAGCACACTGACCAGCAAGAAGGGACCTGCCCTGGCACTGAAGGGCACCGGGCCGGTGCTGAGCATGGGCAACAGCGCCCTGATCAAGGGCCTCAACGCCGACCTGCTCGACGGCCGATCGGCCAGTGATCTGCTCCCCGGGTCCGTGCTCACGACGACGGTGGTGACGACCTCTCGTGGCCTCCTCGTCGACGCGGACGGCGACGGTCGCGCCGATCTCGGCGCGATCGCCGAATGCCCCGCCGGGCTGCGCATCATCGGCGGCGGCTGGACCAATCGCACCGGGTACCCGGTGTCGCGTGTCACTGTAGGCAACAGCGACGGCAAGGCGCACCGGACCGTCTTCGTGTCGATGCCCAATGCGGCCGACCACCAGGGCGAGCTCAAGGCGACCGCCCACTGTCAGGGCCCGCTGCCCGCCGCAGCGCGGCCGCGCCACCACCGGAACTGATCCCGGACGCCGGAGCGCCACCGCGCGTTCCGCGCCGGCACTCCGACCACCCTCCCCGGCGCTGCGGCGCCCCCTGATGCAAGGAATCTCCCATGAACGACCGATCCACCTCGACCTCAGGACGGTTCAGCCGACCCGTGGTCTGTTTCGTCGCCGGCGCCGCGTGCGCGACTCTCATGACCGGCACGGCGATGGCGGCCGGTGCCACCTTCCTGCTCGGCAAGGCCAACACCGCTCCCACGACCAGCACGCTGACGAGCAAGAAGGGACCGGCGCTCGCGCTCAAGGCCACCGGTCCCGTCCTCAGCGTGGGCAACTCCGACGTGATCGCCAAGCTCAACGCCGACCTGCTCGACGGGAGATCGGTCAGTGACTTCGCGACCCGCGAGGACTTCGCGATCTCGAGCTACTCCGGGGACGGCTACACCTACGACGCCGACAACAACGGTGTGGCCGACGAGATCGGCGCGTTCGTCTCGTGCCCGCCGGGATCGAGCCTGGTCGACGGCGGCTTCGAGGACAAGACCGGTTCCCACCTGACCTACGCCGGTCCCGGGCTCGGGTTCGACAACGACGGCTGGCTCATCCTCAGCGCCGCCGACCCCACTCCGGCGAACGCGGACAAGCTCAAGGCCTTCGTCCTGTGCCAGGGCACGCCGATCTTCGAGCCGAGGACGATGAGCAGCGCCAAGCAGACGCGTGCGGCGATCGCGCACCAGCGGGGTGACGATGACTGAGACGCATCGACGACGGGTCCTGGCGGCGGCGCTCGTGGCGGCGTGTGTCATCCCCGCCCTGAACCCGGTGGCGGCCGACGCCGCTCGGGTCACCGCCGGCGGCTCCGAGTTCACCGTGCTCCACAGCACGGTGGTCACCCAGAACCAGGCCACCGTCTACCCCTCGAACGTCGTGGTCTCCAGCTTCGACATCGAGCGCGTGAGCGATGTCGACCTCTTCGTGACGGTGCGCGGGTCCAACCTGGAGACCCTGCGCCTGCTCCTGGTCGCGCCGACCGGCCAGCAGGTGCTGGTGCTGCACCGGATCGCCCCCGGTCGGGTGACGACGCCCAACAACGGCCTGAACACCGTCACCCTGCAGATCGACGACGAGGCCGCCGGTCCGATCGTGGCGACACAGGTGCCCCAGCAGCTCGTCAGCGCACCGATCCAGCCGACCAACACCAACACGGTCAACGACGCGGGGCCGACCAACACGACCCCGCTGCTCAGTCCGGCGCCTCAGTCGGCCGCCTCGCTGACACTCGGGGCGTTCGACGGCATCAACCCGAACGGCACCTGGAACCTGTACGCGACCAACGCCAAGCCGGCTGGTCCGGTCGCGAGCCTGACGGTCGTCACGTCCTGGGCGCTCCGGGTCGACGGCGACCGTGTGTTCACCCAGGCACCCACGGCCGCGATCAGCGGAACGCCTCGGGTGACCCGGACTCTCACCGCGGTCTACGACCGCGCGGTGCCGCACACCCCCGACGTGACCTACACCGCGGAGTGGCAGCGTCTGAGCAACGGTCAGGCCATCGACGTCGCCACCGGTCCCACCTACACCCTGACGCCGGCCGACCTCGGATCCCAGATCCGGGTGCGCGTGGTCGCGAACAGAGGCGGATTCATCCCGGTGTCCGCCACGTCGGCCCCGACACCGGTGATCACCAAACAGGTGCTGGTGCTGGTCCCGCCGCGTTTCAGCGCTCCACCCCAGGTCGGACGTCCAACGTCGTGCACCACCAACGCGCAGGGCGTGAGCTTCGCCTGGACCCGGGGCACGACCCCGCTCGCGACCACCGCGACCTACACACCGGTGGCCGCGGATGCCGGCGCGCGGCTCACGTGCACGATCACCCGCCCCGGGGACGACTCGTTCGAGCAGGCCCGGCGCAGCAGTGTCAGCGACCCCGTCCTCTCCACCTACGCCATCGCCCGCCCCAGCATCATCGGGGATGCGGTGGTCGGAGCCACGCTGACGTGTGGCACGACGACGACCGGGGCCAAGGTCGCCTACGAGTGGTCGGCCTTCGGCTCCGATGGGGTCCTGGCGTCCACAGCCGCCTACAAGGTCCGGATCACCGACGCCGGCAAGATCCTCACCTGCCGAGCAAGGGTGACCCGTGGAGCCGAGACCGGGGTCTCCAAGCCTGCCGGCACCTCGCGCGTCCCGGTGCCGAAGCCGACCGTCGTGCCCTCGACCACGTCGCTCGCACGCGGGTCGTCGCTGACGGTCAGGGTGACCGGTCTGGTCCCGGGCTCGTACTACCATCTCGGCCTGCGGCGCCACGACCTCGCCAACGACGTCGTGCCACCGAGTGGGGTCCTGGACCTGACCGTGACGGTGCCCGGCTCGGTTCCGACAGGCGCGGGGACGCTCACCTTCTCGACGAGCGCACCTCACCAGTACGTCGGCATCCCGGTGACGGTGGCCTGATCCACCGCCCGATCCGACGTGTGGCCCCGGGACGACGTATCCCGGGGCCACACCTCGTTCCACGGCCCTGTGGTCGAGCGGGCGGACCCATCGGCCCCCCGGGGACGCCCCGGACTCAGCCCGTGGCGCTGAGGACGCCGGTGGCGAGTAGGACCATCGTGAGCCCGCCCAGGGCGATGCGGTAGATCACGAACGGCGTGTAGGACTTGGTGGAGACGTAGTTGAGCAGCCAGGCGATGGCGGCGTAGCCGACGAGGAACGACACGACGGTGCCGACGATCGTGGGGCCCACGCCGTAGGGGTTGTCGCCGCCGGGGATGTCGCCGAGCTGGAAGACGCCGGCGCCGACGACGGCGGGGATCGCGAGCAGGAAGGCGAAGCGGGTGGCGGTCTCGCGGTCGAACCCGAGGGCGCGGCCCATGGAGATCGTGGCGCCGGAGCGGGAGACGCCGGGGATCAGCGCCATCGCCTGGGCGCCGCCCATCAGCGCGGCGTCGCGCAGGCCCAGCTGCTTCTGACCGCGCTCGGTGGAGCCGAACCGGTCGGCCATACCGAGCACGACACCCATCACGATCAGGGTGGTCGCGATGATCCACAGGTTGCGGAAGTCGCTCTCGATCGTGTCCTTGAGCAGGATCCCGAGGATCACGATCGGGAGCGAGCCGACGATCACGTACCAGCCCATCCGGGCGTCGATGTGGCCCCGCAGCTCCGGCTTGACCAGCGAGCGCAGCCACGCCCAGGCGATCCTGACGATGTCCTTGCGGAAGTAGATCAGCACGGCCAGCTCGGTGCCGATCTGGATGACCGCCGTGAAGGCCGCGCCCGGGTCTCCCCAGCCGAACCAGTCGGGGAGGATGCGCAGGTGGGCGCTGCTGGAGATCGGGAGGAACTCGGTGAGTCCCTGGATCGTGCCCAGCACGATCGCCTTGAGGAGGTCGTCCACGTGCGGCAGCGTAGTGGCGGGACCTGACGCGGACCTGACAGTCGTGAGGTCCCGGCCACGTGATCCGCGCGACACCCGCCACGCGCCAGGACGACGCCGGAGCGGCGCCCCGGGCCGCGACACGGCGTTCCACTAGGTTGGAGGCATGCAGCAGCGCCGTCTGGGCACCACCGGACTCAAGGTCTCCCGGCTCGGCCTGGGCACGATGACCTGGGGCCGCGCCACCGATGAGCACGAGGCCCGCGACCAGCTGATCGCCTTCGCTGAGGCGGGCGGCACGCTGGTCGACACCGCCGCCGGCTACACCGACGGCGCCGCCGAGGAACTCATCGGTCGGCTCGTCGGCGACGTCGTCAGCCGCGACGAGATCGTCATCGCCACCAAGGCCGGGATCTCGCGGCGCACCGGCGAGCGGGTCACCGACACCTCCCGCGGGACGTTGCTGCGCACGCTCGACGGCTCGCTGTCCCGCCTCGGCGTCGACCATGTCGACCTGTGGCAGGTGCACGTCTGGACCGACGACACCCCGCTGGAGGAGACGCTGTCGGCGCTGGACCAGGCGGTGAGCAGTGGCCGGGCCTCCTACGTCGGCATCTCCAACTACACCGGCTGGCAGACCGCCCAGGCCGCGACCTGGCAGCGGGCCGTGCCCGGCCGGGCGCCGCTGGCCTCGACCCAGGTGGAGTACTCCCTGGTGAACCGCGGCGTCGAGCGCGAGGTGATGCCGGCCTGCGCGGCGCTCGGGCTCGGCGTGCTGCCGTGGTCGCCGCTGGGTCGCGGCGTCCTGACCGGCAAGTACCGCACCGGCATCCCGGTGGAGTCCCGGGCGGCCTCGCGCGACTTCGCCCGCTTCGTGGAGACCTACTTCGACGAGACCTCGGCCGCGATCGTGGAGGCCGTGGCGCGCGCGGCCGACGGCCTGGGGTGGACACCGCTGGAGGTCGCCCTGGTCTGGGTGCGCGACCGGCGCGGCGTGACCGCCCCGATCGTCGGCGCCCGCACGGCCGCGCAGCTGCGCGGCGCCCTCGGCATCGAGGACAAGGCCCTGCCCCCCGAGCTCATCGCGGCCCTCGACGACGTGTCGGCCGCCGCGGTGCGCTGAGGCGGGCCGGCATGAGTCGTGCCCTGCGTCGCCCGCTGCGCCCCGGCGTGGAGTGGGAGTTCGAGAGCGTCGTCTTCGAGCGGGAGCTGAGCCGCAACGTCGTGACCAAGCTGCTCACCGAGCGCGCCGAGTACGGCGGGTGGGAGCTGGACCGGGTGCGGATCGGGCCGGACGGCAAGCGGCGCGTCGTGCTGCGCCGCAAGATCATCCGCGCGGTGCGCACCGCCTGAGCCCTACACGTCGTCGAGGAAGCGGTCGAACACCCGCGCCCCGAAGGTGAGCGCGTCGACCGGCACCCGCTCGTCGACGCCGTGGAACAGCGCGGTGAAGTCGAGGTCGGCCGGCAGCCGCAGCGGCGCGAACCCGAAGGACGCCGTCCCGAGCCGCCGGAAGTGCTTGGCGTCGGTGCCGCCGCTCATCGTGTACGGCGCCACGAGGCCGTCGGGGTCCTCGCTGAGGATCGCCCGGGTCATCGAGCGCACGAGGTCGCCCTCGTACGGCGTCTCCCACGGCTGCTGGTGGGACACGAAGTCCCAGTCCACGCCGTCGCCGCACAGCTCGCGCAGCGTGGCGAAGAACTCGTCCTCGTAGCCCGGCAGGAAGCGGCCGTCGAGGTGGGCGGTGGCCTCGGTGGGCACGACGTTGACCTTGTAGCCCGCCTCGAGCTGGGTCGGGTTCACCGTGTTGCGGATGACGGCGCCGAGCATGCGCGCCGCTCCCCCGAACTCCTCGATCAGCGCCGGCGCGTTCTCCGGGGTGGCCTCGGTGCCGGCGAGGTCGGCCACGGTGGCGAGCAGGACCTCCATCGTGGGGGTCAGCCGGACCGGCCACTCGTGGGCGCCGATCCGGGCCACCGCCCCGGCGAGGCGTGCCACCGCGTTGTCGGGGTTGATCATCGAGCCGTGGCCGGCGGTGCCGCGCGCGGTGAGCCGCATCCACGCCATCCCCTTCTCGGCCGCCTCGATGAGGTAGAGCCGGCGGCCGCGGATCGTGGTGCTGAACCCGCCGACCTCCCCCACCGCCTCGGTGCACCCCTCGAGCTCGTCGCGGTGGTGGTCGACCAGGTAGTCGGCCCCCAGGTGTCCGCCCGCCTCCTCGTCGGCGGTGAAGCACAGCACGATCGGACGCTCCGGCACCCGCCCGGCCCGCTGCCGGGCGCGCACGGTGGCGAGCAGCATCGCGTCGAAGTCCTTCATGTCCACCGCGCCCCGACCCCAGACGTAGCCGTCGCGGACCTCCCCGGCGAACGGGTCGACCGACCAGTCCTCCGCGGCGGCCGGCACGACGTCGAGGTGGCCGTGGAGCAGCAGCCGGCCGCGGGCGTCGTCCTGACCGCCCCAGGTGGCGACCACCGACGTGCGCCCCGGTCGCGACTCGTACAGCCGCGCCTCGATGCCGACCTCCTCGAGCAGTCCCGCGACGTACTCCGCCGCCGTCCGCTCCCCCGGGCCGTCGTCGGTGCCGTAGTTGGAGGTGTCGATCCGGATCAGCTCCCGGCACAGGTCCACCACCTCCGACGCAGGGTCGTGGCGGGGGTCGGGAGTGGCGGACTCGGGCTGCTCACGCGGTTCGGCCATGGCCCCAGCATGTCACCGCGACGCCGTCCGCAACCCCGCCGACGCGGGCCCTCGCCCGCCCCGGACCCCGATTCCACCCTGCTGCCGAGGTGCTGCTAACGTTCCACTCGCACTCGTCCGGGTGGCGGAATTGGCAGACGCGCTAGCTTGAGGTGCTAGTGCCCTAACGGGCATGGGGGTTCAAGTCCCCCCTCGGACACCATCGAACGGCCGATCAGCACCTGGTCGGCCGTTCGTCGTTCCCGGGCCACCGCACGCCGCCTAGGCTGGCGGCCATGTCGGTGCGGGTGGGGCTGGCGCTGCCGGCCACGGGAGTGGACCTCGGTGCGTTCGTGGACGAGTCCGAGCGGTTGGGGTTCGACTCGCTGTGGGTCACCGAGCGGGTCAACGCCGCCACCCACGACCCAGTCGTCGCGATGACCGGGGCCGCGGCGCGGACGAGTCGCATGAAGATCGGCGCCAGCGTGATGGTGCTGCCCGGGCGTCAGCCCGCGCTGCTCGCCAAGGCGCTGGCCAGTCTCGACGTGCTCTCCGGCGGTCGGCTGCTGCCGGCGTTCGGCCTCGGGCTGCCGGCGCGGGAGGAGCACCAGGCGTTCGGGGTGGAGGCCGGCGATCGGGCGGCGATCTTCGAGGAGGCCCTGCCCCTGCTGCGGCGGCTGTGGGCCGAGGACGAGGTCGTGCACCACGGGCAGTGGTTCACCTACGACCGGGCCCGCATCGACCCCAAGCCGGTGAAGCGGGGCTTCCCGGTGTGGATGGGCGGCGTGACGCCGCGTGAGCTCGACCGCGTGGGGCGGCTCGCCGACGGCTGGCTGGCTGCGTTCATCGGCCCTGCCCGCGTGGAGGCGGCCATCGCCGCGATCGTCGAGGCCACCGACCGCGCCGGCCGCAGCATCGACGACGACCACTACGGCTCTACGATCGTCTACCACCCCGACCCCGACCTGCCCGCCGAGGCCAAGGCCGCCGTCGCCCGGCTCGAGCCCGACACCGACCCCCGCGAGCTCGTGGCCACGAGCCCGGAGGCGCTGGAGGCGATCCTGCGCCGCTACGTCGACGTCGGGGCGTCGAAGTTCGTGGTGGCACCCCAGGGCCCGCACGCCGACTGGATCGGGGAGCTCACGACGCTGGCCCACGTCACCCGGTCGGTGGAGTCCTGGGCCAACGCCTGAGAGGGAGCACGCGTCGGCTCGCGGATCAGGAGCCGGTCGGCACCCTCGCGAGCCGCGCCTTGATGTCGGGCTTGAGCACCTTGCCCACCTTCGAGCGCGGCAGGTCCTCCCACACCTCGACCTGCTTGGGCGCCTTGACCGACCCGATCCGGCCCTTGACGTGGGCGATGAGCGCCTCGGCGTCGACCTCGCGCCCCGGCTGGGCCTGCACGACGGCGACGACACGCTCGCCCCACTTCTCGTCCGGCAGCCCCACCACGGCGCAGTCCTGCACGTCGGGGTGGCTGAGCACCGCCTGTTCCACCTCGGTGGAGAAGACGTTGAACCCACCGGTGATGATCATGTCCTTGGCGCGGTCGACGATGAACAGGTAGCCGTCGTCGTCGAGGTAGCCGATGTCGCCGGTGTGGTGCCAGCCGTGCATGCCGGCCTCGGCGGTGGCCTCGGGGTTGCGGTAGTAGCCCCGCATCACCAGCGAGCTGCGCACGACGATCTCGCCGCGCTCCCCCGGCGGGAGCAGCGCGCCGTCCTCGGCCATGATCGCCACCGTCACCAGCGGCGTGGGCCGCCCGGCCGAGGAGAGCCGTTCGGTGGCCACCGTGCCGTCGTCGCGGAAGTGCTCGCGCGGGGACAGCGTGGAGATCATCATCGGCGCCTCGGTCTGCCCGAACAGCTGCGCCATGACCGGCCCGATCCTCCTCAGCGCCTCCTCCAGCCGCGACGCCGACATCGGCGCGGCGCCGTACCAGAAGCATTGGAGCGACGTGAGGTCCGTGCGGTCCAGGGCCTCGTGCGCCAGCACCATGTAGATCAGCGTGGGCGGCAGGAAGGTGTGGGTGATCCGGTGCCGCTCCACGTGCTCCAGGAACCCGCCGACGTCGGGAGCCGCCATGATCACGATCTCCCCGCCCAGCGCCATGATCGGGAAGCAGAGCACCCCGGCGGCGTGCGTGAGCGGCGCGAGCGCGAGGTAGCGCGGGACGCCGTCGAAGGGGTAGCTCATCAGAGTCAGGGCCGTCATGGTCTCCACGTTGGTGCCGGTGAGCAGCACCCCCTTGGGCCGCCCGGTGGTGCCCCCGGTGCCCACGAGCGCGATGACGTCGTCCTCGGCCGGCAGGTCGACCACCGGCCGACCCTCGCCCCGCGCGAGGAAGTGCTCCCACGCGACGGCGTCAGCGACCGTGTCGGTCACCGCGTCGGCGCCGGCCCCGGGGAGCACCGTCCAGGTGTGCACGCCGGGCAGGTCGCCGCGGATCCGGTCGACCAGCGGCGCGAACGCCGGGGCGTAGATCACCGTGACGCAGTCGAAGAGCGCGAGCAGCTCACGGTTCTCCTCTGCCTCGTTGCGCGGGTTGATCGGGCACCACACCGCTCCGGCGCGGCTGATGCCGAGCAGGCAGGTGAAGGCGGTCGGGTCGTTGCCGGAGAGCACCGCGACCTTCTCCCCCGGCGTCACGCCCGACGCCGCGAGCGCGGCGGCGATCCGACCGGTGAGGTCGTGCACCTCCCGGTAGGTGCGCGACCCCGCCGCCGTGGTGAGGCAGGGCCGGTCGGGGCCGATCGAGAGCCCCTTGTCGAGGTAGTCGACGATGCGCACGAGCCGACCTCACATCCCCATGCCACCGTCGACGGGCAGCCCGGCGCCCGTGATGAACCGCGAGGCGTCGGAGGCGAGGAACACCACGGCGTCGGCCATGTCCTCCACCGTGCCGAGGCGTCCGCCCGGGGTGAGCTCGATGACGGCGCCCACGGCCTCCTCCGGGGACCCGAACAGGCCGATCTGGGCGACGTCGTTCGCCAGGCCGGCCCCCATCCGCGTGGGCACCAGGCCGGGGTAGATGCAGTTGACCCGCACGCCGTAGCCGAGCTTGCCGCTCTCCATGGCCGCGACGCGGGTGAGCCGGTCGACCGCGGACTTCGTGGCGGAGTACACCGAGATGCCGGGGAAGGCGATCGTGGCCGCGACGGAGGCGATGTTGATGATGCCGCCGCCCTCGCCGGCCGCACCGCCGGGGCGCATCGCCCGGAACCCGTGCTTGATGCCGAGCGCGGTGCCGAGCACGTTGACGTTCAGCATCCGCGCCGCGTCGGCGGCGTCGAGGTCGGCGAGCAGGCTCGTGATCTCGATGCCGGCGTTGTTGACCAGCAGGTCCAGGCCGCCCACCTGCTCCACGGTGGAGACGATCGCCTCCTCCCACGACGCGTCGTCGGTGACGTCGAGGGTCACGTGACCGTGGCCGTCGCCGAGCGAGGCGGCGGTGTCCTTGCCGAGCGGGTCGATGTCGCCGATCACGACCCGGGCACCGGCGGCGGCCAGCGCGCGCGCCATGCCCTCCCCGAGACCCTGGGCCCCTCCGGTGACGAGGGCGCGGCGGCCGGCGAGCGAGTACGACGTCATGGGGGCTCCCATCGAGAGTGGTGTGGTGCACGTCACTCTGCGCCCCTCGCCGGCCACCGACAAGGGCACGGCGGTCGAAGATCGCCCCTGCTCTTTGGGCGCCGTGCACAGTGCGCCGGGGTCAGCGCACGCGGCTCACGCCGCGCGTGCGGCGGGCCACCCGCAGCTCGACCCGCAGGTCGACGTCGTCGCGCCCGACGACGCCCGCCGCGTCGGCCCGTACGCGGGCGGCCGCGTCGGCGACCACCCGGGGGTCGGCGTCGGGGTCGACCAGTGCCCTCACGCGCAGGAGCAGGCCGCCACGCTCGCGCGACACCCGCGCGCCGGCGCGGCGCACCCCGAGGGTGTCGGCCAGGGCGTGGGCGGCGGCGTCGGCCGCCGCCGCCGGTTCGAGGAGCAGCCGGCCCTCGCGGCCCGAGCCCGCCAGTCGCACCACGGGGACCGGTCGCGGCCGCAGGTGCGCCCACAGCCAGCCCAGACCGAGCACCAGCAGCACGACACCGACGGCGCCCAGCGCCCAGGGCCACCAGGACTCGCGCGAGGCGTCGGTGACCGGCGTCGGGTCGAGGACCCGGTCCGCACCCTCGCGTCGCCACCACCACAGCCCTCCGGCCGCGGCGAGCAGGCCCAGCGCCACCACCGCGAGCGCCGCACGGTCCAGCGCCCTCACGCGCCTCATGACACACCGTCCTGGTGCTGCAGCCGGACCTTCAGCCGGGGCGCCGACTCCACCGCACCGAGGACGTCGTCGGCGTCGGCGCGGACGGACGCCTCCACGTCGTCGTGCTCCGCGGGTGGCGCCAAGGTCGTGATGGTCGCGACCAGGCGGCGCCCGCCCCGCACCCGCACCCGCGTGGCACCCGGCACGGCGTCCAGCCGCGCCTGCACCCATCGGGCGAGGTCGCGATCCGGCACGACGGCCGCACCGCCGCCCAGGCGGCGCCCGCGTGCTGGGGCCGGGCGCAGCGCCGTCCACAGGAGCGCGAGCGCCAGCAGTGCCACACCCGCACCGACGCCGTCGGTCACGGCGTCGGGTCGCAGCTCCGCCAACCGCGGCGCGAGGTCGTCCCACCAGGACGCACCGGACACGACACCGCCCGTCACCAGTGCCTCGCGCACCAGTGCGGCACCGGAAGCGACGACCGCCAGGGCGAGCAGCACCCCTCCCACGACGGGACCGGCGAGTCGGCGCGGTCGCGGCACGGGGCCGGCGACGCTCGCCGTCTCCTCCCTGCTCAGCAGCGCGGTCATTCCACCCTCCTCCTCGGGTTCGGGACGTGCACGACGCGGGTGACCCGCACGTCGACGCCGTCGACGACCACGCCGACCAGGCTGCCCACCCTCTCGGCGACGGTGGCGCGCACCTGCGCGGCCACCGCGGCCGTCGGCTGGGGCCAGGCCGTGGCGATGTCGAGGGCGATCCGGCTCCGGCCGCCCGCCACGACGGCGCGCACCCGCGGCGACCCGCCCCCGGGACGCCGGGGACGCACCACCGCGACGTGGGCGACCTCGCGCGCCGCCTGTCCGGCGACGCGGGTCACGACGCGGTCGGCGATCACCAGGGAGCCGCGCTGCCCCGGGTCGGCGTCCGGTGTCGGGTCGGCGCCGGGCTCAGCCACGGCTGCGACGCCCCAGCAGCTGACCGAGGTCGAGCTCGCCGTCGTAGTGGCCACCGAGCGCGAACCCGGCGGTGCCGAGCACGAGCGCGAGCAGGAACCCGACCAGGCCCCCCACGCAGATCGCGAGGGTGAGCAGCAGGCCGGCGATGAGGCCGAGTGAGGACGTGGACATGTCAGGGACTCCTGGATGGTCGTGGGCGGGAGAGGCGTACGGACGGGGCGGGTCAGAGGTCGAGGTAGCGGCGCGAGCCGGGCCACCCGCCGGGGATGCGGGCGCGGACCCCGCGGCCGAGGTCGCGGGCCCGGCGGCGACCGCGCCGGAGACTGCGCCGAAGCTGCTCCGGCAGCGCGTCGGAGGCGGTCAGCTCCACGAGGTGGAGGTCGGCCAGGGCATCGGCGAGGGGGGCCGGGGCTCCGTCGCGTACCGCGAAGGAGCGGTCGAGGTCCTCCAGCGCCGCCGTCATCAGCGCACCGTCGCCGCCGGTGTCGGGATGGAACTGCCGCACGAGCGCCCGGCGCTGCGCGAGCCACTGCGCGCGCAGCCCCGGGTCGCGCGGGCCGGGGTACCGGGCGCTCACGCGCCGGCCGCCGGGATGCGGATGTCCTCCACCACGACCTCCACGACCGGGTCGGGCCCAGGAGCTGGGTCCGTGCCGGGTCCGGCGCACGCGGCGAGGGCGACGTCGCGCACCCGGTCGGCTACCGCGAGCAGGTCGACGTCGGCACGCAGCACGACGTGGACCTCCACCATCCCGGACCGCACCCGGACGCCGTCGATGCGGCGTCCGGCTGCGTGCACGGCGACCTCGCCGTAGGGGCCGGCGTGCAGGTCGAGCACCCCGGGCACGGCCCGGGCGGCCCCCGCCACCGCCTCGGCGAGGTCGGCGACGGGGTCCACCGAGGGCGTGGTCACTGGACCCGGCGCTCCTGCGGCTCGTCCTTGTCCTCGCTGGGCACGTGGACGTCCTGCACCTCGATGTTGACCTCGGTGACCTCCAGCCCCGTCATCCGCTCGATCGAGCCGATCACGTTGCGGCGGATACCGGCGGCGAGGTCGGCGATTCCGACGCCGTACTCGGCCACGAGCTGCACGTCGACGGCGGCCTGCTTCTCGCCCACCTCGACCGAGATGCCCTGGCCGTGGTTGGTGGTGCTGCCCGGGATGCGCTCGCGCAGGGCGCCGACCGCCCGGGACGCGGTGCCGCCGAGGGCGTGGACGCCGTTGACCTCGCGGGCCGCGATGCCCGCGATCTTGGCGACCACGGTGTCGGCGATCGTCGTACGGCCCTCGGTGGTGACCAGCGCCTTGCTGTCGCGCGCGGTCGTCTTCTCCAGGGTCTTCTCGGTCATCGTGCTTCCACCTTCCGTGGCGTGGTGGCGAGCACCCCGAGGCGCTCGCCGGATCGTCGTTGACACCACTGGGACGCGACGCCCGGCCGGATCCTCACGCGGTCGCGACTGTGAGGTGGGTCACGCCGACGGATCGTCTCGGGCGCGAGTCGATCGCGCACTCCCGGGTAGGCGTCGAGCGGACGACGCTCCGACCCGGGACCCTCCCGGCCGCCGTCCGGGCCCGGGAGATGGGTGGAGGTGAGGGGGAGGTGAGCACGACATCGCAGGACCCCCGCGACGACCGCACCCTCCTGCGCGCCGGAGCCGCCGGCGACGAGCAGGCCTTCGCCGTGCTGTTCGAGCGGCACTTCGCCGCCACCTTCCACTACGCGCTCTCGATGCTGGACGGCGACGACGCCCTCGCGCAGGACGTCGCGCAGGCGACGTGGATCAAGGTCTGGCAGCATGCCGCGAGCTTCCGCGGCGACGCGCAGGTGCGGACCTGGATCTTCACGATCCTCACCCGGCAGGTGGCCGACGACCGGCGCCGCCGCCGCCCGGTCGCCGTGGCCGACGAGGAGCTCCAGCGGGCGCACGACGCGCTCCGACGGCGTGATCCGGGCGCCCACGCCGCGCCCGCGGCCGAGGACGACGCCGCCACCGCGCAGCTGTGGGCGGCGGTGGCCGTGGCACTGGCCGAGCTGCCGTGGCGCCAGCGCGAGACCTTCGTGCTGCGCGAGTTCGAGGGTCTGGGCTATGCCGAGATCGCCACGGTGCTCGGCACCTCGGTCACGGTCGTGCGGGGTCAGTTGCATCGCGCCCGGCGTGCCCTCGCCTACCGGCTGCGCGCCTGGCGGCCCGACGGATCGTTCGCGGAGTCGCTCGCGGGGACGTCCGCGCCGGAACTCGACGATGATGAGGACGGAAGGGAGTCGCCATGACCGCGCCTGAGGGACCCGATCCGCTCGCCGGCCTGCGGGCCGGCCTCACCGCCCTGCGACGTCGCAGCGAGCGGCGGGCCGCCGAGATCGGCCCGGCCCTGCTCGCCGCGGTGCTCGCCTCGCCCCGGCGCTCGCTCCCGGTGCAGCACCGCACCCAGGAGTGGCTGCAGATCGCCGAGCACGTGCTGGTGGCCGCGATCCGCGACGACGTCGAGCGCGCCCTGCCCGGCGTTCAGGTGCGCGACGTGCGGCTGGTGGTGGAGCGCACCGACCTCACCTCGGTCACCCTCGAGGTGAGCGTGGCGCTCGGCCTCCCCCTCGCCGACACCGCCGACGCCGTGCGCGCCGCCGCCCTCGCCTCCCTGGCCGCCCGTCTCGGCACCGGACCGTCCGACGCGCCGGTGGAGGTGGCCGTCGTCGACGTGCACCCGCGCTCGGCCCCCGACGCCTGAGCCGCGCCGAGCGACAGCGACCTCACCCCGCCGGGAGCAGCTCGTCGATCGGGCCCTCCACGACCAGCGTCACCGGCATCCCCGCGACCTCGGCCAGGCGCTCTTCCCAGCCGTCGACGTCGCGCACCGCCGTGGCGATCCCGACGCGCAGACCCGAGCCGTCGCCGCAGCCGGAGGTGGAGACGAGGTCGATCGGGGAGTCCGCCAGGCCGGCGTCGTCCCAGAGGCGCTGCCCCGCCTCCCGCACGTCGCGCTCGGAGTAGCGCACCCCCTCCACCACCACCTGCACCTCGCCCGGCTCGTCCCGGGCCAGCGCGGCCACCTGCGCCGGCACCGGGGCGCGCCACTGCAGCAGCACGGTGCCGGCCTCCGGGAACACGGCGAGGCCGGCCGCACCGGGCAGACCCGCCGTGGCACGCCGCAGGTCGGCGACCACGGGGTCGAGCTGCCAGGCCAGCACCTGGCGCACCTGGGCGGCGGCGTCGAGGCCCACCGCAGGGCCGCTCGGATCCCACTCGTAGGCCCACCGGGCCCCGGCCGCGCGCAGGACCCCCACGACGTCGGGGGGGAGGGTGAGGTCGGGATCGCCGCCGTCATCGGCGACCAGGGCCACCACCCCCAGCGGGGTCGGCACGGCGCGCACCACCTGGACCGAGCTGAGGGACCGCAGCCGCACGACCGCGCGGCGCTGATCCTCCAGGTCCGGGACCGCGCGCGTCGGCGGCGCCGCCACGGCCTCGGGGCACGCCGGCGCCGGACGGCCGGTCGGCGTCGAGGGCTCCGGGTCGGAGGCCACCGCGACCCGGCGATCCCCGTCCGCAGGGCCGGCGTCGCCCGGGCCCAGCGTCACCACCCCACCGACCGACATCGCGGTCGCGGTCGCCCCGGCGGCCGCCGCGACCGCGAGACGCCGCCGTCGGCGGCGGCGGACGCCACGGTGGACCAGCAGGGCCGCCTCCGGGGCGGGGGTCACCGCGCCGGCCAGTCCGCGCACGGCGCGGGTCACCTCGTCCGTCTCGTCCATCAGGTCCCTCCCAGGTCGGTGCGTGCGGGGGCCCGCTCGCGGAGTCGGGACAGGCCGCGGGAGAGGTGGCTGCGGGCGGTGCCCACCGAGCAGCCGAGCCGCTCGGCGATCCCGGCGTGGTCGAGGTCCTCGAGCACCCGCAGCACGACCGCGCTGCGCTGCTGCGGGGTTAGGGCGGCGAGCGCCTCGAGCAGCCACGGCTCGACGGGGTCCTCGAGCGGGATCCGCACCACCGGCGCGGCCCGCTCCGGGACCTCACCCGGGAGCGTCTCGCGCCGGCGACGCCGGGCCCGGTCGATGTTGAGCCGCACGAGCGTCGTGCGGGCGTAACCACCGGGGTTGCCGTCGGCCAGGCGGCGCCACCGCACGCCGACCCGGGTGAGGCTCTCCTGCACGAGGTCCCACGCGTCGTGGGGATCGCCGGTGAGCGCGTGCGCGAGGCCGAGCAGTCGCGGCGTCTCCGCCTCGACGAACGCCGCGAAGTCCTGCCTCATCCGGTGTGCCTCCCCTCGGTCCTGTCCCCTCCTCAACGCGGAGCGTGGCCCGAACGTTGAGACGCTCAGCGCACCTGTCGGCGCGCGCCGGGTCCGACGGCGTCGGTGGGTGCCCGCAGGTGGGGGTCGACGTCGGCCCGGGTGGCGTCGTCGCCGCGGACACGGGAGCGCCGGAACGCCTCGTCGAGTGCGACGAAGTCGTGGCCCCGCAGCAGGTCGCGGCGCAGCGCCGCGCGGCTGGCAGGGTCGCACACCATGTCGTGGCGCAGGCTCGCGGTGAGCGCGCGCATCACCGGGCGCGGTGCGCCGGTGGCGAGGGCCAGTCCCTCGCCGGCGAGGGCCGGAGGTGCGAGCAGCACGGGCACCTGCACCCGGGTGAGCCCCGCGACCCGGGCGTAGCGCGCCAGCAGCTCGGGGTAGCGCAGCACCTCCTCACCGCCGAGGTCGTAGCCCCGGTGGCCGACGTCGCTGCCCAGGGCGGCCCGCACGGCCGCCAGGACGTCGCTGACCGACACCGGCTGCAGTCGGGCCCGCAGCCAGCGCGGCACCGGCTGGATCGGAGGCTGGACCGGGAGCCCGGGCACCCCGCGCACCGAGGCGCGCAGCGACTCGAAGGACAGCGAGCCGGCCCCCACCACCATCGAGGCCCGCAGGGTGATGCTCGGCACCGGCCCGGCCGCCAGGACCTCCTCCACCTCCCGGCGCGAGGCCAGGTGCCGCGACAGCGGGCCGGCGGGGCTCAGCCCCGAGACGTAGACGATCCGGCGCACGTCGTGGCGCGCGGCGGCGCCGGCGAGGTAGCGGGCCGCATAGCCGTCGAGGCGGGCGAAGTCCGGGGACTCCATGCCGTGCACCAGGAACACGACCGCCTCGACACCCCGCACCGCGGTGTTCACCGACACCGGGTCGTGGGCGTCCAGCCGGGCGTGCTCGACGGCGTCCGCCCACGAGAAGGGGCCCAACCGCCGGGGGTCGCGCGAGGTGGCCACGACCTCGTGGCCGTCCGCGACGAGGCGGGACACGAGCCGGGAGCCGAGGTAGCCGGTGGCACCGGTGACGAGGACGCGCACACCGCGAAACTACGCGACCCGCCATACTCCTGCCGTGTCCTCCACCTCCCCCGCCCTCCGGCTCGGCTACGTGATCGGGGCGACCCCCGACAAGTGGGCGCGCGCGTGGCGGGAGCGTCGTCCCGAACCACTGATCCTCGTGCCGCTCGAGGAGCACGAGCAGGCCGACGCCGTCACCGGCGGCGAGGTGGACATGGCGATCGCCCGGCTCCCCCTCGACTCCCCCGCCGACCTCCACCGGTTGCCGCTGTACGAGGAGGAGGTCGTGGCCATGGGTGCCAAGGAGGGCCTGCTGGGCATCGTCGAGCACGAGGTCGCACTGGCCGACCTCGCCGACGAGCAGCTCGTCATGCCCCACCGCTCCGGCTGGACGCCCACGGCCGACCAGCTGCCCTGGCCGCCCATGGGGTACCGCGACGCCGTCGAGACCGTGGCCGCCGGCACCGGCATCGTCCTGCTGCCGGCGTCCGTGGCCCGGCTGCTGCAGCGGCGCGACGTCGTGACCCGCCGGGTGCCGGAGCTCGACCCCACGGCGGTGGCCCTGGTGTGGCGCCGCGACCGTGACGGCGAGGACTGCCAGGCGTTCGTGGGCATCGTCCGCGGGCGGACGGCGCGGTCCTCGCGCGGCTGACCCGGCCTGCGGGCCGCCGGTCTCACCAGCTGGTGGCCAGCGGGCGACCCTCCGCGTACCCGGCGGCGGACTGCACGCCCACGACGGCGCGCTCGTGCAGCTCGGCGATCGTGGCGGCGCCGGCGTAGGTGCAGGCCGACCGCACCCCGGAGCAGATCTGGTCGATGAGGTCCTCCACGCCCGGCCGCGCCGGGTCGAGGTACATGCGCGAGGAGGAGATGCCCTCCTCGTAGAGGCCCTTGCGGGCCCGGTCGTAGGCCGACTCGGTGGACGTGCGGTTCGCGACCGCCCGCGCCGAGGCCATCCCGAAGGACACCTTGTAGCTGCGGCCCTGGCCGTCGTCCATCAGGTCCCCGGGCGACTCGTGGGTGCCGGCGAACCACGAGCCCACCATCACCGAGGCCGCGCCCGCCGCGAGCGCCAGCGCGACGTCGCGGGGGTGCCGCACGCCGCCGTCGGCCCACACGTGGGCACCGAGCTCGCGGGCGGCGGCGGCGCACTCCAGCACCGCGGAGAACTGCGGGCGCCCGACGCCGGTCATCATCCGGGTCGTGCACATCGCGCCCGGGCCGACGCCGACCTTGAGGATGTCGGCCCCCGCCTCCACTAGGGCCCGCACGCCCTCGGCTGCGACGACGTTGCCCGCCGCGACCGGCACCTGCGGGTCGAGGGCCCGCACCGCGCGCAGCGCGTCGAGCATCCGGTCCTGGTGCCCGTGGGCGGTGTCGACGACGAGGCAGTCCACCCCGGCCTCCAGCAGCGCGGCCGCCTTGCCGGCGACGTCGCCGTTCACCCCGACGGCGGCGGCGATCCGCAGGCCGCCCGCGGCGTCCACCGCGGGGTCGTAGAGGGTGGCGCGCAGCGCGCCGACCCGGGTGAGCACCCCGACCAGGCTCCCGTCGGCGGCCGTAGCGACGGCGAGCGGGGCGTGGGAGGCGTCGAGGAGGTCGAAGACCGCGCGCGGGTCGGCGTCGGCGGCCACGGGCGCCGCGATCGGACGCATCACGGTGCCGACCTGGGCGAAGCGGTCGACGTCGCGGCAGTCGGAGGCGGAGACGACGCCGACCGGGCGCCCGTCGCGAACGACGACCGCCGCGCCGTGGGCCCGCTTGGGCAGCAGGGACAGTGCCTCGGCGACCGTCTGGTGCGGGCCGAGCACGATCGGGGTGTCGAAGACGGTGTGGCACGCCTTGACCGTGCGCACGACCTCGGCCACCACCTCGGTCGGGATGTCCTGGGGCAGCACCGTGAGGCCGCCGCGTCGGGCCACCGTCTCGGCCATCCGGCGACCCGCGATCGCGGGCATGTTCGCCACCACGATCGGCAGGGTCGCCCCCGTGCCGTCGGTGGTGGCGAGGTCGACGTCGTAGCGGCTGGCCACCGCGCTGTGGCGCGGCACCATGAAGACGTCGTCGTAGGTGAGGTCGTGGGAGGGGACGCGGTCGTCGAGGAAGCGCACGGCGCGAGCCTAGGGGGTGTCTCCCTAGGCTGGGCCCGTGACCGACCTGCCGACACCCCCGGCCCCCGGCCGGCGCGTCGTGGCCCGGGCACCGGGTCGGGTCAACCTCGTCGGTGAGCACACCGACTACAACGGCGGGCTGTGCCTGCCCTTCGCCCTCGACCTCGCGACGACCGCGACCGTGACGACGCGCGCCGACACCCGGGTCCGCCTCCTCAGCAGTCCTCCCGGCGCCTCCGCGCCGATGGTCTGGGAGGGCGACCTGGCCGACTGCCGGCCGGGCGGTGTCCGGGGCTGGGCGGCCTACGTGGCCGGCGTGCTCTGGGCGACGGCCCAGGACGGGCAGACCGTACCCGGAGTGAACGTCGCGGTGACCTCCACGGTGCCGCTCGGCGCGGGACTCTCCAGCTCCGCCGCCCTGACGGTGGCGGTCGCCCTCGCCCTCGACGCGCTCGCCGGACACACCCTCGACGACGACCGCCGCGCGGTCCTGGTGGAGCGGTGCCGCCGCGCCGAGGCGGAGGTCGCGGGCGCCCCGACCGGAGGGCTGGACCAGCAGGCCTCGCTGCGGGGCCGGGCGGGCCACGGGGTCCTGCTCGACTTCGGGGCCGGGACGGCGCGGCCGGTACCGCTGGCCTGGGAGGAGGACGGGCTGCGGCTGATCGTCGTCGACACCCGGGTGAGCCACGCCCTGACCGACGGCGGGTACGCCACGCGACGCGCCGAGTGCGAGGCGGCGGCCGCCGCCCTGGGGGTCGCGACCCTCTCCTCGGCCGCACCGGAGGCACTCGCGGGCCTGACCGACCCCGTGCTGCGCCGCCGCGCCCGCCACGTGGTCACCGAGGACGCCCGCGTGCGGGAGGTGGTCGCGGGCGCGGCCGCCCGCGGCTGGCGCACGGTCGGTGCAGCCATGACGGCGTCCCACGCCTCGTTGCGCACGGACTTCGAGGTGAGCTGCGCCGAGCTCGACCTCGGCGTCCAGACCGCGCTGGACGCCGGTGCCCTGGGCGCGCGGATGACGGGCGGCGGCTTCGGCGGCTCCTTCATCGCCCTCGTGCCGGCGCCGGCGGTCGAGGGGGTCCGGACGGCCATCGACACCGCCTTCGCCCAGGCCGGGCACCGGGCTCCCGACCACCACGACGGCGTGCCCGCTCCCGGCGCGCAGCTGGTGTCGATCTGAGTATCCGGGCCCGGTCGGGAACGGGTACCGGCACGGACGCGAGGGAGGCGTCGACGGCGCAGGCTGGTGCCATGACCTCGATGACCGGCCCCTCCGCCCCCTCCAAGAACACCGCCGCCTTCTACGCGATGTCGGCGATCTCCTTCGGCGTCGCCCTGATGGCGATGCTCATCGCCTTCGTCTACCTCCCGGTCGACCCGTGGGTGCGGGCCTTCCTGGCCCTCGGCACGATGTACCTCACCACCAGCTCGTTCACCCTCGCCAAGGTGATCCGCGACAACACCGAGAGCCAGTCGGTGGTGCACCGCCTCGACCAGGCCCGGGTCGACCGCCTGCTGGCCGAGCACGACCCCTTCCGCGCCGTCTCCTGACCGGGCCTTCCCCCGGCGTCGCTCCCCGGCTCACCGCGTCTCGTGACGGCGCCGGGGCGCCTCCTCGACGAACGTGGATGAAGACGGTCGTCGAGGAGCGAGCGGCAGCGAGCGTCACGAGACGCGCGCACCCGACAGACCGCCTTCCCTCCTCGACGAACGTGGCCACCACGGTCGTCGGCGAGTGTCGCGGGACACCCTCCACGACGGCACGAGGCCCTCCCCCGCCATCGGCGGAGGAGGGCCTCGTGATGTCCCGTGCCGCCCCGGAGCAGGACGGCGGCTCAGCTCACTTCAGCTCGGCGCTGGAGAGCCCCAGCACGCGGCGGGCGATGATGAGCTGCTGGATCTGCTGGGTGCCCTCGAAGATGTCGAGGATCTTGGAGTCCCGGGCCCACTTCTCGAGCAGCTCGGTCTCGCTGTAGCCGATCGAACCGGCCAGCTCGACGCAGGAGAGCGTGATGTCGGAGCCCACGCGGCCGGCCTTGGCCTTGGCCATCGAGGCCTCCAGACTGTTGGGCTGGCGGTTGTCGGCCATCCACGCCGCCTGCAGCATGAGCAGGTAGGCGCCCTCCCAGTCCGACTCCATCTGCAGGAACTTCGCGGCCGCGGCCGACTGCAGGTGGGCGGGCCGGTCGTAGTCGACCTCGATGCCGGCCTGCTTCAGCAGGTCGCGGGTGAGGTCGAGCGACGCCCGGGCGCAGCCGACGGCCATCGAGGCCACCAGCGGACGGGTGTTGTCGAAGGTCGCCATCGCGCCGGCGAAGCCCTGCTTGGTGTCGATCTCGGGCGAACCGAGCAGGTTCTCCTTCGGCACGCGGCAGTTCTCGAAGATGATCGCGGCGGTGTCGGAGGCGCGGATGCCGAGCTTGTGCTCCAGCCGCTCCACCCGCATGCCGGGCGTGCCCTTGGCCACGACGAAGGACTTGATGGCCGCACGGCCCAGGTCGCGGTCCAGCGTGGCCCACACGACGATGTGGTCGGCGCGGTCACCGGAGGTGACGTAGATCTTCTCGCCGTTGATGACGTACTCGTCGCCGTCGAGCACCGCGGTGGTCTTGATGTTCGCCGAGTCCGAGCCGGTGCCCGGCTCGGTGATGGCCATGCCGGCCCACACGCCCTCGAAGCGCTGGAGCTGCTCGTCGTCGGCCACCGAGGCGATGGCCGAGTTGCCCAGGCCCTGGCGCGGCATCGAGAGCAGCAGGCCGACGTCGCCCCAGCACATCTCGGCGATCGAGAGCACCGAGGCCAGGTTGGCCCCGTTCTTGACCCCGCCGTCGTCCTTCTTCTCGTCGCGCCGCACGCCCGCAGCGCCCGCACCCTCGCCCGCGCCGGACTCGGAGAGCCCGTCGATCATGGCGGCGAGCATGTCGAGCTCCTTGGGGTACTCGTGCTCGGCGCGGTCGTACTTGCGCGAGATCGGTCGCAGCATGTTCATCGCGACCTGGTGGGCCTGACCCACCAGCGGCTTGAACTTCTTCGGCTCCTCCAGGTTGATCGCCATCAGACCAACACCGCCCCTTCCATGATGCCGACGGCGCGCAGGTCGCGGTACCAGCGCTCCACCGGGTGCTCCTTGACGAATCCGTGTCCCCCGAGCAGCTGGACGCCGTCGAGGCCGATCTTCATGCCCTTCTCGGCGCACGCCTTGCGGGCCAGTGCCACCTCGCGGGTGAAGTCCTTGCCGGCGGCCGCGCGGCCGGCGGCCTTGTAGGTGAGCAGACGCATGGCCTGCAGCTCGATCGCGATGTCGGAGACCATGAACGCCACCGACTGTCGGTGGGCGATCGGCTCGCCGAAGGCCTCGCGGGTCTTGACGTAGGGCACCACGTAGTCGAGCACGGCCTGGCCGGTGCCGACGGCGAGCGCGCACCACGCGAGCCGGGACAGCCGCACGCACTCGCGGTAGGTGGAGCCGTCGGTGGCACCGAGCACGGCGTCGGCCGGCACGACGACGTCGGCCAGGTGCAGGGTGGTCAGCGACGCGGCGCGCACGCCCATCGCGGGGTCGCCCTCGACGCTGAGGCCCTCGGCGCCCGACTCCACCAGGAACAGCACCGGCTGGCCCTCGAGGCTGGCACCGACGACGAACAGCTCGGCGCTGGCGCCGAGCGGCACGAGCGACTTGGTGCCGGTGAGCACGAAGCCGTCGCCGCGGCGGGTGGCGGTGGTGCTCGGGGACAGCACGTCGAAGAGCACGGTGGGCTCGGTCAGCGCGAGCGCCGCGGCCGGGACGTCGTCACCGGCGAAGGCGGGCAGGTAGGTCTGCTGCTGCGCCTCGGTGCCCCACAGGCCCAGCGCGGTGGCGACCGAACCGGGCGCCAGCGCGGCGACGGCCAGACCGAGGTCGCCCTTCGCCAGTGCCTCCGCGACCAGGGTGCCGGCCATGGCCGAGCGCTCCTCGGAGATGCCGCCGAGCTCCTCGGGGATGCCGAGGATCGGCAGGCCGATCTCGCGGCCGGCCTGGAGCACCTCGTCGGGGGCCGCGCAGGCCTCGTCGGCCGCGGTGGCGGCGGGCCGCAGCACCTCGGTGGCGTACTCGGTGACGACGTCGACGAGCATCTGCTCGTCCTCGGTCGGGGTGAGGTCGAAGGGACCGGTGCCGGCCGTGGGCGCGGGGCGCACGCCGGACCTGCTGCTCGAGCCGCTGCGGTTGAAGGTGCGGCTGGCGCTGGTCATGGTCGAGAAGCCGCTGCGGGTCACGGTGAAGACGGCCTGCTCGGCGGTCTTGCGGAGGCCGACGCGGTCGAGCACCTCGCTCTGGGCCAGCTTGTTGAGGCCGGCCACGAGGTACCCGATCGGGTCGCGCGACTCCGAGCGCGGGATGCCGTTGCGGCCACCCGGCTTGAGGCTGTTCATGAGGGACATGGCCCTAATGTAACTCGGAGTTACACTCGGCGCTACAGGTACCCGGGATGCGGCGGATCACACGCCCGTACGATGCCGTGCATGGCCGATCCGACCCCGCCCCACGCTCCCTACGGTCCGCTGCCCGCGGGCGGCACCGTGCGCCCGATCACCCGGTGGGGCACGCCGGTCATGCACCGCCCGCAGGCCGCGGTCACGGCCTACGACGACGCCCTCCACACGCTGGTGGCCGACATGGTCGCCACGATGTACGCCGCCGAGGGGGTCGGCCTGGCGGCGTGTCAGATCGGGGTCGACCTCGCGGTGTTCGTCTTCGACTGCCCCGACGACACCGGCGACCACACCGTCGGCGTGGTCTGCAACCCGGTGCTCGAGCTGCCCGAGGGTCGCGCCCGCCGCCTCGACGACGACGCCGAGGGCTGCCTGTCCTTCCCCGGCGCGTTCGTGGACTGCGCGCGCCCCGACACCGCCACGGTGCACGGCACCGGTCTGACGGGTGAGCCCGTGACCTTCACCGGCACCGGGCTGCTGGCGCGCTGCCTCCAGCACGAGACCGACCACACCCAGGGCACCGTGTTCGGCGACCGGGTGTCGGCCAAGGCCCGCCGGAAGCTCACCAAGGCCCACGACGCCGCCGCCGCCGACTACCCCCCGACCTGGCCCGCCTGACCAGCGGCGTCAGGCCGGGGCGAGCGGCCGGGCGTCGAGCGCCCAGAGGACGCTGCGGGTCCCGAGCGGGTCCTGCAGGTCCCCCGGGTCGAACAGCGTGGTGACCTCCACGCCGGTCGGCTCGGCGTCGGCCGATCCCACGACCCAGGCGCAGCCCGCCACCCAGCGGGTGGGCAGCCGGGGTCCCGGCGGCCCGTCGCAGTCGGCCGGGCCGAGCACGAGGGTCCGCTCACCACCGCCGTCGGACAGGACGGCGGTCGGGGCGCCGTCCACCTCCCAGGCAGCGGTGCGCAGCGGTGCCTCGGCGCTCACCCGGTAGTCCACCAGCCACACCGGCAGGCCACCGAGGTCGGGCTGCCCCGGGTCGAAGGTGGCGTCGGTGGAACGCCGCACCCCGGTGACGCGCACCTGCACCGGCACCGCGTCGGCGTCGGAGGAGGTGCGGAACGGCACCCGCGCCGTGGCGCCCGGGCACAGCACGGTGTCCGGCGGGGTGAAGCCGTCGGCGTCGCGCGGCGACGTCGTGGCGCAGGTCGGCGCGGGCTCGGGACCGGGCGTGCCGGCGGAGGCGGGCGTCCCGCTCGGGACCGGGGACGGCTGCCCGTCGGTGCCGCAGCCGCCGAGCAGCAGCGAGGCTCCCAGGCCCGTCACGAGGGCGACGCCCCCGGCGGCGATCAGCGGGCGCGGGCGGGTGGTCGTCGACATGACGACGACCTTCCCGCCCCGGCGCCTGCCGAACCCACCGGGGCTCGCGGCTCCGGGAGGGGGCTCAGAACACCGCGGACTTGGCGGAGAGCCGGCCGTTCTCGAAGGACACCGAGACCGCCCCGAAGCGGGTGCAGGCGCGGTAGGACCGGATCTCGATGGTGACGCCGTAGCCGCGGCTGATGGCCTCGCGCGAGCCCTTCGTGCCGAAGACACGGGCGACCTTGGCCTTGCTGAAGTCCTTCTTGACCGAGGCGAACTCGCGCTGGGAGACGCAGGAGTCGGCGGCGGTGGCCGGGGCGGCGGTGGACACGACGGCGACGGGACCGCCGACCAGGGCGAGCGGCAGCAGCAGGGCCGCCAGGTGGGTGCGCATCATCGGATGCTCCTCTCGGGTGGGGGCGGTCCGCTGGTCGGGGCCGCCCGGGTGCGAGAAGCGTGCACCCACCCTCCGAGTCAACACCTCGGCCGCGCGGGGAGAGCCTGCTCAGCGCCGCACGGTGACGTAGCAGGCGACGGCGGCCGCCGCAGCGACGTTGAGGGAGTCGACGCCCGCGGACATCGGGATGACGGCGCGCCGGTCGGCGGCCTCCTGCCAGCGCGCCGACAGACCGTGCCCCTCGGATCCCAGGACCAGCGCGACCCGGTCGCAGCCGGCCACCGCCTCCTCGATCGGGACGGCGTCCTCGGCCAGGGTGAGGGCGATCGTGGTGAACCCGCGTGCGGTGAGGTCCGGGAGAGCGCCGTACCAGTCCGGCAGCCGCGTCCACGGCACCGAGAACACCGTGCCCATCGCGACCTTCACCGAGCGCCGGTAGAGCGGGTCGGCGCAGCGGGGCGCGAGGAGGACGGCGTCGAAGCCCAGTGCCGCGCCGCAGCGGAACACCGCACCCACGTTGGTGTGGTCGACGACGTCCTCGAGCACCAGCACCGAGCGAGCGCCGGCCAGCACCTCCTCCACCGACGGCAGCGGGGTGCGGGTCAGGGAGGCCAGGGCGCCGCGGTGCACGTGGAACCCGGTGACCTGCTCGGCGAGGTCCTCGGACAGCACGTAGCAGGGGGCGTCGCTGCGCTCGAGCACGTCGGCGAGGCCCTCCAACCAGCGCGGGCTCATCAGGAAGGACCGGGCGCGATGGCCGGCCTCGACCGCGCGGCGCACGACCTTCTCGCCCTCGGCGAGGAACAGGCCGTGCTCGGCCTCGACGTGCTTGCGCAGCTCGACGTCGCGCAGGTCGCGGTAGTCGGCCAGCCGCGGGTCGGCGGGGTCGTCGATCTCGACCAGTCGGGCCACGGCGGTGCTACTCCCCCGGCCCGGTGTGCGGGTCGACCGCGAGCCGGCCGGGGAACCGGTCGGGATGCGCCACCGCCACGACGTCGCCCACCACGATGATCGCCGGCGGGCGCACGTCCTGGGCCGCGATCACCTCCGTCATCGTCGCCAGGGTGGCGAGCACCGTGCGCTGGGTGGCCATGGAGCCGTCGGACACGAACGCGACGGGGGTCTGCGGGTCCCGGCCGCCCGCGAGCAGCGCCGCCGCGATCTGCGGGCCGTGCTCCACCGCCATCATCAGCAGCAGGGTGCCGCTCAAGCGCGCGACCGCGTCCCAGTCGGTCAGGGAGCGGGGGTGCCCCGGCGGCACGTGGCCGGAGATCACGGTGAACTCGTGCGCGACCCCGCGGTGGGTCACCGGGATGCCGGCCAGGGCGGGCACCGAGACCGGGCTGGTGACACCCGGCACGACCTCGACGTCGACGCCGGCCTCACGGCAGGCCAGCACCTCCTCGTAGCCGCGCCCGAACACGAAGGAGTCGCCGCCCTTGAACCGCACCACGCGCCGACCGGCCCGGGCCTGCTCCACGATGATCCGGTTGATCTCCTCCTGCAGCGCCGAGCGTCCGCGCGGCAGCTTGGCGACGTCGTAGAGCTCGACGTCGACCGGCAGGTCGCCCAGCGCCTCGCGCGGCGCGAGCCGGTCGGCCACCACCACGTCGGCCTCCATCAGCGCCCGTCGTCCGGCGAGCGTGAGCAGCTCCGGCTCGCCCGGGCCGCCGCCCACGAGCGTGACGCCGGCGGTGCGCGGCCGCGCGTCGGCGCGCCCGAGCCGGCCCTCGCGCAGCTCCTCGACGACCTCGTCACGGATCGCGGCGCTGCGTCGCGGCTCGCGGCTGCCCCAGACCGCGACGGTGACACCCGCGGCGCGACCGCTGGCCGGCGTCCAGGCGGTGGCCGCCTCGGCGTCGTCGGCGCGCACGCAGAAGATCCGCCGCTCCTCCGCCGCCGAGGAGACCGCGGCGTTGACGGCGTCGTCGTCGGTGGCGACCAGGACGTACCAGGCGTCGTCGAGGTCGGCGGCGTCGAAGCCGCGCGCGGCCCACCGCACCTCGCCCGCCTCGATGAGGCCCTCCAGGGCCGGCCGCACCCAGGGCGCGACCACCAGCACGTCGGCTCCGGCCGCGATCAGCTGCGGCACCCGTCGCTGCGCGACGTGCCCACCGCCGACCACCACGACCCGACGCCCCGCGAGGCGCAGGCCGACGGGGTACAGCGCGGCCTCGGCCCCGGTGCCGGGGGTCGGCAACGGGTCGGCGGTCTCGGGCAGGGGGGCGTCGTCCACGCCGGCCATCCTCCCGCGCGACTCCCCCGGCTGGGAAACCGCGCACCGCCCGACCCCGGGTGGCCTGCGCCACTCGGGATGACTAGCGTGACCGGGTGCGGCTCGCAGGTGTCTCGGGAGGGTGGGCGACGGCCGTGGTCGCCGCCGGGTTCCGGCGCTCCAGCACCTACCGCGCCGCCACCCTGGCCGGCATCTTCACCAACACCGTGTTCGGGTTCATCCTGTGCGGCGTCTTCGCGGCCGTCTGGGCGGCCCGCCCCGACGCCGGCGGCTACGACGCCACCCAGGCGATCACCTACGTCTGGATCGGGCAGGGGCTGCTGGCCGTGGTCGAGATGTTCGGCGGAGGCTCCCCCGACGACCTCGCCGAACGGATCCGCAGCGGCGCGGTGGCCAGCGACCTCGCCCGGCCGGCGAGCGTGCTCGGGTGGTACCTGTGCCTGGACCTGGGGCGGGCCTGCTTCCAGCTGCTCACGCGCGCCGGCGTCCCGCTCGTGATCGGTGCGCTGGTGTTCGGCCTCACGACGCCGACGGTCACCGGAGCCCTGCTGGTGGCGGTCGCGGTCCCGGTGGCGGTGGTCGTCAGCTTCGCCCTGCGGCTGCTCCCGGCGCTCACGGCGTTCTGGCTGCTCGACACGACGGGCCCCCGACTCCTCGGGGGCGTGCTCACGATCTTCTTCTCCGGGCTGACGGTCCCGCTGGTGCTGCTGCCCGACGGCCTGCGCGAGGTGACGCTGCTCCTGCCGTGGGCCGCGCTGCTGCAGACGCCCGCCGACCTGTGGCTCGGTCGCGTGAGCGGCGTCGAGGCGGTCGCGCTGCTCGGGGTGGCGATCGGCTGGGCGGTCGTGCTGCTCGGCGCCTGCCGGCTGGTCCTCGCCGCGGGGGAACGCCGGGTGGTGGTCCAAGGTGGCTGAGGCCCGGGAGGTCCAGGGCCGAGTGGGGCAGGACCGGGTGGACGGGCTGCGCGCCGACGTCGCGGACTACCGCACCCTCGCCGCCGCCTGGGGCCGCGCGGCGATGTCCTACCGCGCCTCGTTCGTGATGCTCAGCCTCGGCGGGCTGGTCATCACCGCCCTGGACTTCGTCGCGATCGCGGTCCTGCTCTCCCGCGCCACGACCCTGGGCGGCTTCGGCCTGCGCGAGATCGCGCTGCTCTACGGCGCCTCGGGGCTCGGCATCGCCGTGGCCGACCTCGCGGTGGGCCAGGTCGAGCGACTCGGTCGTCACATCCGCTCCGGCCGGCTGGACACGATGCTCGTGCGTCCGACGTCGCTCCTGGTGCAGGTGTGCACCGAGGAGTTCAGCCCCCGACGGATCTCGCGGGTGGTGCAGGCCGCCGTCGTGTTCGGCTGGGGCTGCGGCGCCGTCGCGTGGACGCCGGAGCGGGTGCTGCTCGCGGGCCAGATGCTGGTGAGCGCGACCCTGCTCTTCGGCGCGCTCTTCGTGGGCCTGGCCTGCCTGCAGTTCTGGACCACCGACGGGCAGCAGGTGGCGAACGCCTTCACCTACGGCGGCAACACCGTGACGCAGTACCCACTGGTGATCTTCCCGCGCGAGGTCGTGCTGGCGCTCACCTTCGCCGTGCCGCTGGCGTTCGTGAGCTGGTACCCCAGCCTGCGCCTGCTCGACCGCCCCGATCCCCTCGGCCTGCCCGCGGCGCTGGCGTGGTGCTCGCCGGTGGCCGTGGTGCTCGCCGTGCTCGCCACCGTCCTCGTCTGGCGCGCCGGCGTGCGCCGCTACACCTCCACCGGGAGCTGATCCGTGCCCACCCCGCCCGTCATCGTCACCCGTGGCCTCACGCGGGTGTTCCGCCGCACCGAGGGCGACCTGCGCGCCGTCGACGACGTCGACCTCGAGGTGACGCCTGGGGAGTTCCTCGGCCTGCTCGGGCTCAACGGCGCCGGCAAGTCGACCGCCGTCAAGCTGCTCACGGGCGTGCTGGTGCCCACCGCCGGCAGCGCGCGGGTGTGCGGCCTGGAGCCCGCCGCGCAGCGCCGACGGCTCGCCCGCCGCATCGGGGTGGTCTTCGGTCAGCGCAGCGCGCTGTGGTGGGACCTGCCGCTGGCCGACTCGTTCACCCTCGTGCACCGGCTGTACCGCACGACGCCGGCCCACCACCGGGCCCGCCTCGACGAGCTGGTGGACCTGCTCGACCTCGGGCCGCAGCTGCGCCAGCCGGTGCGCTCCCTCAGCCTGGGTCAGCGCATGCGCGGCGAGCTCGTGGCGGCGATGCTGCACGACCCCGAGGTGCTGTTCCTCGACGAGCCCACCATCGGCCTCGACGTGGTGAGTCGGGCGCGGCTGCGCGACGTCCTGCGCGACCTCAACGCCCGGCGCGCCACCACGATCGTGCTGACCACCCACGACCTGCCCGACGTCGAGGCGCTGTGTCGGCGGGTGGTCGTGCTCGACCACGGCCGGCTCGCGCACGACGGCACGCTCGAGGGCCTGCACCGCCTGGGCCGCAGTACCCGGATCCTGAGCGTCGACCTCACCGAGGCGCGACCCGCCCTCACCTTCCCCGGGCTGCCCGGCGTGCACGTCGTCGAGGTCACCGACCGGGTCCAGCGCATCTCGCTCCCCCTCGAGCAGCCCGCGGCGCCGGTGATCGCCGCCGTCGTCGCCCAGGCCGGGCTGCGCGACCTCGCCCTGCAGGACCCGACGCTGGAGGGCGTCATGCACGCCCTGCACGGAGCCGGGTCGACGCCGGCCGGGTCTACGCCGGATCGCGACTGAGCATCAGCACCGCGCGGTCGTCGTCGCCGCGGGGCACCTGCCGGATGATCCGCCGGGGCGCCCCGAGGGCGCCGCGCCGGAGGGCGGCGGTGGCGACGCCGCACAGCCAGCCGATGCCCTCCTCGATGTCCTGGCCGCGCGATTCGACCACCCCGTCGGTGTAGAACAGCAGCGCGTCGCCGGGGGCCAGCACGCCCTCGGTGGCCTCCAGGTCCGGGTCGGGCAGCACCCCGAGCGGCAACCCGCGCGCGGCGTCCTCGCGCCAGGTGCGGGCCGCCGGGTCCCAGCGCAGCGCCGGGGGGTGGCCGGCCGAGAGGATGCGGTAGCGCCCGGAGTCGAGGCAGACGGTGATCGCGGCGGCGGTGGCGAACATCTCCTCGCGGCCCTGGCGCAACAGGAACCGGTTGGCCGCGGCGAGCAGCTCGTCGGCCTCCAGCGAGCCCACCATGCCGCCGATCGCACCGGCCAGCATCAGCGCCGACGGCGCGGCCTCCACACCCTTGCCGACGACGTCGACCAGCACGAGGTCGACCCGGCGATCGGTCTGCTCCACGATCATGAAGTCCCCGGCGTAGCCGACGCCGTGGGCCGCGACCATCGCGGTCTCGCACCGCCAGCCGTCGGGCAGCGCCGGCACGCGGCCCTGGGCGTCCAGCCGTTCGCGGAGGTCGGCCAGCAGGGCACCGCTCAGCGTGGACGGGAGGCCGGTGCGCTGCTGACGCGCGGTGTAGAGGACCAGCACGATCGTGATGGCGAAGAACAGCAGCGACATCCAGCGCGAGAACGTCATCGGCGCCAGCGCGACCCAGGTGACGGTGCCGGCGACGCCGACCACCACGGCGTGGACGATGAGCGGACCCACGCGCAACAGGAACGCACCGAGCACGAGCCACATGAGGTAGCCGGCCAGCGGCACGACCTGCCAGACCAGGGAGAGGGGCACCGAGAGCACGACGGCGAGGAGCAGCAGCCCCAGGACGCGGCGCTGACCCAGCCGCGTGCCGGAGCGCCACCCCGAGACCAGGTCGCCCCTCCACCCCACGCGAGGACGGTAGCCCCTCCGGCCCCTCCACCGCAGGAGGGTGGCCCCACGTCCTCGCACGGGCGCGTCCCCGGGATCTGCCAGGATGCGGCCATGTCGTTCTCGGACGCCGTCGCGGGCTCACTCCTCCCCGACGTCCTGGGCGGGGACTGGACCGCGGAGACGATCGGCCTGCCGCCCGACCACGAGGGCCCGGTGGTGGCCACCCTGGTGCGCCGCACTCCCCTCGGGCCGACGTCGCAGGGGGCCGTGCTGCTCGTGCACGGCTTCGCCGACTACTTCTTCCACACCGACCACGCCGACTGGTGGACCGCCCGCGGCTGGGACGTCTACGCCCTGGACCTGCGCAAGTACGGACGGTCGCTGCGCCCCCACCAGACCGCCACCGACATCACCGACCTCGCCGAGTACGACGCCGAGCTCGGCCTCGCCTGGTGGCGGGTCACCCGGCGCGACGGCCACCGCCGCGTCGTCGTGGACGCCCACTCCACGGGCGGACTCGTCGCCGCGCTGTGGGCCGACCGGGTCCGGCCACCGGAGCTGGCGGGCCTGGTGCTCAACTCGCCGTGGTTCGAGCTGCAGGGGGCGCCCTGGCTGCGCACCGCCGCCGCCGCGGCCGCCCTCGACCAGCTCGGGCGGCGGCGTCCCGGGCTGGAGATCCCGCGGGAGGTCAACGGCTTCTACGGGCGGTCGCTGCACCGCGACCACGAGGGCGAGTGGACCTACGACCTGGCCTGGAAGCCGCTGGAGTCCTATCCCGCCCGGGTCGGCTGGCTGCGGGCCGTGCGCGCCGGGCACCGGCGCCTCCAGGCCGGTCTCGACGTCGACGTGCCGACGCTGGTGCTGTCCTCGGGCCGGTCGCACCGTCCGACCGTGCTGGACGAGGACGTGCACACCTGCGACATCGTGCTCGACGTGGAGCACATCCGGCGCTGGGCCGGCGCGGTCGGACGGCACGTCACCTCGATCGCCGTCCCCGGCGCCCGCCACGACGTGTGGCTCTCCCGCCCCGAGGCGCGCGCCCGGGCCCACGCCGTGCTGGGCCGCTGGCTCGCCACCTGGCTCGAGGGGGACTGACCGGGAGTGACCGGGCGCCGCGCCGTCAGCCGCTCAGGGGCTCAGGGGCTCACCGTCGAAACGCTCCCGGGTGACCCACTCCTCCACCGGCCGGCGCCGCAGCTTCGTGAGCTGCTTGACCGGTCGTCCGAGGGGGACGACGGTCGCGACCGCGTGGTGCGCGGGGATCCCGAGCAGCTCACGCACCGCGTCCTCCTCCACCACGGCCATGGTCGTGATCGTGCCGCCGTAGCCCTCGGCCCGCGCCGCGAGCAGGACGTTCCAGACCAGCGGGTAGACCGAGGCCCCGCTGACGACCCCGACCCGGGGCAGGTCCTGGTCCATCGCGGCGACGACGCCGAGGTCGACGCTGAACACCAGCACGGCGGCCGCGGTGAGCACCGGGGCCGTGTAGGCGGCCGGCACCTCGGTGGCCGCGATCGTGGCGGCGTCCGGACCGGGCGGGTGCAGGGGGTTCCACGGGCTCTCACCGGCGGCGATCTGCGCGAGGTAGCGGCGGGCGGCCGTGAGGTTCAGCTCGGCCAGCCGCTCCCGGGTCGCGCGATCGCGCACCACCGTGAGGTGCACGCCCTGCCGGTTGCCGCCGCTGGGGGCGAACCGGGCCAGGTCCAGGATCCGGTACAGCACGTCGTCGGGCAGCGGGTCGTCGGTGAACTCCCGCACCGCGGCGGTCGTGCGCATCACCTCAGCCAGGTCCATGCCCCCCACCGTGCCCGGTCGCGCCCGCCCGCGCCACATCCGGCCGGGCCCTTGACCGGACAGCACCGGGCCTCCGCCGGGCCTCCACGGGGGTGCGGGGGCGATGCCCTAGGGTCGCGGCATGAATCCTGTGACCGGTCTCTCACTCGGCCGCATCGTGATCGGGGCGGCCTCCCTCGCCCGCCCCGAGCTCGTCGCCGGCACCCTCGGCACCACCAGCAGCTCCCCCGTGCTCACCCAGTGGTTCGGCAACCGCGAGATCGCGCTCGGCGCCGCGACCCTGCTCAGCCGGGGCGGAGCGCGGCGCACGATGCTGCTGATCGGTGCGGCCGTCGACGCCGCCGACGCCGCCACCGCCTACCAGGCCGTGCAGGGCGGGTCGATCCCGAAGTCGGCCGGCATGCCCGCCGTCGCCGTCGCCGCGGGCGCCACGCTCGTCGGCCTGCTCGGACTGCGGTTCAAGAAGTCCGCCTGAGGCGCCCGGCCGGTCCGGCCGGGCCGCCCCGGCCCCCGGACCGGCCGGCTCAGGTGAGCAGGAACGCCGTCAGCGCCGCCAGCCCCACCACGACGATCACGACGCGCAGCACCACCGGCGGGAGCCGACGACCGACGCGGGCACCGAGCACACCGCCCAGCACCGAGCCCACCGCGAGCAGTGCCACCACCGTCCAGTCGACGTCGGCCACGACGGCGTAGACCAGCCCCGCGACCCCGTTGACCGCGCCCGCGAGCACGTTCTTGAGCCCGTTGCTGCGCTGGAGGTCCTGCGGCACGCCCGACCCGAGCACCCCCATGAGCAGCACGCCCTGCGCCGCCCCGAAGTAGCCGCCGTAGATCCCGGTGGCGAACACCGCCGGCCGGACCCATCCGGCGTCGCCGCGCGTGGAGGTCGCTGCTTCGGAGGTCGCCCCGGCGGCCGCCTCGCGGGCGGCCGCACGGTCCGCGACGGCCGCCGAGAGCCGCGGCTGCAGCACCACCAGCAGCAGTCCGAGCAGCACCAGCACCGGCACGATCGCCTCGAAGGCTCCGGGCGGCAGCGTGAGCAGCAGGACGGCGCCGAGCAGTCCGCCCAGCACCGAGGCCGGGAGCAGCCGACGCACGAGCGCCCCCTGCCCGCGCAGCTCGCGGCGGTACCCCAGCGCACCGGTGACCGCGCCCGGCACGAGGCCGATGTTGTTCGAGACGTTCGCGACCACCGGCGGCACCCCGACGGCGAGCAGCGTCGGGAAGGTGAGCAACGTGCCGGAGCCCACGACCGCGTTGATCGTGCCCGCGCCCAGTCCGGCCGCCGCGCTCGCGGCGGCCTCGAGGGGACCCATCCCAGGACCTCCGCCGATCAGCGCCGACGGGCGCGGCGTCGGGCGGCGTAGCGCCCGTCGACGACGCTGAGCTCCAACGGCATCCCGAAGGTCGCCGAGAGCGTGCTGGAGGCGAGGGCGTCCTCGATCGGGCCGGCCGCCATCACCCGACCCTGCCGGAGCAGCATCGCGTGGGTGAAGCCCGGGGGGATCTCCTCCACGTGGTGGGAGACCAGCACGGTGGCCGGCGAGTCGGGGTCGTAGGCCAGCACCGAGAGCGTCGAGACGAGGTCCTCGCGGCCCCCGAGGTCGAGCCCGGCGCCGGGCTCGTCGAGCAGCAGCAGCTCAGGGTCGGTCCTCAGGGCCCGGGCGATCTGCACACGCTTGCGCTCGCCCTCGCTGAGGGTGCCGAACACCCGGTCGGCGAGGTGGGTGACGCCGAGCTCGCGCAGCAGCGCCTCGGCCCGCTCGTGGTCGACGGCGTCGTAGGCCTCGCGCCAGCGGCCCACGACGCTGTAGGCGGCCGAGACCACGAGGTCGCGCACGACCTCCTGGCGCGGGATGCGCTCGGCCAGCGCGGCGCTCGCCACCCCGATCCGGGGACGCAGGTCGAACAGGTCGGTGCCGCCGAGCAGCTCGCCCAGGATGCCGACCGACCCGCTGGTGGGGTGCAGCTGCGCGGCCGCGACCTGCACCAGGGTGGTCTTGCCCGCACCGTTGGGGCCGAGCACCACCCACCGCTCCCCGGAGCGCACGACCCACGTCACCCGGTCCAGCAGCAGGCTCTCCCCGCGCCGGACGGTGACGTCGGCCAGCTCCAGCACCGCGCTCATGCGCCCCACCCTAGTGGGGAGCCGGTCCCCCGGGTCCCGGGGTTAGAGTCGCCGGTCGTGAGCCTGCGAGACGCGACCCCCACGCCGGCGCTGCTGCCCGTCGGCGCCCGGCTGGCGTGGTGGGGCACCGCCTGGTTGCGCGGGCACATCGGCCCCGACGACCTGCTCGACGGCGTGACCGGCGACGACGTCGCCCACGTCGTGGTGGGTCGTCCCGGCGAGTCGCTGGTCGGTCTGCTAGCGGGGCTGCGCGCCGAGGGCGCCGAGGGCTGCGGCCTGGCCCTGCCGGTGGAGGGGCACCTGGTCGGGCTCGGCGGCCCACCGGCGTTCAACGACGCGGCCCTGGAGGTCGGCGAGGCGGTGGTGGTCGTCGGCACCGGCGTCGGTCTCACCCCCGCCCAGGTCGGCCCGGTGGTGGAGTGGAGCCTGCACCCGGCAGCCCGCCGGCAGGTGCCCGACCTGGGCGACGCCGACCGCGACCTGCGCAGCACCCTGCTGGGCACCGCCGAGACCCTGGCCCGCCTCGACGTCGCCCGGTGGCGCCCCGAGGTCGCCGACGCGCTCATGAACCTGCGCCACCGCGCGCCGCTGCACCCGCCCGCCGGGGTGCCTCCCCGCGCCGTCGCCCTCGCCGAGCGCGCGCTGCAGGCCCTGGCGATCACCGAGCTCGCGCTCGAGGACGACGGCGGTGCGGTGTCGGCGATGGAGGCACAGCGACGACGCGAGGCCCTGCTGCCGCTGGCCCGGGCCGGCCGGGCCGGCCTCGTGGCCGCCTGCTCCCCCGAGGGGTGGCCCCCGGCCTGACCCCCGGCCTGACCCCCGGCGCGGCCCGGGTGCCCGGGGAATGACCGGCGTGCGCCCGCCGGGCCGCGGGATCGCTAGCCTCAGGTCCTGATGTCCGCGACGCCGCACCGCCCCGAGACCCTGCTCGTGACCCTCACCGGTCAGGACCGACCGGGTGTGACCGCCACCCTGTTCGGGGCGATGGTCGGCAGCGGGGTGGAGGTCCTCGACATCGAGCAGATCATCCTGCGCCAGCGGCTGATCCTCGGGGTGCTGCTCACCACGCCCGGCGGGCCCGGTGATCCCGCCGCCACCGACGACCTGGTGGCCACCCTCGAGCGGGTCGCGGCCGAGCTCGGCATGAGCATCGAGGTGCAGCGCGGCACCGGCGACAACTTCACCCGCGGCGAGGGCCGTTCCCACGTCACGCTGATCGGCCAGCCGCTGGCCGCGAGCGCGATGGCGGCCGTGGCGGGCCGGATCGCCGAGATCGGCGGGAACATCGACCGCATCGAGCGGATGGCCCGCTACCCCGTGACCGCCATCGACCTCCACGTCTCCGGCGCCGACCCCGACGACCTCCGGGCGCGGCTGGCCCCGACGGCCGCGGAGAACGGCGTCGACCTCGCGGTGCAGCCCGCCTCGCTGCTGCGACGCGGGATGCGGCTGATCGTCATGGACGTCGACTCCACCCTCATCCAGGGCGAGGTCATCGAGATGCTCGCCGCCCACGCGGGGGTCGAGCCGCAGGTCGCGGAGATCACCGAGCGGGCGATGCGCGGCGAGCTGGACTTCGAGGCCTCGCTGCGCGAGCGCGTGCGCATGCTCGCCGGGCTGCCGGCCTCGGTGCTCGACGAGGTCTACGACCAGATCGTGGTGACGCCGGGGGCCCGCACGATGGTGCGCACCCTGCGCCGGCTCGGCTACCGGTTCGCGATCGTGTCCGGCGGCTTCTCCCAGATCACCGACCGGCTCGCGGCCGACCTCGGCATCCACTTCGCCCGCGCCAACGAGCTCGAGATCGTCGACGGCGTCATCACCGGCGCCATCGTCGGCGAGGTCGTCGACCGCGCCGGCAAGGCCCGGGCGCTGCGCGAGTTCGCCGAGGCCGTGGGCGTGAGCCAGGCGGCGACGGTGGCCATCGGCGACGGCGCCAACGACCTCGACATGCTCAACGCCGCGGGCCTCGGGATCGCCTACAACGCCCGCCCCGTCGTGCAGGCGGCCGCCGACACCGCGGTGAACGTGCCCTACCTCGACACGATCGTCTACCTGCTCGGGATCAGCCGCGAGGAGGTCGAGGCGGCCGACGCCGAGGCCGGCATCGTGACCCCCGCCCCGCCGATCTAGGACGTCGCGAGCCCCACGTCGACCCGGCCGCCTACCCGCGGGCGACGTGGGCGGCGCCGAGCCGCGCGGTGCCCGGCTCGAGCGCGGCCCAGGAGCCCGGCAGGTGCAGCACGGCCAGGGCGGAGGTCGGGAAGTGACCGGCCGGCAGCGCCGACGCGGCGAGCGCCGGGTCCGACCCGTCCTCGAGCAGGGCCACGAGCATCGCCATCGTCGGGTTGTGGCCCACCACGACGAGGGTCGTGGCGTCCTCGGGGGTCAGGCGCAGCAGGTCCAGCGCGGACTCCGGACCGGCGGCGTACAGCCCGCGGTCGAGGTCGGGCTCGAGGTCCCAGCCGGCGCCGAGCGCGACGTCCTCCCAGGTCTGGTGGGTGCGCAGCGCCGCCGAGACCAGCGCGTGGGACGGGCGCACGCCGGCCGCGGCGAGCCACGCCCCCGCCGCGCGCGCGTCGCGGTGCCCGCGCGGCGCCAGGGGCCGGTCGAAGTCCGTGGGGCCGTCGGGCTCCGCCTTCGCGTGCCGCATCACGACCAGGGTGCGCTCCGAGACGGACCGGGGGTGGGTCATGAGCAGGAGCCTAGGCCGTGGCCCCCGCCTCGGGGGGGCGGACACGTCCCCGGTGTTCGCCCCACTGGCTACGCTCGGCGGCACCGACCCCGTGTGCCGCCCGCCGCCCCCGGAGCCCGTCATGGATCCCTACAGCCCCCCGCACCTCGTCGCCCTGGCCGTGCTGCTCCTCGGCCTGCCCGTGCTCGTGGTCCTCGCGCGGCGTGACGCCGCCCGGGGGAGCCGCCGTCTGGCGCGGACGATGGCGGTCGCCATCCCGGTGGTGCACGTGCCCACCCAGGTCGTCGACGTCCTCACCCGGTTCGACGTCGACGTCTCGTTGCCGCTACACCTGTGCGACCTGGCCTGGGTGGCCGCCACGTGGGCGCTGTGGACCGGTCACCGGCTCGCGGTGGCGCTGACCTACTTCTGGGGCCTGGTGCTCACGACCCAGGCGGTGGTCACGCCGTCGTTGGGCGAGGACTTCCCCGACCTGCGGTTCTTCGCCTTCTGGGCGCTGCACCTGCTCATCATCTGGGCCGCGGTGGTGCTCGTGTGGGGCTACCGGGTGGTGCCGGACTGGCGGGAGTACCGCCTCACCCTGGTGGTCACCGGGGTCTGGGCCGTGGCGACGTTCGGGATCAACGAGGTGCTCGGCACCAACTACGGCTACCTGCAGGAGAAGCCGGCCGGCGGCTCGGTGCTCGACCTGCTCGGACCGTGGCCCGTGTACGTGCTCGCCGAGATCGCGATCGTCGCGGCGGTGTGGGCCGCCATGACCGCGGCGTGGCCGGCGACGCGGCGCGCGCCGGCCCCGCGGTCCGACGCCGCGCCGGTCCCTTCGTGAGTGCACCCGCTCAGGCGCCCATCGCGTGGAAGCCGCCGTCGACGTGGACGATCTCGCCGGTGGTCGCGGGGAAGAAGTCCGAGAGCAGCGCGCAGACCGCCTTCGCGGTCGGGACGCGGTCGTTGTTGTCCCAGCCGAGCGGCGCCTTGGACTCCCACAGGGCGTCGAGGTCGGCGAACCCGGGGATGGCCTGCGCGGCGAGCGTCTTCAGCGGCCCGGCCGAGACCAGGTTCACCCGGATGCCGTCGGGGCCCAGGTCGCGGGCGAGGTAGCGGGCGCAGGACTCCAGCCCGGCCTTGGCGACCCCCATCCAGTCGTAGACCGGCCAGGCCACGCTGGCGTCGAAGGTGAGGCCGACGATCGAGGACCCCGGGCCCAGCAGCGGACGCGCCGCCATCGCCAGCGACTTCAGCGAGTAGGCCGAGACGTGCACCGCCTGCGCGACGTCGTCCCAGGGGCCCTCGAGGAACTTCCCGCCCAGCAGGGTCTCGGGGTTGCCGTAGGCGATGGAGTGCACGACGCCGTCGAGACCGTCGACGTGCTCCCGGACGGCGTCGGCCAGCCCGGCGAGGTGGTCGGGGTCGGTGACGTCGAGCTCGAGCACGGGGGGCTCGACCGGCAGCCGCCGGGCGATGCGCCGGGTGATGCCCATCGCCCGGCCGAAGTTGGAGATCAGCACGGTGGCGCCCTGCTCCTGCGCGATCCGCGCGGTCGCGAACCCGATCGAGGAGTCGAGGGTGACACCGGCCACCAGGAGGCGCTTGCCGTCGAGAAGTCCCATGGCGGGCTCGCTTTCGGATGTCGGGGGTGGGGGGCGGTGGCCGGTCAGTGGCCCATGCCGAGGCCGCAGTCGACGGGGATCACCGCGCCGGTGACGTACCCGGCGTCGGCGAGCCACACCACGGCGTGGGCGATCTCCTCGGTCGCGCCGTAGCGGCCCAGGGGGACCTGACCCCGGATGGCGGAGCGCTGGTCGTCGGTGAGCACCGCGGTCATGTCGGTCTCGACGAACCCCGGGGCCACGACGTTGGCGGTGATGTCGCGCGAGCCGAGCTCGCGCGCCAGCGAGCGGGCCAGGCCGACCAGACCGGCCTTGGAGGCGGCGTAGTTGGCCTGTCCGGCCGAGCCGAGCAGGCCGACGACCGAGGAGACGAAGATGAGGCGGCCGCGGCGCTGGCGCAGCATGCCGCGCGCGGCCCGTTTCGCGAGGCGGTAGGCGCCGGTGAGGTTGGTGTCGACCACTCGGTGCCAGTCGTCCTCGCCCATGCGGAGCAGGAGGGTGTCGGCGGTGATGCCGGCGTTGGCGACGAGCACCTCGACCGGGCCCCACTCCGCCTCGATCCGGGCGAAGGCCGCCTCGACGGCGGCGGGGTCGGTGATGTCGCAGACCAGGTCGAGGGCGCCCTCGGGTCCGCCGCCGGACCGGGAGGTCACCGCCACGCGGTCGCCGGCGGCCAGGAAGGCCTGCGCGACGGCGCGGCCGATGCCCCGGCTCCCGCCGGTCACCAGCACCACCCGGCCCGCGGACGGACCCGCCTCGGTGGGGGTCGGCGTCGGCGCCGTGGACGTCTCGCTGCTGCTCACGTCGCCGGACGCTAGTGACTACCGAGAGGTAACCCCCAAGCAGGACGGCGGTGCCGGAGCAGGTTTGGCGGGGCCTCACAACGCCGACGCGGCGACCCTGTGACAACCGGCCAACCCGGCGCCGCACCGCCGCCCCGTCGACCGGAGCCGGGGACGACCCCCGGAGGTGGAGCCGTGGTGGGGCTGCGGCGTCCTACTCGTCGTCCTCGAGGCGGAAGCCGATCTTCAGGCCCACCTGGAAGTGCTCGACGCCGTTGTCCTTGATGTGGCCGCGGATCTGGGTCACCTCGAACCAGTCCAGGTGGCGCAGGGTCTGCCCGGCCCGCTCGATGCCGTTGCGGATGGCGGCGTCCACGCTCTCGTTGGAGGTGCCGACGATCTCGGTGAGTCGGTAGGTGCGATTGGTCATGGGTCGACTCTAGGGTGCGGCTGTCCGCGGCGGGACGGCACGCCGAGAGGGTGAGGAACGGCTCCGTAATCTGGAGTCATGGCCCGAAGCTCCCGGCGCGACGACGACGCCATCCGGATCACCACCGCTCCGCAGAGCCGGGCCGACGACATCCGCAAGCGCCAGAAGCGCTACCTGCTCTCGATGAGCCTGCGCACGATCTGCTTCGTCGGCGCCGTGCTGGCCTCGCTCAACGGCATCGACTGGCTCTGGCCGTGGCTGGTGGCGGGCGCGCTGATCCTGCCCTACATCGCCGTGGTGGCGGCCAACGCGGCGGCCAACCTCTCCGAGGGGTTCCGGCTGCGCGAGACCGAGTACATCGGGCAGCAGCTGCCCGGCGGCCGCAGCGAGGACTACGGCCAGCGCCGTCTCTGAGCCCGGCGCATCCGAGCCGGGCCGGGCCGCGTTCACTACCCTGAGGACGTGACCGACCCCTCCACCGACGGCTCCGACACCGGCCCGGCGATCTGCTCGGCGAAGGGCTGCCAGCTCCCCGCCGCCTGGGAGCTGCGCTGGAACAACCCCAAGCTGCACACCCCGGAGCGCCGCAAGGTGTGGCTGGCGTGCGAGGAGCACCGCACCTCGCTGACCGACTTCCTCGGCGCCCGCGGGTTCCTGCGCGAGACCGTCGCGCACGCGGGCTGAGCGCCGCTCAGCCGCCGATCGCGGACATCGGGCGCTGGGGCTGCAGGAAGCTGGGGTCGTCGATGCCGTGACCGGCCGCCTTGCCGCGCATGGCGGTGGCCCAGCGCTGCGCCAGCTCGTCGTCGTCGGCACCGGCCCGCAGGGCGGCCCGCAGGTCGGACTCCTGCCGGGCGAACAGACAGGTGCGCACCTGGCCGTCGGCGGTGAGCCGGACCCGGTCGCAGTCGCCGCAGAAGGGCCGGGTCACCGAGGCGATGACGCCGACGGTGGCCGCGCCGCCGTCGACGAGGAACAGCTCGGCCGGCGCACTGCCCCGGGGCTCGTGCGCGGGCGTGAGGGTGAACTCCGCGGCCAGCCGCTCGAAGATCTCGTCGGCGGTGATCATGCCGTCGCGCGACCACCGGTGCTGGGCGTCGAGCGGCATCTGCTCGATGAAGCGCAGCTCGTAGCCGCGCTCCAGGCACCAGCGCAGCAGCTCGGGCGCGTGGTCGTCGTTGATCCCGCGCATCAGCACCGCGTTGACCTTCACCGGCCCCAGACCGGCCTCGGCGGCCGCCGCCAGACCCGCGACGACGTCGTGGAGCCGGTCGCGCCGGGTCAGCTCGAGGAAGGTGTCGGCCCGCACGGTGTCGAGGCTGACGTTGACCCGGTCCAGCCCGGCCGCCGCCAGCGCGGGCGCGACCTTGGCCAGGCCGAGGCCGTTGCTGGTGATCGAGGTCTCGACGCCGAGCGCGTGGGTGCGGGCCACGATGTCGACCAGCCCCCGGCGCACCAGCGGCTCGCCGCCGGTGAAGCGCACCTCGGTGACGCCGAGGCGCTGCACGGCGATCGTGATGAGCCGCACGATCTCGTCGTCGGTCAGCACCTGCTCGGTGGGCAACCAGTCCAGGCCCTCCGCGGGCATGCAGTAGGTGCAGCGCAGGTTGCAGCGATCGGTCAGGGAGACACGCAGGTCGGTGGCCACACGGCCGTAGCCGTCCACCAGAGGGAGCACCATGGGTCAACCATACGGCCGTTGGCTAGATTCGAAGGGTGGGGACGTTCCGGTTCATGCTCAGCCGGCGCTGGCTGGTCTTCGCCCTGGTCGTGGCCCTGCTCGCGACCCTGGCCTGGTGGCTCGGGGAGTGGCAGTTCGGCCGACTGGAGGACCGCAAGGAGCGCAACGCGATCATCCGCGCCAACGAGACCCAGGACCCGGCCCCGGTCACCGACGTGCTCGCGCTCCCGGGCCGCGGGCTCGACCCCGACCGGGAGTGGCGGCTGGTCAGCGCGACCGGCACCTACGCCGTCGACGAGACCGTGATCGTGCGCTACCGCACGCGTGACGGTCGGGCCGGGGTCGACGTCGTCGTGCCGCTGCGGCTGGCCGACGGCACGCTGGTGGCCGTCGACCGGGGCTGGCTGGCCACCCAGAACCAGGGCACCGCCGACCCCGGCGACGTGCCGGCCCCACCCGCGGGCGAGGTCACCATCACCGGCTACGCCCGGGTGGACGGCACGGGCGACTCGGTGACGGTCGACGACGACGCCTCCACCCGTGCGATCAGCTCGCGCGAGCTGGGCGAGCACTGGGGCCAGCCGACGCGGGGAGGGTTCGTGGACCTCGCCAGCGAGACCCCCTCCCCCGTCACGCCCCTGGCGCTGCGCGAGCTGCCCGAGCTCGACAACGGCCCGCACTTCTTCTACGGCCTGCAGTGGTGGTTCTTCGGCGTGCTCGCGGTCTTCGGGTTCTTCTACCTCGCCTACGACGAGCGCCGCCGCGGCCCGCGCGGCGAGCGCACCCCCTCCGGTGACGGCTCCCGACCCGCGCGCCCGGCACGCGAGCGCAAGGTGCGGCAGTCCAACGTCAACCCCGCCTACCAGCGCCGCCGCGACTGACATCCCACCCGCGTCCCGTGACGGCGCCGGGGCGCCGCCTCGACGAACGAGGGTCCCCCCGGTCGTTGAGGAGCGACCACGTCTCGTGACGGCGCCGGGGCGCCTCCTCGACGAACGTGGGTGGCCCGGTCGCCGTGCTGCCGGCCGTGGGGAACCACGGTCGTCGAGGAGCGAGCGCAGCGAGCGTCACGAGACGCCCCCAGCCGACCTCGCCCGGCCTCAGGAGGGCGTGGTGGTCTCCTGGCCGGCGAACTGGGTGCGGTAGAGCTCGGCGTACAGGCCCCCGGCGGCGAGCAGGTTGTCGTGGGTGCCGGACTCGCGGATGCGGCCGCCCTCGAGCACGAGGATGCGGTCGGCGTCGCGCACGGTCGAGAGACGGTGCGCGATCACGAGTGAGGTGCGGCCGCGCAGGGCGTTCTCCAGGGCCCGCTGCACCGCCGCCTCGGACTCGGAGTCCAGGTGGGCCGTGGCCTCGTCGAGCACGACGATGCGCGGCGCCTTGAGCAGCAGCCGGGCGATCGCGAGCCGCTGGCGCTCCCCACCGGAGAGGCGGTAACCGCGGTCGCCGACGACGGTGTCCAGGCCCTCGGGGAGGCTGCGCACCAGCGGGGCGATCTGCGCGGCCTCCAGCGCCGCCCACAGCTCCTCCTCGGCCGCACCGGGCCGGGCGTAGCGCAGGTTCGCCGCGATCGTGTCGTGGAACATGTGAGCGTCCTGGGTGACGTACCCGACCGCCTCCTCCAGCGACTCCAGGGTGACCTCGCGGACGTCGCGGTCCCCCACGCGGACGGCACCGGCGTCGACGTCGTAGAGCCGCGCCACGAGGTGGGTGACGGTGGACTTCCCGGCGCCCGAGGGACCGACGAGGGCGACCATCTGGCCGGGCTCGGCGACGAAGCTGACGTCGTGCAGGACCTGCTGGCGTCGACCGCTCTCGCGGCGGGCCAGGACCTCCAGGGACCCCAGCGAGACGTCGTCGGCGCGCGGGTAGGTGAACCCCACACCACGGAACTCCAGCCGGCTGGCGTCGGGGGCGAGCGGGACCGCGTCCTCGCGATCGGCCACCAGCGGCGCGAGGTCGAGCACCTCGAAGACCCGCTCGAAGCTCACCAGCGCGGTCATGACGTCGATGCGCACGTTGGAGAGGCCCTGCAGCGGACCCAGCAGCCGCAGCAGCAGGGTGGCCAGGGCCAGCAGCGTGCCGACGGTGAGGGTGGAGGAGATCGCGAGCTGTCCCCCGACGCCGTACACGACCGCCGTCGCGAGTGCCGGGACGGCGACCATCGCCGCCCCGAAGATGCGGGTGATGAGGGCGATGCGGATGCCGAGGTCGCGCACGCGGGCCGCCTTGGCGGCGAAGAGGTCGTCCTCCTCCTCCCGCCGCCCGAACAGCTTGAGCAGCATCGCGCCACCGACGTTGAAGCGCTCGGTCATGACGTTGCCGAGGTCGGCGTTGCCGTCCATCTGCTCACGGGTCAGGCCGGCGAGCCTGGCCCCGACCAGACGTGAGAGCACGAAGAGGATGGGGAACATCGCGACGCACAGCAGGGTCACCTGCCAGCTGAGGGCGAGCATGGCGATCCCCACGACCACGACGGCGATCGTGTTGGCCACCGTGCTGGACAGGGTGGAGGTGAAAGCCCGCTGCGCGCCGATGACGTCGTTGTTGAGCCGGCTCACCAGGGCGCCGGTCTGGGTGCGGGTGAAGAAGGCCAGCGACTGGCGCTGGACGTGGCCGAACACCGCGGTGCGCAGGTCGTAGATGAGGCTCTCGCCGATCCGCGAGGAGAACCAGCCGCCGACCACGGCCAGGATCGCGTTGAGGATCGCGACACCGGCCATGGCGAGGGCCAGCAGGGCGACCAGGCGGCGGTCGCCGGTGGCGATGCCGTCGTCGACCAGGCGCTGCACGAGCAGCGGCAGGGCGATCACCATGGCGGCGTCGACGACGGTCACGGCGAGGAACACCGCGATGAGCCGCCGGTGGGGTCGGGCGAAGCGCAGGATGCGCAGCACCGTGCCCCGGTCGACCCGGGTCGCGACCGCCTTGCGATCGGACTTCAGGTGCCGCCAGACGACCGCGTTGGGTCCTCCCATGCCGGCCATCGGGCCACCACCTCTCTGCTCACTGCGCTCTCGTGCGGGGGGTGCCGACCGCGGTCCGGTCCCGGCGGGTCCGGGGTCGGGGTCAGCCGGCGGGCTGCACGCCCAGCTCGGGCGCCATCTCGGTGAAGCGGCGGAACTGGGCGGTGCGCTCCACCTCGCACTGCTCGTCCAGCGTGCGGGTGAGCGCGCCCTGGAGCAGTGCCTTGGTCTCGCGGACCGCCCCGACGCGCGGGGCGGTGAAGGCGGCGACGTGTCGCGCCACCGCCGCGTCGAGCTCGGCCTCGGGCACCTGCTCGAGCGCGAAGCCCAGCCGGACGGCCTCCTCGGCGCCGACCATGCGGGCGGTGGCGCAGATCTCCAACGCCCTCGCGTACCCAACGCGCTCGACGAGCGGCTTTGTTCCCGCGAGGTCCGGCACGAGGCCCAGCGCGGCCTCCTTCATGCAGAACTGTGCGGTGTCGGCGGCCACGATGACGTCGCAGCTCAGCGCCAGCTGGAAGCCGGCGCCGATGGCGTAGCCGTGCACCTGGGCGATCGTGACGAACCGGGGGTCGGAGAGCCAGGTGAAGCCCTGCTGGTAGTCGTGGATGCGGGCGGTCATCTCCGCCTGCGGCATCGCGAGCAGCTCCGCGACGCTCTCCTCCGAGGCCGCCTTCTCCCCCGGGAGCAGCAGGTTGCGGTCCAGCCCCGCGGAGAAGCAGGGGCCGGCCCCGCGCAGCACGACCACCCGGACGTCGTCGGGCAGCGACGCGCCGAGGGCGGCCAGCGCACGCCACATCGTGGGGGTCTGGGAGTTGCGCGAGGTGGGCCGGTCCAGGGTGATGGTGGCGACCTGGTCGGCGATCTCGAGGCGCAGTCCCGCGGAGGCGAGCTGCTCGGCGCTGGGGATGCTGGAGGGGGCCACGGTCGTCATGACCTGTGATCCTACGGGCCGACGGCGCCCGGTTTCGGACGAGTGTCAGGCCAGCGAGACCAGGTCGGCGTACTCGGGGTTCCACAGGTCCTCGACCCCGTCGGGCAGGATCAGCACCCGGTCGGGCTCGAGCGCGTGCACCGCGCCCTCGTCGTGGGTGACGAGCACGATCGCGCCCTCGTAGCGACGGATCGCGCCGAGCACCTCCTCGCGGGAGGCCGGGTCGAGGTTGTTGGTGGGCTCGTCGAGCAGCAGCACGTTCGCGGCCGAGACCACGAGGGAGGCCAGCGCCAGTCGGGTCTTCTCCCCGCCCGAGAGCACCCCGGCGGGCTTGTGCACGTCGTCGCCGGAGAAGAGGAACGACCCGAGCACCGAGCGGGCCTCGGTGTCGGTCAGCTGCGGTGCGGCCGACTGCATGTTCTCCAGCACGGTGCGGCCGACGTCGAGGGTCTCGTGCTCCTGGGCGTAGTAGCCGACCTTGAGGCCGTGGCCCGGCACGACCTCGCCGGTGTCGGGCTTGTCGACGCCCGCCAGGATCCGCAGCATCGTGGTCTTCCCCGCGCCGTTGAGGCCGAGGATGACCACGCGCGAGCCCTTGTCGATCGCGAGGTCCACGGCGGTGAACACCTCCAGCGCACCGTAGGACTTCGACAGGTCGTGGGCGGTGAGCGGCGTGCGTCCGCAGGGCGCGGGCGTGGGGAACTTGATCGCGGCGACCTTGTCGCTCTGCCGCTCGCCCTCGAGGCCGTCGAGCAGTTTCTCGGCCCGCTTGAGCATCTGCTGGGCGGCGCTGGCCTTGGTGGCCTTGGCGCGCATCTTGTTGGCCTGGTCGGTGAGGGTCTTGGCCTTGTTCTGCGCGTTCATCATCTCGCGCTTGCGGCGGGCCTCGTCGGTCTCGCGCTGGGTCAGGTAGTTCTTCCAGCCCATGTTGTAGACGTCGACGACGGCGCGGTTGGCGTCGAGGTGGAAGACCTTGTTGACCGTCTCCTCCAGCAGCGCGTTGTCGTGGGAGATCACGATGAAGCCGCCCTTGTAGGACTTCATCCACTCGCGCAGCCACACGATGGAGTCGGCGTCGAGGTGGTTGGTGGGCTCGTCGAGCACGAGCACCTCGGCGCTGGAGAACAGGATGCGGGCCAGCTCGACCCGGCGACGCTGCCCGCCGGACAGCGTGCCCAGGGGCTGGTCCATGAGCCGGTCCGGGATCCCGAGGCTCTGGGCGATCTGGAGCGCCTCGGTCTCGGCGGCGTACCCGCCGCCGGCGTCGAGCTCGTCCTGGGCGCGCTGGAAGCGCCGGAACGCCTTGTCGCGCTCCTTGGGATCGTCCGAGCCCATGGCCACCTCGGCCTGACGCATCCGCCGGACGGCGTCGTCGAGCCCGCGCGCGGAGAGGATGCGGTCACGCACGACGACCTCCGGGTCGCCGACGCGGGGGTCCTGGGGCAGGTAGCCGAGCTCGCCGGTGCGGGTCACCGAGCCGCCCGCCGGGAGCAGGTCGCCGGCGAGCACCTTGGTGAGGGTGGTCTTGCCGGCGCCGTTGCGGCCGACGAGGCCGACCTTGTCGCCGGCACCGACGCGGAAGCTGACATCGCCCATGAGGAGGCGCGCACCGACGCGGACCTCGAGCTGGTGCACCGTGATCATGACGGCTGCGATCCTAGGTGCGACGGCGTCGCGAGGACGCATCCGCGCGCCTCACCGCACCGGTCCCGGCGCGCACCGGAGCACCATCCGACGGCCGTCTGACGGCCTCGTGACGGTCCACCAGGCGTCGCCCGGCGGTCACGCGCGACTCCTAGCGTCGTGGCACGTGACCAGGCTCACCGTCCTCGTCCCCGCCGCCACCGTCCCGCTGGTCGTCCTGGCCGCGCTGCTCGGCCCCCCGTCCCCGGACGCCGCGCCGACGCTGCCGGTGCCGGTCTCCGCCGCCGTCGTGCCACCCGGGCCTCCTTCCCCGGACCGTCCCGGCCGTCTCCGGAGCGCGGCCGTGCTGGACCTGGGGCTGACCACGGCCAACATCCGCAGCGGCGAGCACCCGATGCCGCAGCCGGACGTCGTCGACGACGTGGCCGCCGTCGCCGCCGCGACCCCCGACGGCGGTGCGTTGCTGCTGCAGGAGATCATCCCGGCGCGCTACCGGGCCGCCGTGCGGGAGCGGTTCCGCGACCGGGAGATCGTGGCGATCCGCACCACCTCGGTCCCGATCGTGGTGCCGCGCGGCTGGACCGTGCGCGGCAGCGGCCACGTGCTCGTGCACCGGGGGCGTCCCGACGCCGGGCCCGACCGGTTCGTCTCCTGGGCCGTCGTGCGGCCGGGCGGATCGGGGACCACGGGAGCGGTGGCGCTGCTCAACACCCACTTCGTGCACGCCGCCTGGAACGGCCGACCCGACCGCTGGGACCCCTGGCGCAAGGACCGCTGGCGCGCGCACCACGTCGTGGTCGAGCGGATCGTCGCCTCCTTCGTGGCGCGGGGCATCCCGGTGCTGGGCGGCGGCGACTTCAACCGCACCGTGCGGCGGGGTCTACGACCCTTCCACCCCGACCAGCGGTGGCTGCACTCCGACGGCGGCATCGACAAGCTGTTCTGGGTGCCGGCCGGCGGCGCGGACGTGAGTGTCGATGCGCGCGACCTGACCCCGCTGCACTCCGACCACGACGCCCGCACGGTGCGGCTGCGGCTCGTGCTCCCCACGGGCTGATCCCACGGGCTGATCCCACGGGCGGGCGCCACCGGCGCGGCGGATCGCTAGATTCCCTCCATGCGCTTCAACCCGAAGGCCCGGCTGGACTCCTCGCGCGTGCACGACGCCGGGCGCGGCGGCGGCCGTGGCGGCGGAGGTCTGGGCGGGGCACTCGGCAGCGGCCGCGGGCTGCCCCTCCCGGGCGGGCTCGGCGGCGGCGTCGGCGGGTTCGTCGTGCTCGCCCTCGTGGTGGTGGTCTACCTGCTGCAGAACAGCGGTGGCGGTGCCGGTGGTTCCGGCGCCGCCTACGACACCGGTCGCTTCACCGACACCGGCCGGTACGCCGGGTGCACCACGGGCGAGGACGCCAACGCCAGCGCCGACTGCGCCCGGGTCGCGGTGGAGAACTCCCTGGACGACTTCTGGTCCACCACCCTCGGCGACCGGTTCGCCCCGATCGAGGGCCTCACGACCTTCGAGGGCTCCATCAGCACCGGGTGCGGCGGGGCCTCCTCCGACGTCGGGCCGTTCTACTGCCCCTCCGACCGCTCGATCTACCTCGACGACGGCTTCTTCGTCGACGTGCTGCAGGGCGAGCTCGACGGCCCGGCCGGGGCGTTCGTGGAGCCCTACGTGCTGGCCCACGAGTACGGCCACCACATCTCGAACCTCCTCGGCACGATGGGACAGGTGACCGGCGACACCGGCCCGCAGAGCAGCGGCGTGCGGTTGGAGCTCCAGGCCGACTGCTTCGCCGGTCTGTGGGCCGCCCACGCCACCACCACCGAGGACGCCGAGGGCCAGGTCCTCCTGCTCGACCTGACCGACGAGGACATCGCGCTGGCCATCGAGGCCGCGAAGGCGGTGGGTGACGACTACATCCAGCGCCGCACCGGCGGCCGGGTGGACGAGGAGGTCTGGACCCACGGCTCCTCGGCCCAGCGCCGGGACTGGTTCGAGCGCGGGTTCGCCGGCGACTCGATCCGGGACTGCGACACGTTCGGCGCCGGACGCGTCTGAGGCGGCGTCGCCGGGCCGAGGGCGGCCGGGCCGAGGGCGGCCGGGTCGACCTACCAGCCGAGCAGCGCCTCGACGTGGGCGAACTGGCGCTGCAGCGCGCGCAGGTGGGGCGCCACCGCGGGATGGCGGAACTTCGCGAGCAGCGGACCCTCGCCCGACGCCACCCGGGCCAGCACCCACTCCGCACGGCTGAGCGCGGTGTACAGCGCCACGACCCGCGCGCCGAGCAGCACGTCGTCGCGGGTGGCCGTTCCCGCGGGCAGCCCCAGGAGGTAGGCCTCCAGCAGGGGGTCGAACTCCTCACGGCTGCCGACGGAGAACAGGCCGAGGTCGCCGCCCACCGGCCCGACACCGAGCGTGGCCCAGTCGATGGCCAGCGCGTCGTCACCGATCCTGCCGGGCAGGTTGGCGTGGCACGGATCGCCGTGCTGGGGCACCTGCGGCAGGGCGTCGAGCAGGTCGAGGAAGGTGCCGCGCCGCTCCCACAGGTGGTGGGCGACGTCGGCGGCGGCCGTCCGCGCCAAGGTCGGCCAGCCCCCCGCGGCGTGCGCGGTGCGTTCCAGACGGCGCCGCAGCTGGTCGCGGCACAGGAACGCCGGGCGCGGGAGCGCCGAGCCCGCGAAACGACCCAGCGCGACGGCGAGGAACAGCCCGGGCACCGCCGCGTCCTCCACCCACTCCCGCGTGATCGTGAGGCCCCCCGCGTCCTCCTCGACCGACGCCGGCTGGCCACGGAGCCCGGCCGTGGCGCGCACGATGCCGGTCTCGAGCACGTCGGCCTCGCGCCGCCAGTACGCCGGATGGGTCGGGTCGGACAGCTCCCGGGGATCGTGGGGCTCGGGCCGCGCGAGCCGCTTCACGACCAGCGGCCGTTCGCCGTCGGTCGTGCGCCACACGCCGACCGTCGAGGGACCGGTGCCGCCGGGGAGCGGATGCCAGCCCGGTTCGGGCGCCCACATGGGCGCGACGCTAACCCATCACCGCAGGTCGGCGCGGGCGATCCGCCGCGGCGCGCCGCGCGGGGCGGGGGTCGCCGCCTCGTCGGCCACGATCCGCTCGCAGGTGCGCACGACGTCGTGGTCGTCGGCGCGGGCCGTGTCGGGACCGTCCTCGCCCACCAGGAGGTCCGCGCCGTCGGCCCCTGTCAGCTCGTCGGCCCCGCCGGCGCCGAAGAGGACGTCGTCGCCGGCACCGCCGTCGAGGACGTCGACGTCCTCGCCCCCCACCAGGCGGTCGCCGTCCTCCCCGCCGGCGATCGTGTTGGCCCCGATCCCGCCACGCACCCAGTCCTGTCCGGACCCGGTGTCGACGACGTCGTCCCCCTGGGCACCGTTGACGAAGTCGTCACCGGCGCCGGTGCGCACGACGTCGTCGCCGTCGTCGGTCAGCACCCAGGCGCGGTACCGCGCGGGCAGGGCGGTGGTGTCGACCACGTCGTCGCCGAGCCGGGGCCAGATCTCGAGGAAGACCTCGCGCTGCCGTGACCGCGCGGGACAGGCGGCCGCGATCCCGACCGGCGGGGAGAGCCTGCGACAGCCCGCCGGCAGGCCGCGCCAGGCCGCCGTGCCACGGTCGGCGATCACCAGGCGCCCCCCGAGCAGGGAGACGCGCAGGTCGCTGTCCTGCTGGCCCGCGCGGAAGCGGTAGCCGCGCTCGGTGCGGTCCAGGACCGCGAGGCCCTTCAACGGCTCCGCCGGGCCACCCTCCCCGGTCAGGGCCGTCGGAGGTTGCCCCGGGGCCGGACCCGGGCCGCCGCCCTGGCGGACGGAACCGCCGTGGTCCGCCCCGGCGGGGGGCGTCACCAGCAGGACGAGACCGAGGACGAGTGCGAGGACGAGCGGGAACGCACGACCGGGAGCGGTCGCGGAGAGGGCACCGGAGGGCAGGCGGACAGGACGGGTCGTCGACATGGCGGGACCTCGAGGGGGACGGGTGTCCGGACGGACACCGGGCCGGGAGAGCGCCGGCGAGGCGTCAACCGGCCTCCCCAGTCTTGTCGATCCCTTGCGCCTCCGCGATCACCCGGACGGAGTGAGTGCCAGGTCACACCGGGACGCGGGTCGCCCGATCAGATCAGGCTCAGATCCCGAGCAGGTCGTCGAGGATCCGCTCGCAGTCACGCACCCGGTCGGTGGCATCGGCCACCGCGGTGTCGCGCCCGCCGGCGCCGTTGATGAGGTCCGCGCCCGGGCCGCCGGTCAGCAGGTCGTCCCCGAGGCCGCCCCAGACGGTGTCGTCGCCCTCGCCCGCGTCGAGGGTGTCCTGCTCGTCGCCGCCGACCAGCCGGTCCTCCCCCGGTCCGCTCGCCAGGACGTTGGTCCCGATGCCGCCGCGCACCCAGTCGTCGCCGTCACCGGTGTCGACGCGGTCGTCGCCCTGGGCGGCGTTGACGAAGTCGTCGCCGGGACCGGTGCTGATCACGTCGGCGCCGTCGTCGGCCAGGACCCACATCCGCACGTTCGCCGGCAGGTCCGTGGCCGTGATCGTGTCGTCGCCGAGCCGGGGCCAGACCTCGAGGAACACCGGACGTGGCAGCAGCAGCCGCGCCGGGACCGGGCACGAGGCACCGATGCCCCGCGGCACGGTGAGACGGCGACACACGCGCGGCACCCGCTTCCACCGCTCGGTGCCGGTGTCGACGTACTGCAGCCGCCCGTCCACGAGCGAGATGGTGAGGTCGGAGTCCTGCTGGCCGGCGATGTAGCGGTAGCCCCGCAGCGTGACCAGCAGCATGGCCTGGTCCTTCATGGGGATCGCCGGACCGCCCTCGCCGAGCAGCTCGGTGATCGGCAGGCCGGGCTGTCCGGGCCCGGCGGCGTCGGCCAGCGCGGGATCGGCGCGGGGGGTGAGGCCGGCGAGCACGAGCAGGAGCGTCAGGCCCACCAGGCGACCGACGCCGACGAATCCGGGACGCACCCGGTGGGCCGCGCCGGGCGCCTCGTGGGGGGCGCGGTGACGGTGCGCGACGGTCATGGGGCCTCCCGGGCGGATCGGGCCGACCACACCGGCGTGGTCGGGGTGCCCGACCTATCGGCAGGACCGCCGCTCCCCTGACCGGAACCGCTCGATCAATCGCGCACGACCGGGTCGTGGACGTCGACCGTCAGCGCGAGGGCGTCGAGCACGGCGGCGTCGAGCACGGCCCGCCGGGGATCGGGCACCGGCAGCCACCGTTCGACCGGTCGCAGTCCGCGCAGGCGTGCGTCGCCCAGCACGTCCGCCACCGCGGGCCGGTCGCCCCCGGTGACCACCGGACCCTGGAGCCCGGCCAGGATCCGTGCCGCGTGCTCGGCCGCGGCCTCGAAGGCCGCCCGGGCCTGGTTGTCGCGCCGCCGCGCGAACCGCTGCTGGGCCTGGCCGCCCGCCTTGGTGCGTCCCTGCACGTGCCGCTGGCCGATCTTGTGGGCGACGATCCGGTCGCCGCCGACCCGCGCCACCGCGAACCCGCCGCGACGCACCAGCAGCACGCCCCAGTCGGATGGTCCCGGGACCGTGCTCGGCGGCACCGGTCCGACGGCGGGGTCGCCGAAGGGCAGCGTGACGCGCACCCGGGCGCCGTCGGGCGCCGTCCCCTCCCAGACGGCGTCGCGGCGCTCCAGCGCGGCACCCGGATGACGCTGCTCGAAGTTCGACCACCACCGCGACCACCGAGCGGCGGGCAGCAGCAGGACGGGCACGCCCCGACCCTAGACCCGGCGGCCCCGGCGGGGCCGACGGCTCAGGCCGGGGCGTCGAAGGCGGACGTCAGCACCACGCGGCCGGCGGCGTCCAGGACCTCGAACCCGCGCGCCTGCGGACGCAGCACGGCGCTGTTGAGGTTGCAGCGCATCGTGACGTCGCCGACCCCGACGAACTCGCCCGCGTCGAAGCGGCGACCGGCGGCGTCCAGGATGCGCACCCGGTACGCCTCGCCCGCGGTGAACCCGGTGGCGACGAGCTTGACCTCGACGCCCCAGGTGTGGGGCACCAGGTCCGCGCGCGCCGTGATGCCCGCCGCCGGTGCCACCGCCACCGCCTCCAGGGGCACCACCGGCGGCTCGGGCGCGAGGCGGTAGCCCACGACCCCCGCGCCGCCCACGGCCGCGAGCACCGCCGCGGCCGCCACCCACGTCGTCGGACGACGCCACCGCGGGGCCACCGGACCGGCTCCCCCCGCCACGGCCGCCCGGCCCGCTCCCGTGCCGGCCGTCGGACCGGCGGCGCGCACGGCGGCCAGCAGCCGCTCCTCCCCGCCGGGGGGCAGCACCTCCTGCTCCCCCAGACCCGGGTCGAGCCGGTCGAGGGCGAGCCGGGGGCGCAGGTCGGTCAGGCGGCGTCCGAGGCCGGCGAGGCTCGCGACCTCGTCGCGACACGGCGCGCAGCCCGCCAGGTGCTCCTCGAGCGCGGTGGCCTCCGGCTCCTCGAGGCGCCCGAGGGCATGGACGCCGAGAAGCTCCCGCCACACCCGGTGCTCCTCGCCGTTCACCACTCCACCCCCATCTCGTCCAAGGCGATCCGCAGCGCACGCAGACCATAGAAGACCCGGCTGCGGACCGTCCCGACCGGCACGCCCAGCAGCGCCGCGGCCTCGGCCGGCGCCCGGTCGCGCAGATGCACCTCCACGACCGCCCGCCGGTGCTCCGGGGAGAGCCGGGCGAGCGCCTCCTCCAGCACCCAGGCATCCATCACCTGCTCCTCGGGGGCGACACCGTCAGCCGTGGCGGCGTCGGGTTCGGGGTCCTCGGCCACGGGCACGAGTCGCGGCCGGGCCGCCTGTCGCCGGGCGTGGTCGACCAGGGCGTTCCGGGCGATCCCGAACAGCCACGTGCGCAGGCTCCCCCGGCGGGCGTCGAAGCTGTCGGCGGCCCGCCAGGCCCGCAGGAACACCTCCTGCACGAGGTCGGCCGCGACACCGCGGTCCCCCGTGGAGCGCAGGCACAGCCGGAACAGCTCGTCGCCGTGGGCGCGGTAGGCCGCGCAGAGCTGGTCCTCACGGCGCAGGTCCACCGTGTCCTCGGGCACGCGTCGGGCCACGGCGGCTCCTCCCCTCGATGCTCCGACGCCGCCCCGCGGGTCGCGGGGCGGCGTTGAGGAGATACGTACGGTTCGGCGCCGGCGTTCAGATCGGATCGGGCCGATCGGGCCGATCAGGCCCGTGGGACCGGCTCAGACGTTGAACCCGAGGGCGCGCAGCTGCTCGCGGCCGTCCTCGGTGATCTTGTCCGGACCCCACGGCGGCATCCAGACCCAGTTGATCGCGACGTCGGCGACCATGCCCTCCAGCGCGGCGTTGGTCTGGTCCTCGATGACGTCGGTGAGGGGGCACGCCGCGGAGGTGAGGGTCATGTCGAGCACCACCTGGGTGGACTCGTCGATGTGCACGCCGTAGAGCAGGCCGAGGTCGACGACGTTGATGCCGAGCTCGGGGTCGACGACGTCCTTCATCGCCTCGGTGACGTCCTCGACGGTGATGGCCGCGCCGGGGGCGGCGGTCCCGACCACCACCGTGCCGACGGGCGCGCCGGCCTCGGGGACCTCGGGGAGGTCGCCGTGGTCGACCTGGCCGTGGCCGTGGCCGTGGTCGTGCGCGTGGTCGTGCGCGTGGTCGTGATCGGTCATGACGGGGCCTCCAGGGATCGGGCCGTGGCGTCCTTCCAGGCCATCCACGACAGCAGCGCGCACTTCACGCGCGCGGGGAACTTGGCGACACCGGCGAAGGCGATGCCGTCCTCGAGCACGTCCTCGTCGGGCTCGACCTGACCCTTGCCCTGCATCAGCCGGACGAAGGTCTCGTGCACCGACATCGCCTCGGACACGGGTTTGCCGATGAGCAGGTCGGTCATCACCGAGGCCGAAGCCTGGGAGATCGAGCAGCCCAGCGCGTCGTAGGACACATCGGCCACGACGCCGTCGGCGACGTGCACCCGCAGGGTGACCTCGTCGCCGCACGTGGGGTTGACGTGGTGCACCTCGGCCTCGAAGGGCTCGCGCAGACCGGCATGGTGCGGGTTCTTGTAGTGGTCCAGGATGATCTCCTGGTACAGCGCGTCCAGATCCTGTCCGGCGCTCATGGCTCATCCCACCTTGAAGTAGCTGCGGGTGTAGTTGAGGGCCTCCACCAGCGCGTCGATCTCCGACGGCGTCGTGTAGAGGTAGGACGACATGCGGGTGCTGCTCTGCACGCCGAAGCGCGCATGCGCGGGCTTGGCGCAGTGGTGCCCGGCCCGGACCGCGATGCCGCGGCTGTCGAGCACCTGGGCGATGTCGTGGGGGTGCACACCGTCGAGCTCGAACGAGATCGCGCCGCCGCGCTCGGCGGCGTCGAGCGGCCCGAGCACGCGCAGGCCCGGCACTGTGCCGAGGCCGTCGAGCGCGTAGGCCGTGATCGCCCGCTCGTGGGCGTGAACGGCGTCGAGCCCGATGTGGCCGAGGTACTCCACCGCGGCACCGAGGCCGACGGCCTCGACGATCGGGGGCGTGCCCGCCTCGAACTTGTGCGGGATGCCCGCGTAGGTCGAGCCCTCCATGCGCACCGTCTCGATCATCTCGCCGCCGCCGAGGAAGGGCGGCAGCTGGTCGAGCACAGCACGGGCACCCCACAGCACGCCGATGCCGGTGGGTCCGACGACCTTGTGGCCGGTGAACGCCAGCAGGTCGGGACGCTCCTCGACCGGCATCGCCGCTAGGTCGATCGGCAGCTGGGGAGCGGCCTGCGAGGCATCGACGACGACGAGCGCACCCACCGCGTGCGCACGGCGGGTGAGCTCGGCGACCGGGTTGACGGTGCCGAGCATGTTCGAGACCCAGGTGAACGAGACGACCTTGGTGCGCTCGTTGATGAGCTCATCGATGGTCGAGGTGTCGAGCCGACCGTCGTCGGTGAGGCCGAACCACCGCAGCGTCGCGCCCGTGCGCTGCGCGAGCAGCTGCCACGGCACGATGTTGGAGTGGTGCTCCATCTCGGTGATGACGATCTCGTCACCCGGGCCCACCTGCCGCTCGCCGGCCCAGGCCAGGGTGTTGGCGACGAGGTTGAGCGCCTCGGAGGCGTTCTTGGTGAAGATCACCTCGTCGCGCTCGGGCGCGCCCAGGAAGGCGGCGACCTTGTCGCGGGCCTCCTCGAACGCCTCGGTGGCCTCGGCGCCCAGCTGGTGCATGGCCCGGGCGATGTTGGCGTTGTGCCGCTCCAGGTGATCGACCATCGTGTCGATGACGACCTGCGGCTTCTGCGAGGTGTTGGCGCTGTCGAGGTACACCAGCGGGTTCCCGCCCGCGAGCTCGCGCTCGAGGATCGGGAAGTCCTTGCGGATCACTGCCAGCTCCGGCAGCAGGCCCTCCATCGTCATGATCAGACCCCGGCGGAGAGGAAGCGCTCGTAGCCGTTGGCCTCGAGCTCGTCGGCGAGCTCGGGGCCGCCGGACTCGGCGATACGGCCGTCGACGAACACGTGGACGACGTCCGGCTTCACGTAGCGCAGGATGCGCGTGTAGTGCGTGATGAGGAGCAGACCCTTGTCCTCGCGACCGGCGAAGGCGTTGATGCCGTCAGAGACGACCTTGAGCGCGTCGATGTCGAGACCGGAGTCGATCTCGTCGAGGATCGCGAACTTCGGGTCGAGCAGGTCGAGCTGGGCGATCTCGGCGCGCTTCTTCTCGCCGCCCGAGAAACCTTCGTTGACCGAGCGGGTCGAGAAGGCCTGGTCGAGCTTCATCCGGTCCATCGCGCCGTTGACGTCCTTGACCCAGGTGCGCAGCTTCGGGGCCTCGCCGTCCAGGGCGGTCTTGGCGGTGCGCAGGAAGTTGGCCATCGACACACCGGGGACCTCGACGGGGTACTGCATCGCGAGGAACAGGCCGGCGCGGGCGCGCTCGTCGACGCTCAGGTCGAGGAGGTTCTCGCCGTCGAGGAGCACCTCGCCGCCGGTGATCGTGTACTTGGGGTGGCCGGCGATGGAGTACGCGGTGGTGGACTTGCCGGAGCCGTTGGGGCCCATGATGGCGTGGGTCTGGCCGCTCTCGATGGTGAGCGTCACGCCCTTGAGGATCTCCTTGGCGCCGTCCTCGGTCTCGACGGAGACGTGGAGGTCCTTGATCTCGAGCTTGCTCATGCGGGGGTGACTCCGTTCAGGGTGGTCTCCACGTCGACGTAGACGTCGCCGTCGCGGATCTCGACTGGGAAGGTGGCGACCGGCTCGGTGGCCGGCAGGGTGGTGGGCTTGCCGGTGCGCAGGTCGAAGGTCGACCCGTGCAGCCAGCACTCGACGGTGCAGGTGTCGCCGGACACGACGACCTCGCCCTCGCTGAGGTTGACCGCCGCGTGGGAGCAGAGGTCCTGCACGGCGAAGACCTCGTCGCCGTCGCGGCCCAGGGCCAGGTCGTAGCGTCCGACGGTGGCCTTGAGCGCCTCGTCGTCGGCGATGTCGGACAGGGAGCAGGCGCGTTCGAAGCTCATCGGCTCACAGCTCCTTGAGCACGTTGCGCTGGAGCTCGTCCTCGACCTGCGCCGACAGCTTCTCGGCGAGCTCGGGCACCTGGACGCGCCGGATGAGGTCGTCGAAGAAGCCGCGGACGACGAGCTTGCGCGCCTCGGCCTCGCTGATGCCGCGCGAGCGCAGGTAGAACAGCTGCTCGTCGTCGAAGCGGCCGACCGCCGAGGCGTGGCCCGCGCCCTCGATCTCGCCGGTCTCGATCTCGAGGTTCGGCACCGAGTCGGCCTGGCAGCCGTCGGTGAGCACGAGGTTGCGGTTCTCCTCGTAGGTCTCGATGCCCTCGGCGACCTTGCGGATGAGCACGTTGCCGATCCACACGGTGTGGGCGTCCTGGCCCTGCAGCGCGCCCTTGTAGACGACGTTGGAGATCGTCTTGGGCGCGTTGTGGTCGACGAAGAGCCGGTGCTCGAAGTGCTGGCCCGCGTCGGCGAAGTAGAGGCCGAAGAGCTCGGCGGTGCCGCCGGGGCCGGCGTAGTCGACGTTCGTGCTGGTGCGCACGAGGTCGCCGCCGAGGGTGAACTCGAACTGGCGCAGCGTGGCGTCGCGACCGACCCGGGCGTTGATCTGCTCGGCGTGCACGGCGTCGTCGGCCCAGTCGTTGACGTGCACCAGGTCGAGCTGGGCGCCGTCGCCGACCTCGACCGAGGTGAAGGCGTTGTAGACCGTGCTGCCGGCGTGCTCGATCACGACCACGGCGCGGGCGAAGCGGCCCACGCGCACGACGAGGCGACCGGCCACGGCCGCCTCGAGCCCGGTGCCGGTGAGCTGCAGACGCACCGGCTCGGCGAGGTCGGCCTCCGCCGGGACGTCGAGCAGCAGCGCCGTGGGCGCCTGGCGCGCCGCGAGGGCCGCCAGGCGGTCGAAGGGCGCAGCGACCCGGGCGGCGTCCGCCTCGTCGAGGGCGATCTCGGTGAGCGTCACGCCCGCGGGCAGCGACGTCTCTCGCGCGAGCGTCCCGGCGGAGGCCGGCCCGTCGTCGAGCAGGCCGCGGAGCCGCTTGAGCGGGGTGAAGCGCCAGATCTCCTCACGCCCCGTCGGCGACGGGTGCGCGGCGAGGTCGAAGGTCGGCTCCGGGTGCAGGTGGGACTCGACGTGCGAGTCGCCCATCTCCACGGCCTCGGCCACGGTGTTGGTCAGTGACACAGGTGTTCCTTGCTCTCAGGTCAGGGGACGGCGCGGGCCGTCCTCGTGCGGGGACGCGGGGCCGGCCTCAGCCGACCGCGCCCTCCATCTGCAGCTCGATGAGGCGGTTGAGCTCGAGGGCGTACTCCATCGGGAGCTCCTTGGCGATCGGCTCGACGAAGCCGCGCACGATCATCGCCATCGCCTCGTCCTCGGCCATGCCGCGCGACATCAGGTAGAAGAGCTGGTCGTCGGAGACCTTGGAGACGCTCGCCTCGTGGCCCATCGACACGTCGTCCTCGCGGATGTCGACGTAGGGGTAGGTGTCGGAGCGGCTGATCTGGTCGACGAGCAGGGCGTCGCACAGCACGTTGGACTTCGAGCCGTGCGCCCCCTCGTTGACCTGGATCAGGCCGCGGTAGGAGGTGCGGCCGCCGCCGCGCGCCACCGACTTGCTCAGGATGGAGCTGGACGTGTTGGGCGCGGCGTGCACCATCTTGGCGCCGGCGTCCTGGTGCTGACCCTCGCCGGCGAAGGCGATCGACAGCGTCTCGCCCTTGGCGTGCTCGCCCATCAGGTAGACGGCCGGATACTTCATGGTGACCTTCGAGCCGATGTTGCCGTCGACCCACTCCATGGTGGCGCCGGCCTCGCAGACCGCGCGCTTGGTGACGAGGTTGTAGACGTTGTTCGACCAGTTCTGGATGGTCGTGTAGCGGCAGCGGCCGCCCTTCTTGACGATGATCTCGACCACCGCGGAGTGCAGCGAGTCGGAGGAGTAGATCGGCGCGGTGCAGCCCTCGACGTAGTGCACGTAGGCGTCCTCGTCGACGATGATCAGCGTGCGCTCGAACTGGCCCATGTTCTCGGTGTTGATGCGGAAGTAGGCCTGCAGCGGGATGTCGACGTGCACGCCCTTCGGCACGTAGATGAAGGATCCGCCGGACCACACCGAGGTGTTGAGGGCCGCGAACTTGTTGTCACCCACCGGGATGACGGTGCCGAAGTACTCCTTGAAGAGCTCCTCGTGCTCCTTCAGCGCGGTGTCGGTGTCGACGAAGATGACACCCTGCTCCTCGAGGTCCTCACGGATCTGGTGGTAGACGACCTCCGACTCGTACTGAGCGGCGACACCGGCGACGAGGCGCTGCTTCTCCGCCTCCGGGATGCCGAGCTTGTCGTAGGTGTTCTTGATGTCCTCGGGGAGCTCCTCCCACGAGGTGGCCTGCTTCTCGGTGGAGCGCACGAAGTACTTGATGTTGTCGAAGTCGATGCCGCCGAGGTCGGACCCCCAGGCGGGCATGGGCTTCTTGTCGAAGAGCTTCAGGCCCTTGAGGCGCAGGTCGAGCATCCAGCCCGGCTCGCTCTTCTTGGAGGAGATGTCGCGCACGACGGCCTCGTTGAGACCGCGCTGGGCGTCGGCACCGACGTCGTTCTTGTCGGCCCAGCCGAACTCGTAGCGACCGATCCCCTTGAGCTCGGGGTTCAGTTCTTCGATGGAGGTCATGAGGTGACCTGCTCCTTCTTCTCGACGGGCTTCTCGACGGACTCTGCAGGCGTTGCGTGGGGTGCGTTGGGGATGCACGTGGTGCACACCCCGTCGCCGTGGGCGATCGTGGCGAGGCGCTGCACGTGGGTGCCGAGCACGCGGCCGATGGCCTCGGTCTCGGCCTCGCACAGCTGCGGGAACTCGGACGCGACGTGGGAGACCGGGCAGTGCTGCTGGCACAGCTGCTCGCCCACCACGGGCAGCTCGCGCACCGTGGCGGCGTAACCCTCGTCGCTGAAGACGAGCGCGAGCACCTGCGCGGGCGTGGCCTCGGGGTAGGCGGCGCTCACCTCGGGGAAGCGGCGCTCGATGAAGGCGGCACGGCGCTCGGCGAACGCACGCACGGCCGCCTCGCCACCGGTCTCGGCGAGGAAGCGCAGCGCCTCGGAGGCGAGGTCGTCGTACTGCTGGTCGAAGCGGTCGCGCCCGCGCTCGGTGAGCGCGAAAACCTTGGCCGGTCGACCGCGACCGCGGCTGGCGACCTGGCGCGGGTCGCGCGGCTCGACCGAGCCCTCGGCGACCAGCTGGTCGAGGTGGCGACGCACGGCAGCCGGGGTGAGATCGAGTCGGGCGGCCAGGGCGGCCGCGGTGGAGGGGCCGTTGACGAGGATGGCCCGCGCGACGCGCTGGCGCGTCGGCTGGTCGCCGTCCCCGTTGGTGCCCACGAATTCCACAACGCCAGTGTGCCGTTATTGATTCCAGCCCTTCAAGGAAGGTCGGCCTTACCTTCCACCGGTGCCGCGCCGGTACTCGCCGGCGCTCACCAGCCGGCGAGTCGCCTCAGGTCCGCCACGATCTCGTCGAGTCGCGCCATCAGCGACAGGTGGCCCTCCCCTGGCAGCAGGTGGACGACGGCCCCCGCCGTCCGCTCGCCGAGGTGGGTGGCGTGGGCCTGCGGCACCATGCGATCGTCGCCGCCCTGCCAGATCGCCACCGGCACGGTCATCGACGCCAGGTCGACGCCCCAGTCGTCGACGAACGCGAGGTCGTCGCGCCACCAGCCGTCGATGCCCGGGGCGAGGGCGTGGCGGAAGGTCGCCGCCAAGCCGCCGGCGAGCTCCGGGGTGAGGAACGCCTGGTCGACCTCGGGCAGCAGGTCGCCCATCCCGGCGACCAGGTCGCTGCCCTCGATGGCCGCGAAGTCGGGGTGCCAGCGCTCGAGCAGGGCGCGCAGCGCCTCCGGACCCTCCAGCGCGGCACCGAACTCCTCGAGGTTCTCCTCCCCCATGCCGTCCAGCCAGTCGCCGTCGAACCCGACGCGCGGCGCCACCCCCACCCACGACGCCGCCGCGCGGCAGCGCCCGGGCAGGGCGGCGGCGCAGGCGAGGGCGCGGGGGCCGCCCCCGCTCCAGCCCAGGGTCACGAACTCGGTGATCCCGAGGTGGTCCAGCACCGTCACGGTGTCGTGGACGTCGGCCAGCACCGGCTCGGGCGCGCGCAGCGGCGTCGAGGCGCCGTAGCCCGGTCGCGACACCGTGATCAGCCGGAGGCCGTTGGACGACGCGGCGTGCTCGACGGGGCCGAGCGGTGCGGCGGCTCCGGGAGTGCCGTGGTGGAAGACGAGGGCCGGGGCATCGTCGGCGCCCAGCTGACGCACCTCGAGGGTGCGGCCGTCGGGCGTGGTGAGGTGCTCGATGCGGGCGCTGGCGCCGGTGTGGTCGTCGCTGCGGGGCGTGTCGGTGCTCACACGTGCGAGGGTGCCACGGTGCCGCGCGTGGCGCGCAGCCACAGCAGTCCGGCGACGGGGAGCACGAGCGGCAAGAAGCCGTAGCCCTGGCCGAAGTGCGACCACACCGTCTTGTCGGGGAAGAGCGCGGTGTCGACGTAGCTCAGGGTGCCGATCGAGAGCACGCCGACCAGCTCGATGCTCACCGCCACCGCGGCCACGAGCCAGGCCCGTCGTCCACCGAGGAGCAGGCAGGTCGTGGCGACCAGGTAGAGCACGGCGGCCACCAGCGAGAGGGTGTAGGCGAACGGCGCCTTGTCGGGCTCGAGGCCGAGCTGCACGGCCGAGCGCCCGGTGGCGGCGACGGCGAAGAGGCCGTAGACGAAGACCAGCGCGCGCCCCCAGCCGCTCGAGAGGCTGGCGGGGCGCTCGCGCTCAGCCACGGGGGCCCTGCCAGACGTCCCAGAGGCGCACCTCGAGGCCCGCGAGGGTCACGAGCGCGAAGAGCAGGATGGTCGTGCCGACGCGGGAGCGCTCCATGAGCGACAGCCCGGCCCCGACGACGGGCACCAGCAGGTTGGTGACGAGGTAGCTGACGAACACCGCCCCCTCGATGTCGCGATCGGTGCGGGCCAGGGCGACGACGCCCGCGACCAGCTGCACCAGCATCGCCAGGGCGAGCACGCCCATGCCGATGTAGTGGGAGTCCTGGGCCGATCTGTCGCGCACCAGGTCGACGATCAGCACGATCGCCACCACGCCCGCCATGGCGAGCACCACACCGTAGGACCAGGTCGTCACAGCCGCCAGCGTAGGGCGGGGCCCCTCGATCTACACTCGGGAGGTGCCCGAAGGTCCTGCCGTCCGCGTCGACGGACTGGTGATGAGGTACGGCGATCGCACCGCCGTCGACGGTCTGTCGTTCGAGGTCGATCGTCACACGATCACCGCCGTGCTCGGCCCCAACGGAGCGGGCAAGACCACCACGCTCGAGACCTGCGAGGGCTACCGGCGCCCGCAGGGCGGTCGGGTGGAGGTGCTGGGTCTCGACCCGGTCCGCCAGCGCGCCGAGCTGCTCCCCCGCATCGGCGTGATGCTGCAGTCCGGCGGCGCGTGGAGCGGTGCGCGGGCCGACGAGATGCTGCGCCACTTCGCCCGCCTGCACGCACGTCCGCTCGAGGTCGGTCTGCTGATGGAGCGGCTGGCGCTCCACGAGTGCGGGCGCACGCCCTACCGGCGGCTCTCGGGCGGCCAGCAGCAGCGCCTCGGGCTGGCGCTGGCCCTGATCGGTCGCCCCGAGCTCGTCTTCGTCGACGAGCCCACGGCGGGCATGGACGTCCAGATCCGACGGGCGGTCTGGGAGCTGCTCGAGGAGCTGCGCGCCGACGGCGCCACCGTCGTCCTCACCACGCACTACCTGGAGGAGGCCGAGCGTCTCGCCGACCGGGTGCACATCCTGGATCGCGGCCGCCTCGTGGCGAGCGGCTCGCCGCTGGAGCTGACCCGCGGCGGACGGGTCGCCACGATCCGCCTCGTCGTCACCCAGCCCTTCCCGCCGGGCTCCCCCGAGCGCCTGGCCGCCGCGCTGGGTGACGGCACCGAGCTCGTCGTCCTCGACCCCCTCAGCCTGCAGCTCTCCGGCCCCGCCGACGGCACCACGCTCGCCACCGTGGCCGCGTGGTGCGCCGAGGTCGACGTGCTGCCCGAGTCGCTCTCGCTGGGCCAGCGCAACCTCGAGGACGTCTTCCTCGAGCTCACCGGACGGGAGGAACGCGTGTGACCACCCTGGACCGCTCCACCGGGTCGACCACCGGGTCGACCACCGGCACCGGAGCCTTCGCGCCAGCGCCCGGCGCCGCGAGCGTCGGTCGTCAGCTCGTCGCGCAGGCCTCGATGGAGGCCCGCCTGATGCTGCGCAACGGCGAGCAGCTGCTGCTCGCCGTGGTGATCCCGGTGATCGTGCTCGTGGGTGCCGTGCGGGGGGCGGAGCGGGTCGACATCGGTCTGTCGGGGCCGCCGGTCGATGTCCTCACGCCCGGGGTGCTCGCCCTCGCGGTCATGTCGACCTCGTTCACCTCGCTGGCGATCGCCACCGGCTTCGAACGCCGCTACGGCGTGCTCAAGCGCCTCGGCACCGCCCCGCTCTCGCGCGGCACGCTCCTCGGCGGCAAGGTCGTCGCCCTCGTGCTGGTGCAGGCGCTGCAGTTCCTCGTGATCGGCGGTGTGGGGCTCGCCCTCGGCTGGCGCGGTCCCGACGGTGTCGCATCCGTGGCGGCCCTGGTGCTCGTCACCTTGGCGGGCACGGCTGCCTTCGCCTCGCTCGGCATGCTGCTCGCCGGCTCCCTGCGCGCCGAGGCCACGCTCGCTGCCGCCAACCTGGTCTACCTGCTGCTGCTCGCCGGCGGGGCCGTCGTCCTGCCGGCGGAGAACTACGGCGGCCTCGGGGACGTCGTGCGCTGGCTGCCCTCGGGCGCGCTCGGCGAGGCCGTGCGCAGCGCCTGCGACGGCGTGCTCGCCGTGCGCGACCTGCTGGTGCTCGTGGCCTGGGCCGCGGCCGGCACGGCGCTGACCGCGCGGACCTTCACATGGGAGTGAACACTGGAGGGCGGAACCGTTCCGCCATCGCACGAAGGGTGAACCGATGAGCCTGACCGACCTCGACCGCTCGTCCGACCGGTCGCCGATGGCGCGGCTGAGCGACGCGCTGGGCGAGCGGATCGTGCCGCTGGCCTGGGCGAACCTGGTGGCCAACATCGCGATCGTCATCACCGGCGGCGCGGTGCGCCTCACGGGCTCGGGCCTGGGCTGCCCCACGTGGCCCCAGTGCACCGACGGCCGATGGACGACGCACCCCGAGCAGGGGCTCCACGGCTACATCGAGTTCGGCAACCGGATGCTCACCTACGTGCTCGTCGCCATCGCGGTGGCGTGCTGGCTCGCCGCCCGCGCCCGCCGCGCCGACCACCCCCGGGCCGTGCGGCTGGCCACGATCGTCGCCCTGGGCATCCCCGCGCAGGCGATCATCGGCGGCATCACGGTGCTCACCGACCTCAACCCCTGGATCGTGGCGCTGCACCTGCTCATCTCGATGGCGATCGTCGCCGTCTGCGTCCGTCTGCTCGACCACCTGCGCGGCCCGGAGCGTCCGGCGACGCCGGAGTCCGTCGTCCGCCTGGGGTGGGCGCTCGCGCTCGCGGGGGCCGTCGTCCTCTACCTCGGCACCGTGGTCACCGGCTCGGGCCCCCACGCGGGCGACGAGAACTCGCCCCGCAACGGCCTCGATCCCCAGCTGATGTCGCACGTCCACGCCTGGGCGGTCTACGTGCTCCTCGCCCTCACCGTCGCCCTGCTGTGGACGGCGCGCCGTCGGCGCCTCGTCGTGCTCCAGCAGGCCGTCACTGCGCTGCTCGTCGTCGAGCTGCTCCAGGGCGTGCTCGGCTTCGTGCAGTACTTCACCGATGTGCCCGCGCTGCTGGTCGGCATCCACATGCTCGGCGCCGGCGTCTTCGCCGCCTCCCTCACCGCCGCCGTCCTCGCCACGCGCGCGCGGGTCGCCGCCCCTGTCAAGGACGCCGAGCTCGTCGCCTGAGACCGTCAGCGGCCGCCGGTTTCCCCGGGCCCCCAGCCGATCTGCTGCTTTCCGGGCATGAACCCAGCAGATCGGCTGGGGGCTCGGTAGATCAGGCGCGCCTCAGCGGAGCAGCGGGTCGATCGCGACGGCGACGAAGAGCAGCGAAAGGTAGAGGTTGCTCGAGTGGAACAGGCGCATGGGCTGCAGCACGCTGAGCTCCTCGCTGACTCGCGCGCGACGCAGCAGGCCGTGGGCCTGGACGAGGAAGACAGCACCGAGGATGGCGGCCGTGATCGGGTATAGCGGGCCCGTGTCGGCGACCGGCCACAGCAGCAGCGAGACGCCGACCATGACCCAGCTGTAGACGACGATCTGGAGCGCGACCGACCGGGCCGGCTTGATCACCGGGAGCATGGGCACGTCGACCTGCGCGTAGTCCTCGCGGTAGCGCAGAGCCAGCGCCCAGGTGTGGGGCGGGGTCCAGAAGAAGACCACCGCGAAGAGAACGATCGGCACCCACGAGAGCTCGTTGGTGACCGCGGTCCAGCCGATGAGGGCCGGGAAGCAGCCGGCGATGCCGCCCCAGACGATGTTCTGGGCGGTGCGGCGCTTGAGCAGCATCGTGTAGACGAAGACGTAGAAGGCGTTCGCCGCCAGTGAGAGCCCGGCGGAGAGCGGGTTCGCGCCCACGGCGAGGATGACCGTCGAGAGCACGGCGAGGACGACGCCGAACACCAGCGCAGCGCCCGGCGACACGATGTGGCGCGGCAGCGCACGGCGGCGCGTGCGGCGCATCTGCTCGTCGATGTCGCGGTCGTAGACGCAGTTGAACACCGACGCCGAGCCCGCCGAGAGCGTGCCGCCCACCACCGTGGCGAGGACGACGCTGAGCTCCGGCACCCCGCGGGCGGCGAAGAACATCACCGGGACGGTGGTGAGGAGCAGCAGCTCGATCACGCGCGGCTTGGTGAGGCCGATGTAGGCGGCGACGACGTCGCGCAGCCGGGCCGGACCGGGCTGACGCTCGCCGCCGTCACCGGCCACCAGCTCGGGGCTGGTCGGGTCGACGTAGGTCACGAAGGGTCCTCGCAGGCAGGGGTCGAAGCAAGGATCAGTCTATCCCGCGGAGGGCTACTGACCGGTACCGAGCCGGTGTCGGATCCACCACGCTCGTGAGTAGGCTCAGATCCATGATCCCGGAGCTGGACTGGACCGAGCTCGACCGCCGTGCGGTCGACACCGCACGCGCGCTGGCGATGGACGCCGTGCAGAAGGTGGGCAACGGCCACCCGGGCACGGCCATGAGCCTCGCGCCGGCCGCCTACCTGCTGTTCCAGAAGGTGATGCGGCACGACCCGTCGGACCCCGACTGGATGGGTCGCGACCGGTTCGTGCTCTCGTGCGGGCACTCCTCGATCACTCTCTACACCCAGCTCGTCCTCGGCGGCTTCGGTCTCGAGCTCGCTGACCTCCAGGCCCTGCGCACCTGGGACAGCAAGACCCCCGGGCACCCCGAGTTCGGCCACACCGCCGGCGTCGAGGTCACGACCGGCCCGCTGGGTCAGGGCATCTCGAACGCGGTGGGCATGGCGATGGCCGCCCGCCGCGAGCGCGGCCTGCTCGACGCGGGCGCCGCCGAGGGCGACTCCCCCTTCGACCACCACGTCTACGTCCTGGCCTCCGACGGCGACCTGCAGGAGGGCGTCAGCGCCGAGGCCTCCGCCATCGCCGGCGTCCAGGAGCTCGGCAACCTCACCGTCGTCTACGACGCGAACCGCATCTCGATCGAGGGCGACACCGACATCGCCTTCACCGAGGACGTCGCGGCCCGCTACGAGGCCTACGGGTGGCACGTGCAGACCGTCGACTGGACCAACGGCGGCACGGAGTACACCGAGGACGTGCCTGCGCTTCACGCGGCGCTCGCCGCGGCCGACGCCGTGAGCGACAAGCCCTCCATCATCGTGCTGCGCACGATCATCGCCTGGCCGGCCCCGAACGCCCAGCACACCGCGAAGGCCCACGGCTCCGCCCTCGGCGACGAGGAGGTCGCGGCCACCAAGAAGGTGCTCGGGCTCGACCCCGAGCAGCGCTTCGAGGTCCCTGAGGAGGTGCTCGCGCACACCCGCGGCCTCGTGACCCGCGGCAAGGAGCAGCACGCCGCCTGGCAGGAGCAGTACGACGCCTGGGCCGCCGCGCACCCCGACGAGCTCGTCGTCCTCGAGCGGATGCGCCGTCGCGCCGTGCCGGACGCCGCGATCGCCGCCGTGCCGGTGTTCGAGGCCGACGCCAAGGGCATCGCCACCCGCGCGGCCTCGGGCAAGGTCATCAACGCGATCGCCCCGCACATGCCGGAGCTGTGGGGCGGCTCGGCCGACCTCGCGGAGTCGAACAACACCACGATCTCCGACGCGCCGTCCTTCCTGCCGAAGAACCGCTCCACCGACGAGTGGGACGGCGACCCGGCCGCCGGACGCGTCCTGCACTTCGGCATCCGCGAGCACGGCATGGGCGCCATCCTCAACGGCATCACCGTGCACGGCGGCACCCGCGTCTTCGGCGGCACCTTCCTCACCTTCTCCGACTACATGCGCGGTGCCGTGCGCGTGGCGGCCCTGATGAAGGCGCCCGTCATCTACGTGTGGACCCACGACTCGATCGGCCTCGGCGAGGACGGCCCGACCCACCAGCCGGTCGAGCACCTCGCCGCCCTGCGCGCGATCCCGGGCCTGGACGTCGTCCGCCCGGCCGACGCCAACGAGACCGCCGCCGCCTGGGCGGCCACGCTGCGTCACACCGACCGGCCGATCGCGCTGATCCTCACCCGCCAGGCGGTGCCCACCTTCCCGAGGGGCACCGACGGCTACGCCACCACCGAGCACGTCGACAAGGGCGGCTACGTGCTGCTCGACGCCGAGGGCGGCGAGCCCGAGGTCGTCCTCATCGGCACCGGTTCGGAGGTGCAGCTGGCCGTGGCGGCCCGCGAGCAGCTGGCCGCCGAGGGCGTGCGCGCCCGCGTCGTCTCGATGCCCTCGTGGGAGTGGTTCGAGGAGCAGACCCAGGCCTACCGCGACAGCGTGCTGCCGCCGCAGGTCAAGGCCCGGGTGGCGGTCGAGGCCGGCATCAAGCTCGGGTGGCGCGAGTACGTCGGCGACCACGGCCGCATCGTGAGCATCGACCACTACGGCGCGAGCGCCGACGGCGCCACGCTGTTCCGCGAGTTCGGCTTCACCCCCGAGGCCGTCACCCAGGCCGCTCGCGACAGCATCGCGGCCGCCGCACGAGGCTGAGGCGTCTGGGCGGGCCGCCGACCCGGCCCGCCCCGCCGACCTCGCCGCCGCAGCACCGAAGCACCGCAGCACCCCCGCACCACCCGGTCACCGCCCCGCTCCCGGCGTCGACTCCCCCGGCCTCCCTCACCCGTGCGGACGCCGAGCCGGTTTCGAGATCGCCTCGAGGGGCACCGCGACCTGGACCGCCCCACCCCACCGCGAACCCCAGGAGGACCCCCCATGACCGACCGACTCAAGGCGCTCGCCGACGCGGGCGTGTCGATCTGGCTCGACGATCTCTCGCGTGAGCGCATCGAGACCGGCAACCTCGCCGACCTCGTCGCGAACAGCTCGGTCGTCGGCGTCACCACCAACCCCACGATCTTCGCCTCCGCCATCTCCGACGGCGAGCGCTACGACGCGCAGGTGCGCTCCCTGGTCGCCGACGGCACGGGCGTCGACGACGTGATCTTCGCCCTCACCACGGACGACGTGCGCAACGCGTGCGACGTGCTCGCGCCGCTGGCGTCGTCCACCGTGCACGACGGGCGCGTCTCGATCGAGGTCGAGCCCGACCTGGCCAACGACACCGACGCGACCATCGCCTCGGCGAAGAAGCTGTGGGCTGCCGTCGACCGCTCCAACGTGCTCATCAAGATCCCCGCGACCCTCGAGGGTCTGCCGGCCATCACCGCCGCCATCGCCGAGGGGATCAGCGTCAACGTCACGCTGATCTTCTCCACCGAGCGCTACCGCGCCGTGCTGGACGCGTACCTGACCGGGCTCGAGCAGGCCAAGGCCGCCGGCATCGACATCAGCACCATCCGCTCGGTCGCCTCGTTCTTCGTCTCCCGCGTCGACACCGAGATCGACGCGCGCCTGGAGAAGATCGGCAGCCCCGAGGCGCTCGAGCTGCGCGGCAAGGCTGCGCTCGCCAACGCCCGCCTCGCCTACGCCGCCTTCGAGGAGGTCACCGCCTCCGAGCGCTGGCAGGCGCTCGCCGCCGACGGCGCCCAGCCGCAGCGTCCGCTGTGGGCGTCCACCGGCGTCAAGAACCCCGACTACCCCGACACGCTCTACGTGCGCGACCTCGTGGTGGCCGACACCGTCAACACCATGCCGGAGAAGACCCTCCAGGCCTTCGCCGACCACGGCGAGGTCGACGGCGACCAGGTCAGCGGCCGCGCCGAGGAGTCCCAGCAGGTGTTCGACCGCCTCCGCGAGGTCGGCATCGACGTCGACGACGTCTTCCTCACCCTCGAGGACGAGGGCGTGTCGAAGTTCAAGGCGTCGTGGACCGAGCTCGTCGAGACCGTCCAGGCGCAGATGGACCAGGCGAAGGGCTGATCCGCGTGGCCTCCCCCGCCGACCCGCGGGCGACGGCTGCGTGGGGTCGTCTCGACGACCTCGCCGCGCGCCTGTCACCCGACCTGCGCGGTTGGTTCGACGCCGACCCCGAGCGCGCCGCACGCTTCAGCCGCACGGCCGCCGAGCTCCACGTCGACCTCTCGCGCAACCTGATCACCGACGACGTGCTCGCCGCCCTGGTGCAGCTGGCCGAGGAGGTGGGTCTCACCGAGCGCCGCGACGCGATGTTCGCCGGCGAGGCCATCAACGTCACCGAGCGCCGCTCGGTGCTCCACACCGCGCTGCGCCAGCCGGCCGACGCGGTGGTGGAGGTCGACGGGCGCAACGTGGTGCCCGACGTCCACGAGGTGCTGCAGCGCGTCTACGACTTCGCCGAGCGGGTGCGCAGCGGCGCGTGGCGGGGCATCGACGACCGCCCCATCGCCACGGTCGTCAACATCGGCATCGGGGGCTCCGACCTCGGACCGGTCATGGCCTACGAGGCGCTGCGCGACATCGTGCCCGACGGCCTCGAGTGCCGCTTCGTCAGCAACATCGACCCCACGGACGTCGCCCAGAAGCTCGAGGGCCTCGACCCCGGCACGACCCTCTTCGTCGTGTCGAGCAAGACCTTCGGCACGCTCGAGACCCTGACCAACGCCCGCCTGGCCCGCACCTGGCTGCTCGACGGCCTGCGCGCCGCGGGTTCGGTCAGCGACGACGAGACCGCGCGCACGGCCGTGCAGCGGCACTTCGTGGCCGTGTCGACCGCGCTCGACAAGGTCGAGGACTTCGGCATCGACCCCGCGAACGCCTTCGGCTTCTGGGACTGGGTGGGCGGGCGCTACTCGGTCGACTCGGCGATCGGCACCTCGCTGGCGGTCGCGATCGGCCCGGAGTCGTTCGCCGACTTCCTGGCCGGCGTCCACGCGATCGACCAGCACTTCCGCGAAGCGCCGATCGAGCAGAACGTGCCGGCGCTGCTGGGCCTGCTCAACGTCTGGTACACCAACTTCCTCGGCGCGCAGACCCACGCGGTGCTGCCCTACGCGCAGTCGCTGCACCGCTTCCCGGCCTACCTCCAGCAGCTCACCATGGAGTCGAACGGCAAGAGCGTGCGCTGGGACGGCACGCCCGTCACCACCGACACCGGCGAGGTGTTCTGGGGTGAGCCCGGCACCAACGGGCAGCATGCCTTCTACCAGCTCATCCACCAGGGCACGCGCCTCATCCCGGCCGACTTCATCGCCTTCGCCACCCCCGCGCATCCCCTCAAGGACGGCGACACCGACGTCCACGAGCTGCTGCTGGCCAACTTCCTCGCCCAGACCAAGGCGCTCGCCTTCGGCAAGACCGCCGAGGAGGTCCGGGCCGAGGGCACCGACGAGGACGTTGTGCCGGCCCGCGTGTTCAGCGGCAACCGCCCCACGACCTCGATCATGGCGCCGGCGCTCACGCCAGCGGTGCTCGGGCAGCTGATCGCCCTCTACGAGCACATCACCTTCACCCAGGGCGTGGTGTGGGGCATCGACAGCTTCGACCAGTGGGGCGTCGAGCTGGGCAAGCAGCTGGCGCTGCAGATCAATCCCGCCATCACCGATGACGCCGCGCTCGCCGAGCAGGACCAGGCGACCAGGGCGCTCATCCACTACTACCGGGAGCACCGTTCGCGATGACCGAGTCGACGCAGCATCCCTCCGCCCGCCCGCCCGCCGACCGCCCCCTGCCGCTCGTGGAGGTTCACGACGACGCCGAGGCCCTCGCCACCGCGGTGGCCGGCGAGCTGCTCAACCGCATCGCCGACCTCCAGGCCTCCGGCCAGGTGCCGCAGATCGCCCTCACCGGCGGCACGATCGCGGACGCCGTCCACCGCGAGGTCGCGCGTCTTGCCGACGAGGCCGGTGTCGACTGGGGTGCGCTCGACCTGTGGTGGGGCGACGAGCGCTACGTGGCCGCCGACTCCGACGACCGCAACGCTGCCCAGGCGCGTGCGGCCTTCCTCGACGCCGTCGGGGTGCCGGCGCACCGCGTGCACGAGGTGCCGGCCACCGGCGCCGCCTGCTCGGTGGAGGAGGCGGCCCGTGCCTACGCCGCCGAGTTCGGCGAGCGCGAGCTCGACGTCCTCATGCTCGGCGTCGGGCCCGACGGCCACGTCGCCTCCCTGTTCCCACACTCCCGCCAGCTGGACGCCGACGGCGTGACCGCGGCGGTCAGCGACTCCCCCAAGCCCCCGCCCGCCCGCGTCTCGCTCACCGACCCGGCCCTCAACCGTGCCCACGTCGTGTGGCTGGTGGCCAGTGGCGAGGGCAAGGCCGAGGCCGTCGCCAAGGCGCTGGCGGAGGTGGAGGTGGAGGGCGACGATGCCCTCGACGCAGCGCTGCGAGAGACGCCCGCCCGCGGCGTCCGCGGCCGCGTGGAGACCACGTTCTTCCTCGACACCGAGGCCGCCTCGCGACTCTGAGCACGGCGCGTGGCGCCGGAGGGATCAGACCTCGCGCACCCGGCCGTCGCCGACGACGAGTCGACGGGTGGTGGCAACCGCCTTTAGCATCCGCCGATCGTGCGTGACGAGGAGCAGCGTGCCGGGGAAGGACGCCAGCGCCGACTCGAGCTGCTCGATCGCGGGCAGGTCGAGGTGGTTCGTGGGCTCGTCGAGCACCAGCAGGTTCACGCCCCGCGCCTGGAGCAGCGCCAACGCGGCGCGCGTGCGCTCCCCCGGCGACAGCGTGGACGACGCCCGCCCCACGTGGTCGGACTTGAGCCCGAACTTCGCGAGCAGGGTGCGGATCGGCTCGGGTGCGAGGTCGGGGACCTGGCGCTGGAAGGCCTCGACCAGCGGCGCGTCGTCCTCGAAGAGGCGGCGGGCCTGGTCGACCTCGCCCACCACGACGCCCGGGCCGAGGTGCGCTTCGCCGACCTCCGGCTCGAGGCGGCCGAGCAAAGCCGCCAGCAGGGTGGACTTGCCGGCGCCGTTGGGCCCGGTGATCGCGACCTTCTCGGCCCAGCCGATCTGCAGGTCGACCGGCCCCAGGGCGAAGTCGCCGCGACGGAGCACCGCCCCGCGCAGGGCGGCGGTGATCGCGCCGGAGCGCGGGGCAGCGGCGATCTCGAGGCGCAGCTCCCACTCCTTGCGCGGCTCCTCGACCACCTCGAGTCGCTCGATGAGGCGCTCGGTCTGGCGGACCTTGGCGGCCTGCTTCTCACTCGACTCCGCACGGAAGCGGCGGATGTTCTTGTCGGGCTCCTTGTCGATGCTGCGCCGCGCGTTGCGCACGCCCTGGGCGGCCCAGGACCGCTGAGTGGTGGCGCGCGTCTGCAGCGACGACACGGCGTCGGCGTACTGCTCGTAGGCCTCGCGGGCGTGACGCCGAGCGACCTCGCGCTCGTGCAGCCAGGCCTCGTACCCGCCGCCGTAGACGTTGATCGCGCGCTGGTGCAGGTCGAGCTCGACGATGCGGTTCACCGTGCGGGCGAGGAACTCGCGGGCGTGGCTGACGAGGACGACGGGCGCCTGCAGCCCGCCCACGAAGCGCTCGAGCCGGTCGAGACCGTCGAGGTCGAGGTCGTTGGTGGGCTCGTCGAGCAGGAAGACGTCATAGCGGGAGAGCAGCAGCGCGGCGAGGCCGGCCCGTGCGGCCTGCCCGCCCGAGAGCGAGGTCATCGGCTGGTCGAGGTCGACCGCGAGCCCCACCTCGTCGGCCACGGCCGCTGCTCGCTCGTCGAGGTCGGGGGCGCCGAGCGCCAGCCAGCGCTCCAGCGCGGTGGCGTAGGCGTCGTCCGCGCCGGGAGCCTCCGCTTCCAGCAGGGCGGTGGCGTCGTCGAAGTCGCGCTGCGCCTGGGCCACGCCCGTGCGGCGGGCCAGAAAGGCCCGCACGGACTCACCGGCGCGACGGTCGGTCTCCTGCGGAAGGTGGCCCACCGTGGCGGTGGTGGGCGCCAGCGACAACGACCCCTGCTCGGGGGCGACCTCACCGGCGAGGATGCGCAGCAGCGTGGACTTGCCGGCGCCGTTGGGACCCACGAGGCCCACGCGGTCGCCGCCGGTCACCACCAGGTCCAGGCCGGTGAAGAGCGACACGGCCCCGTGGCCGGCCGAGAGACCGCTGACCGTGAGAGTGGCACTCATCGCGATCGTGCCGTCCCTTCGCGGTCGTGGCCCGCAGGGGCCTCAGAAGATGATCTCGCCCGACTTGCGGCGCGAGCGCAGCAGCTGGATCGCCTCGTCGAGGATGACCTCGGCCTCCTTGTCGGAGCGGCGCTCCTTCACGTAGGCCAGGTGGGTCTTGTAGGGCTCGATCTTCGGCGCCGGCGGGGCGTTCTCGGAGTCGAGACCGGCCGGGAGCCCGCACTTGGGGCAGTCCCACGAGTCGGGCACGGAGGCCTCGACCGAGAACGTGATGACCGAGCGGTGGGCGTTGACGCAGAAGTACGTCACCGCCTGCCGCGGAGCGGCCTCACCGCGCTCGGCCTCGCCCATGGGGCCTGCACCGACGCGGCTGCCGCGGATCGCATTGCCTCCACCTGCCAATGGACACTCTCCTCATTCAGGGGGCCCGGGGGTCGGGCCTCGTGACGACGTTTCAGTTCTGGTAGGCGAGCAGCAGTCCGAGCGCGATCACGCACGCGAACCAGATGACGCCGATGCCCACCGTGAAGCGGTCGAGGTTGCGTTCAGCGACCGACGAGCCGCCGAGCGAGCTCGACACGCCGCCGCCGAACATGTCCGAGAGGCCGCCGCCACGCCCCTTGTGCAGCAACACCAGCAGGATGAGCAGCAGGCTCGTGATCACGAGCAGGACAGTGAGAAGCGTGGACAGCACGCGCAGGATCCTACGGTAGAACGGCGCTCAGCCGAGCACCGGCATGTCGTAATAGCGGCAGATCCCGCCGAACTCGTCGGCGTCGAGGCTGGCACCGCCGACGAGGGCGCCGTCGACGTCGGGCTGGGCCATGATGCCGGCCACGTTGCCGGGCTTCACCGAGCCGCCGTAGAGCACCCGCACCGAGGCGGCGGCATCGTCACCGAAGGTCTCGCCGACCTGCGCGCGCACCGCCGCGCAGACCTCCTGGGCGTCGTCCGGGGTGGCGACCTCGCCGGTGCCGATCGCCCACACGGGCTCGTAGGCGATCACGAGGCCGCCCACCTGCTCGGCGCTGAGGCCCGCGAGGGACCCGACGACCTGGGCACGGGTGTGGGACACGTGCTCGCCGGCCTGGCGAACCTCGAGACCCTCGCCGACGCACACGATCGGCGTGATGCCCTCACCCAGCGCGGCCTTGGCCTTGGCGGCGACCAGGGCGTCGTCCTCGGCGTGGTACTCGCGGCGCTCGGAGTGCCCGACCACCGCGTAGGAGCAGCCCAGCTTGGCGAGCATCGCGGCGGAGATCTCGCCGGTGTAGGCGCCGCCGGCGTGACGCGAGACGTCCTGCGCGCCGTAGCGGATCGAGAGCCGGTCGCCGTCGACGATGGTCTGCACGGAGCGGATGTCGACGAAGGGCGGGATGACGGCGACCTCGACGCGGCCGTAGTCGTGCCGCTTGTCCGACAGGGTCCAGGCGAGCTTCTGCACCAGGCCCACCGCCTCGGCGTGGTTGAGGTTCATCTTCCAGTTGCCCGCCATCAGCGGGGTGCGCCCGCCGGGGGCCGACGGGGCGGGGGTGCGCTTGGCCATGACGGGTCAACCTTCCAGGACGGTGATGCCGGGCAGTTCCTTGCCCTCGAGGTACTCCAGGCTCGCACCGCCGCCGGTGGAGATGTGACCGAAGGAGGACTCGTCGAACCCCAGCGCGCGGACGGCGGCGGCCGAGTCGCCTCCGCCGACCACCGAGAGGCCCGGCACCTTCGTGAGCGCGGCCGCGACCGCGCGGGTCCCCTCCGCGAAGGCGGGCTGCTCGAAGACGCCCATGGGGCCGTTCCAGAAGACGGTGCGCGCGTCGGCGAGCGCCGCGGCGAACGCCTCGCCGGAGGCGGGTCCGATGTCGAGGCCGAGGGTCTCGGCGGGGATGGCGTCGGCAGCGACCACGCGCGCCGAGGCCTCGTCGCCGAAGGAGTCGGCCACCACGATGTCGGTGGGCAGCACGATCTCGACGCCGAGCTCGTCAGCGCGCGCCTGGTAGGCGCGCACCGTGTCGAGCTGGTCCTCCTCGAGCAGGCTCGTGCCGACCTCGTGGCCCTGGGCCTTGAGGAAGGTGAACACCATGCCGCCACCGATGAGCAGCTTGTCGGCCTTGCCGAGCAGGTTGTCGATCACGCCCAGCTTGTCGGAGACCTTCGAGCCGCCGAGAACGACGACGTAGGGCCGCTCCGGCTCGATGGTGAGCCGGCGCAGGACGTCGATCTCCGCCGCGACGAGGCCGCCCATTGCGTGCGGCAGGCGCTGTGCGACGTCGTAGACGCTGGCCTGCTTGCGGTGAACCACGCCGAAGCCGTCGCTCACGAAGGCGTCGGCGAGGGCGGCGAGCTCGTCGGCGAAGGCTCCGCGCTCGGCGTCGTCCTTGCTGGTCTCGCCCGCGTTGAAGCGCACGTTCTCGAGCAGGGCGACGTCACCGTCGGCCAGGCCCGCGACGGTCTCCTGGGCCGACGACCCGACGGTGTCGGCGGCGAAGGCGACCTCGCGACCGAGCAGCTCGCCGAGGCGAGCCGCGACCGGCGCCAGCGAGTAGGCCGGGTCGGGTGCGCCCTTCGGGCGGCCGAGGTGGGCCACCACGACCACGCGGGCACCGGCCTCGGCGAGCGCGCGGATGGTCGGCACGCTGGCGCGGATGCGGCCGTCGTCGGTGATGGTGGTGCCCTCGAGCGGCACGTTGAGGTCGGAGCGGACCAGCACGCGGCGGCCGGTCACCCCCGCGAGGAACTCGGCGCTGGATGCGTTCACGGCAGTCACAGGCGGAGCGTAGCGGGGGCGGCGCCCGTCGTGGCGCGGCGGCTCACGACGGGACGGGCCCGCATCTCAGCTCCGGCCGATGTGCAGCACGAGGTCGGCGAGGCGGTTGGAGTAGCCCCACTCGTTGTCGTACCAGCCGGCCACCTTGACCTGGTTGCCGATCACCTTGGTGAGCGGCGCGTCGAAGATGCAGGACGCCGGGTCGGAGACGATGTCGGAGCTGACGATCGGATCGGTGGAGTAGCGGATGATCCGCCCGTCGGCGGCCGCACGCATGATCTCGTTGACCTCCTCCACCGAGGTGTCGCGGGCAGCCTCGAAGGAGAGGTCGGTCAGCGAACCCGTGGGGGTGGGCACGCGCAGCGCGTAGCCGTCGAGCTTGCCCTTCAGCTCAGGCAGCACGAGGCCGAGCGCCTTCGCCGCGCCGGTGGAGGTCGGCACGATGTTGAGCGCCGCGGCGCGAGCACGACGCAGGTCGCGGTGGATGTTGTCCTGCAGGTTCTGGTCCGCGGTGTAGGCGTGCACCGTGGTCATCAGGCCCTTGACGATGCCGAGACCGTCGTTGAGCGCCTTCGCCATCGGCGCGAGGCAGTTGGTGGTGCAGGAGGCGTTGGAGAGCACGACGTGCTGCGCCGGGTCGAAGAGCCCGTGGTTGACGCCCATCACGACCGTGAGGTCCTCGTTCTTGGCGGGCGCGGAGATGATGACGCGCCGTGCGCCGCCGCCGTCCACGTGGGCGCGGGCGGCGGTGGCGTCGGTGAAGAAGCCGGTGGACTCGATCACGACGTCGACGCCGAGCTCGCCCCAACCCAGGGCCGCGGGGTCGCGCTCGGCGAAGGCGCGGATCTCGACGCCGTCGACGACGATCGCCTTGTCGGTGGAGGTCACCTCCACGCCGAGCGGGCCGAGCACGGAGTCGTACTTCAGCAGGTGGGCCAGGGTCGCGTTGTCGGTGAGGTCGTTGACGCCGACGATCTCGATGTCGACGCCGGCGGCTCGCACCGCGCGGAAGAAGTTGCGGCCGATGCGGCCGAATCCGTTGATGCCTACGCGCACGGTCACTGGGGGTGGCTCCTTCGTCGCCGACGCGGTGGCGCCGGATGGTCTCGGGTGGGTCGAGGCGCACTTGTGACGCAGGTCATGCGGTCACAACGCCGACACTAGCCCTCCGGTACCCACCGGGCACGTGACGATCCCGCGATACGGGCAAGTAACAACATGATCGAAGGCAAAACAACATTGCGCGACGCGCGGGAGCGGTCCGAGGGCCGCGGACACCGTCGGCTCAGGCGTCGCCGGCGAGCATCTCGGGCGTCAGCGACGCCTCGGTGTCAGGGATGCCGAGGTCCTCGGCGCGCTTGTCGGCCATCGCGAGCAGACGTCGGATCCGCCCCGCGATCGCGTCCTTGGTGAGCACCGGCTCGTGCAGCTGGCCGAGCTCCTCGAGGGAGGCCTGCTTGTGCTCGAGGCGCAGCTCGCCGGCCATCTTGAGGTGGTCGGGCACCTCCTCGCCGAGGATCTCCATGGCGCGGGCCACGCGGGCGCCGGCCGTGACGGCGGCGCGCGCGGAGCGGCGCAGGTTGGCGTCGTCGAAGTTGGCCAAGCGGTTGGCGGTGGCGCGCACCTCGCGGCGCTTGCGCCGCTCCTCCCAGGCCATGAGCGACTCGTGGGCGCCGAGCCGGGTGAGCAGCTGGCCGATCGCGTCGCCGTCGCGGATGACGACGCGGTCGACGCCGCGCACCTCGCGCGCCTTGGCGCCGATGCCGAGGCGCCGCGCGACGCCGACGAGGGCGAGCGCCGCCTCCGAGCCGGGGCAGGTGACCTCCAGCGACGAGGAGCGGCCGGGCTCGGTGAGCGAGCCGTGGGCGAGGAAGGCCCCGCGCCACGCGGCCACCGCGTCGCACGCACCGCCCGACACCACGGCGGGGGGCAGGCCGCGCACGGGTCGTCCGCGCTGGTCGAGCAGGCCGGTCTGGCGGGCGAGCGCCTCACCGTCGCGCGCGACGCGCACGATGTAGCGACTGCCCTTGCGCAGGCCGTTGCCCTGCACCATCACGACGTCGGAGCTCTGACCGTAGATCTCCGCGATGTCGCGGCGCAGGCGGCGCGCGGCGGCACCCGTGTCGAGCTCGGCCTCCACCACGATGCGTCCGCCCACGATGTGCAGGCCGCCGGCGAAGCGCAGCGTCGAGGCGACCTCCGCCTTGCGGCAGCAGGCCTTGGTGATGGGAGTGCTGGCCAGTTCCGCTTTCACCTGAGCCGTCATCGCCATGCGGCTGATCCTGCCACGCCGGTCAACAACCCTCGCAGCCCGGGCGGTGGGGCCGCGAGGCGGTCGGCTCACCCCGCGGCGAAGATCCGCGCGTAGGCGCGAGCCAGCTTCGTCGCGTCATGACGGGGCGTGCCGTCGTCGGCGGCGACGTCGTCGAGCACGAGCCGAGCGCCGATCGCGGCGACCGTCTCCTCGAGGTCGGCCAGTCCGTCGCCCACGCTCCGTCGATCGGCGAGCACCGAGTGGATCTCCAGACCGGGAGCGTGCTCGACGAGCGCGGTGAGGTGGTCGGCCGGCGCGAACCCCCCGGTCTCCCCCGCCTGCTCCTCCAGGTTGAGGACGACGACCAGCCGCGCCGCCGTGCGGCTCAGGGCGGCCCGCAGTGCGGGCACCATGAGGTGCGGCAGCACGGAGGTGAACCACGACCCCGGGCCGAGCACGGCCCAGTCGGCATCCTCGATGACCTGCAGCACCGCGGGGCTGACCGCGGGCTCGGCGGGCTCGAGCGCGATCGAGGTGATGACGCCGTCGGTGGTGGCGACCTCCACCTGGCCGCGCACCTTGGTGAGGGCGTCGGGGTCGGTGGGGTCGAGGCCGCGCACGTCGGCGGTGATGTCCATCGGTTCGAGGGCCATCGGCAGCACGCGGCCGCGCGCGCCGAGCAACCGGCCGACCCAGTCGAGGGCGTCGACGTGGTCGCCGAGCAGCTCCCAGAGGCCGACGATGAGCAGGTTGCCGACGACGTGGCCGCGCATCTCACCGTCGCCGGCGAAGCGGTGCTGCAGCACGCGGGCCCAGGTGTCGCCCCACTCGTGGTCGCCGCACAGCGCGGCGAGCGCCATGCGGAGGTCGCCGGGCGGCAGCACGCCGAACTCGCCGCGCAACCGGCCGGAGGATCCGCCGTTGTCGGCCACGGTGACGACGGCGGTCAACTGGTCGACGGTGAGGTCGTCGAGCAGCTGCCGCAGCGCGCTGAGGGAGCCGAACAGCCCGTGGCCGCCGCCGAGGGCCACCACGGACTGGGCGCGCTGCTCCGCGCCCGGCTGCGCCGGGGTCGTCATCGCGCGCTCACTCGCGCCCGAGGTCGCGGTGGATGGCCCGCGCGGCGTGACCGCGCTCGCTCAGGCGGCGTGCGATCTCCTCGCTCATCGCGACGCTGCGGTGCTTGCCGCCGGTGCAGCCGATCGCGACCCGCATGAAGCGCTTGCCCTCGCGCAGGTAGCCCTCGCCGACGCCGAGCAGCAGCGGCACGTACTGGTCGAGGAACTCCGCGGCGCCGGGTCGCGTCTGCACGTACTCGGCGACGTCGCTGTCGCGGCCGGTGTGGCTGCGCAGCTCGGGGATCCAGAACGGGTTGGGGAGGAACCGCATGTCGGCGAGGTAGTCGGCGTCCACCGGGATGCCGTACTTGAAGCCGAAGCTGACCACGGTGACCTTGAGCGAGGTGCCCTGCGGGGTGCCGAAGGCGGCGGCCACCCGCTCGGTGAGCTGGTGGACGTTGAGCGCCCCGGTGTCGATGACGAGATCGGCCTCGCCGCGCAGGTCGGCCAGGACCGCCCGCTCGCGGGTGAGACCGTCAAGCAGGCGGCCGGTGCCCTGCAGCGGGTGGGGACGCCGCGCGGCCTCCTGGCGGCGCACGAGGACCTCGTCGGGGGCGTCGAGGAAGAGCAGGGTCGTGCGACGCGAGGGCACCCCCTGGGCCAGGTGGGTGCGCAGCGCGGCGAAGAACGAGCCCGACCGGACGTCGACCACGACGGCGAGCCGCTGCGCGGTGCCGTGGGCCTGGTCGATGAGGCGCACGGCGTCGGGGAGCAGGCTGGGCGGGAGGTTGTCGACGACGAAGAAGCCGAGGTCCTCCAGCTCCTTGGCCGCGGTGCTGCGTCCCGCGCCGGTCATGCCGGTGACGACGACGAGCTCGCCCTGCGGCTGCGCCGGGCGGTCGCCGCTCGGCGGGTCGGGGACGACGGTGAGGACGGGGGGCTGGTCGCTCACGACTCGACGATCTCTCCGGTGGCGGTGTTCACGGCGACAGTCTGCCCGCTCCCGGACGCCGCGGTGACCGCATCCTTGATGGCCGCCGCCGTGCGCGGCCCGATGCCCGGCACCCGGGCGATGTCCTCGACGTCGGCCTCGCGCAGCCGCTTGAGGGAGCCGAAGTGGGTCATCAGGGTCTTGCGCCGGACCTCGCCCAGGCCGGGGACGTCGTCGAGCACGCTCTCGACCATGGTGCGCGAGCGACGGCCGCGGTGGTGGGCGATGGCGAAGCGGTGCGCCTCGTCGCGCACCCGCTGGAGCAGGTAGAGGCCCTCGGAGGACCGCGCGAGGATGACCGGGTCCTCCTGGCCCGGCAGCCACACCTCCTCCAGCCGCTTGGCGAGCCCGCACACCGGGACGTCGTCGATGCCGAGCTGGTCGAGCGCCTGCTGGGCGGCTGCGACCTGCGGCGGGCCGCCGTCGACGACGACCAGGCCGGGGGCGTAGGCGAACTTGCGCGGGCGGCCGGTCTCGGGATCGACCAGCAGCGGTCCCCCGCCCTCGCCCTCGCGGACCTCGGAGGTGGCCTGCTCGTCGAGCAGGCGCCGGAAGCGTCGGGTGATGACCTCGTGCATGGAGGCGACGTCGTTCTGGCCGTCGACGCCGCGGATGACGAAGCGCCGGTACTCGCCCTTGCGGGCCAGTCCGTCCTCGAAGACCACCATGGAGGCCACCACCTCGGTGCCCTGCAGGTTGGAGACGTCGAAGCACTCGATCCGCAGCGGTGCCTCGTCGAGGTCGAGCGCGTCGCGGATCTCCTCCAGGGCGCGGTTGCGGGTGGTGAGGTCGCTGGCGCGCTTGGTCTTGTGCAGCGCCAGCGACTGGGCCGCGTTCGTGGCGACCGTCTCCTGCAGCGTGCGCTTGTCGCCGCGCTGGGGCACCCGGATCTGGACCTTGCTGCCCCGCAGCTCGCCCAGCAGCGACTCCAGCGTCTCGGCGGCCGGCGGCAGCTCGGGCACCAGGATCTCCTTCGGCACCGACTCGGGGTCGCCGGCGTAGAACTGGAGCACGAAGTCCTCGACCAGCTCGGCGGTGGTGCCGTCGGTGACCCGGTCGGCGACCCAGCCGCGCTGGCCCCGGATGCGGCCGCCGCGCACGTAGAAGATCTGCACCGCGACCTCCAGCGGATCCTCGGCGAGGGCGATGACGTCGGCGTCGGCGCCGTCGCCGAGCACCACCGCCTGCTTCTCCAGCGCCCGCTCGAGGGCGCCGAGGTCGTCGCGCAGCCGGGCGGCCCGCTCGAACTCGAGGTCGTCGGAGGCCTGGTACATCTCGCGCTCGATGCGCTTGAGGAACGGCCGGGTCTGACCGGCCATGAAGGAGCAGAAGTCGTCGACGATCCGGCGGTGCTCCTCGGCGCTGACCTGGCCGACGCACGGGGCGCTGCACTTCTCGATGTAGCCCAGCAGGCACGGGCGTCCGACCTGGGCGGAGCGCTTGAAGACCCCGGCGCTGCACGAGCGCATCGGGAAGACCCGCAGCAGGATGTCGACGGTCTCGCGGATCGCCCAGGCATGGCTGTAGGGGCCGAAGTAGCGGGTGCCCTTGCGCTTGGCGCCCCGCCCCACCATCACCCGGGGGAACTCCTCACCGACGGTGACCGCCAGCCAGGGGTAGGACTTGTCGTCGCGGTACTTGACGTTGAAGCGGGGGTCGAACTCCTTGATCCAGGAGTACTCCAGCTGCAGCGCCTCGACCTCGGTGTTGACCACCGTCCACTCCACGCCCGCCGCGGTGGTGACCATCGTGGCGGTGCGGTGGTGCAGGTTCGCGACGTCCTGGAAGTAGCTGGACAGGCGGGACCGCAGGTTCTTGGCCTTGCCGACGTAGATGACGCGGCCGGCGGCGTCGTGGAAGCGGTAGACGCCGGGTTGCGTGGGGATCGACCCCGGCTCCGGCCGGTAGGACGACGGGCCTCGGGAGGAGCGGGACGACGGCACCCGTCCACCCTAGGAGGTCCTCCCGACAACCCGGTGCCGGTGGTACCCGTCGCCCGTCGTCACCAGCAGACGGCAGGTGTGTCGGGCCTTAGGACCTGCCGTCTGCTTGGTGCGACGGAGGACGGCGAACCCCACCCCTCAGGCGGTGACGATGTTGTCGCCCTCCAGACGCACGGCGACGCGCCCCAGCGGAGCGTCGGCGGGGCCGTTGGCCACGCTGCCGTCGGTGATGGAGAACCGGCTGCCGTGCACGTCGCACTCGATGCCGTCGGCGCCGACCCGGGCCAGCGGGAGGCCCTGGTGGGTGCAGATGTTGCTGTACCCCTCGAAGGTGCCCGCCACCGGCTGGGTGACCACGACGCCGGCGTCACTGAGCACGACGCCGCCGCCCACCGGGACGTCGGCGGCGGGGACGAGGACCTCCCCCGCGGCGGGCGCGGCGGTGGTGTCGCCGCCCCCGCATCCGGCGAGGGCCACCGCGACGCCGAGGGCGCCGAGTCCCTGGAACACCATGCGTCGGGTGGGGCGGGGCTCACGATCGGTCTGCGCGTCGGTCATGTCGGGACCACCTGGGGTGTGGGTTGTCGGGCCGGGGCGCCGGCCGCAGGGCCGGGTCTGGCTCGAACGTAGTTGAAGGATCCACCGTTTCAACCGCTCGTGCGGACGAATCGAGCTCCCCTCAGCTCTCCCGGGCCTTGGCCCGCGCCTGGGCGGCCGCCTTCTTGCGGGCCGCCCGCTTGGCCATCTGGGTGGCGGGGAGGTCGTCGGTGGCCGCCTTCGGCCGGCCGGGCTGGGCGGCCTCGCGACCCTCCAGCAGCGGCTTGAGGAACCGGCCGGTGTGGCTGGTCTCGTGGGCCGCGACCTCCTCCGGCGTGCCCTCCACGACGACGAGTCCGCCGCGGGACCCGCCGTCAGGGCCCATGTCGATGATCCAGTCGGCGGTCTTGATGACGTCGAGGTTGTGCTCGATGACCAGCACGGTGTTGCCGGCGTCGACCAGGCGCCCGAGCACGAGCAGCAGCTTGCGGATGTCCTCGAAGTGCAGGCCCGTGGTGGGCTCGTCGAGCACGTACACCGTGCGTCCGGTGGAGCGCTTCTGCAGCTCGGCGGCCAGCTTGACCCGCTGCGCCTCGCCGCCCGACAGCGTGGTGGCGGGCTGGCCGAGCCGGACGTAGCCCAGCCCCACCTCCACCAGCGTCGTGAGGTGACGGGCGATCGCCGGGACCGCGGCGAAGAACTCCACGGCCTCCTCGATCGGCATGTCGAGGACCTCGGCGATGGTCTTGCCCGTGTAGTGCACCTCGAGGGTCTCGCGGTTGTACCGCGCGCCGTGGCAGACCTCGCACGGGACGTAGACGTCGGGCAGGAAGTTCATCTCGATCTTGATCGTGCCGTCGCCGGCGCAGGCCTCGCAGCGACCGCCCTTGACGTTGAAGGAGAACCGGCCCTGGAGGTAGCCGCGCACCTTCGCCTCGGGCGTGGCCGCGAAGAGCTTGCGGACGTGGTCGAAGACGCCGGTGTAGGTGGCGGGGTTGGACCGGGGGGTGCGCCCGATCGGCGACTGGTCGACGTGGATCACCTTGTCGACGTGCTCGAGGCCGGTGATGCGCTGGTGGCGCCCCGGGATGGCCCGCGCGGAGTAGATCTGCTTGGCCAGGGAGGTGTAGAGGATGTCGTTGACCAGGGTCGACTTGCCCGAGCCGGACACGCCGGTGACGGCGGTGAACACGCCCAGCGGGAAGGCCACGTCGACGTCGCGCAGGTTGTGCTCGCGGGCGCCGATCACCTTCAGCTCGCGGCCCTTCGTGCGGGGCCGGCGGATCGCGGGCACGGGGATCTCGCGGCGCCCGGAGAGGTACTGCCCGGTGACGGAGTCGGGGTGGGCGAGCAGGTCGGGCACCGTGCCGCTGTGCACGACCTGGCCACCGTGCTCGCCGGCGCCGGGACCGATGTCGACGATCCAGTCGGCCTCGCGGATGGTGTCCTCGTCGTGCTCGACGACGATGAGGGTGTTGCCGAGGTCCTTGAGCCGCACCAGGGTCTCGATGAGGCGCTGGTTGTCGCGCTGGTGCAGCCCGATGGAGGGCTCGTCGAGGACGTAGAGCACGCCCACGAGGCCCGCACCGATCTGGGTGGCGAGCCGGATGCGCTGGGCCTCCCCGCCCGACAGCGACCCCGAGGGCCGGTCCAGGGAGAGGTAGTCGAGCCCGACGTCGAGCAGGAACTGCAGCCGCTCCTGGATCTCCTTGAGCACGCGCTCGCCGATCTGGCGCTCGCGGGCGCTGAGGTCGAGCCCGCGCAGGTAGGCCGCGGACTCCGCGATCGGCAGGGCGCAGACCTCGGCGATGTTGAGGCCGCCGTTCTCGCGCGCGCCGAGGGTGACCGAGGTCGACACCGACTTCAGCCGGCTGCCATTGCAGGTCGGGCAGGGCACCTCGCGCATGAAGCCCTCGAAGCGCTCGCGGCTGGTGTCGGTCTCGGCCTCGCGGTGACGACGCTCGACGTAGCGGCGCACGCCCTCGAAGTCGGCCTGGTAGGACCGCATCCGGCCCAGGCGGTTCATGGTGACGACCTGCACCTTGCGCGGGTAGCCGTCCAGGATCGTCTGCTGCACCTTGGGCTGCAGGTTCTCCCACGGGGTGTCGATGTCGAAGTCGAGCACGTCGCCCAGGGCACCGAGCAGCTTGAGGAAGTAGTCGGCCACGGTGGCGTGCGACCACGGCTGCAGCGCACCCTCGGCGAGGGTGGCGGTGGGGTCGGGGACCACCAGCTCGGGGTCGACCTCCATCTTCGTGCCCAGGCCCGAGCAGGCGGGGCAGGCGCCGAAGGGGCTGTTGAAGGAGAAGGAGCGCGGCTCGAGCTCGTCGGTGTCGATGACGTGGTCGTTGGGGCAGGCCATCCGCTCGCTGAACTTCTGCTCGCGGTCGGGCGCGTCGGCGTCACGGTCGACGAAGTCGAGCACCACCAGTCCGCCGGAGAGCCGCAGGGCGGTCTCGACGGAGTCGGTGAGACGGCGCCGGGCGGTCTCCTTGACCGCGATCCGGTCGATGACGACGTCGATGGAGTGCTTGTACTTCTTGTCCAGCGTGGGCGGGGCGTCGAGGGTGTGGGTCTCGCCGTCCACGCGCACCCGGCTGAAGCCCTGGGTCTGCAGCTGCTTGAACAGCTCGACGTGCTCGCCCTTGCGGCCGCGCACCACCGGGGCGAGCACCTGGAAGCGCAGCCCCTCCTCCATCGCCAGCACCCGGTCGACGATCTGCTGCGGGGTCTGCCGCTCGATCGGCGCCCCGCAGGTGGGGCAGTGCGGCCGGCCGGCACGGGCGTAGAGCAGGCGCAGGTAGTCGTAGACCTCGGTGATGGTGCCGACCGTCGAGCGCGGGTTGCGCGAGGTCGACTTCTGGTCGATCGACACCGCCGGCGAGAGGCCCTCGATGAAGTCGACGTCGGGCTTGTCCATCTGGCCCAGGAACTGGCGGGCGTAGGCGGAGAGCGACTCGACGTAGCGGCGCTGTCCCTCGGCGAAGATCGTGTCGAAGGCCAGCGAGGACTTGCCCGACCCCGACAGCCCGGTGAACACGATGAGCGCGTCGCGGGGCAGGTCGAGGGAGACGTCCTTGAGGTTGTGCTCGCGGGCGCCTCGGATGATGAGCTGGTCGGCCACGGTCGTCCTCGGGCTTCCTCAGGTGCGGGGGCGGTTGTCTGGCGGGTGCCACGGCGGGCGGGGGTTCGAACAAGTGTTCGTCACGCGCTGCTCCGGGGCAAGTCGACGCACCGCGCTCCGCCGGGGCCATCCTTCCCCCTGCGACCTCACCCCCGCGACAGGGGCCCGTCGCGGGGGACGTCGCGGCGTGGCACGATCGGCTCCGTGACGTACACCGGAGAGGTCCAGGTCGGGGGCGCCCCGGCGGTCCGCACGCTGCAGGAGCTGACGATCACCAAGGTGGCCGTCGACGAGAAGATGGCCAACAACGCCTACCTCCTGCGCTGCCACGCCACGGGCGAGCAGCTGCTCGTCGACGCCGCCGACGACGCCGACGCCCTGCTCGCACTGGTCGGCGACGGCGGCCTCGCCACGGTCGTCACCACCCACCAGCACTGGGACCACCACCGGGCGCTGGCCGCCGTCGTCGCCGCCACCGGGGCCTCGACCGTGGCCGGTGCCCCCGACGCCGACGCCATCACCGAGCAGACCGGGGTGGCCGTCGACGTGCGCGTCGAGCACGAGGACGTCGTGCGCGTCGGCGCGTGCGAGCTCAACGTCATCCGCATCACCGGCCACACCCCCGGCTCGATCGCGCTGGCCTACCACGACCCCGCGCCCGGCGGCTCGTGGCACCTGTTCACCGGCGACTAGCTGTTCCCCGGCGGCGTGGGCGGCACCTTCGGCGACGACGCCGCGTTCGTGTCCCTCATCGACGACGTCGAGCACCGCGTCTTCGGCACCCTGCCCGACGACACCTGGTTCTACCCCGGCCACGGCGGCGACTCCACGCTCGGCGCCGAGCGGCCCCACCTCGCGGAGTGGCGCGAACGCGGCTGGTAGCCCGCGCGGGATCCGGCGCCGGGGCCGGAGGGCCCTGACGTCGCCGCCCGGCGGTCGCAGCAACCTCCCTTGCCGCGGCGTCCGGGGGGCGCGGTCAGGCGGTGCGCCCCACGAGACGTGAGACGACCGGTCCCCGGAGACGACGCGCGAGCTCGGCGTCGTCCAGCGCGGCGTCGAGCAGATCGAGCAGCGCGATGCCGTCGTGGGCCTGGACCCACCACCAGACGGCGGTGGGGGTGACCGGCAGCCCTTCCAAGCGCGCTACGTGGCGCATGAATCCGGCGAGGTGCGGCTCGGGCACCCCGTGGTGGGCCAGCAGGTCGACCACGTCCGCCCAGGTGGCACGGGTCGGGTCGGCCGCCACTGCACGCAGCCGGGCACCACGACCCACACCGTCGGCCCAGTACCGGCGCACCCGCAGCACAGCGGCGCGCGAGACCAGGGCGGGGGTGATCATGGGTGACGGACCTCGGGGCGTGGGGACGGTGGACGGTGCCACCGATCCTGGCGCGCGCGAGCACGCCGCGACACCGGCCGGACGCTCAGGGCCGGATGGCCCGTTCGGGCCAGGTCACCCCGCCGATCGGACGTGCACGGGCGTGGGGCGACAGGCCCGGGGGCCGCTCAGGCGGCCAGTCCGTCGTCGTCGACCGTGAAGTCCAGGGCGGCCAGCACGTCCTCCGACGCGGGGCGCACCGGTGCGGGCAGGCCACCGACCGGCAGCACCTGGGGCATCGCCGCGGCAGCGCTGGCGCCGGCGGCCCCCGGAGCGGTGCGGGCGGTGAGGCGGGTCTCGGGCAGGTCGTAGCCGTTGAGCCGGGCGAAGACGCGCAGCTCCTGCAGGTCCGGCACGGTGCCGGCGCCGAGGTGGCCGAGCAGCTCGGCGTGGCCGAGGTCGGCACCGACGACGACCTGCAGCGCGTCGGCGCCGTGCTGCTGGATCCAGAGCCACATCGTGAACGGCTTGACGCCGAGCTCGCGGGCCCGAGCGACCAGCTGCGCCGCCTCGGCGCGGGGCAGACCGGCCACCACGAGGGCGGCGTGGATGTCGCCCGAGTTCACCTCGGTGGGGTGCTGGGTGACCCAGGTCCGACGCCGGCGGGCGTCGGCGTCACGGGCGCCGGCGGAGGCCGGCGAGGCCACCGACCAGGCGCCGACGAGGGCGATCACGCCCAGGACCACGACGCCGACCACACAGATCACGGTGACGGTCATGGCGGTGTCCTCTCGTCGGCGCCCGATGCGGCGCTGCTGGGCACGGTCCCGCCGACCCTCTCCCCAGAGGTGCGACGAGACCGTGTGACACCAGTGAATCGGTAACAGCACGGTGGCGCCAGTTGTTACCGAATATTGGATAAAGAGGTCTAGACCAGTCCGTGCCGATGAAAGTTTGTTACCAATCTGTGGATCAGGCCCCCGGGGGTATCAGGAGTAGGTGACGCGCACCACGTCGGCGAGCGGCGTGGCCTGGCAGGCCAGCCGGATGCCCTCGTCGAGGTCCTCGGCGTCGAGGACGTCGTTGTGCGCCATCGCCAGGTCGCCCTCCAGGAGCCGCACCGCACAGGCCGAGCACTCCCCCTCCCGGCACGAGTACGGCGCCTTGACGCCCTTGGACTCCAGGAACTCCAGCAGCGTGCAGCGCCCGTCCCAGTCGTCGAACTCCACCGTGGTGCCGTCCAGCTCGGCGCTGACGACGACGGGACCCGCGACCGCACCTCCCTCTCCCACGGCGTCGGCGGCATCGGCGGCCTCGGTCGCCTCCGCGGCGTCCTGGGCCTGCTCGAGCGCGGCGTCGGCCCCTGGGGCACCTGGGTCCACGACGACGTCGGGGAAGGGGTTGCCACCCAAGGAGACGAACTTCTCCTGGTGGCGCCGCTCCCGCGGGAACCCGAGCTCCTTGAGTGCGGTGGCGACCAGCTTCATGAACGGCGCCGGCCCGCAGCAGAACGCGTCGCGCTCGAGGTGGTCGGCGGCGAGCGCGCGCAGCTGCTCCAGCGACGGCAGTCCCTGCACGCTTTCCAGCCAGTGGATGACCTGGAGGCGGTCGGGGTGCGCGGCCGCGAGGTCGCGCAGCTCCTCGGCGAAGATCACCGAGGCCTCGTCGCGGTTGGCGTAGAACACCAGGATCCGGCCCGACCCGTCGCGCAGCGCGGTGCGCAGGATCGACATGATCGGGGTGACGCCGCTGCCGCCGGCGAACAGCAGCAGGTCGGCGTCGAGGTCCTTCGGCGTGAAGATCCCGCTGGGCGGGAGCACCCGCAGCGTGGAGCCGGGCCGGACCTCGTCGCAGATCCAGTTGGAGGCGTACCCCTCGGCGGTGCGCTTGACCGTGACCGTGAGGCGGTCGGCGCCCGCGGTGGGGCTGCTGGACAGCGAGTAGCAGCGGGCCGCGATCCCCGTGAGGTCGCTCGGGATCGCCAGGGTCAGGAACTGGCCGGGACGGTAGGCGAAGGCCTCCCGGTCGGCGGCGGGGACGGCGAAGGTGACCGAGCGGGCGTCGGCGGTCTCCTCGACCACCTCGACGACCTCCAGCTCGTAGGACTGCTCCACGGCGGTGTGCTCTCCTGCGGGTGCTTGTGGGGTGGGCCGACCGGCGACCCGGCGGCGGGTTCAGTATCCGTCGAGGGCGCCCACGGGCACGTCACCGTCCCGGGTGGCGGCCTCGATGCTGGCGGTCAGCCGCGCACAGCCGGCGTGCAGCGTCCGGCCGTCGGGGCCCGCCCGGTCGATGCGCGCCAGCTCGGGGCACGCGGCCCGCGCCTGCGCCGACCACTGGATGGAGGTCTGGTGCTCGCTGTTCTTCTTCACGCGCACGCGCGCGAGGCAGTCCAGGCAGGCCACCTCCACCAGGCGCGCCTGCGTGTAGAGCTGCTGGTCGACCAGGGTGGCCGGGTCGTGCGGCACGAAGGACGCCATGGCGGCGGGGCCTCAGTGGGCCGCGGGCGCGCCGTCGGCCGCGTCCTGCTCGGCCTTCTCGCGCAGGTTCTCGGCCACCTCGGCCTGCCAGAACTCGTTGGCCTTGGTGGTGTCGACCTCGAACTCGAACCGGTCGGTCATCTCGGGCGCGACGTCGGCGACGTCGACGTAGAACTGCTCGTACCAGCGGCGCAGCTGGTAGACCGGCCCGTCCTCCTCGCACAGCAGCGGGTTCTGCACCGGGACCTTGTTCTTCCAGATGTGCACGTCCTGGAGGAACCCGTCGCCGAACATCTCGGCGTACTTGCGCCCGATGAAGTTGGCGGTGTCGTCGTCCATGCCCTCGGGCTTCTTCACCACGATGCCGTACTGCAGGGTGAAGGAGTCCGGTCCGGTCGGGATGTGGCAGTTGATGAGCACGACCTCGGTCTGGAAGCCCTTGTAGTCGGTGTCGAGCCAGTTGATCATGTACGACGGCCCGAAGTAGGTGGCCTCGGACTTGAGGAACAGCTCGGCGCTGCCGTAGCCGCCGGCCTTGTCGGGGCGGCCCTTGGACTCCATGTACTGCGTGGCGCGGTGGCCCTCGAAGACGTTGCGGAAGCTGGTCGGGAAGGCGAAGTGGACGTAGTAGAAGTGCGCCATGTCCACGACGTTGTCGATGAGCTCGCGGCAGTTGGAGCCCTCGATCTCCTCGCTGACCCACACCCAGTCGGTGTACTCGCCCTCGGCGAGGCCGGGCAGCTGCGGCGGCAGCAGGTCGTGGTCGGCGGCCGAGCCCTCGACGTCGTGCCACACCATCAGCTGGTCGTTGACGATCGCGGTCTCGTAGCGCTGGGTGCGGGCCCGCAGCGGCACGCGGCGGGCGTAGGGGATCAGCTTGCACTTGCCGTCGCCGCCCCAGCGCCAGTCGTGGAAGGGGCAGGCGATCTCGTCGCCCTTGACCGAGCCCTGGGTGAGGTCGCCGCCCATGTGACGGCAGTACCCGTCGAGCACCTTCAGCTCGCCCTGGGAGTCGGCCCAGACGACGAGCTTGGTCCCGAAGGCGCGCACCGCGTGCGGCGCGCCGTCACGGAAGCTCGAGGCCAGACCCAGGCAGTGCCAGCCGCGCGCGAAGCGGGTGGGGGCGGTGCCCTGGTCCAGGCTGCGGATCTCGCTCATGACATGCCTTCCTACCGTGCGGTCCCCGCGGCCGGGGACCAGGTGCCATCTTCCGAAGGAGGCTAGCCCAAAACGAGAACACGTTCTAGTCTTGCCGCATGCGCGTAGCCCTCGAACCCGAGCACCTCCGTCTCCGCGCGGAGCTCCAGGAGTACTTCGACCAGCTGGTCACGCCCGAGCGTCGTGCGGGCCTGGCCTCGGCCACCGGCGAGTTCGGTGAGGCCGGGGTCTACAAGGAGGTCATCCGGCAGATCGGCGCCGACGGCTGGCTGGGCATCGGCTGGCCCGCGGAGTACGGCGGCCAGAACCGGTCGATGATCGAGCAGCTGATCTTCACCGACGCCGCCGCCGTCGCCGGGGTCCCGATCCCCTACCTCACGCTCAACACGGTGGGGCCGACGATCATGCAGTACGGCACCCAGGAGCAGAAGGACTACTTCCTGCCCAAGATCCTCGCCGGCGAGCTGCACTTCTCCATCGGCTACTCCGAGCCCGGCTCGGGCACCGACCTCGCCTCGCTGAAGACCCGCGCGGTACGCGAGGGCGACGAGTGGGTGATCAACGGCCAGAAGATGTGGACCTCGCTCATCCAGTACGCCGACTGGATCTGGCTGGCCTGTCGCACCGACGCCGACCTGCCCCGCCACAAGGGTCTGTCGATGATCCTGGTGCCCGCCGACGCCCCGGGCTTCTCCTACACCCCCGTGCACACCGTGGCCGGGGTGCACACCAGCGCCACCTACTACGAGGACGTGCGCGTGCCGGTGTCCAACCTGGTGGGCGAGCTCAACGGCGGATGGCCACTGATGACGAACCAGCTCAACCACGAGCGCGTCTCGCTCACCTCCGCGGCCCCGACGATCCACTCCCTCAACCTCGTGCGCGAGTGGGCGCAGGCCACCAAGAACCCCGACGGCCAGCGCGTCATCGACACCGAGTGGGTGCAGCTGGCCCTGGGCCGGGCCCACGCCCGGGTGGAGGCGCTGTCGCTGCTGAACTGGAAGCTCGCCGCCGACGCCGACGCCGGGGTGGGCCTTTCGCCCGCCGAGGCCTCGGCGATCAAGATCTACGGCTCGGAGCTGAACACCGAGGTCTACCGCACGCTGATGGAGATCGTGGGCCCGCACGCCGGACTCACGGCCGACTCCCCCGGCGCCGCCCTGGCCGGGCGGCTCGAGCGGTTCCACCGCTCCTCCCTCGTCATGACCTTCGGCGGCGGCACCAACGAGATCCAGCGCGACATCATCGGCTACGTCGGGCTCGGCCTGCCGGCCGCGAAGCGCTGACCGACCCCGCCCCCACCCTTCCCGGAACAAGGATCCCGATGGACTTCACCTTCACCCCCGAGCAGGACGAGGCCGCCGCCCTCACCGCTCGGATCCTCACCGACCGCGCCACCACCGCCCGCATGAAGGAGGTCGAGGCCGCCGGCGACCGGTTCGACCGCGACCTGTGGCGCGAGCTCGGCGAGGCCGGGTTGCTCACCCTCCATCTGCCCGAGGCCGTCAACGGCGCCGGTCTCGGGCTCATCGAGCTGGCCCGCGTGCTCGTCGAGGTCGGGCGCCGCGTGGCGCCCGTCCCGCTGGCGGTGCACGGTGCGGCCACCGCGGTGCTGGCCGGTGAGTCCGGCGCCGCCGCCGAGGCCGCGACGTCGTGGCTCGACGGCGAGCGCCTGCTCACCGTCGCCCTCGCCGAGGAGCGCTCGCACCTGCCCCAGCGCCCCACCGTCGTCGCCCGCGCCGAGGGCGCCGGCTGGGCGCTGTCGGGCACCAAGGTGCTCGTCCGCGCCGGGATGGCCGCCGACGCCGCGCTCGTCACCGCCACCCTCGCCGAGGAGGGCGGCACCGCGGTGTTCCTGCTCGACCTCGGCGCCGCCGGTATCACCCGGGTCGCGGGCCGGGTCAGCGACGGCGACAGCGTCGCCCGCCTGGACCTCGAGGCGGCCCCGGCCGTGCGGCTGGACGTCGAGGCCTCCCGGCTGCACCAGGTGGTGCTCGCCTGCAGCGCCGCCGAGCAGCTCGGCGTCACCGAGGGCGCGCTGGCGCTCACGGCCGCCTACGCCAAGACCCGCGAGCAGTTCGGGCGGCCGATCGGCACCTTCCAGGCCGTGTCGCAGCGCCTGGCCGACGGCTACATCGACGTCCTGGCGCAGCGGCTCACGCTGTGGCAGGCCGTGTGGCGGCTCGCCGAGGGTCTGCCGGCCGAG